>JBGAPH010000060.1:0-38083 GCA_044221365.1 Pirellulales bacterium
AGGGGGGAGATGCGCTTCCCTTGCCGAACTCCGGCTGACCTCTTCATGGGGCCGGGCGGCATCGGCGGCCAGCGCGCCGAACAGGCGCTCATGTCCCTTGCTGGCGCTGCGGGTTGGTATGGGAGGGCCGGGCGCACACTAACCCGCAGCGCGAGCAAGGGGGGAGATGCGCTTCCCTTGCCGAACTCCGGCTGACCTCTTCATGGGGCCGGGCGGCATCGGCGGCCAGCGCGCCAAACAGGCGCTCATGTCCCTTGCTGGCGCTGCGGGTTGGTAGAGAAGGGGTGGTGCGCGCAACAAAAAACCGCTGGACCCGTTCGGGTCCAGCGGTTAGAGATCGATCAATCTCAACTGGGTCGAGAGCGATGCACTAGGCAGCGCGACGACGGCGAGCCAAGCCAGCCACGCCGACCAGGCCGAGGCCAGCGAGCACGAAGGTCGACGGCTCGGGGACCACGGTGATGTCACCCGGGATACCCGCAGTGCCGCTCGTCAGCTTGAAGAAGAAATCCTGGCCAGTCGGATCGACACCCGTCTTGAAGGGGTGACCGAGCGAGAACTTGGCCCCAGCGGCCAGAGTTCCCGCACCGCCCAGGTTGACTTCCGCCAAGTTGCCTTCGCCCGGATTCGCTTCGCCGAACGTCAAGGCACCGGCGCCCAAGGCTCCGATCAGGTCGTTGATGCGAGCCGGAATGCGATCCGAGATGCTGTCCCAGCCGGCCGGATCCAATGCCTTGGATTCCGAAGCAATCTGGTAGCCGTCGAAAGACAGCGGACCAGCGGTGTTGTTCCGCAGGTAGGCCGTTCCATCGACTTCGACCAACAGATCGATATCGGTGACCGCACTCGCCGATCCGGCGAATGCCGTGAGCAGCGCGAGGGCGGCTGCCGCACAAAACAGTTTCTTCATTCTACGTCTCCTGTGACACAAGGTAGTTCGAACAACCTCTCAGAAGAAAGCCTCAACAGCTTGCCTTACTGACCTCGATCCTTCCGGCAACGGGTGCGGACAAGGCGAGTGACTCTCATGCGCTTGCCGGCCGGATGCACAGGAGGCGGGGTTGGTTAAGCTCCGCCGCCTGCGTTTTCACTTCGCCTCGTCGAATGACCGGAAAAACCGGCCTTTTCCGGACGAATCCGGATCCGCGAGGCCCGCCGATTTGGCTCCGCCAAACCCGCGCAGCAGCCGGTGGTGGGATTGTCCGCACCATCGGCCACTGCGCTAGTTTTAGCACAGGCTTCCGTTTCCGCAAGACCCGCGCAACAAAATCTCACGAAAGAACCCTCAAAATCCCTATTTCCGACCCCGACGGACCACTCCCGCCAGGCCGCACAGGGCCCCCAGGCCCAACAGGGCCAGGGTCGAGGGCTCGGGCACGGCCGCTCCGGCCGCCCCCGACTTCCCGAAGTTTGCCTTCAGGATGCCGAAGTCGGTCAGGTCGACCTTGCCATTGCCGTCGATGTCGCCAGGGATCCCCGTCGTGGTTCCCCCGAAATCGAGGGTCTTGGTCACGGCGAAGTCCTGGCCGGCGATCGAGGCGTGCATCGTCAGCGTCTGCAGGCCGGTGAGGTTGATGGTCGACCCGTTGGTCGACAGCACGCCGTTCACGCCATCCGTGCCCATGTAACCGGCCGCCTTGCCCGTGGCATCGACCTGGCCCAGCCGCAGATCGGTCGAGACCACCAGGCCCGGATCGACCGCCCGGAAGAACTCGGAGCCGACCGTGAAAAAGGTGTCGGGGTCGGCGTTCGGGTTCAGGTAGGGAGCGTCGACGTCGCCGCCGGTGAGCCCCTTGTCGGTGGCGTCCCAGACGAGGCGGAAGTTGTCGCCGCCGCCCCCTTCCGACCCGCGGAAGGTAATCGGATACCAGCCCCCCTTGAGGCCATCGACCGTGGCGTCGGTCTTCGTGGCCACGAACGACCCGGTGGCCGTGTCGCTGTTCTGGCTGCCGTCCCAACTCGTCCAGTTGTTGTCGTCGATCAGCGTATTGCCGTCGATGACGAGCTTGGCGTAGTCGTCGTTGCCGTCCCAGAAGTTCACCGTCCCTTGGGGGATGAAGATTTCACCTTCCCACTGGACTGAGTAATTCTCCTGGTTGTTGCCCGAGGCCCGCGAAGCGAAGCCGGACTGAGCCGGCAGGTCGTTGGGGGTGTCGCCGCCGTAGGAGATCTTGTCGATCAACGACGGGGGCGCCGAGAAGTTGGCGGGGTTGGCCAGGGCGGCGCTCCAGGCGCCATCGCTGGTGTAATTGCCGTTGAGGAACGTGGCCTTCAGGCCCTGAACCGGGGTGACGCCCGGAGCGCGCAGCACGTGCTCGACGTGCTGGGTGACGTACCAGCTCTCGCCCGTCAGGTCCTTGCTGCCAAAGTCGGCCGTCGAGGAAGCCTGCACCACGCCCGCCAGCTTGCCCCCCTGGACCGAGAGGTCGAGGTTCATCTGGATCGGGTTGCTCTTGAGGCCCAGATCCCACTCGACGAGCGAGGGGATTTCCTGGGTGCTCAGATCGTTGAAGCCCGAGGCGGTGAGCTCGGCGGAGTTCTCGGCGCCTCCCGAGTTGTTCGGCTCACCGCCGTTCCAGGCCTGGTAGTCGAACGTCTCGCCGGTGGTCCAGACCCAGCCGAAGCCGCGCTGGGTCGCGTCGGGGGCCGTCCGCAACTCGGTCGAGCCAGCCTTGAGAGCCGGGTACGGGAAGCCGCTCTCGTCGCCCCCTTCTTCGCCGCCGTAGGCGGGATCGTCGGAGAGGCCGAGCCAGCCGAAGCCGACCGAGCTCGCCACGAAGTTGCGCTCCTCAGACCCCTGCAACGTGAGCAAGTGCCCCTTGGCCGAGCTGGCCGGAATGATCTCGACCCCGTTGATCGAGTAACCGGGGAAGGTCATGCCCCGGGCATCCTCCTCCGCCGTAGCGAAGGGCTTGGTGGTGGCAACGCGCGTGTAGGCGTTGAAGCCCCCCTTGCTGTTGGGGCCGACCAACACTTGGGCGCGAACGTTGATGGCGCCGAAGAGCACCGCGGACAGCGCCGTGCCGAGCGCCAGCCATTTCATTCTCATGGTGTAGTCCTTTTCGCTTCTCGTAAGAACCAAAGACAAGGTGTGCGCGCACTGCCACCCGAGAAGAGCGGACAGCCGCTTGCAAAGCAGGGGAAAACCACGGCTGTTAGCCGCCGACCGCGTCAACGAACAAACGCCGACCGACCTGACTAACCAGGTGCGGACGAGCGTTTAGCGCAGAGCGGAGCCGCCCAGAGTGGGCGCCGTTTCCAAGCGGGACTGAACGAGCGCGGTTGTGTGCCTCTTCCTGCCGTTCATCCCCGTGGCCGGGAGCCAAGGGAAAATCAGACGAGTCCGACCAAACCTCCAGGTTGGCCCGAGGGGCTCGAAGGGTGCGATGGTAGCGGTTGGCGTGGTTGTGATGAGCTCATGCACGCCAAACTAACACATAGCGCATGAATGTCAATGTTCGTGCAGAAAGATTTTCTTATAAATCGTTCATGCACGAATTAGACACCCTGGAGCTAGCAGAATGCCGGACTCGTTCGTTTGCTTGCTTTAGATTCTGTAGCGAAAGATTTGCCTGCGAATGGATTCTTCTTGGTCCCCTCGGCCAGCCAACCGGCGGTGCTGGCACACCGCCGGTCGGCCGAAGCGAGGACTAACGCTCAGGCTGGGTTAGACCCGAGCGTTCCGTTTCCGTACCAACGTGGCCAGCCCCAAGAGGCCGCCAAGACACAGCAACACGAGCGACGACGGCTCAGGCACAGCCGCCCCGGCGCCGCCGGCAGCGCCGGACGTGCCGAAGTTGGCCTTGAGGATGCCGAAGTCGGTCAGATCGACTTTGTTGTCACAGTTGACGTCGCCGGCCAGCGAGCAGCCGCCGCCGAACGTCACCGTCTTCTCGAGCGACTTGCTCAAGCCGGCGGCATAGCCGTTGAGCACCAACGTCACGTCGCCCGACAACGGGATCGTGGCGCCGTTGAGCGGGATCTCGGCGTTGACGCCATCGCTGCCGAGGCCGTTCTTGCCGGCCATGCCGATCGAGCCCGACGTGGAGTTGAAGCCCAAAGGCACAACCACCGTGGAAACAACGCCCGGATCGATCGCCCGGAAGAATTCCGAGCCGACGGTGAAGAACTCACCCGCGGTGTCGGGATTGGCGAAGGCCACGTCGTCAGGGGCGGAAACCCCCTTGTCGGTGGCGTCCCAGACGAGGCGGAAGTTATCGCCGCCGCCGCCTTCAGCCCCGCGGAAGGTAATCGGATACCAGCCGCCCTTGAGGCCGTCGACCGTGGCGTCGCTCTTCGAGGCGTCGAACGTGCCGACGCCGCCGCCGCCGTTCTGGGTGCCGTCCCAGCTCGTCCAGTTGTTGTCGTCGATCAGCGTGTTGCCATCGATGACCAGCTTGGTGTAGTCGTCGTTGCCGTCGCGGAACGTGACCGTTCCCTTCGGAATGAAGATTTCACCCTGCCACTGCGCCGAGTAGTTTTCCCGGTTCCCAGACAAGCCCGTGGCGGCAGGATACCCGTTGGGGGTATCGTTGCCGTAAGAGATCTTGTCGAGGAAGAACGGGGGAACGATATAGGTGGAGGGATTGGCCAAGCCAGCGGACCACGCGCCATCGGAGGTGAGGTTGCCGTTGAGCCAGGTCGAGGTCAAGCCGCCGGTTTGCGGAGTGACGCCGGGCTCCTTGAGCACGTAGCTGAACTTCTGCGAGACCGTGTACTCGGTGGCGGAAATCGTCTGCGTCTTGCCGTCGACCGTGGCGTTGCCGACCACGCGGCCCACGAGCTTCCCGCCCGACACGGCGAGATCCATCTGCAGATCCACGGCAGTGGTCTGCGGCAGACTGGGCTCGAGCCCTCGCACGCCCTTGGTGAACAACGTCTGGACCTGCTTGGCGCTCAAGCCTTCGTCCCAGATCGCAAAGTCATCGTACAGACCGTACGAGCTGTTGTTGCCGTTGGCGCTGCCGAGCCAAATGCCGCCCGTGGGGGCCGGCATGGGGGCAGTGTTCGTGCCGGAGAGGAACTCCTGGCCATCGACGTAGACGATCTTGTCGTCGCCGTTCTTGATGAACACCCATTGATGCCAGTCGCCTTTGTACTGGCTCGCATCGACTGGCCCGCTGATGCGCTGGGTATCCCCACCGCAGCAACCTCCGGTGTCGAAGTAAACGTTGCTGTCGCTCCAAGGCACATGGGCCTGGAACGAACGGTTCGGCTCGGCCCAGAACTGCGACTGGTTGATGGGCTGAACGGCGTCGTCGCCATTCCACCAGAAGGCCACGGTCACGGCGTTCTTATCGCCGATGCCGTTGAAGGCGCCGCGATTGGCGGTGAGCAACTGAATCGTGTCAGCGCCCCCCTTGAACGAAATGCCCTGGCCATCCTTGCCGGACGCGGTGTACTTCGCGCCCGAAATCAGACCGTTGTTCAAGTTGCCGCTCTGGTCGAGCGCCAGTTCAGGGGCGGGAGCGTTCGTCGAGTTGAAGTCCCAAAAACCGAGCAGATCGGCCCGGGTCAGCTTCGTCAGCCCAAACAGGCCGACCGTAAGCATGACGGTGGCAGCCCACCGTCTCAGGTTCAATGTCATGGTTGGCACCTCGTGGAGGAATTTTGAATCACAAGAAAAGGGCACGGCTGCTCTTTTCGAAAATTTCAAGTCCAGCTTCTCTGGGCAGCCTGGCGGACACCCTACGTTTCAGGCGCCGCCAGGCACTCGCTTCCGAAGGCGAGATTTCTTGACCTGCATCGCTCCAGGGGATGATCTTGAGGTGAATGAGCCAATCAAGGCGCCAAATTGCTAGAGAGAACGCCGGCGAGCCCACCGCGCGGCCAAGCCCAGCAGGCCGAGGCCCGCCAGCAGCAGCGTCGACGGTTCGGGCACGGCCGCTCCGGCCGCTCCCGACTTGCCGAAGTTCGCCTTCAGGATGCCGAAGTCGGTCAGGTCGACCTTGTGGTCGCCATTGAGATCGCCCGGAGGCGTGCCACCGGTGCTGCCGCCGAAGTCGACCAACTTTTCGAGGGTCTGGGTCAGGCCGCCGACCGAGGCCGTGAGCACCAGCGTCTGCTGACCGCTCAGGTTGATCGTGGCGCCATTGAGGGGCATCTCAACATTCGTGCCGGCCGAGCCGAGCCCGTCGTTGCCCGCGTAGCCAGCAACACTGCTCGCGGAAACAACGCCCAAGGGGATTGTGGCGCTCACCTTTACCCCTGGATCGATCGACCGGAAGAACTCCGAGCCGACGGTGAAGAACTCGCCCGCGGTGTCGGGGTTGGCAAACGCCGCGGTGTCGGGGCCCGAGTTGCCCTTGTCGGTGGCGTCCCAGACGAGGCGGAAGTTGTCGCCGCCGCCGCCTTCGGCCCCGCGGAAGGTAATCGGATACCAACCGCCCTTGAGGCCGTCGACCGTGGCGTCGCTCTTCGAGGCGTCAAACGTGCCGACGCCGCCGCCGCCGTTCTGGGTGCCGTCCCAGCTCGTCCAAGTGTTGTCGTCGATCAGCGTGTTGCCGTCGATGACCAGCTTCGTGTAGTCGTCGTTGCCGTCACGGAAGTTGATCGATCCCTTGGGAATGAAGATTTCGCCCTGCCACTGGACCGAGTAGTTGTCCCGGTTCCCCGCGATCCCCGTGGCAGCCGGATACCCGTTGGGGGTGTCGTTGCCGTAGGAGATCTTATCGAGGAAGAACGGAGACACGATGTAACTGGCCGGATTGGCCAAGCCAGCGTCCCACGCGCCATCGGAGGTGAGGTTGCCGTTCAGCCAGGTCGAGGTCAGGCCGCCGACTTGCGCCTCGGTGCCCGGCTGCTTGAGCACGTAGCTGACCTTCTGGGCAACGGAGTACTGTTCGCCCGGAATGGCCTTGCCGCCTTCGGTGGTCGTGGCGACCACGCGGCCGGCCAACTTGCCATTGAGCGCGGCGAGGTCCATTTCCAGCGTGATGGGATGCTGGGCGAGCTTGAGGTCCCACTCGATCAGCGAGGGGATCGATTGGGTGCTGAGATCGTTGTAGGCGCCGGTCCCAATCATCTCGGCGTAGTTTTCGCCGTCGCAACAATTGTTCGGCTCGCCGCCATTCCAGAAGTTGTACTCAAACGGCTCGCCGGTGGTCCAAACCCAGCCGGCACCGCGTTCGCCATCCTTGGGGACCTCACGCAGTTCCTTTGAGCCCGACTTGAACGGCGGGTAAGGCATGCCGCTCGTGTTCCCAAACTCCTCGCCCCCGTAGGCCGGGTCGTCGGTCAAGCCCAGCCAGCCAGTGCCGACGGAATTGAGCACGAAGTTTCCTTCCTGACTCCCCTGAAGAGTCACCAAGTGCCCCTTGGTGCTGCTGGCCGGGAGAACCTCCACGCCGTTGACCGTGTACCCAGGGAACTTGAGGGCGCTTGCGTCCGACTCGGCGTCGGCGAAGGGCTTGGTCGTCGCATCGCGCATGTACGCGTTGAACCCGCCCTTGCTGTTAGGGCCGACAACGACCTGGGCGGAGAGTTGCAAAGCGCCAAAAAGCACGGCCGACAAGGCGATGCCAGGCGCAAGCCAATTGAATCTCATGGTGTAGTCCTTTTTCGCTTCTCGGAAGAACCAAGACCTGATGCTAAAGAGAGGGGGCTGTGACTGCCGGGCGGCAGCGACTGGTCGACCGCCTGAGTGCGGCGATCACCCGGCCGACGCTGTTGCGGCCGAAGGAAACCACCGAACTACGACAGTCTGTAAACGTGCGCGTCGAAACCTGCGCCGCGAGCGGCAGGAATGACTTCGGGACTGAACGTGCGTGCCTCTTCTGCCGTTCCAGTCCTAGAAGCTTCGGGGAGAAGCCGCGGATGAGAGTGGGAGCCGGGTTGACCTCAATGGTGGGCTTGCGAGGAATATTCGGCGAACGCCGAGAATAGCAATTGGCGCGGTGCTACCGCCCATGAAAGGCCAAAGTAACACAAGATTGCGCATAGTCAATCTCGTGGGCAAAAAAAAATTAATCTACATCCGGTTGATGCTGGTTTGTTCTTGACCAACACCGTCGCAAAAATGTTTGTAGGCAAACAACAAGCGCGCAAGTGATTCGCGCATCGGAGGCGTTGGGGCCGCCAACTCAAGGCCCCGAAGACAGAAGAGCGCGCTCTAGCGCGCCGATGAGCGCACGTAACTGAACACGTCGCTCAGATCGCTCGGTGCGAGCGATGATTCGAGCCCCTCGGGCATGAGGGATTTCTCGGTCTCACGCAGTTCTTCGAGCTCACTGCGAAGCAGAACGGTGCGTTGACCGTCGGCGGCCGCCAGCGTCACCGAGCCGCTGGCCTCCTCCGCCACCATGCCGGCGTGCAACCGACCATCCTTGGTCACGGCGTGAAACACCTTGTAATGCCACTCCACGGCACGGTTTGGGTCGAGCACCGCGACGAGCAAGGCCTCGTTCGACTTGTTCGAGAGCGAAGCCAGATCGGGGCCGACCACGTGCCCTTCGCTGCCGAGGCGATGACAGGCGCCGCAATGCTGCTTGAAGAGCGCCCGCCCGCGCTCGTTGTCTCCCTGTTCCGCAACTTGGCCGCGGTAACGTTCCACGAGCGCCTGCCGATCGGACTGGGCCGGGGTTGCCAGCAGCTTCGCTGCCCGAGCGCGAATCGTGTCCGCCGGATGGGAGAGCAGGCGGTCGCGGCGGGCCGCGTCGAGTTCCGCCAAGCGCACTTCGCCGGTTTCGGCGGAGTGCAACAAGGCTTCGGTCCAGGCGGCACGTGCCAACAACGCATCGAGCGCCCGCTGCCGCACCGCAGGCGCCAACTGGGCCCAGTCGGCAAGCAGGGCCGGGGCCACCGAATCGTCGGGAATATGTCCCAGCCGGTCGACAGCGGCAAGCTGCAACGGCAATTCCTCGCGGGAGTTAAGCAAACTCACCAGCGCCTGCACGTCCTCCTGGCGAGCCTCTCCCGCCAGGTGTCCCAGCAGCGGAATTTGGGCGATCCGCGCCTCGACGGCCGTCTCGGACCTGACTGCCGCCTGGCGGGCCTGCTCGAGCCGCTTGAGCAGAGCTTGCATGCTCCGTGTCGAGTGCTGACCCAGGCGCACGAGGACTTCGCTCGGATCGCAGCCGCGCCGTTCCAGGGCTTGCAGCACCGCGGCCATGGGCGCCGGGCTCGATTGCGCGAGCGCCGCGGATAGCACCGCAGGCGAAGCGGCCAAGGGATCGGCGCCCAGGGCCGAGGCGAGCAGGCCTTCCACCAGTGAGCTCGAGTCTGCCCGTTCGGTCCCGGTTTCTTGCCAAATCGCCGCAGCAACCGCCAGCGCCCTCTCCGGCGCGACGCTCTGCACCGCGGCGCCTAGCCACGGATCGCCCTGGGCTCGCAAGGCAACCTTGGCGAGCGCCGCCGCCGCGGACGGATCATCCCAGCCGCCTAGTGTGAAGGCTGCCTGGAGACGCACTTGGGCATCGGCATCTTCGGCCAAACGCGCGATCTGCTGGCCAAACCCAGGCTGCTCCGCAAGACTCGCTTCGGCCAGCTCGATCGCAATCCGTCGCACGCCCGGGTGCGGATCGCGCAGCGCGAAGGCCAGGGGCTCGGTGATCTGAGCCCCCAGCGCGGCTCTGACCGCCAACGACTGTACGCGCACGCGCGGATCCGCTGTTTGAAACCCCAAGTCTTCCAGCGCCGGCAAGGCCCCGTCCTCGCGCCGCTCGATCAGCAGTCGCTGGGCCATGTCGCGCAGGGGCCCCACGGGGCTGGCGAGCGCCGCGACCAGTTCTCCGCGCTTGGCGGCCGCGAGCTTTGGCCACGGGGCAGGCCGCTTTCCACGGGGAAAAACCCGGTAAATTCGCCCTTTGTCGTGCCCTGCGCGGAGATCGAGCCGTCGCTGCCACTCCTCAGGAATCCACGCCGGATGCTCGATCACCAAGCGGTACATGTCGGCGATCCACAGCGCGCCGTCGGGCCCGGTGACGACGCGCACGGGGCGCGCCCAGGGATCGGTCGAAGCCAAGAACTCGCTGCTCGCGTCGCCGGCGAAGCGCTCGCCGCGAAACGTCGCGCCGTCGGGGATCAGGCGCACTCGATGAACCAAGTTGTGGACCGGCTCGCAGACGAACGCCGCGCTCGCGTAGGCAGGTCCGAACAGATCCGCGCGATAGATCACGGGGCTGCAGGCCGACGTGAAGCGGTTCGCCGTGTACAGGTCGTTGAAGCGGTCGCGCGTGCGGCTGGCAGGAAACACCGGCGGGTTGAGCGGCGGATCGCACAGGTCGTGCCCCGTCTGCGGATAAGCCGCGAACGGGTTGCGGCGCAAATAGTGATCCGGCAGCACGCTCTGGCGAATCGGCCGGCTATTGTCGCCGTAGAACCAGCGGCCAAAGTCGTCGCGGCTGCGGACGAAGCCGGACTGCCCGGAGAGCGGCTCGATCAACCCTAGATCAGGCTGAAACCGAAAGTCGCGGCCATGCGTCTCGGTCGTTTCGCCCGTCTTCAGCGAGCGGATCTCGCGGTCTTCCGACCCGCCGCCGGCATAGATCCAGCCGTCGAGCCCGTAGTCGAAGCCGTTGAAGCGGTGCTGCGGATTGCCGCGCTGGAAACCGTCGAACAGCACGGTGCGGCGGTCCGCTCGGCCATCGCCGTCGGTGTCGGCCGCGTGAAGCAGCTCAGGCGCCGCAGCCACGAGCACGCCGTCGCGCCAGGGATACACCGCGGTGGGAAACTCGAGCCCCTCGAGAAACACCACGCTTTTCTCGAACTGCCCGTCGCCGTCGGCGTCTTCGAGCCAACGGACGCGGCCGCCGGGGCTGCCGTGGTCGTCTTCGCCGCGGGGGTAATCTCCCATCTCCACGACCCACAGTTTGCCGTCGGTCCCGAAGGCCAGGTTGATCGGATCGGCCACCAGCGGCTCGGCGGCCACGAGTTCGATCTCGAACTCCGGCGGCAACTTCCAGCTTTGCAGTCCTTCGGCCGGCGTCTTCGCTCGCTCGGCCGACGGATTCGCCCACAGCTCCCTGATGGTCTTGATCAGCAGCTCTTCCGTGCCGGTCGACCACCGCCCCGGCTGACTGTAGTAGATCATCGAGGAGTCGACCTCGTAGCCCCCTTCCGAGCGGACACGCTCCGAGGCCACATAGCCGAAAACGTCGTTGGCGTAAGCAGTTGCCCACACCTTGCCGGGGCCCAGCTCGCGCTTGAGCCGCAGCACGTAGTCGACCACTACCTCGCCTCCCAGAAAGACCATGCCCAGGTCGTCGCCAAATCGCCACACTTGCACCGGGCAGGGATAGGTTTCCGGCAGGCGGCCCATCCGCTCGTAGATGTCGAGCATGGTTTGGGCATGCCGGCGAACATGAACGTCGCCGCTCGTGAGCCGCTCCTTGAGCTCGTCGACGGTCGGCCGATCGATCGGCAGCCCCGCGTAGGTGAAGCCGGCGGAAAGCGCACCCTTAATAGGCGTCTGAGGCCCCTCGACCACGTCGGCCACCGTCCGCGAGAGCTCGCGGCCGTGCTGCCGCGACAGCTCGATCCCGGTGCGGGGTTCCGGGTTTTGGTCAGCCCCGCAGCCGATCGTGCAGATCGCAACCGCTTTGGGATAGCGGCCTTCCAGCTCTTCGGCCGCGAACGCTGCCCAGTCGCCGCAGACCTGGTTGAACTCCGGGCCCAACGTCGTGCAATGGCAGGCATAGTTGAACACAATGCCCCGCACCTGGCCGTCGGGCCCGCGCACCTGGAGCACCGGCACGCTGCGGTCGACGGGGCCCTTGGGGTCGACGCCAAACCCTTCCCAGCGGCCATTTTTGATCGCCCGGCGGTTGGCGGCGAAGTTGGCGCTTCCTTGGGCCCAACTCAGCGTGCCGGGGCCCAGGTCCTTGATCGCCGTGTCGACCGCCGCCAGCACCCCCTGCTGTAGTTGCTCCGCATACCTGTTGGCCGCGGCGTCCTCTTCCGGCGTGAGCGGCACGGTAAAGATGTTCGTCAGCCCGCCTGCCACGTGGGGCGCGGTGTGGCTATGGGTGGCCGCTAGGACGAACGCCTCTCGCGGCAGGCCGTGCCGGCGCTCGAGCTCGCGGGCGATTTGGGTTGTCATCGCGCCGGGGAAGCCGATGCAATCGGCGGCCGCCAATACATACAGCCGCCCCCCTTCGCCTTTGATCGCGCAGGCACGAGCCCAGAGCTTATGGACCGCGCCCTCGGCCGGAGTGCCGCGGGCGGCGTAGCCCGAGAGTCGGTTGGGCTCGCGGGGGGTGATCTCCGCGCGGCCAAATCCGAACTCGCGCTCAGCGGCGCCGGCCACGGCCGAAAAGCCCATGATCGGGGTAGCCAATAACAGGAGGGCGAAGAACGACCAGCGAGGCATAGGGCAAGCCTTTCGCAGCAGAGGCGGGGGCGCCCTTGGCGGCGGACCGCCGCCAGCAGGGACGCGAGCGCCAGCATAATGTGCGGCCGAAGGCCTAAGCAACGTACTGGACCGGAGAACCGCTTCGCCAAACTCCGCGCAGGCGGGTAATCAAGCGGAATCTAATGAAATCTCGCGGCGGCACCGGCGGCGGCATCGCGACCAGTGCTCTCAGGGATATTGTCAGATCGCTTGACCTTGGAGATTGCTCGCCCATGACGCCCCCCGGCTCTAGCCGCAACCTGTGGAAGCGAGTTCGGCTCGCTTGTGGACTGCTGTTGCTCCCGTTGGCCGCAGGGTGCGGAGAGGGGGGCGGCGCCGCGCCGGCCGAGCGTTTCAAAGTGGGCGCGAGTGAATCCCCCCCGCCGCCCCCCCCGCCGGCGGCAGCCGTGGCGGGAGCGCCCTCGCGGCCGGTGGCCGCCGCGCCGACAGAGCCTACCACGCCTGAGCCCACCGCATCGGCAACCGCAGAGCCTGCCGCGCCTGCGGCCGGCGCAGCAGGGGACCAGCTCGCCCTCGGCAAGGAGGTCTTCGAGACGCAGAAGTGCGGGCGCTGCCATCGCATGGAAGAAGGAGGACCAGGCGGCCCCGGTGGTTTCGGCGGCCCTCCGCCTGGCGGACCACCTCCGGGTGGACCGCCGCCGGGCGGTTTTGGCGGCCCAGGTGGTCCCGGAGGACCCGGCGGCCCACGGGGTCGTGGGCCCGGTGGACCAAGCCTGGCGCACGTCGGCTCCAAGCCAGACCGCACCGCGCAGTGGCTGGCCGATCACATCCGCGATCCCAAGTCGCACAACCCAGGCTCGCGGATGCCAGCCTTCGGCCCCGACAAGATCAGCGACACCGACCTGGCGGCCCTCGGCGAATACCTGGCCAGCCTGAAATAACGCTTGGCACAAGAATTCGCAGATCGCTCTACGAAGCGGCTTATCGCCAATCCTGGTCGCGAATCGCCTCGCCATTCTCGCGAGTCATCAGCGCAGTTACGACGCGCGGCGCGGTGGTCGTCGCAAGAAATTGCACGGAGCTGTCGCACAGGAGCACATTCGCCCCGCCCGGATGGAACGCGTAGATCCCATCCCGTTTGCTGACATTGACCGGCAGATCCGAGCCGTTGAAGCCGCCTTGGCCCTGCGACAACCACGGCCCCCAGAGCAAGAAGTCCGGCGCCGCCACGCCATCCACAACGTTGTCGGGAAATCCGGCGCGTTCGGCCAAGAGAACGGTCGACGAAAGGCCGTCGGACACGTCGCGCAGCGACGCGGGGTACGTCGCCGCGCTGCGCAACAACGTGCCCTCGAGCAGGGGCGTTGCTCCGCGTCAAGCGCCGAAGTAGGTATACGTCACATCGTCGGCATGCGGGCCGGCCCCCAGCACCGCCTCGTAGTCTTGCGCCGCGACACTCACACTTCGCCGAATCGGGATTCCATTGAGGCCATCCCCCATGTCGGCGATCCTACGCGGATACCCAGGCGTGCTGGGACATTGGTGCTCCTTGATTTGCGTTCGTGCGACCGAAAGGTTCGGTTCGTCCAAGGCCGACCGTTGCAGATCGAGCGCGTCAAACAGGGCCTGTTGTTCGTGATAGGGAAGCAAAGTCGCTCGCCAGGACAGCGATTCCCAGGACACGGGCGGAGTCCCGATGCGGACCGGCGTTCTTCGGGCCGTGAACTCGGGCGCCCGCACGAACGCGGGCAAGAACTCGCGGTTGCGCTCGGTGTAGAGATGCAGGGCAATGTCAAGCTGCCGCAGGTGGTGCGCACACTGCATCCGGCGAGCTGCCTCGCGGGCGGACTGCACGGCCGGCAACAGCAGCGCGATCAGCACGCCGATGATTGCGATCACCACCAGCAACTCGACGAGCGTCAGGCCGGGCGCTTTTCGGTGGCTCGCCGTGCGGTTCATTCTGACGATTCCTCCCGCAGGCGATTCTATTGCAGCTTACTGAGGTCGACCACCTCGCCGCCAGCGCGAGTCATGATCGCCAAGAGAACCTGCGGAGATGTACCCTCGCGCACCACGCGAACTGCGCCATCGCACATGAGGATGTGCGCGAGCCCTGGATGATCCGAGTACAATTGCCAGTAGTTGAGTCGGTTGATCCCATTCGAGCTGTCGAATGAACCGATGTCGCAAGTCAACCAAGCCCCTACGGAAAACGGCTCCGCAAGATCGCGAAGACCGTCGACGATATTGAGCGGCTTGGCGGCTTGCTCATAGATGGCGAGTGTGTTCGACAGTCCGTCCTCAATGCTAGCCAGCCGTGGTGGAGCGACAAACTCCCGCATGAACACTTCGTCTGGTGTATCGAAATTTCCACCGGTTTCGACGTTGATGCCCGTCCACACTCCCTGACCAACCCCAATCACGGCGCCGCCCAGGCTGCCCGAGTAATCGACCGCGGCGGCAGGCGGCCTGGGCCGACGGCCCGCGCCAAAGCCGTCGATCATCCGCGGATAGCCGTCGGTCGAAGGGCACTGATGGATCGGCAGGGTACGGGCCAAGACCAGGTGGTTCTTGGGGTCGGTAGGGCCCCGCGAGAGATCGAGCCGGTCGTACAGCGATTGCTCCTCATGAAATGACAACAGCGTGCTGCGCCAGGAGTATTGCTGCCATTTGAGGTCACTGTTTGTGGGAACTGCGCGGCGGCCCGCAGCGTCGAAGGCTGCGGGGATCCAAGCAGGCAGATGCTCGCGATGTTGGTTGGCGTAGTTGTGGAGCGCGAGGCCAAGCTGTTTGAGATTGTTGCGGCAATGAACCTTGCGGGCTGCTTCGCGGGCTGCTTGGACGGCCGGCAGCAGAAGGGCGATCAAGATGGCGATGACCGCGATTACGACGAGCAATTCCACGAGCGTCAGGGCCGCTCGTGCCTGTTTCGCTTCGCGTTCCTGAGGTCGAACAGCCATGGGCATCGCTCCGCACGATCGAGCGGCGATGGAACTTCCGCGGCGAAACCACCGCCCCACCGGCATTCTACCGCAGCTTGTCCAAATCCACGACCTCGCCGCCGGAGCGGGACATGATGGCCAGCAGCACTTGAGGCGATGTCCCCTCACGAACGGTTCGCACCGCGCCATCGCACATCAGAATATGAGCCAGTCCTGGGTGTTCGGAGTAGAGCCGATTGAAGTTCCAGTTGTTCATGCCGTTCCAAGGATCGAACTGACCTCGCTCGCTCGTCAGCCAGGCTCCTTCGTCCAGCAAGACCTCCAAGACCTTTCCTTCGAAAATGTTCTCGGGCTTTTTGGCCTGCTCGAGGACGATGAGCGTGTTCGATAGGCCATCTTCGATGTTCGCCAACCGTGGCGGAGCGAACATTTCGCGAAACCGCAGATGCCCTGGCGTGTCGAAGTCTGGATCTGACTCGGGCGTGATCGATGACCAAACGCCGGGTGGCCTGCCAAGATTTCCGTTGTCTCCGCCAAGGAAGCCTGCGTAGTCAAGAGCCGCGGCGGTGGGCTTCGGCGGCCGACCCAGCCCAAATCCTTCGATTCTTCGTAGATATCCGTCGGTCGAAGGGCATTGGTGAATGGGCAGCACGTGAGCCAGCACCGGCTGATTTGCGGCCGTCGTCGGCGCCTTGCGAAAGTCGATTTGGCCATATAAGGCTTGCTGTTCGTAGAAGGGCAGCAAGGTGGCGCGCCACGAGAAGTGCTGCCAGTACACATCTCGTGAGCCCACGCCAGTGTAGACCTTACCCGCCTCATCAAAGGCCGCCGGAGTCCTAGCCGGTAAGTGCTCGCGATGCTGGTTGGCATAGTTGTGAAGAGCCAACCCGATCTGCTTGAGGTTGTTGCGGCACTGAATCTTGCGCGCCGCTTCGCGGGCTGCCTGGACGGCTGGAAGCAGCAATGCGACCAGAATGCCAATCACCGCGATGACAACGAGCAGCTCGACAAGTGTCATTGCCGCGCGCCGCGACCGCTGCAGGTTCGTCTTGTCAGAGGGACGCATCATGACGGCTGCCCCGATTGGACTCGGAAGCATGAACACAGCCCTCCGGCGAAGCGAAGGGTCGTGTTGGGCTTAGCTTAGCTGCACAACTGGCAGCAAGCAATCGTCGTTAACCCGGTGCAACTTCCACAGCCGCCACTCCCTGAGACGAGCTAGCGCGGGAGTGGGGCGTATCCCGATTTTCCGTGTATCATGCCCGCACGCGCATCTTCTGGATGTTGAGACGCGAGCTACGAATAGATTGATTGAGACGCCTGGTCCGCGAGAACGGACCTACTGCGGCAGCGGATGTCTGTGCAGAAACCGCTCCACCAGCGGCACGATCCGCTCGGGCGCGTCTTCCACCACCCAGTGCCCCGCGTCGTCCAGCCGCTCGACTTCGGCCGCGGGAAAGATCTGCTGGAACCGCTCGAGAAACCAGGGGGTGAAGCACCAGTCGCGCATGCCCCAGATCAACTGCACGGGGCGATCGGCCAGCGCGGGCAATCCCTGCTCGATGCGGCTGAGCGTTTCGTAGCTGGGATGCCGGGGATCGAGTGGAATGTCCTGCACGAACCTCTCGATCGCCACACGGTCGTGCCAGTTGGCATACGGCGCGAGGATGCCTGCGCGAACGTCGGCCGTCAGCTTCTCGGGATGCGACACCGCCATCACCAGCGCCGCGCGGGCAAAGGCGTTGAGCCCGCGCACCGCCAAGCTGCCCAACACCGGCGTGCGGCAGACGCCAATCCGTAGCGGCATCCGCCCGCCGTGAAACGCCCCCGTGTTGAACAGCACGAAGCGGCGGAAGCGATCGGGCATCGCCACGGCGGCGCCCAAACCGATCGCGCCCCCCCAGTCCTGCGCGAGCAAGGTGACGCGCTGCAAATCGAGCCGCTCGACGAGCGTGCGCAAGTTGGCCACATGATCGGCCAGCCGATAGCTCGCATCTTGCGGCTTGTCGCTCAGGCCGCAGCCCAAATGGTCGATCGCCACGACCCGGTAGTGCGACCGCCAGGCGGAGAGGAGGTTCCGCCAGTGAAACGACCAGGTTGGATTCCCATGGACGAACAGCAGCGTTTCGCCCGCCCCTTCGTCGACGTAGTGCAGCCGGCCGCCGCCGACCTCGAGAAACTGCGAAGCGAAAGGATAGAGATGCCGCCAGTCGGTCATGCGGTGCCCATGGGCGAAGGCGCCGCTGAGCGCAGAACTGTTACGGAGGAACCGGCTGCGGGCCAAGGAAAACTAAGAACGACCGATTATCTGCCTCCGCGCGGCGGCGCTCAAGCCGTCCTGCGGCGACGTGCGACGAGGCCGAGTGCCAACACGCCGATTCCGGCCAAGACCAGGGACGACGGTTCTGGTACGAACGCAGCGCCCGTGGCCCCAAAATTCTCCTTGAGAATGCCGAAGTCGCTGAGGTCGACCTTGCCATCGGCATTGAAGTCGCCCTGGGCCAGCGTCGTCCCAGAGCCGAAGTTGTTCTTGAGGATGCCGAAGTCGGACAGATCGACCTTGCCATCGCCATTGGCGTCGCCAGGAATCAGCTTGGCATTGAGGTCAACGTACCAACTCTCCGTCAGGCCGTTGGGGCTGCGGCCGATTCCCGTCAGAAACATGCCGTCGGCGGAAATGGCGGTCGCCGAATTGAGCGTCCACCCGGTCAGCGAGCTGCCCAGGCCGTAGTCGCTTACCAGTACGTCGCGCAAATTGCGCATGCCGTCGGTCTGGTCCCAGATGAAGGCCCGTTCGCCCGAGGCGTCGCGCCCCGAGCCGACGACAATCGAGCCATCGCTCGACACGCCATAGGCGGTGCTGAACAAGCCGTCGCCGGCCAGATCGCCGAGGCTCTGCATGATGCCCGACTCCTTCGTCCAGCGGAAGGCCTCGGTGCTGACGAGTCCGCCGATTTGGAGCACGCTGCTGACACCGACGACGACCGAACCGTCGGCGGATACGTCATAGGCGACGCTGCCGACGTAAGGAGCTTCTGAATGCAGGTGCCCCAGCCCCTGCATGCCGTCGGCTTCCGTCCAGACGAAGGCTTCCCCGAACAAGCCGGAGTTAAGCGCTTTGCTGCTGCTGCTGCCGACGACCGTCGAGCCGTCGCCGGAAACGGCGTAGGCCTCGCTGCGTCCGGTTGCGCCCGTTAGTACGCCGAGGGAGACCATCCCGTCCGCTTCCGTGCGGCGGAAGGCGGTGACTCCCGTGCTCGACACGCTTTTGCCGACGATCACCGACCCGTCGTACGAGATATCGACTGCCTGGCTGTTTTCGGTCCCGCCGGCGAGATCGCCGAGAGGGGCGGGGGCGCCTCCGTCGACCCAGCGGACGGCGCCGTTGAGAGCGTCGGTCGCGCCGGTGTAGCCGACGACGATCGAGCTATCGCTGGAGACGCCTGCCGCCGATCCGCGGGCCACGCCCTCGGTGTCGGTCGGCAGCAGTTGCAGTCCCGTAGTTTTGGTCCAGCGAAACGGCAACACATTCGTCCTGGCCGCGTTGTCGTAGAGACCTCCGACCACGGTCTTGCCGTCTGCCGAGATATTGAGCGCCTCGCTGAACGAGACGCCCAACCCCAGGAATTCCGCGGCCCGTCCCGCCGAGCCCAGCCCCACCACAGACGCCGCCAGGGCCAAAGTTGTCGTCCACCGCACTGTTTGCTCTCCTCGTCCCGCTGTTCGTCAGGTTGCGCGGTCGTCAAAGTCGAACCAGATTAACTTCTACGATAGCTAAAACCCGAGGATTGGGGAAACTTCTTGCGCCCCCCAAGTCGGGCCAAAAGGCACACTTGCCTGGAGAGGGGGCTGACGATCCTGCTTGCTCCCCTCAGCCCGCCGCCATAGCATTGCAAATGGCTTCGCCGCCATGATTTGGGGTTTTTGCGGGACTGCTTCCCGCCGGCCCTTTGGCGCCCCGGCGAACGTGCCTGGATGAGGGTCCGCGAGCGGAAATATTTCATGAGCGATCAGGGTTTTCAGCCCGAACACTTCCTCAATCGTGAGCTGAGCTGGCTCGAGTTCAACACCCGCGTCCTCGAAGAAGCCGAGGACGCGGGCAACCCGCTGCTCGAGCGCGTCAAGTTTCTGGGCATCGTCAGCTCGAACCTCGACGAGTTCTTCATGGTCCGAGTGGCGGGGCTGCGCGAGCAGGCCTACGGCGATGGCGCCCCCCAGGATTACGCCCCCGACGGCCTCCGCGCCGTCCAGCAGCTTCAGCGCATTGCCCGCCGCACCCAAGACTTGGTGGCCGCCCAGTATCGGTGCTGGAACGAGCTGGTGCTGCCGCAACTGGCGGCCGAAAGCATCCGCCTGGTTTCGCACGACTCCCTTTCCAGCGAGCAGCGCGAAACGCTGGCCCGCTTTTTCGATGAGCGGGCCTACCCGGTGCTCACCCCCATGGCGGTCGACCCCAGCCATCCCAGCCCTCGCTACCACAACCGCGGGCTCTACCTGGGCTGTATGCTCCAGCGTCGCAGCGGCATGGGGCCCAAGAAGCTGTTCGCCGTCGTCCAGCTTCCGCAAGTGCTGCCGCGGCTCGTGCATGTGGGCCCAGGGGAGGAGTTGAACTACATTTTGCTCGAAGACGCGGTGGCGGCGCGGCTGCCCGAGCTCTTTGGCGGCTTTGACATCCTCTGCCAAACGACGTTCCGCATCACCCGCGACAACGACATCGATCTCCTGGAGCAAGAGTCCGACGACATGCTGCGGCTGATCGAGGAGCGGATCAAAGCCCGCCAGCGGGCTGACGCCGTGCGCCTCGAGGTGGCCGCCGGCTGCGACGACGGTCTGCTGCGGCTGATCGTGGAAGACGAATCGCTGCGGATGCCGGCCAGCGACGCCGCCGACGCTTATTCCGAGGTTTATCGCATTCCCGGGCCGCTCGATCTCACGGCCATGGCCGAATTGGCCAAAGCCCCCGGCAAGGATCACCTGCGAGACGTCCCCTTCTCGCCGCAACCGCCGCGCGGCATTCGCCGCCGTCGCGGAGACGATCTGTTCTCGACCATCGCCCACCGCGACCTGCTGCTCCACCACCCGTACGACTCGTTCGATCCGGTGGTGGAGTTCGTCAGCCGGGCGGCCAACGACCCCAAGGTGTTGGCCATCAAGCAGACGCTCTATCGCACCAGCGGCGACAGCCCCATCATTCGGGCGCTGGTGCAGGCGGCCGAGAACGGCAAACACGTCACCGCGCTCGTGGAGCTCAAAGCCCGCTTCGACGAGGCCGCCAACGTGAGCTGGGCCCGCCAGCTCGAGCGGGCCGGAGTCCACGTGGTGTTCGGCTTCCTCGACCTCAAAACCCACTGCAAGTTGTCGCTTGTTGTTCGTCAGGAAGGCAACGTATTGCGGCGCTATGTTCACCTCGGCACCGGCAACTACAACACCACCACGGCGCTCGTCTACACCGACCTGGGGCTGTTCACCGCCGACGAAGACTTCGGGGCCGACGCTTCGGCGCTCTTCAACCTGCTGACCGGTTACTCGCAGGGGCACCAGTGGCGGAAGTTGGTGGTCGCTCCCGACGATCTCCAGCGGTTCACGCTCGAGCGAATTGAGGAGCAGGCTGAGCGGGCCCGCAACGGGCAGGCGTCGTGGATCTTCGCCAAACTCAACGCCTTGGTCGACTACCGCACCATCGAAGCCCTCTATCGCGCCAGCCAGGCCGGCGTGCCCATCGATCTGGTGATCCGCGGCATCTGCTGCCTGCGGCCGGGGCTGCCGGGCATTTCGGAAACGATTCGGGTGCGGAGCATCGTCGACCGGTTCCTCGAGCACAGCCGGATCTACGTGTTCAATCCGCCGTCGGAGGCCGACGTGTATCTGGCCAGCGCCGACTGGATGCCGCGGAGTTTCCATCGCCGCGTGGAGGTGATGTTCCCCGTCGAGGCGCTCGATCTGCGCAGCCGCATCCTGGAAGAGATCGTGCCTGCCTACTTGCGCGACAACGTGAAGGCGCGGGTGCTGCAAAGCGACGGCAGCTACGTGCGGCTGCGGCCGGGCCCCGAAGAGGCGCCGCACCGCTGCCAAGAGGAGTTGCTCCGCACGCAAGCGCCGATCGGCGTGGAGCCGCGGGCCGTCCTCGAAGAGAATGGCAGCCAGCGCCGGGTGCGCACCTATGGGATGCAGCCCTAGCGGCAGATCTATCAGGTAGAGAGTTTCGCACCGGCCCTGAAGTGACGCCATGTCTCGAACTCAGCCCTGGGGCGATGTCTCGTGGGAAAGGATGATCGAAGCGGTGGAAGCCGTTCGAGAGCGACTGGCTCGGGCCACCGCGGCTCTCACGCGGGCGTGTGCCGCACGCCGTAGTCGGTGGAAATGCGGTCGCGGCGTGGGTATCGCGTGTCGATCGCGCGGCGGTGTGCAACACGCAGGATGTCGCTCTGCTGCTCGACCGCAGCGATTTGCCCGCGGCGATCGAAGCGTTGTCCGCCGTCGGCTTCATTTACCGGCACGTGAAGAGCGTCGACCTGTTCGTTGACGGCGCGGAGGCGAAGGCGCGAGACGCCGTGCATGTAGTGTTCGCCGGGGAAAAGGTTCGAGCCGACTACGAAGATGGGGCGCCGCGCGTCGAGCAGTCGGAACTCAGCGGCGGGATGGACGTCCTGTCGCTCGAGCCGCTCGTGCGCATGAAGCTCACCTCGTTCCGCGACAAGGACCGCATGCACCTGCGCGATCTGATCGACATCGGCCTCGTGAACAACGAATGGCCTAAGCGGCTGCCGGAGACGCTGGCGAAGCGTTTGCAGGAGTTGCTTGATACGCCGGACGGGTGATGGTTTGAGCTTGGCGAAGCGCCGATCTCAGACGCCAAATGGGCGCCATCGGATCGGTTGGCAAACCGCTTGACGCCGCCCTGGGCCGACGCCGCTTTGGCATTTCGAGCTACTCCGCTCCCGCTTTCGGCACCTTGAAGACCGTGGGGCCCCCTTCTTTCGCTCCGTCGAAGACGACGAGCAGCGAGTATTCCGTGGCGGTCTCGGCCAGCACGGCCATCCCTTCGGCCTTGCCACCGTCGACGCGGGGAAATTCGCCCAGCGACTTCACGCGCCCCTGCGCGTCTTTGCCTGGCAGGCCGTCGCGGCCGTTCCAGTGGTAGAGCAGGCAGGGAAGCGGTGCGTCGCCCACCGGACCGGCGATCACGAGGAAGCCGTCGGAAACGGGGGCTAGCTCGCGAATGCCGAGCCCCTCGAGCGGCACGAAGCGGACTTCGTAGGCCTGCGGTCGGTCGAATTGCAGGCGGATGACCGGAGTGAGATTGCCGCGGAGCACGGGCCCCCGCAGGCCGACATAGAGGTCGTCGCCGACGAGCGCGAGGCCCTCGAGATCGAGGCCGTTTTCCTTGCTCGGAATGCGGGTAAAGGGGCCCAGCACGCGGTCGCCGCTGAGCAGTTGTCGCAGGTTGAGGGAGCGAACGTCCTTCGCCTGACCGTCGGCCGTGAGCGTGAAGCGGAAGAGGTGGTCGCGGCTGGGTTCGTGCTCGACTTCGTTAAGCTGCTTGCGGTTCGACTCCTGTTTCTTGTCGTCGTCCAGCTTCTTGCGCACCAGGGCATGGGAGCCGAGGACGTAGCAGGTCGACCCCTGACAAGCGATTCCCTCGACGTCGAGTTCGCCGCCCGAGGGGACGAGGTTGATCATCTTGCCGGCCTCGAGCCGGCTTCCCCCCAAACGGCGGAAGGGCTGGACGCCGCGCCCCTCGTCGCCGCCGAACACTACCCACGGCCCGCTGAGGGCCACGGCGCTTATCTGCTTGGCGTCACGAACTTTACCTTCGAGGCGAATCTCGCCGGCCGGTGACAGGAGACGCTGAGCTTGGGCAGGCAGTGCGGTGACGCACGGCCCGAGAAGGAGCGCCACCGCGGCGAATGTTCGCGGCGCGTCGGCCGCACTGCAATACTTGAGCCACATCGCCGAATTCTCCGCTGTTCGAGGCGTTTCGGGTCGCTCGTGGCCGGCAGCACCAGGCCCTAAGTCTCAGTCTGGCAATTTTCTTGCACTTTTGGCAGGGTCCTTGTTAAATTTCCATTAATCTTTCATTACAATCGAGAGAATCGACGTAAGTCGTTGCCGCTGCGATCCGGAACGCGCACGGCCCCACAGGAAGTCCGGAACAGGCCTCTTCGCACCGCGGAGAGCGGACGCATGGAACAAATCTACCGTCTGCAGTCGAGCCGCTTCGAGTTGAAGTTTCTCGTCGACGAAGGCGCCGCCGGCGCAATTCGTGACTTTGTCGCAAGCTATCTGGGCCCCGACGACGGCTCCCCCGAGGGGTGCGACTACCAGGTCAACAGCCTGTACTTCGACACGCCCGATCTCACGCTCTACCGGCAGACGACGCAGGGACACAAGAACCGCTTCAAGCTCCGCGTGCGGTTCTACGACGATCGCGAAGAAAGCCCGGCCTTTCTCGAGGTCAAGACAAGGCTGACGAACGAAGTGCGCAAGGAGCGCGCGGCGGTTTCCCGCGAAGGCGCCCGCCGGTTGCTGACCGGCCTCTGGCCCCGCGACGATCAGGTGGTCGACCGCAACCGCGCCAAGGCCTTGGCGGCGATGCATAACTTTTGCAGCTTGCGCGACTCGCTGGGCGCCGGCGGCATGTCGTACGTGAGCTATCGCCGCGAGGCCTATGTGGCCCGCGGCAGCGAGCATGTGCGGGTAACGTTCGACCGCAACCTCCGCGGCGGCGCGTTTCACGGAACCGACTTGCGGCTGCCGCCCGATTTGGCCCACCCGCGGTTGGCCGGCGTGGTGCTCGAGCTCAAGTTCACCGATCGTTTCCCGCGCTGGATGCACGAGCTCGTGCAAATCTTCAGCCTCGAGCGGTGCTCTGTGCCCAAGTACGTACACTGCGTCGAAGCCCTGGGCTTGGCGCGCGAAGGAAGCCTGCTCGCGCCGCGGAGGGTCGGATGAACGACTGGGCCGCGATGCTGTTTCAGGGCGACGCCGGCAGCTACCTAACAGGCCCGGAAACGGTGCTGTTCGTCGCCATGCTGGCCTTCCTGCTCGGCCACCTCGTGGGTTGGATCTACATGTGGACCCACTCGCAGGTCTCCTACTCGCAGACGTTCGTGGCCTCGCTGGTCGTCATGCCGGTGCTCGTGGCCCTCTTGATGATTCTGATGGCCGGGAGCGTGGTGATCGCCTTCGGGCTGCTGGCGGTCTTTGCCATCGTGCGGTTCCGCAACGTGCTCAAGGACACCCGCGACACGACCTTCGTCATTTGGTCGATCCTGGAGGGCATGGCGGTGGGCACGCAGCGCTATTCGACGGCGCTCGTGGGCGCACTGGCCATCGCGGCGGTGCTGCTCTACCTACGAATCACGTCGTTCGGCAGCCGGCACCGTTACGACGCCATTTTGTCGCTGCAAGTCACCAGCGACCGCGCCGGCGCCCCGGCGCTAGCCTCGGTGCTCGATCGGCACGCCCTGCGCAAGCAACTGGCGAGCGAGCGTCGGACCAACAACGAGGGGCTCGACCTTTCCTACCGCCTGCTGCTGCGCAACCCGGCGCGCAGCGACGAGCTGCAATGGGAGTTGCGGGAGTTGGCGGGGGTGGAGCGGGTTTCGCTGTTCCTCCGCGAGGACGAATCGGAAGTTTAGAGAAGAGCCTTGGCAACCGGCGGACGCATCCCAACTCCCTGGTCGCACCTGTGGCGGCGCTTTCGCTTTAGCGCACTGCCCGCGATCGTTTTCTGCGCGTGCGCGGCCACTGTCGGCTGGATGTGGAACCGGCAGATTCATTTGGCCAGCGCGCTCGGCGAGGCCGAAGTGGTGCGGCTCGACGTGATCGCCCTGACCGACGGCCGCCTGGCCGCGGGCAGCGAAAACTACTGGACCCTCTTCGATCAGGCGGCCGCCGGCCAGGTGGTCGTGCGGCTCGATGATCGCCCCGTGCAGGCCGCGCTCGACGTGTTGCGGGCAGAACTCGAGGGAGTGCGCGGCGAGCTCGACGCCGCGGCCCTGCAGCTCAAGCTCGATCAGGCGACGCTCGTGCTCGATCATCGCCGCGAAGGGATGCGCTTGGCCTGGGAGAGTCAGCGGCGGCGGCTCGACGCCCTCGACCGCCGAGCGCTGATCGAAGCCGACCGGATGGAGCACAAGCGGCTCAACGCCCAATACAACTTCTACCGCGCACCGGGCGATTTCAAAGTCATCGCCCAGCAGACGGTGGTCGACTCGCAGCTCGCCCGCGATGTCGTGGCGCGGCGGATCGAGACCAATCTCAAGGCGCTCGAGGAACTCGACCGCCAGGCGCAATGGGCCAGCCAACGGGTCAAGGACTTTCCCGATCTCGACTCGGCGGAAATTCGCACGCTGCTCGGCCCCTATCAGTCGGCCATCACCACCCAAGAAGCCCGCATTCGCCAACTGCAGGTGCAGGTAGACGCCCTGGAGCTCACCGCGCCGGTCTCCGGCACGATCGCCGCGGTCTATCGCTGGCCGGGGCAGAACGTGCGGGCGGGGGAACCGATCATGACCATCGCGTCCACCGGCGCGCGGTACATCGTGAGCTACGTACGGCAGGAGGTTCGCTTCCGCCCGGAGGCCGGCATGCCGGTCGACGTGCGGCTACGGTTGGCCGGGGCGCGCACGTTCACCACCAAGGTCGAGCGCGTCGGGCCGCAGATCGAGCTGGTGCCGGAGCACCAGCGGCGCGATCCGCGGCTGCTCGAGTGGGGTTTGCCGGTGCGCATCGCGGTTCCGCCGGACTTGACGATTCGTCCCGGCGAATTGGTCGACGTGTTCTACCGCGGCAGCCTCTTGGCCAAGGCCGCAGACCCGCCCCCGAACTGAAACCAAATCGTTTACCACCCTTGCACGGCTCAGTAGAGTGCGGAAGGGGTTTGCCGGCGTTCGGTCGGCCGCCCTCCGCCGCCCGAGTTCGCCTGGCCGCAGCTCGTCTTAGCCCGACTCACACCGCCGGAACACACCTTGGAGGGGCCCCGTGCCTACTCGCGACCGCTTTCTTCGTCCCTGGACCGGCCTGCGATCGTTCGTGCAGGGCTTGCCCAAGGGGACCCAGTTCCCCCGCGCTCGCCGCGCGAATCACCTGACGTTCGAGCCGCTGGAGCGCCGCGCGCTGCTGGCGGTCGACGTCGTGATCAACGAGATCATGAGCGACAATGTTGACGCGCTGACCGATCAGGATGGTGACGCCTCGGATTGGCTCGAGCTCTACAACCCGGACAACGCCGAGGCCGACCTCACCGGTTACTACCTGACCGACGATCCGGCGGCGCTCAACAAATGGCAGTTTCCGGCCACGCTCATGCCTGCGGGCAGCTACCTCGTGGTGTTCGCGTCCGGCAAGGACCGGGCGCAGCCGGGCCAGCAACTGCACACCAACTTTTCCTTGAGTTCCGACGGCGATTATCTCGCGCTCGTCGCTCCCGACGGTCACTCGATCGTGCAGGCGTTCGATCCGGGCTTCCCCGCGCTGCCTGAAAACGTCTCGTACGGGTTGTCGCAGCAGCAGGAAACGCTCGTACCCCGTCAAACCAACGTGCGCTACCACGTGCCGACGGAGACCGACGGGGCGCTGGGCACGAGTTGGACCGACGTCGGCTACAACGACTCGGCCTGGGCGGGCGGCGCCGGTTCGAAGACGGGGCTTGGCTACAACACGAACGCGAGCGGTTTTGCGGTCACGGTCTACCAGGCGAACGTCACCGTCGACAGCCTCGCGACCGCCGAAACGGTGATTGCCGATCCTACGAAGCAGCAGGGGGTATTCACCGAAACCGCAACGTCGATCAACTACCAGGACATCGGCAGTTCGGGCCACATTGGCGACGACCGGCCGTTTCCCGGCCTCGACGTCGGCCAGAACAACGACAACTTCGTCGTCGTGGCCACCGCCAGCCTCGTCATCCCCAACGTTGGCAACTGGACGTTTGGGGTCAACAGCGACGACGGCTTCGGGCTCGCGCTCACCGGGCCGGGCGGCAACTTCCAGATGTCGTACTCGGCGCCGCGATCAGCGGCCGATTCCTTCGGCGTGTTCAACGTCACGCAAGCCGGCACGTATCAGTTGCGGCTCGTCTTCTTCGAACAGGGGGGCGACGCCAGCCTCGAGCTGTTCGCGGCCGAAGGGAGCTACGACTTCTTCGAGACCGAGGCCTTTCGCCTCGTAGGCGACTTCGCCAGCGGCGGCCTGGCGGTCACCGGTTTCGGCGGCGCCATCCAAACCGACGTGGGCGCCGCCATGCGCAACGTGAACACGTCGATCTGGTCGCGCATCGACTTCGACGTGGCTAATCCCGACGAGATCATGGGGCTCTTGCTGCGCATGCAGTACAACGACGGCTTCGTCGCTTATCTCAACGGCCAAGAGATCGCCTTCGGCAACGCCCCCGCGCCGATCTCCTGGAATTCGGGGGCTACGCGGACGCGCAACGCTGCGCTCTCCAACACCGTCGAGGAGTTCAACGTCAGCCAGTTCGCCTCGGCCCTGCGGCCCGGCAAGAACGTGCTTGCGATCCAGGGCCTGGCGCGCTTGTTGAGCGACGCCGATTTTCTGATCTTGCCCGAGTTGGTGGGCTCGAGCGAGAGCTTGCAGTATCGGTTCTTCGCCACGGCGACGCCGGGCCAGCCGAATTCCTCGGGCGTGGTCGATTTCGTGGCCGACACCAAGTTTTCGGTCGACCACGGCTTCTACGATGCGCCGATCACGCTGGCCATCACCTCGGCCACGGCCGACGCCACGATCCGCTACACCATCAACGGCAGCGAGCCCACGGCGACCTCGGGCATTCTCTACACCGGCCCGATCACGATCGACAAAACGACGGTGCTCCGCGCCGGGGCCTTCAAGCAGGATTGGCAGCCCAGCGGAGTCGACACGCAGACGTATCTGTTCCTCGACGACGTCGTGAAGCAGGACCGCCAAACTGCGATCGCGGCGGGCTTTCCCACTTCGAGCGTCAACGGCCAGTCGCTCGACTACGGCATGGACCCCGACATCGTGAACAGCCCCACCTGGGGCCCGCAGCTCGAGGACGCGCTCAAGTCGATCGGCACGATGTCGATCGTCACGGATGTCAAGAACCTGTTCGACCGCACCACCGGCATCTACGTGAACGCCGATCGCGATGGACGGAGTTGGGAACGCGAAGCGTCGCTCGAGCTGATCAACCCCGACGGCTCCGACGGCTTTCAAGTCGAGGCCGGCCTGCGGATTCGCGGCGGCTACAGCCGCAGCGACGGCAACCCCAAGCACGCCTTTCGCCTGTTCTTCCGCAGCGAATATGGCGACGCCAAGCTCGAGTACCCGCTGTTCGGCAGCGAAGGGGTGGACGAGTTCGACAAGATCGATCTGCGCACCAGCCAGAACTACTCGTGGAGCTTCGGCGGCGACCCGCAAAACCTGATGATCCGCGACATCTTTTCGCGCGACACGCAGGCGGCCCTGGGCGAGCCCTACACCCGCGGGCGGTTCTACCACCTGTACCTCAACGGGATGTATTGGGGCATTTATCAGACCGAGGAACGCGCCGAGGCCAATTTCGGGGAGTCCTACCTGGGGGGAGACGCCGACAACTTCGACACGGTCAAGGTCGAGGCCGGCCCCTACACGATTGAGGCCACCGACGGCGACTTGAACGCCTGGCGCGATCTCTGGAACCAAGCCAAGGCTGGGCTGGCGAGCACCGCGGCCTACAACCGCATCCAGGGCCTCAACCCCGACGGTACGCGGAACCCGAGCTATCCGGTGCTGGTCGACGCCGACAACCTGATCGACTACATGCTCGTCATCCTCTACGGCGGCAACCTCGACGCCCCGATTTCGAACTTCTTGGGCAACAACGCCCCCAACAACTGGTACGGCCTCCGCGACCGCACCGGCGACAAAGGCTTTCAGTTCATCTCGCACGACGCCGAGCACACGCTGCTGATGGGGCAGCTCACCGTCGACCGCAACGGCCCGTGGCCCGCCGGCGATGGCTTTGCCCAGAGCAATCCTCAATGGCTGCATCAGCAGCTCATGGCCAATCCCGACTACCGGCTCAAATTCGCCGATCGCGTTCAGGCTACGTTCTTCAACGGCGGCGTCTTCACGCCCGAGGCTGTGCGGGCGCGATTGCAGTCGCGGGCGGCGGAAATCCAGATGGCGATCATCGGCGAGTCGGCCCGCTGGGGCGACGCGCAAACCGGCACGCCGCTCACCAAAAACAATTGGCAGAGCCAGCTCAACCAAATTCTCAACAACTACGTGCCGCAGCGCACCAACATCGTTTTGAACCAGTTCCGGGGTACGGTGCTCCGCGACGGCTCGCCCGCGCCGCTCTATCCGGGGGTCGATGCGCCGACTATGAACCAGCACGGCGGGCAAATCAGTGCGGGTTTCCCGTTGCTGCTCAGCGCCCCGCTGGGGCAGATTCTCTACACCGTCGACGGCAGCGATCCCCGGTTGCCCGGCGGCGGCGTGTCGCCCGCAGCGCGGGTCTTCGAGAGCACCACGACAACCACGACGCTGATCGCGGCCGGGGCTGCCTGGAAGTACTTAGACGACGGCAGTAATCAGGGCAGCTCGTGGCGCGGCGTGAGCTACAACGATTCGGCTTGGCAGGCCGGACCTGCGCCGCTGGGCTATGGCGACGGCGACGAGGCCACCGTCGTCTCCTACGGCCCCAGCGCCAGCGCGAAGTACATCACCACCTACTTCCGCCGGGAGTTCCAGGTCGCCGACCCCACAACCTTCACCAGCCTGCTGCTCAAGCTCGTGCGCGACGACGGCGCCGTCGTCTTCCTCAACGGGCAAGAGGTCGTCCGCAGCAACATGCCGGAGGGCGCGATCAACAACCAAATTCTGGCCGCCGGCAGCGTCGGCGGCGCCGATGAATCGACCTTCCTCTCCTACAACATCCCCACGAGCGCTCTTCGCGCCGGCCGCAACGTCATTGCAGTCGAAGTACATCAAGTTTCGATCGACAGCAGCGACATCAGCTTCGATCTCAGCCTGGAGGGGCAGCAAATCACCGGCGTGCCCGTGCCGCTGAACGCGCCCACGCAGATCAAGACGCGCGCCAAGAACGGAGACACCTGGTCGGCGCTCTCGGCGGCCCAGTTCTTCTTGAATCAGACGGCCGGCCCCGGCGACCTGGCGATCACCGAAGTCAACTATCACCCCTACGACCCGACCGCGGCCGAAGTCGCCGCCGGCTTCACCGATTCCGATGACTTCGAGTTCATCGAAATCCGCAATGTCGGGGATGTCGCGCTCGACCTGACCGGAGTCAAGCTGAGCGTCGGCGTCACCTTCGACTTCACCGGTTCGCAAGTCACCACGCTCGCCCCCGGCGCTTATGTCGTAGTGGCCAAGAACCTCGCGGCGTTCACGGCGCGTTATGGCCAGGGGCGCCCCGTAGCCGGCGTCTACACCGGCTCGCTCAGCAACTCGGGCGAAACCATCCGGCTCGAGTCGCTCACGGCCCAGACCATTCACGAATTCACCTACGACGACTCCGGCAGTTGGCCGGGCCGGGCCGACGGCGGCGGCAGCACTCTCGAAGTGGTGTCGGTCGCAGGAGACTACAACGATCCGGCCAACTGGCAGCCCAGCGTGGAATACGGCGGCACGCCCGGCGGGCCCTCGACAGGTCCTGTCGCCAGTGTTGTCGTCAACGAAGTGCTCACGCACACCGACCCGCCCGACCTCGATTCGATCGAGCTCTACAACCCGACCGGCCAAGCGATCAATGTGGGGGGCTGGTATCTGACCGACTCCACGGCGCTCGTGCAAAAGTACAAGATCCCCGCCGGCACGGTCATTCCGGCGGGCGGCTATCTGGTGTTCGACGAGAACGACTTCAACCCCACCCCCAACAATCCCGCGCCCAATCACTTCTCGCTCAACGCGGCCCACGGCGACGATGTGTGGATCGTGGCGGCGGACGCAGCCGGCAAACCTACGCGGTTCATCGATCACGTCGAGTTCGGCGCGATCGCCAATGGCGAAACGTGGGGCCGCTGGCCCAACGCCACGGGCGATCTCGTGCCCATGCGTACGCGCACCCTGGGCGGACCGAACAGCGGTCCGCGCGTCGGTCCGCTCGTGATCAGCGAGATCAACTACAACCCGCCGGCCGCCGGCGGATTGCAGCCCGCCGATCTCGAGTATGTTGAGATCTACAACCCGACGAACGCCGAGGTCGACCTCACACACTGGACGCTCGGCGCCGGACTGGACTTTGCCTTCGCCTCAGGCACGAAACTGCCGTCGCACCAAACGCTGGTCGTGGTTCACTTCGATCCGGCCCTGCCGGCAAACGCCGCGCTCGCCACGGGGTTCCGGGCCGCCTATGGCATCGATGCCAGCGTTCGGCTCGTCGGGCCGTTCGTCGGCTCGCTCGACAACGGCGGCGAAAAGCTGCGGCTCTTCCGCCCCGACGACCCGCCGCTCGACGAACCCGGCTTCTACCCGCAGCTCCCGGAAGATCAGGCCAAGTATGACAACGAGGCCCCTTGGCCCACAGCGCCCGATGGCGGCGGCAAATCGCTCACTCGTTATTCATCGCTGCTCTGGGGAGACGACGCCGATAGCTGGGTGGCGGCCACGCCGTCGCCAGGCAGCTTCGCCACGCCCCTGGTGGCCGACGCCAACCGCGATGGCAAAGTCGATCTGAGCGACTTCGGCCTGCTCAAGCAGGACTTCGGCAAGGTCGGCACAGGGCAGCGCAGCGACTTCAATGTCGACTACCGCGTCGATCTCAGCGACTTTGGCATGCTCAAGTCGAACTTCGGCTTGGGGGGCTCGGTGTTTGTCTCAGCGCTCGTTCCTTCCCGCCCAGCGCCCACATTCGCCCTGGGCGCGAACGAACCTTCCGAGGCCGTCGCTGACGAGGTCGCCTTCGCCCTGGCCGCAGCGGGCGTTTCAAACGCCCAAGACGAAGCGCTTCTCGATTGGCTCGATGAAGACGTGGCTTAACGAAAAAACGCAGCCAGGGCGCCGAACGGCGAAACGCCTCTCGAACGCCCTGGCTCGATCCGATTGTGCCTCTGCCGTTGTGCAGTCTTAACGGCGGCCAACGCGCACGGCGGCGTCGCCGTAGTACTCGTCGATTTCGCGCGACCAGTTGGGGTCGGCCATGTTCGGCCAGTTCTTGTTGTCAAAGCCCGGCGCCTTTTCCAGGCGCTCCTTGGGCACGTCGAGCACGAAGGTGGCGTCGTCCCCCACGGTCTTCATTCGCAGAGCCCCCCAAGGCACGGCGAACAGCTTGTCGCCGACGCCGAGGAACCCGCCGAACGACAAGGCGGCATAGCGGATGCGCCCCGTGTTCAGGTCGATCACCAAGTCTTCGATCTTGCCCAGGTCTTCGCCCGCCGCGTTATGCACCGGCAGGCCAACCAATTGGCTCGAGCGGAACGCCAAGCCGCGATCGACGGCAGGGCGGCGGTTGGGCAGCTCGATGTCAACCACCGTGTTGCCGCGCGGGCCGCGGATCTCGATGCCTCCTTCGTCGCGCTCGATCTGCTGCGCGCTCACCCACGCGGTCGATGCCAAGGCCACGACGGCCAGCGAGTAGAACAGCCTCTTCAACATGATTCGTCTCTCCCGAATTTGCTCGAACTGGTTTGTGTCGATTGCAGCCGAACGAGTAACGCAAGTCCCTTGCCAAAAGCGGCACGCGTTTTCGCTGCGGCGGCCGGGAGGCCGCAAAGCTATTGGCCCCACTAGGCTTAGGCGGTACGGCCCAGCGGCCCCGCTGCCGGCGGCTGGCCGTCGCGCGATCAGCCGACGACGGCCCGTTTCCCACCAGCGGCCGGCTTGCCCCTCTCCCGAGGTTCGCCTACAGTGACCCTCCGTCCGCCCCAGCCGCTTCCCCGCTCCGCTTGCCCGGGTGGCCGATGAGCGAATCCGACGACCAGCAAACGCCGCCGGACGCCGCCGAGATCCCCGCGGCCGTCGTCAGCCGGCTGAGTCTTTATCTCCGCGAGCTCCAGCATCTGCTGCGCGATGGGCACGAAACCGTCAGCTCGAGCCAACTCGGCCCGCTACTGGGTTTTTCGGGCGCTCAGGTCCGCAAGGACTTGGCCTACTTCGGCCACTTCGGCTACCCCGGCGTCGGCTACCGCTGCGACGAGCTCGTGGTGGCGATTCGCCGTATCCTGGGCACCGACCGCGATTGGCCGGTTCTGCTGGTGGGGACGGGCAACCTGGGGCGCGCCCTGATTGGGTACAAGGGGTTCGGCCAGCAGGGCTTTCGCATCGTAGCGGCCTTCGACATCGACCCCGAAAAGGTCGGCGGCCTGATCGAAGGGGTGCCGGTGCATCACTTCGACGACCTACCAACCTTGGCCCAGCAGCACGCGATCCGGCTGGCGATTCTGGCGGTGCCGGCGGCGGCCGCCCAGCCTGTGGTGGAACGGCTGCGAGCCGCCGGCATCGAAGGCATTCTCAACTTCGCCCCGGTCACGCTGCTGCTCCCCCCAGGCATGCGGCAAGTGGGGGTCGACCTGGCGATCGAGCTCGAGCAGCTTTCGTTCTCGGTGGTGAATCGGGGGTAACCGCCCGTCGGTTATGCTTCAGCATAACGATGCTGCGCGCCCGGCCGACGCACCCTCGGCTTCGTGCGTGTCACCGTGGCGTTGTGCTGAAGCACAACCTACGTGCTCTCCGCCTTGTCGCCGCGCGGCGTGCGCCGCTACATTGCCTGCGGACGGGGCGCCCTCTCTTCCTCTTCAGGCGATTTCGATGCAGGATCTTCCTCCCCGGCCGAGCGACAAACCGGCCCGTTGGCAACCGATCAAGGCGCTCGAACGGCGCGTGTTGGGCGTGCTGATCGAGAAAGCGAAGACCACGCCCGACGCCTACCCGATGACGATCAACGGCCTGGTGACCGGCTGCAATCAGAAGAGCAACCGGTTCCCCACAATGGATGTGGAGCCGGAAGATGTCGAAGAGTCGCTCGAGCGGCTGCGCGAGGCGGGGGCGGTGGCCGAGGTACAGGGGGGCGGCCGGGTGCCCAAGTTCCGCCACTATCTCTATGAGTGGCTGGGGGTCGACAAGGTCGAGCTGGCGGTGATGGCCGAACTGCTCCTCCGAGGCGCCCAGACCGAGGGGGAACTCCGCGGCCGGGCATCGCGGATGGAGCCGATCGCCGATCTGCCGGCCCTGCGGACGATTTTGACCTCGCTCGCCGGCAAGGGGCTGATCGTGTCGCTCACGCCCGAGGGGCGCGGGCATGCCCTGACCCACAGCCTCTACGAGCCACGGGAGCTCGAGCGGGTGAAGGCCGACTACGCGGCCGTCGCCGCCTCGCAGCTCGGCAGCGAAGACGGCGCTCCCCGTTCTAGCTCCGCTGGTGCGAGCCGCGGCGGCGATGCCGGCGGCTGGCGCGAAGAGATTGCCCGCCTGGAGGGGGAGTTGGCCGAGCTGCGGCAAGAGGTTGCACAACTCCGCGCCGCATACGAAGCTGTTGCTACCGCCCCGCCCCGCTAGCGCGATTGCAACCCGGCGCGTCAGCGAGGGCGGCTCCGCTCCCCTTGCTCACGCTCCGGTCTGCCGATGCCTCACTCGCTTCGACTCGCTCTCGCCGGCTTGTTCCTGCTCGTCGCGGCCCCTGCCCGCGCCGAGAACTGGCCCCAATTCCGCGGCCCGGATGGCCAGGGCCGCTCCGCCGAGACCGGCCTCCCGCTCAAGTGGAGCGCCAGCGACAACATCGCCTGGAAGGCGGAGCTCCCCGGCGAAGGCTGGTCGAGCCCCGTGGTCTGGGGCGACCGCGTGTTCGTCACCACGGCCACCGACGAAGGCGTCTCCTGCCGAGTGCTCTGCCTGGACCGCAGCACCGGCGCCGTGCAGTGGAACCATGAGGTCTTCCAGCAGCAGCAACTCCGCCGCAAGGAAGGCAAGAACTCCTACGCCACGCCCACCCCCGTTACCGACGGCGAGCGGGTGTACGCCGTGTTCGGCGACGGCGGCATCGTGGCCCTCACGGTCGACGGACGCGTGGAGTGGACCAACCGTGACATCAAGTTCTACAGCCAGCACGGCCTAGGGGCCTCGCCGATCCTTGTCGGCGATCTGCTCGTGATGCCGTTCGATGGCAGCAGCGAAGGGCCCGACAGGCAGCTCGGCTGGAAGATTCCCTGGGGGGACGCGGTGCTCCTGGCCCTCGACAAGCACACCGGCAAAGAAGTGTGGCGCGGCAACCGTGGCAAGTCGCGGATTGCGCATGTGACGCCGAGTCTGCTCGTGCGTGACGGCCAGTCGCAAATCATCAGCGGCGCGGGCGACGTTGTGCAGGGCTTCGACCCGCGCTCCGGCAAGCTGATCTGGAGCGTCTATAGCCAGGGGGAAGGGGTGGTGCCGTCGATCGTACTGGGAGACGACCTCGTCTACAGTTGCTCCGGCTTCGAAGAGCCGACGATCCGCGCCATCCGCCCCGACGGCCACGGCGACGTCACCAAGACGCATATCGCCTGGGAGCAGAAGACCGGCGTGCCCAACCAGCCCTCGCTTCTGTATGCCAAGCCCTTCCTGTACTCGATCACCGACAATGGCGTCGTCGCCTGCTTCGACGGGGCGACGGGCAAGGTGCAGTGGCAAAAGCGGATCGGCGGCAACCACTCGGCCTCACCGGTCTGGGCCGAAGGACGCATCTACTCGCTCTCGGAGAACGGCGAAACGGTGGTCTTCACCGCCGGCAAGAAGTTCGAGGAGCTGGCCCGCAACGCGCTCGATGCACGCTGCCAGGCCTCCATGGCGGTCTCGCAGGGGCAACTGTTCGTGCGCACGGATCGGCACTTGGTGTGCATCGGGAAGAAGTGAATGCCCTCGTTTACGCGTCGGGTTGTGACTTGATTAGCATTCGATTGCTGGACCCTCCATGAACGACCGCACTGAGATTTCCCGCCGCCGCTTGCTGGGGGCCGCCGGCGCCGCCGTGGTCGGCGCGACCCTGCCGGCAGTTGCCCGCGCCGAGAGCGGCGCCAAGCCCACTGCTCCGTTTCGCCACTGCCTCAACACCGGCACGATCCGTGGACAGAAGGTCGGCCTGGCCCGCGCGGTCGAGATTGCCGCCGCGGCCGGTTACACCGGCATCGAGCCCTGGGTCGAGGAGATCGTCGTCTACCAGCAGGGGGGCGGCTCGCTGCCGGACATGCAAAAGAAAATCGCCGACCTGGGGCTCACGGTCGAAAGCGCGATCGGCTTTGCCCGCTGGATTTCAGATGATGAAAACGAGCGCCGCGAGGGCCTGGAGCAGGCCAAGCGCGACATGGAGCTCGTGAAGGCGATCGGCGGCCAGCGGATCGCCGCCCCGCCGGCCGGCGCCACCGACAAGCCCGGCCTCGACCTGCAGCAGGCCGCCGGACGCTATCGAGCCTTGCTCGAGGCAGGCGCCCAGATCGGCGTCGTCCCGCAGCTCGAGCTGTGGGGTTTCTCGCAGAATCTGCACCGGCTCGGTCAGGTCGCCTTCGTGGCCATTGAAAGCGGGCATCCGCAAGCCTGCGTGCTGCCCGACGTGTACCACATCTATAAGGGCGGCTCCGACTTTGCAGGGCTGCGGCTGTTGAGCGGCCTGGCGATGCACGCCTTCCACGTGAACGACTACCCGGCCGATCCGCCGCGGGCCACGATCAACGACTCGCACCGCGTCTTTTGCGGCGACGGCGTCGCGCCCCTCGCGGAGATCCTGCAGACGATCCACGCGGCCGGGTTCCGTGGGGCGCTGTCGCTCGAGCTCTTCAACCAGGACTACTACCGCCGCGACCCGCTGTCGGTAGCCCGCGAAGGACTCGAGAAGACAAGGGCCGCGGTGACGAAGGCGGGGTTTCCGCCGGGCTAACGTAAGCCTGCGAACGATCTCGGAGATCGAGCCGGTCCTCATGCTTGCACCGGTTTCGGGGCACTCGCACGGATCTGCCTATTCGCCCTGTCTTCGCGATGCTTCGGTCTTGCGGCGAAATCGCCTGCGGTCCTATAATCCCGCCCCGATTGCCCTACCTCGGTAAAACCAGGGATGGCCGCTGCGCACGTCCGTGAAACGGCAACGATGTTGCCGGAAAGCAACGCCGCGGGCGGCGGCGCGAGCCGCGCAATCGCTTATGGCTAGGGCCTTGGCAAAGGCCGCACAAGCACTTGCATCGCGGTTGATTGTCACAAGGAGGTGCAGCGCGATTTCGCTGATCGGCCGACCGCTCACTGGACGATGATGGGGGTGTTCACGCCTCCGCGCTCGCGAGGTCGAGTGATTGACAGGGAATGCGGCGCCGGCTGATTCGTGGCGAGATAAAATAGGATGACTAGGGCACGCGGCGCGTGCCGACTCCAGGAGGTCCGCTCACCCCACTTTTCCGCAAACAGCCATCGAGGGCTGGGGTGAGCGAGACAAGCGAGTCGGCGCCGTTTGCACCGAGGCCATCCCCACCACCCGGCAAGATTCCGGTCACACTTGACAGCATGTCCACTGGACGGGAAAACGCCCGGAACGACGATCCTCACGGACCGTTCCGCCAGAGCCCAGCGGACTGCCCCTCGGGAGAAGCAGGAATGCAGATTTATGGCCCCGCGCAGATTCATGGCCCCCAGCCGCTGAACCCGCCGCATGCGGCGCGCTCGGCGCCCGCCGCGGCGCCCACTGGCCAGAGCTACGTCGACGAGCTGCAGCTTTCCGACGCGGCCGACATGGCTGCCCGCGTCCACGATCTTCCGGACATCCGGCAAGACCGCGTGTCGGCCCTCCGCCAGGCGATCGCCTCAGGCACGTATGAGACCGACGACAAGCTGAACGTGGCCCTCGACCGGCTGCTGGACGAGATCGGCTAAGCGCAAAGCCGACCGAGCACGGCTTCTGCGACCAAACCAACCA
>JBGAPH010000108.1:0-5452 GCA_044221365.1 Pirellulales bacterium
CGCTCGAACTCGTCTTCCGTCACCGTCCGGCCCGACAGCAGCTTGCGGAGCCGGTCCTCGTTGCTCTTCGCCTGGAGTAACGCCGCCTCGTCGAGGGCCAGCTTGGCTTTGGCGAGCTCTCGCGACCGCGATTGCTCGGCCTTACGCAACGTCGACTGCGCCTCGGCCAGGTTGGCCGCGGCTTGCTCCGACCTCAATCGAAAGGGCTCCTCATCGATCACGAGCAACAATTGCCCCTTCTCGACGAGCGACCCCTCCTCGAAATGCCGTTCCTGCAAGAACCCGCGGACGCGGGCCCGGATGTCGACCGACACGACCGGCTGGGTCATGCCGGTGATCTCGAGATACTGGGTAACGTCCTGTTGCCGCGGGGTGGCAACCGTCACCTCAGGCGGGGGCGGCTCGAAATACTGGTTCCGCTGGCCGCAGCCAAGGGCCACGAGCAGGCCGACCGGCAGCCAAAAGAGCGGGCGACGACGCATAAAATCGGTCATGTGCGACTCGGCACGCCCCGGGCTTATTGAACGACTGGTAAGCATATTAGACAGGCCGCAGAATCGAGGCAATCCGTTTGTGCGCGAATTTTCTCCCCGTTTGACCGCACAATCCGTCGCCGCCTATGCTTGAGTTGACCAACCGTTCAATTAGGTTCGCGCGTTTTTGCCAACTCCATGCCCGACGAAGCACCACGAGTTCGAGACCCCGAAGGCACCCGGGCCGCCGTTCTAGAGGCCGCCGAGCGGCTGTTTGCCGAGTGCGGCTTCGCCAACACCTCGCTGCGCGACATCTCGAGCGCCTCAGGCGTGTCGCATCCGCTGATCCACCATCACTTTGGCAGCAAGGAAGGGCTCTGCCAGGAAGTGAAGCGGCGGCTCGTGGAGAGCTATGCCCGCAAGTTCCCCGAGGCGGCGCGGGCGACCGATCAGCCGCTCGACTTAGGGGATGAAATGCGCCGGCTCGTGGCCTTCATTGGCGACAACCCGGTGCTGCTGCGTCTTTGCGCCTGGACCCGTCTCGAGGGGGATCAGCAGGTCTGGCCTGGAGAGCCCGACGTCTTCGAAACGATCCGCCGCCGGATCGAGGTCTCGCAGCGAGAGAAGCTGATCCGCGACGATCTCGATCCCCGCTACCTCACGATCGTGCTGCTCGGCCTGGTCTTCTTCTGGCTCGACAACCGCAACCACTTCGGCCACCGCTTTGGGCCGGAGATCAACGATGGCGAGTACCTGCGCCAGGCGGTGGCGATTCTCGAGCGAGGGTTGGCGCCGGTTTCGAATGAATCGCCCATCGAAGCCACGCCGGCGCCGCCTTCGGCCTGAGCAGGTCGGATCAAGGTCGTCGACACAGCAGCGCCGTGGCTATAATCCCGGCTGCGTCCGCTTGCCTACGCTAATAGCTGGCCCGTTGCGAAGCCGGAAGGCGGGTTCATGTTGCGCCGCGGATTGACGCTCGTCGAGTTGTTGGTCGTGCTGTTCATCGTCGGCCTGCTTGTCGCGCTCCTGCTGCCGGCGGTCTTGGGCGCGCGGGCGGCGGCGCGAAGGGCGTCCTGCGCAAATAACTTCAAGCAAGTGGCGCTGGCTTGCCAGGGACACGCTGGGACGCATCGCGATCGGCTGCCTCCCTTTGCCGGACCTTTGCGGGCAAACGACGATGCCCAGTTCCCCTGGCGCATCGCGCTGCTGCCGTTTCTCGAAGGAGAGAACGTGTTGCAGGCGTACTTCGCCACGGGCGAAGGGGACCAAGGCCTGGCAGACTGGGTGCGCCGGGCAGGCGATTTGACGGCGCCGGCCTATCGCTGCCCCGCAGCCCCCGGCTTTCCGGGCCGCCTCGAAGCAGGGCCCGTGAGTTTTGTCGACGAGAACGGCAATCCGCTTCCCCTCGGCTACCCGCGCGATCAGACGGCGGTGTTGCGAGCGATCGTGCCTGGCGACGACCCGCGCGTTCCGGTCATGCGGCCGGGGGCCTGGTGGGGCACGGCGCAAGCCAGCGAGCTCACGCTCGAACAATTGCAGGCCGGCATGCGGCGGCCGGCGCGGTTGGCCGACGTCGACGACGGCTTGTCGAACACCTTGTTGCTCGCCGAACAGGCGGGCCTGCCTGAAGCCGCCGGAATCCTGCGGATGCCCAACCTCTTCTTGGAGGGGCCGCTGCCGCCCGGCAACTCTGCCGAGCGATTCTGCAATTGCACCGGCATGTGGATCGACGCCGATCTGCAGTTCACCGTGGCCGCCACGCAGGCCTACGGCGGCCCGCTCGTCCAAGCACTGAACGACAGCAACTGCGGCGCGATCTACGGCTATCACACAGGGGGCGTCAACACGGCCCACTGCGACGGCTCGGTCCGCTTTTTGGCTGACGCCACCGACGCGCGGGCACTGGCCGCGCTGCTGGTGCGCGATGATGGACGCTGAGATCCGCGAGCCGCTCTGCTGGGCGCAGTGCAAACCTACGTATATCGCACGCCCTGGTGCTCCGGCTCGAAGAACGCCGGCAGCAAGGCGTCTACCCGCAGCAGCCCCGCGCGGGTGACCTCGATGCGGTCGCCGTCGACCGTGGCGTAGCCTTCTTCCTGGTAGTGCTGCCACACGTCGCGCCATTCGTCGACGATCTCGGCGCCGAACTTCTGGCGGAAGTAGCCGGCGTCGAGATGGCCCTTCTTGAGCTGCAGGATCAGCTCGCGGATGAGCATTTGGTGCTTCGATGGACGCATCGCGCGGTAGAGCGGCAGCTCGCCCCGGTCGAGCGCGCCCACGTAGCTGCCCCATTCCGGCAGGTTCTGGTAGTGAACGCCGCTGGCGTGGCCGAAGCTGGCCACGCCGGTGGCCAGCAGGTCGGAACCGCGCCACAGGTTGTCGCGATAGCTGAAGTTCACCTTGTTCTTGTCCTTCACGAGCGTGTAGGCGCTCGAGACCGCGTAGCCGGCCTGGGCGAACTCGTCGTAGGCGTAGTTCACCCACGCCCGCTTGGTCGGCCAATCGGCCACCGGCGTCTCGATTTGGTTGCCGAGGATGTCCTTCGAGTAGACCGTGTTGAAGGGCAGCTCCATCTGGTAGATCGTCACGCTATCCGGCGAAAGCGCGATCGTGCGGGCGATGTTGTCGCGCCAGTTGTCCCACGATTCGCCGACCATGCCAGAGATCAGGTCGATGTTGACGTTGGGAAACTGGAGCGCGGCGATCCATTCCCAGGCGCGATACACCTCGGCTGAAAGATGCGCCCGGCCGTTTTCTTCGAGCACCTGGTCGCTGAAGTTCTCGACGCCGAGGCTCAAACGCGTGATCCCCAGCTCGCGCAGCGTTTCGAGCTTGGGCTTGCTGAGCGTGCCAGGCTCGCACTCGAAGGTGACTTCTTCGGCGTGGTCCCAGTTGATGTTGGCCCGCAGCCGATCGACGAGCGAAGTGAGCTGCTTCGCGCTCAGGAACGAGGGGGTGCCGCCGCCGAAGTAGACGAAGCGGAAGGGCCGGCCCCCCATGACCGGCAGCTTGCTCACCAGTTCGATCTCGCGCGAGAGGGCGGCGACGTAGTCTTCCACCTCTTTCGAGTTCTTGTCGGTGTAGACGCGGAAGTAGCAGAACTTGCAGCGCTTGCGGCAGAAGGGAATGTGCAGGTAGAGCCCGAGCGGCGTATCGGCCGGAGGGCTCTCGAGCGCCGCCTTGATCTCCGGCAGCGCCTCGACCGACCACTGCGAGAAGGGCGGATAGTTGGCGATGAAGTAGCTGCCGACTTCGGTCTTCGTTTCAGTAGCCATGCTGCTCTGTCAGTTTCCGGATTCTTCTACCACGGAGGCACGGAGACACGGAGAGTTCGTTTCACCACAAAGTCACGAAGACACGAAGAAGGAATCTTTCTTCGAGTCTTTGTGCCTTCGTGGTTCAATACTTCTCTGGCCGTCTCTGTGCCTCCGTGTCTCCGTGGTTCAAAAACTACTTCTTACCGAAGCAATACACCGTGCCGTCTTGGTTGGCGATCACGAGCTTACCGGATGCGACCGCGGGCGAGGCCACGAAGGCGCCGCCCGCTTCGTATTCCCACAGCTTCTTGCCGGTCGCCAGTTCCAGCCCATAGAGCCGGCCGTCGGCCGAGCCCACGTAGACCCGCTCGCCCACCACGACGGGCGATGAATCAACGCGCCCCTTCGTGGCAAACTGCCACACCCGCTCGCCGTCTTGCGGCTTGAGCGCGTGGACCAGCTTGTCGTTGCCGCCGACGACGAGAATGTCCTGCGTCACCGCGGCCGATGAGTGGAACGGAAAGCTCCGCTTGTCGTTGCGGTAAGTCCAGGCAACTTCGGCCTTCCGCCAATTCACGCAGTAGAACGTCTCGCGGTAGGTGCCGAAGAACAAGAGATCGCCGAGCACGGCCGGCGTGGCCCGCGTCTCGGCGCCGATCGCCACTTGGCCGATCGACTTGCCTTGGTCGAGATCGATGATGTGCAGCTGCCCGTCGCAGCCTGCCAGGAACACGCGGTTCTCGGCGATGGTGGGCGAGCACTGAATCTGGTTCTCGATCGTGTGCTCCCACACGGGCTCGCCTGTCTTGGCGTTGCGGCAATAGAGCGTGGCGTCTTGCGAGCCGACGAGCACCCAGTCTTTGTAGAAGTTGGCCCCCGAGTTGATCTCGGCCTTGCTCTCGAAGCTCCAGACGGGCGAACCGTCGGCGGCCTTCCAGCAGTGAAACTTGCCGTCGGCGTCGCCGGCGTAGATGAGCCCATCCCGCACGGCGACCGCGCCGGTGAAGCTGTTCTCGGTCTTTACCTTCCACACGTCCGACCCATCGGTGAGCGAAAGAGCAAAGAAGTTGCCGTCCATGTCGCCGACGAACAGCCGGTCGCCGGCGATGGCGGCCGTACAGTCGAATGAGGCGTTCTCCCAGGAACGCTTCCAAACGAGTTGCGGATCGTCAGGCAAGGTGGCCGGCGAGATGCCGGTCGCTTGGGGATTGCCGCGGAAGAGGGGCCAAGTTTCGGGCGTCGCCACAACCGGCGCGGAGGCCGGGGGGGTCGGCTCTGGTGTCGACTCGCCTGCCCAAGAGACGGCCCCGATCACCAGAGCGAGCGTCAGACCAAGGGCCGGCAGCCGCAATTGCGTAACCAGGACAGCGAGCATAGGCGGGGTCCAACGACCGGGAATCGAGGGGCCGCGGCGAGGGAAAGCCGCGGCCCATCCATTCTAAGCCGCCGGGCGGCCAGGGGCGAGTCGCATCCGGCGCCCGCATTGCGGCGATTCAGCCCCGGAGGGGCGCAAGATGTTAGCCAGGGGCGCAAGCCCCTGGGAATGCAGAATGCAGCGAGAGATGGATAGAGCCCTGAAAGGGCGACATTGATCGGAACGAAGCGCCGTCCTGTCGCCCTTTCAGGGCTTCGATTCGTTCGCGGGGCGAAGGGTCCAGGGGCTTACGCCCCTGGCTAACATCTAGCGCCCCTGCGGGGCTGGAGCGCGCGGCTCTTCGCTTA
>JBGAPH010000061.1:0-35053 GCA_044221365.1 Pirellulales bacterium
AGGAAACCCCTTTTGAGGTTCACCCTACACCACCTAGCGGCGCTGAGAAGGAACCCTTATGGCTGCCGTGAGTTGTGACCAGCCGACGTTCGGTTACTCAAAATGGGCCGGTGAACTTTGAGTAACCCCAAGCTCCGAAGAGCGCAGCTTGGGCCTCGCGGTTGAGATGCGTCAGTAGTGTACAGTTTTACACTACCCTCCCAGCCTGCACGACCGTTAGAACCCGCACGATCCGCACGGCCGGACCTCGACCGGCCATGCCGGGGCGCGACTACTCGCCAAAGTGTCAGGCGGTCGCACCATCAGAAGCCCCAGATTGCCCCAGGACTTCGAGCGATCGGCCGGACCTACGATGCACGCTCGTTGCACGCAGGGCCGCAGTCGAGGCCGTGGGCGACGTGGTGCCGTTGCATTCTCTTGTCGTCCGTCGAAGGAGAGGAAACGGGAGCGGCCGGGGTCGCGGCAGCCGGGCGGGGTCAAATTTGCGGTCAGATACCGCGCCTGGCTGGCACCAGATTGGCAGCCCTTTCCTCTGGCTGCGCGCGCCGCGGCGAAGGTCTACCGCGTGGATCGCCCGTGGCGTCGAAGTTAGAATGCAAGCCCCACCCGAGTTCACAAGTCACTTATGGGGATTCCGCATTGGCTACGCCGATTAAACTTCGAGACGATCTCAAAGCAACACTGGACCACATTCGAAGCGTCTTCAGCAAGCTGACGCCGATCACGAATCCGCGTGGCGCTCTCAAGCCGCCGGACTTGCACAAGCTGTCCGAAGGGCTGTTCCTGAGCGCCTGGAGTCATTGGGAAGAGTTTTGCCGCGACTTGATGATCGAGGACTTAGCGACTAAGAGCGATGGTGCCCTGTGCTCCGAGATTAAGAAGTTCCGAACGAAGAAAGCCGCATTTCGCCTCGCCGAGCGGATCGCAAACCACCCCGACCACCCTACACGGTTCGTCGAGTGGAACAAGTACGACGACCTTCGTAAGCGAGCCGATTCGCTTCTCGGTGCGAATCATCGCTTTGTCGCCCTTGGCAATCCCTTGGCGGCGGACCTGAAGAAGATTTACGTACTTCGCAACGCCATTGCTCACAAGAGCGACAAGGCGTGGGAAGACTTCATCCAGATGACGGCAAAAGCACCGTTCAACGTCGCCCGAGCGTCGCGGAGGGGCATTACTCCCGGGCGCTTCATTTCAGCGCACAAGTGGGGAGGCACTACTGTTTTGCAGCATACTGTTGACGCTCTCGAAGGGGCATCAAACGTACTGGTTCCCTAGGCAGACTTCGATTCAAGCCAGGTAATCTTGAGGCAATTACCCTGAGCAATCTCGCGCGATCGTTGCTGGAGGTCTCGTTCGAACCGCGACTGAAACTCGTTCTGCTGCTCCGTCGTCGCGTAGAACAGCAGTACCGCTCGCGCCACCTTCTGGGCCATTAGCCCCGCAAACATGACCCATTGTTGCAGGTTCGCCGGGTGTCGGATCGGGCGCATGTGGACCTCATCGCCGTTTCTGCCCAGCACACCCGACAATGCGTCTCCTACGTGCAGGGTGTCGCACCACTGCCGATAGAGCACCTCGTACCAGTCGGACATATCGAGGCGCTTTGCAAGCTGCTCGACGTTAGGCGATGGCCCGCCGAAGAGGGTAAACCACTTCAGTTTATTGCCATGCTTGGCACGCTGAGCTTGCCACTCCGCCTCAATGGGGGCGAACTCCGGCTTCAGGAACATCGACTCCCACTTCCTGATCTGCTTCTCATGCTTTTCACGCTCGGCATTGATGGCCGTAATGGCATCTTGGGGAAGCAGCTTTTGGAATCGGACCGATTCCGGGTCAGAATCGAGGCATCGCTTGGTTAGCCGAATCTTGTTATGCACATGACCCACTTGGTAGGCGAGTCCCCTCCGCTCCGTGTCCTTCTCTAGCATGTAGAGAATGGCCATCATGCCTTCGAACGCACTGCGCAGCGGGCCTTTGCACGCTTCGGCGCAGCCTTGCCGAGTCAGGACGGCCACGCCATCGATCTGCTCCGCGAAGTGGTGCGTGAGCATCTGTACCGAAACGTGGTGATACTTCTGCTCCGGGTACGAATTGACCCGCCCCACTTCGTCGGCGTCGAGCAAGAACAGCACGAGATCGCCCAGGTAGTTGGAAAGCTTCGCCAGCACGTCGGCATAGCCGTCGTGCTGATCTTCGGGCAACTGCTTCGGGAAGTACATGCTTAGTCTCTCAGGTGGAACCCGATAGGTCGCTTTCTTACGCCTGATCGCTGGGCAGCCGTCTAGCGGGCGCTGCCACCCGCCGCTGCTGCTCGGGTTCCTCGGGCGGTTCGACGAACCACTCCGGCCGGCTTCCGTCCCTTGGCACCAACTGCTCGTAGATAGTCACGTCGTCGGTGCGCCGATCGAGCAATTTGGTAAGTTGCGCCACGGGGCCATCCATGCCCACGTCAAAGAGCGCGATCTCGCGGCAAGGTGACTTGGGGTCGCCCAAGGTCGATCGGATCATCTCGCTGATCGAGGCGTCCGTAGCGGGGAAAGAAAACCCGATGAAGAACACACGCTTAGCTTCACGAAACGCTGCGTAGGCAGCTTCCCACATGTTTCGGAGCCCTCGATAGCGTTCATCAAGTGCCTTGTGCATTGACGGCAAGACCAAGACGGGGGCGCAGACATTGCCGCAGTCTGGACATGGAACATCAGCTTGCACGCGACAGTGCTGGTCGGGCATCAGGCACTGGCACGAGTTGCACTCCGAGCACTCGCACATGCTCCAGGCCACGGACCCGTGCAACTTCAGCAACGCCCCTTCCCAGACCGGGCGCAACATGCCGGTCGCACCCCACCCGCCACCGACTTCGCACTCCTCGTACAGAATGCGACACATGCGGCAGTGCGGGCAGTTGGTGTCTGGGCGACGATGCTTCAGTCCCCGCCGGTTGGAGATAATCTTCTCGGCAATGTTGTCGTAGTTCGTTGTGATGATGGTCGTGTGCTGCGATGCGTCGTGGAGAAGATTCGAAGCCCAGTTCCTCGTCCCGTACCGCAGCGATCCGAGCTTCTCCAGAATGTAGGCGTTCAGATCGGCCTTGATGTCCGGGCAGTTCGCCTTGCACAGGCGAAAGAACGGATCGACGCCGCCGAGCGGCGTCGTGGCACATTGCTCCAAGCGGCAAAGAGCTTCCTCGACGTTAGCCTGCGCCAGATCGTCATGGTAGACGGCACGGAGGTAGGCGTTCAGACTCCAGTACTTCCGCTCGTCCAGCCCGACGAAGAAGTCCCGCATCAGCGGGGCCTGGCCATCCGTGGCGGCGCGGCTGAAACCCGCCCCAAGGAAGATAACATCGACATCGCGATGGAATGCCTTCGAATCTTCGTCGGACATTGGCGACAGTCCCCTACCGGCTTTCGAGAACTGTCAACACCTGCTTGAGCAACTGCACGACGGCATCGGGATGAAGGGAGACTCCCTTCGCGATCAGCGCCCCGTCACCTTCCTTCCCGAACTTGCCGTCTCGAATCTCGTCTTCGAGATAGACCACGAAGCCGCCGAACGTCTTCCGACTCGTGAGTTCGCGGACCAGTTCGTTCGTGGTGTACTGCCACAGAGGCTTGGGAGTGTCGCAGACCGAGGGCGGCGTAGTCTCGCCTGCCTCGTACCGCAAGAATCGGTAGCTGGTCTCGTGCTTCTCGTAGACTGCCACCTTGTCGGGCATCGAGTCGCGGGCCGCGCTCTTGCCATCTTTCCCCAGGGGAAAGCAAAGGGTTGTCGGGCCGGCTTCGATCGGACAATCGAGCTTGATGCTTTGGCCGGCCAATGGCCCGGAGATCAATGGAATGAGACGTTCGGCCATGCCGGCACCTTTCTTTGCTTGCGCTCCCTGCTAGGTGCCAAAACGGACGATCCGCCCGGCTACCTGCCGTTCCCCCTCTGGGGAGCAACTTGGGTGCCACCTGCCGGAACTAGCGTCAAAGTCAGGCCACAAGGTACTAGTGTACTTATGTTTATGTCTCTTGGCTTAGCCTTTGTGACAAATTTCACGAACTCAAACCTCACGGGCCGTCTGCCAGAACGGCAAGATTCGTGTCAGTGAAAGCGACGTTGCCGGGTACCTATTACGTGACAGCCATTGTTCCGCCGTCGGGGTGGCATGTTGGCCCCGGCGGCATCATTTCATCGAGACCCAGCCCAATGACGGTAGGCGAAACCATTGACGTGCTCGCAGAACTGATCGAACGGGCACAGAAAGAGTTGATCGAGAATGGCGACGAAGCAGCCTTACTCGTGATCGAGGAGATCGCAAATGTGGCGACCCGGTACCTCGAAGAGCACCATACGGCCGCGCAGAGCTAGACACCGTGCCGGAAGCCGGCCGCTGGGGCTGTCCTACCCGGCGGCCGGCCGTTGCTTATGGTCCACACCGTTAAGGAAGTCGCGAACCTGCTTCGAGTCAGTGAGCGGACCGTCCGCGCACTGATCGCTGATGGACGCTTGCCGCACCACCGGATCGGACGCACCGTCCGTGTACGGGCGCAAGATATCGAGGCGATGCAGCAGCCCTGCGAGCGCCCACGATTGCGGCATCTCTAAGCGTAGAATTGGGCATCCTATCATGCCCAAGGCGGACCACTCGATACGCTGCTTGCTGCGTTCGACGGTCAGGCTGCTTGAAGTCGCAGCGTATCGAGTGGTCCGCCTTGCGTCAAGCAATAAAAAAGCCCAGCGGCCTTGCTCCGTCAGGAGTAGGCGTCTGGGGTTTAAGTGCTTCCAAAGCTAAAGGCGAACGGCCAGAAGCCTACTCCTGACGGAGCGTGCTGTCAACCGGCCCGGTCGATTGAAGGATGCTGTTCGTATCACGCCATTTTCCAACGGTCGGATAAGACTGGTATGTGGCTTTCTTGGTGGTCCCGTACTTCTTTTGGAAGCGTTTCAGGTTTGCCTGGGCCCGGATCAGGCGTTCCTTTCTAGATGGATGTTCGGCGGTGCTCATGGCGGCTCTCCCTTTATGATGAGACAGGCACGACAAACGAATCGTCGGCTGTCTCGATTGCTTTCATCGCGGATGAAGACACCAGTTCATTCGTCCGGATGTACAGTTCGTAGATTACGTCCCAATGTTCTGGCTCGACATTCTCGACGTTCAGGCTGCACTCCTTTGCCCCGTCTCGAAAAATTGGTCGGCCGTGCGACTTAGTTTCCGTTGGTTTCAGGAATCTCGCCACCTTCTCCCGAATCTGGTCCTCTGTGCATTCGTGCAGCATTCCGGTTCGAAGCGCCTTGATCGTGATATCGTCGGCAAGCTCGATCAATTCCTTGAACCGCTGGATGTCTCTCGCGTCGTAATGTTCGAGTTGCTGTAGGAACGGCTCAAGGTTGCCCTGGCACTCGACCGCATCGGCGAACAACTGCTCGAAGCTCGTCACGAGGTTGTATGCCGAATGCTGACGGCGTGCTCCCTTCTCTGCAAAGATGATCTGGGGATCGACCGGTCCAAGCTCTGAGTTCGGACCCATCAGAATCCTGCTTGCTCCGAAGCAGATGATGGTTCCGGCCGACTTGGCTTTACCTGGCACGATGGCCCAATACTCTCCAGTGTCGCTGTAGTTTCTGCAAAGGTTGATGATGCGTTCTGCTGCTTCTCCATCCCCGCCAGGCGTACTGACGAGCAACGCTACCCCCTTGCTCAGGTCCATCTGCCGAAGCATGCCTTCGAGCATGTCGGCATCGTCGTTCGAAACCTGGACGGGATAAGCGAAGCTGGTGAAGAACGTGACAACGGGACGGCCAAGCTGGTTCTCTAGTTGCTCGAACAAATGCGCTCGGGTCGCATGAAGCTGCTGGCGCTCCGTCTGAACTTGGGCAAATACTGTGCTCTGTCGTTTTCGGGCAGCGGCAGCCATTGGCTCTTCTGCTGTTTCTTCGTTTCCCGTTGCCGCATTGTTCGCTTGTCGTTGCATCTTGCAGAACCCTCAAGCTCAGGCTGGCCAATACCTTACGTCCGACCTGTTCCGGGTTCGGGAACCTGGACTATAACAGCGGCGTGATAGGGTATCAACTTTGTTGAGGGGGCCGAACCCTGGTTTTCCTTCGATCTTATTGGCGTGATTCTGCCAACCCCCACCCCGCAAACGGGTTAGGCCCGCCGCTTCAACTGCTCGCGCAGGAAGTCGGCTTTCTGGTCCAAATGCGAGTAGACCCGGCCGATCATCGACTTGTCCCGGTGCCCCATCAGGTCCGCCACGGCCGTCGAATCGACGCCGGAGGTCAGGAGATCGGTGCAGAACGAATGCCGCAGGGCATAGGCGAAGACGGGGAACTTCAGCTTCTTCGAGAGTCGCTTGCAGCGGCAGCTAACAGCGTTCTTGGTCCAAGGCTTCTTGTACCGGTTGCGGAAGATCGGGCCGGTCGGGAACTCTTCGCAGCGCCGGCGAACGATCTCTAGGGCCTCTCCATCGACGTGGACAACACGCCGATACTTCTTCCCCTTGCTGTTCACTCGTGGGAAAACCCATCGGTCGCCCTCGACGTGCTTGGCCTCGACGATCCGGGCCTCGAACGGTCGGCAACCCGTCGCCTGCATGACGATCATCAGTTCCCGGAAAGGTCGATCCTTGATGGCTGCCAGGATCGTCTGCCACTGGTCCGCCGTGTAGATCGTCTCGCGGGGTTCCCCGGTGGGCGGCTGGAACTCGGCGAGCGGCGACACCGTGACGTGCCCCATCTTGGTGTACCACTTGAAGGCGCTCTTGATGCACCTTCCCGCGATCCCCTTCGTCGTGTTGTTCCACCCGGTCTGCGAGTCGAGCCAGCGTTGCACGTCGCCCACCTTCAGCGCCGACACACGACGGCCTGGGATGCTCTCGTTGAAGCTCTTGCAGTACCCCTGGTAGATCGTGAACGTGGTCGGGGACTTGTTCACTCGGACGTATTCGAGGAAGGCGTCGAGCGCTGCATCGACGCGATCGACGTTGACCGTCTCGCCGGCTCGAAGTGCGTGCCACTTCTTCTGAGCGGCAGCCTTGTCGCGGCCTAGGTTCCGCTGCTTGCCGTTGACCTGAACGTAGTAGCAGCCCGTGGACTTTCGCAGCCAGGGGCCAGAGCGGTGCTTGCGCATAAGAACGGTCTCCGAAGCAAAAGTAGCTTGGAGACCGTGCAAACCCTGCACAAAGCGTGCAGGGGGTCATTTGGGACTTGTCGTAAGTCTAGTCGGGGCGAGAGGATTCGAACCTCCGACCCCCTGCTCCCAAAGCAGGTGCGCTAGCCAGACTGCGCTACGCCCCGAACCGTGGCGGCCGGGCCGGAGGGAACCGGCCGGCGAACGCAACTTATCTTACTGCCCCGGCCGCGGGCCGGCAAACCGGGCTTTTCAGGCGGGAGAGAGGGCAAGCCTGGCCCCGCGTCCTAATGCCCACCCGGTCAGACGCCACTTCCCTGGACAAGGTTCGCGCCCGGCGGCTGCCTCGTGAGCCCCGCACGTCGTCTTGACGAGTTGGCTCGCGCAGCGTTGGATGGAAGCTCTGGTCGTTGCGCCGCCGGGTATCCAAGATTCCAATCTCGATGGGCGAGCGACGCTTCCCTTCCTCTCCTGCCCATGATCGCCATGTCTGGACCGCTCGTGAAAGTGCAGGTGCATGGGGCCGCTGGCACCATCCTGCTCAATCGGCCTGAAAAGCGGAACGCCCTGTCGCGGACCATGCTGAGCGAGATCTCGCAGGCGCTCGACGACTTGCACCTCGAGCGGCGAGTGCGGGCCGTGGTGATCGTGGGGGCGGGCTCGTCGTTCTGCGCCGGCATGGACCTGGCCGAAATGCAGGCCACGAGCCAGGCCGACGATCCGCACGCGCAGTGGCAGGCAGACGCGCTCCAGTATCGCGATCTCATCGAGCAGATGTGGCGCTATCCCAAGCCCATCATCGCAGCGGTGAACGGCCCGGCCATGGCGGGCGGCATGGGCCTGGTGCTGGCCAGCGACTTGGCGATTGCCGCCCGTTCGGCCAGTTTTGGCCTGCCGGAACCGCTGCGGGGGATCGTGGCCGGCATGGTGTCGCCGCTGTTGGCGTTTCGCCTCGGCGGGGCGCACGCCGCGCGGCTGCTGCTCACCGCTCAACCAATTGACGCCGAAGAAGCCCATCGCATCGGCCTGGTGAGCGAACTGGTGGGCGATGACCAAATCTGGGCGCGAGCTGCACAGCTTGCCGAGCAAATCGCCCGCTGCGCACCCGAGGCGGTGCAACTCAGCAAGCGGATGCTCAACGAAACGATCGGCGAGAGCCTGCCGATGCTGCTCAGCGCCGGCGCCGCGGCCAGCGCTACGGCCCGCACCACGGAGGCAGCCGCCGAAGGGTTGGCGGCGTTTCGCGAGAAGCGCGAGCCGAAGTGGCCATAACACGCGGCGTCAGGCGGTTTCCGGCGGCGGCAGCAAGAACCGCCGATAGGCCGCCGCGTCTCCCTGAACGACGAGCGCGTAGGTAAGGCCGCCAGCCTGCCACACCGCCACCGATTGGGCGCCGGTGGAGCGCTGCGGCGAAGTGGGCGGCTGCGAGGGGAGCCCCGCGGGGCCGCCGTCGAGCACGAACAGATAGGCCGTCACGGTCGGAAGCGAAAGGTCATAGGCCGCGAGCTGATACCCGTCGGCCGTGTTGACCGCTGCCCACCTTGGCCGCCGCGCACCGAGATCGCGCACAGGAAACGTGTAGCCGGCTGGCACGGTTTGATTGTGCCAGGCCGCCGCGGACGAATCGAATTCGAGAAACCACTGCTGGGCGGCGATTGGCAGGCTGTCGGCCGTCAGCTCGGCGCGCGGCCAGGCCAGCCAGGCCCCCACAACCACCGCCGCCGCAACCGCGGCCACACCGGCAAGCCATCGCCGCCGCGAGCGGGCACGAGCGGAAGGCCACGTGGCGAACTCCTCTGAATCCTGAGCAGGCGTAACGCTAGGTTCGGGCGATCGCGCCGCGGCAACAGCCGCCTCGTCGGTCGTCCCGCGCTCGACCGGCGCGGTCTGTGCGGAAGCCAGCAATGCCAGCAACCGCTGCTCGAAGCCCGCCGGCAGCGGCAGATCGTCGAGCGTTTCGGCCACCAGCATGTCGAATCGCTGTGCCCCGGCGAACGCCTGCGCGAGTTCGGCGTCGGCCGCCAGGCGATCGGCCAAAGGCGCGAGCTCCGAGCAGCGTTCGTCGTCGCTTCCTGGCCGGCAGGCGTCGATGGCTTGCCACAAGGCGGCGGAGTTTTGCTTCACGTCGTCCTCGGCGTTCACTTGGCGTTCCTACCTTCCCGTTTGAGCCGCCAGCCGTAGCGGCCGCCGCTCGGCGTCGTCTGCCTTGAGCAACCGAGCCCGCAGATGCCCCTTGGCGCGCGACAGCCGGCTCATCACCGTGCCCGCTGGAATGGCCAGTCGTTCGGCGATTTCCAGATAGGAGCAGCCTTCGAAGTAGAACATCAGCAGTACGAGCTTGAATTCGTCGGGCAGTTCGTTGAGCGCCGCCTGTAAACCCTCGCGGTCGAGCGGGCCATCGCCGGTTTCGGGACCCGGCAAGCGGTCGAGCAGGTCGCCGGCGCCGAGCGAAGGCTGGGGCCGCCGCCGCGACTTGAGCCAGGCGTTCCGCAATACCGCAAATAGCCAAGCCCGCCGGCAATCCTGCGCGCGCACCTGGCCCAGCTTGGCCTGAGCGACGAGGAACGTTTGCTGGGTTAGATCTTCGGCGTCGGCCTGGGAGCCGCTCAAACGATAGGCATACCGGTAGAGCTCGGCCTGGTGGGCCGCCACCAGGTCGATCAACTCCGCCTGAAGTGCACGTTCCGACATGCTCCGCCCTCGGCTCTGGGGGTTGAGAGTCCGCCTGGAGGGCAATTATTCCCGAAGCGGGCCAATCCTGCCACGGTTTGGGCCCTGCCCGGCGTCTGCCGCATCGGACATTCGGTTCGACGGATTTTGCTCTGGGCAGCGCTGTGCGGCCCGCAAAACCGCGTCAATGCCGAGAATTCGTGTTGAAAAGGCCGTCGCTGGCAGCCGGCGGGCCTCCGCCGATTTAATCGCTGCGGCCTATATCTAGTAAGACGACTTCTCGTCCAGGCCCCTCCGCCAGGGGGATCCTGCGCTTTCAGACCCTATTGCTGGACCGAAGCATGACTGCGACCGCGCCCGAACAAGAGTTGGAGCCGATGGACGATCTGCTGGCAGGTGTGCGCAGCGAGACGCTGGCGGTGCCGACGGTCGAAAACCCCTGCCCGCACTGCGGCGCCGGGCGTCCGGACAGCCATCAACTGATTTGCAAGCGGTGCGGCTTCTACGAGAAGCTGGGCATCTGCGTCGATCTCGACCCCAAGGAACGCGAAGGAGTCGAGGTCCAGGTCAAGCCCGAGGCGACCCATTGGTGGCAGCTCGTACCGTACTGGGCCTGGATCGTGGGGGCGGGCGCCCTGGCGATCATCGGCGAGAGCGTGGCTGCGCTGTTCGTCACCGAGCGCGGCAGCACCGCGCGCACGGTCTGGTCGCTAACCCAATTGTTCATCGGCGCCGGCGTGTTCGTGACCGTCCACTTGGTCACCTATCTCTACGCGATCATGGAGGACGACCGTCTGCAGGTGCTCGACGTGATTCTCAAGCCGCTGGCGGTTTGGGGACGCACGATCAACAGCTTGCCAGCCACCTGGCCGCGCGTGGCGGCCGGAGTGTGGGGTTGGTTGGCAGCCACGCTGGCGGTGTCGCTGATCGGCGGCATTCCCTACGAGCGGCTGTTCGACTGGGGCATCAAGGAGCGGCCCAAAAAGAATCTGGTGCAGGCCATCGCCCAGCAAGCCCAAGAGGCCGAGGGGGACGCCGACTCGCTCGAAGACGCCATCAACGACTTCACCGGCGAGACGGGCGTCGAAGACGAAGAGCAGGCCTTCAAGCTGCTCCCCGCGCTCGACTGCTTGGTGCTTGGCTATGTGCCCGAAATCGACCAGCATGGCGAGGTGAGCGACATCCAATCGTTCGCCTTGGCGGCCGAGGTGAATGGCAAGCTCCGCTACGTCGGCATGGTGAACGTGGCGAAGCTTCCTGTCGAAGAGCGCGGCGTTCTGCTCGCGCAAATGGAGCGCGCCAAGCGCGACCGGCCGATGGTCCGCTGCGATCAGGCGGCCCGCTGGCTCGAGCCCCGGTTCTCGTGTCGGGTGCGCTACAAGAAATGGAGCAGCACCGATCGCCTGATCGATCCGCGGTTCGAGATGATGCTGGCCGATCTCAACGTGCAGACGAAATCGGCCAAGAAGTAACGCCGTTAACGGGATTCGCACCAGCCGACATTCCCGCGCGAACTTCCGCCGTCGCGCACTTACGCCCAATCGTCGGCCAGAACCGCGTCGATCGCTTGCGCCATCGCGGCGGCGCTGGCCGCCTCGTTGGCGAACTGCACGTTCAGCGTTCCGGCGCCGCTGATCGACAGGAAGTACACGTGGCCAGGCTGGCCCGCGTAGGTCAAGCTCGCTACGGTCGCGCCGGTGCTGGTCGCCAGCGGGCGCAGCTGGGCATCGTAGAGCGTGAGCCCCACGTTCCCCGTCCCCGACACGGTGGCCGTGAGGTCGCCTACCCAGCCTTCGTCGAACGAGTACCAGGTGCCCGCCCGCGACGCGCAGCCGCAGTTGACCAGACCCGAGGCCGGCGTGGTGGCCAAGAACAGCCGCCGGCTGATGAACTCGGGGCGCAGGCCGCGCTCGCCGAAATCGTAGCCGCCGAACTCGTCGCCGGAGCCCAGCGTGATCCCGCTGAATTGATCCTCGCCGGCCGAGCCCGGCGAAGCTTCGTCGTGCAGGGCGTCGATGCCGTCGAGATAGAAGCCCGGCTGCGTTTGCACGAGCGTGTAGTCGCCGGGAACCAGTTCGCTGAACGCGTAGTGTCCGTCGGCGTCGGTCACTGTTTCCAGGTCGACCGTTTCGTCGAGGATGTTCGTGCCTTGCAGGCGAACCGTGGCGCCGGCCACGCCGCGCTCGGGCGTGTCCCAAACGCCGTTGTTGTTCACGTCGGCGTACACGCCGCCGCGAATGACGCCGGGCAGGAAGTTGCCCTCGTCGTCGTTCACGATCGTGGCGGCGCCGACGCCGCCAGCGATATCCGCGCCGCTGGCGTCCGAAAGTTGGACCTGGAACGTCTCATTGCGCTCGAAGTTGGTGTCGCCGGTCACCAAGACGGTGATCGTCTTCGTGGTTTCGCCCGGGGCGAACACGAGCTGGCCGCTCGCCGCTTCGTAGTCGTTGCCGGGGGTGGCGTTGCCGCCGCCGGTCGCAAAGTTGACAGTCACCTCGGCTTCCGAGGCCGCGGAGAGCGTGACGGTGAACGTGAACTCCGTCGTGCCATCGTTGCCTTCATCCTGGCTGACGTCGTCGATGCTCAGCGTGGGGGCGCCCGCGCCGTCGTCATTGATGATCGTGCCCTGGCCGGTGGCGTCCGAGATGTCGGCGCCGACCGCGCTCGAGAGTTGCACGGTGAACATCTCGTTCGGCTCGTTCTCCGTGTCGCCCGAGACGAGGACGGTGATGGTCTTCGTCGTCTCGCCCGGAGCGAACACGAGTTGCCCGCTCGCCGATTCGTAGTCGCTGCCGGCGGCGGCGGTTCCGTCAGCAGTCGTGTAGTCGACGGTGACCTCTCCTTCGGCAGCCTGGGAAAGCGAGACGGTGAAGGTGGCCTCCGTCGTGCCGTCGTTGCCTTCGGTCACGGTCACGTCATCGATGGTCAGCGACGGACCGGTAGCGCCGGTGATCGTGAGCGAGTCGCCCACGTAGACGATGTCGCTGATCGCCACCGGCGTCCCTTGGCCGAACACGAGCGTGTCGTGGAAGGGCAGTTGGTCGGCCGGATCGGCGCCGAATTGGGCCAGCCCCGCGGCGCTGGCGGTAAACGTCTGGCTCCACAACAGCCGCTCATCGGCGCCCAGCGGCGTCAGCCCGGCGAAGCCGCCCGCCTCGTCGATCAACCCTGCGGTCGCGGTGTCGCCCGAATGGCCGTTGGGATAATCGACGCCGAAGGTCAGCGAGCCGTCGACTGACGCGAGCGACGGATCGTACGTGGCGTCGAGGAAGGCCGCAAACACCCCCTCGGGCGCCGGCCGCGTGTCGGTGACGAGCGCCCGCAGCAGGAACTGCTGGCCCACGGCGATCGTCGTCAGGTCGTTGCCCTGCAGGTCGGTGATCTGCAGCCGAATCCGCACGTCGCGAACTTCGACACTCTGGTCGTCGTTCTGAATCAGGCCCGTCGCCGTGCCGTCGGCGATTTCAGCCGCCACGGCGTTCGTCAGTTGCACCTGAAAGTTCTCGTCGGCCTCGACGACGGTGTCGCCAAGGATGGCGACGTTGATCGTCTTTTGGGTTTCGCCGGGCGCGAAGGTCACCGTTCCGTTGGCCGCGGTGAAGTCGGTTCCCGCAGTGGCCGTGCCCGCGATGGTCGCGTAGTCGACCGTCACCGTCTGGCCGCTGGCGGCCGAGAGCGAGACGACAAACGGCAGCAAGCTTGTGCCTGAATTGCCTTCGAGGGCGCTCGCGTCGGCGATCGAGATCGACACGCTGGGCGCCGCGTCGTCGTCGACGATCGTGCCGAGCGCCGCGGCGTCCTGCAAAGTCGCCCCGACGGCGTTCGACAACGTCAAGGTCAGCGTCTCGTCGGGCTCGTCGAGCGTGTCCCCCTGAACGAGCACTTCGATCGTCTTGCTCGTTTCGCCCGGCGCGAAGGTCAACTGACCTGATTTGGCCTCATAGTCGGCCCCGGCGCTGGCCGTGCCATCGCCCGTGGCGTAGTTCACCGTCACTGCGCTCTGGCTGGCGGCCGACAACGTCACGGTGAAGAGCATGCTGGTAGTGCCGTCGTCCCCTTCGGTCACGGTCGCGTCGGCCACGCTCAGCGACGGCAACACGGCGCCGCCCGTGATGGTGAGCGACGTGCCCACGAACTCGATGTCGGCGACAGGCACGGCCGTGTTCTGCCCGAAGAGCAGCGTATCGTGGGCCGGCAAGACATCGGCCGGATTGCCCGCGAGATCGAGCGTGCCTGCGGCGGTGGCGTGCATATCGAGGGTGAACAGCAACCGCTCATCGGGGCCCAGCGGCGTCAAACCCGCGAAGGCGCCGATTTCATTGATGAGGCCATCTACGGTCGTGTCGCCCAGGCGGCCGCTCGGGTAGTCGGAGGTGAAAGTCGGCGTGCCGGTCACGTCGGCGAGGGCGCCGGCGTATGCGACGTCGAAATACGAGGCGAACACGCCCTGGGCCGAGGGCCGCAAGTCCTGCACGAAAGCCCGCAGCTGGAAGCTTTGGCCCGCTTCGATCGTGGAGATTGGCGTGCCGCTCGAATTGGTGGCGACAAGACGCACCCGCACGGTCGCCGCGGCCGCCTGATCGAGGCTATTGATGATCATCAGCGCATCGAGGGGCGACACGAACTGGTCGCCGTCGACGTCGACGAGTTGCCCGTTGCCGGCGATCGGCTGAGCGCCCTGCAAAGTGCTCGAAGCCAGCGGCCGCGCTCCGTGGGAGTTGAGATCGTTGATCACGATCAGGGCGTCAAGGGGGGCCACGCTGCCGTCGACGTTCACATCGAGCGGCTGCGCCACGTTCTGCCAAGGGCTGTCGGCATTGAGCAGCGAGCGGGTCTCGAGCCGCTCGCCAGCGCGCGACAAGCGCACCGGGCGGCGCTCAGTACGAGACGAGCGAGCAGGAACGGACTTGCCAAGGCGCCAGGGGTGCGGTCTCTTCATGATGCTGCGTCGTAGGCGGGTGGATGGTGCGCCGCGTATCCGGTTGAGCGGCCAAGATGGCATCCCGTTCCTGGGATGCGACGGCGATACCCCCCCGCCCCTCCCTGGCGCACTCCACAGCCACCTGCATGGCGCTGCCAGATCAACCTGCTCCCAACAGCCGGCGCTCGGCCCCCGGAGTGAGAGTTCCGGTCGCCGCGGCCAGACGAAGGAGGTGAACCGCGGCAGTCGGGCCGGAGATGTATCACCTGCGCAAACTATGCCGATTACTCGACGTTTTCAAATTACTTGGGCGGTACTCAAAAAGCAAGCTTTTGGGCCTGCGGGGTTTAGTGCGGCTTTGTGCGAGCTCTCGCTGGGGCAACGCCTGTAAGCGGTTGTGACCAAAAGACGCCCTGATATGGACGGCTCAGAACGAAGCCCTGCCGTGACCTCTTCCCCCCTGAACGAGCCCCCGTTTTGGCCCCATCGCCTGCTCCCCGGCGGCCATCTGCAAACCTTGGCCTCGGTGCTCTGGCCAAGTGGGCCCGACGCCACAGGGCCCGTTCAGCGCCGAGTCGTTCTGCCCGATGGCGACCAGCTCGTCCTTCAAGACGATGCGCCGGCCGCTTGGCCGACCAAGGGGAAGGCAGCTTTGCTCGTGCACGGCCTGGCCGGCAGCCACGCGAGCCCCTACATGCGGCGAATCGCGGCTCGACTGGTGGAACGCGGAGTTCGCGTGTTTCGCTTAGATTTGCGGGGCGCCGGAGCGGGGGTGGGCTTGGCCAAACTGCCGTATCACGCTGGCCGCTCCGACGACGTACGCGCCGCGATCGCGGCGATCCACGAGTTGTGCCCTCAGGCGCGGCTGACCCTCGTGGGCTTCTCTCTCGGCGGCAACATCGCCCTCAAGCTGGCGGGCGAACTAGGCCCAGCCCGGCTCGGGGGGCTCGAGCGCGTGATGGCCGTGAGCCCACCGGTCGATTTGGCGGCCTGCATCCACGGCCTGGCGACTCCGGTCGGCCGGCTCTACGACACCTACTTCGTGCGGATGCTGCTGCGGCAAATGGACGAGCGATCCGGCAGCGAACCAGACTCTGCGCGTCCTACTTGGCCCCGACGGCCGCGCGGCTTGTTCGAGTTCGACGACTGGTACACGGCGCCCGTCTCAGGGTTCGGCGACGCGGCGAACTACTACCGGCAATCGAGCGCCCTGCAGTTCCTACCGGAGATCACCCTGCCCACGTTGATCTTGGCTGCCCGCAACGACCCACTCGTGGCGAGCAGGCCGCTCGAGTCGGCGCGACTGCCTGCGACGGTGCGCACGCTCGTCACGGACGGGGGTGGCCATCTGGGATTCCTCGCGCGGCGCGGGGACGATCCGGATCGGCGCTGGATGGATTGGCGGGTGGTGGAATGGGTGACCGGCGAGCGCGTCTAGCGGTAGTTCGCATGGCACTCGTCGCATGCCTTGTGGGCGTCAGCGGCAGCTTTGCGGGCCGATTTGTAGCGGTCGTTCTCGGCCGCCTCGGCAATCTCATGCGCGTGCTGCTCGAGTTCGGCGGCATGTTTTAGATAGGCTTCGTCGTCGGCGTATTCGTAGCCTTCACCCCGGATCAGACGAGCCAGCGCGGCGAGCACTTGTGCTTCCTGGCGCACTTTGTCGCGGAGGCGCTTGAATTCCGCCTCGCTCGAGGCGGCCGGCCGCAAGATTTGGCTCTCCGCCCGCTCCATGCGGACCATGAGGGCCGGGCGATCGGCCAGCGCGGTCCAGTCCTCGTCGCCTTGGGGCGCCGCCGCGACGTTTCCCCCTTGCAACAGCGACTCCAGATCTTCGAGCCGGGCGCGGGCTTCCTGAAAGACGCCGTCGCTCGCCACCTTGGCGTTGGCCCCGGCGCGAGCGAAGGTATCGCGGGCGGCGGCCGCCTGGCGCTTCCAGCGGACCTCGCCGTCGTAGTCGGCGATCATGGCGAAGATGGCCGCCAGCACGCAGAACCGCTGGCGAACCTCTTGAAAGCCGCCCCCCTTGAAGTCAGCCGCGGAGCCGAGCGCGACCTCGAGCGGTCCCAGTGAGTTCTTGACCTCGTTCTCGAGCACATCGGCGGCGATGAGCTTCGACCACTCGATCCGTGCGCCGGCCGGTGAACCGGTCGCCGGGCCCGGCGAATCGGGGATCGGCGCCGCCTCGACCGGTTGGGCCTCGGGGGCGCCCCAGGCCGGGCGGGTTCCGTTCAGTTTGGTCCGGGCGTCCGCAGGAAAGATGTCGAGCGTCTTCTGCGACCACTTGGGCGGCCGCACGCGCTTCGGGGGGGCGGCGCGGTCCGCCGCCATTGCCGCGGAGAGGCATAGACCGACGGGGAGCGCGAGCCACAAGAAACGTCCGCGCAACACGCTTGGGACCTGCCTCGAGGAGTGCTCGTCGGAGCAAGGGCGGGAAAGGGCGACCGCTTCAGTATAATAGACGCATGACCGCTCCTCGCCGTTCCCATCGCCGCCAGTTCCTGCAGGGCCGCTCGGCGGCCGACGCTCTGGAGGATTTGGCCGATGGTTTGGCGGGGGCGACCGCGGCGGATGGCCCGTCTCAGCCGTCCCTGCCGCGCGACAACTACGTGCTGCACGTGGGCCGGCGGGCCATGGCCTGCCAATTCGAGGTCTACTTCAACGCCGGCCAATATGGCCAAGCCGCCGAGGCGGCCTTCGCGGCGCTCGACCTCGTCGAAGAACTCGAGGCGCAACTCAGCGTGTATCGAGCGGACTCCGAGTTGAGCGACATCAATCGCCGCGCCGCGGCGGGACCGGTTCCCGTCGAGAGCCGGCTGTTCGCCCTGCTGGAATACGCAGTCGAGCTGCATCGGCAGACCGGCGGCGCCTACGACATCACCTCGGGCGCTCTGAGCACTGCCTGGGGCTTCGCTCGGCGCGCGGGGGCCGTGCCGACCGACGACGAATTGGCCGCCGCGCTCGCCACCGTGGGCAGCCATCACGTGTGGCTCGACCCTGAGCGACAGACGGTGCGCTTCGAGCGCGGCGGAATCTCGCTCAACCTGGGGAGCGTGGGGAAGGGTTACACGCTCGATCGCTGCGGCGAGTTGCTCGCGGACCGCGACGTTGGCGACTATCTGATTCATGGCGGGCAAAGCAGCGTGCTCGCCCGCGGCTCTCGGCAAACGGCCGACGCCGCCGGGCGCGGCTGGCCGGTGGGGGTTGCCCACCCACTGCGCCCCGAACGGCGACTGGCCCAGGTCTGGCTCGCCGACCGCGCGCTCGGCACCTCGGGCTCAGGCCTGCAGTATTTCCACTACCGAGGCCGCCGCCTGGGGCACATTCTCGATCCGCGGACTGGTTGGCCGGCCGAGGGCGTACTCTCCACAACAGTCCTGGCGCCGACCGCACAAAAGGCGGACGCCCTTTCGACCGCCCTCTTCATCCTCGGCCCCGAACGCGGGCTCGAGTTCTGCCGCGCGCGGCCTGAGTTGGCCGCGCTGTGGGTCTGCCCCCGTCGCGGCGGCGACGACATCGAACTTGTACGGACCGGCTTCGCCCCCGGCGTGCTCGAGTTACTCCCTCTCCCCATGGGAGAGGGCCGGGGTGAGGGTCGTCTGGAGTAGAGACGCGCCAACATCTCGTGGCGGTTCAGTCGCCGGCCTGCAACGTCTGTAGGGGTCGCGCCGCAGGCGCGCGCCGGTGGATAGCCGAAGGGCGCGGAGCCAGCCGCGGCAGCGGAGCCGGCGACTTACATTTGCGGTCCGCGCGTCATGGGATGCGCATTCCTCGGAAGTCGCCCGCAACGAGACCATTCGCCATGGCCGCTCCTGCCGCCTGCGCCGCCGAATCCAACCTGGGGCCGCGCAACACCTCGCTCGCCTTGTTCGCCGTCAGCGTGCTGGGGCTGTTTCTCGAGCTGATGCTGATCCGTTGGGTCGGCACCGAGATCCGCATTTTCGCGTATCTGCAAAACACGGTGCTCATTGTTTGCTTTCTCGGCTTGGGGTTGGGCTGCCTGACGTGCCGGCGCCCCGTGCAGATGCAGCGCGGCCTGCTCGCCCTGTTAGCGCTGGCGATCATCCTGGCAGTGCCGGCGTGTCGCGCCGTGATGGCCAAGATCACTGATCTGCTGAGCGTGCTGGGTGACTTCTTGATCTGGGAAAACGCCATCAGCCAGGGCGCCGCCACCACTCTCTTGCGGGTGTCGATGGGGCTCGCGCTTACCTTTGTGTTGATGGCGCTGCTGTGGGAAGTCTTCGTTCCGCTCGGGCGCGTGCTTGGGCGGCTGATCGACGATCACCCACGGACGATCTGGGCCTATTCGGTGAACGTGGCCGGCAGCCTGGTGGGCATTTGGCTGTTCGTGGCCCTGAGCGCGTGGTCGCTCGCCCCCTGGATCTGGCTGGCCGTGGCGGCAGCCCTGTTGGCGCTGTTCGTCGACGCCGACCGACGGCGCTGGCCCGAACTCGCGCTCCTCTGCTCCCTGCCGGCCATCGGGCTGCTGGCGGGCAACAATCCCGGCGCGTTGGAAACCCGCTGGTCCCCCTATCAGAAGCTCGAACTGGTGGCCGACGGCGGCCGCAACTTTGCCTTCCCCGGCCAGGTGATCACGGTCAACAACGCCGGGTACCAGGCGATGATCGACCTCGCCCCCGAAGCGATCGCCCGCAACCCCAAGATCCCGCCGGAAGAGCGCGGCTGGAGCCAATACGATCTGCCGACGCGCTTCGCGCCCCGCGCCGCAGACGTGCTCATCGTGGGCGCTGGCTCCGGCAACGACGTGGCCGGCGTGCTCCGCGGCGAAGCCCAGCGCGTGGTGGCGGTCGAAATCGACCCCGTGATCATCGAGATGGGGCGGGCCAACCATCCCGAGCGCCCCTACAACTCGCCCAAAGTGGAAGTCGTCAACGACGACGCCCGCTCGTATTTCGCCACGACCGACCGCAAGTTCGATCTGATCGTGTTCGGCCTGCTCGATTCGCACACGACCACGGCGATGACCAACGCTCGGCTCGACCACTATGTTTATACGCGCGAGAGCCTGGAGCGCGCCAAGTCGTTGCTCAAGCCCGACGGCGTGATGGTGCTGAGCTTCGAGGCGCAGAAGCCGTTCATCGCCGATCGCATGGCCCGCTGCCTGCGCGAGGTGTTCGGAGCGGCGCCGCTGGCGTTCCGCATTCCCTCGGGCCCTTCGGGGTGGGGCGGCACGTTCTTCGTGGTGGGCCAAGGCGATCGCGTGGCCGCGCGGCTGGCGGCCGAACCGGCCCTGGCGCAGCAGATCGCCGCCTGGCAAGCGGCCTCGCCGCTGGAGCTGACTTATTCCACCGGGATCACCACCGACGATTGGCCGTACATCTACCTCGAGCGCCCGAGCGTGCCAACGCTCTACCTACTGCTCGGCGGGTTGCTGGCGGCGCTGCTGGTTTATAGCCGCCGGCGCTTGGGACCGGGGCTGTTCGCCGGGCTCGGAGACCGCGCCGGCTGGACATTCTTCTTCATGGGGGCCGCCTTCCTGCTGCTCGAGGTGCAGAACATCTCGAAGGCCTCGGTAGCGCTGGGCAACACCTGGCTTGTGAACGCGGTCATCATTTCGGGCGTTCTCGTGATGATCTTGCTGTCCAACCTGGCCGCGGCCTGCCTGCCGAGCGTGCCGCGGGTCCTGGCCGGGGCCCTCCTTTTGGGATCTTGCCTGGGGCTGTACTTTGTTGATCTGGCCTCCTTCGGCGGCTGGCCCTTCTGGGCCAAGTCGCTGGCGGTGGGGGGCCTGGCGACCTTGCCCATGTTCTTTGCGGGGCTGCTGTTCATCGACCTGTTTCGCCAGGCGGAGAACAAGCATGCCGCGTTGGGAGCGAACTTGTTAGGATCGCTGGCCGGGGGCCTGCTGCAATCGGTAACGTTCCTGGTCGGCATCAAGGCGCTGCTGCTTGTCACGGCCGGGCTCTACGTCGTCGCCTTGGCGCTCATGACCTCCGGCGGCAAGCGGCGCCGGGCGGAACGCGGAACAATGGCCCAGCCGGAACTGGCTTCCGCCCGCTAAGCTGAGGCTAGAGAGGTAAAGCCAAAAGGTTGCCGCGGGGCGCAGGTTTTGCCGAGAAAAGGTGGGTGAAGCGCCTGCTGGCGCGGCGGTTCCCCCTGGACGCTCGGGCCTCGAGTCCGCTCCAGGACCTCGGCACTTTCGATAGACGCGGCGACGTAACCCTCTGTAGAATGCCCAGGTTCCGCTTCCCACACCGCACCGCAGCCAATGTACGAACTGCTCAGCCATAGCCACTATCTCGGCATCGTCCTGGTGCTGGTGCTCAGTGGCTTTGGCCTGCCCATTCCCGAAGAGGTGCCGGTCGTGATGGCCGGCATCCTTAGCGCCAACGGCACGCTCGACCCGCGCCTGGCGTTCGCCGCCTGCATCGTGGGGGCGATCGCCGGCGACTGCTTGATGTATGGGCTGGGCTACAAGTTCGGCCGCAGCGTGATCATGGAGCATCCCCGCATCACCGGCTTCCTCACGCCGGAGCGGGAGCGGCAGATCGAAGCCACGATCATGCGGCACGGCGTAAAGGCCCTGTTTTTGGCCCGTTTCATGGTCGGCGTGCGGTCTCCTGTGTATCTCACCGCCGGCATTCTGCGCGTCCCCTTCCGACGGTTTCTGCTGGCCGACACGTTCTGCGCCATTGCGGTGGTGAGCGTCTTCTTCGGCCTCAGCTTCAAGTTCGGCGACCGCATCACCAACCTGATTCGTGACTCGCAACTTTGGCTGACGGGCTTGGTGGCGGTGATCGCGCTGGGGTTCAGCGTCTGGTTCTTGGTGCGGCGACGAAGGAAACTCGTGGCCGACCTCCAGGCCAGCCGCGGTGAGAAGCAGGCCCTCGTTGCCACGGAGCCCGCCAAGAACGGCCGTTCCCCTCAGGCGTATGGGGCCGATTTGCACGCCTCGGCTACGGCAGGCAAAGCCCGCCGCGACATCGCCGGCTCCTAAGGCGCCGGCCCGCGATCGCGTGGCTGGCAATCGGCCCATTCTGTTGCCCTGTTCCCCTGGGCAGCGCATTTCGCCAAAACCCCGCTGGGCGATTTCGGGCTCTCCGAATACCATAGGGGATGGAGGTTCGCGCCAAGCGCGCCGTTCCTCTGGCCGCGGCCAAGACGCGCTGCCGGCCCCTCGACCCGCAGGAACGCTCACGCGAGGTCTGGACATGAGAGGCAAGCTCGTCGCCCTACTGGCCTGCACGCTGATTTCGTGGCCCGTCACCGCGTGGGCCCAACGGGCCCGCCCCACCGACCAACGCAGTTTGCTGGCGAAACTGCAGTGGGTGCATTTTGCGATTGTGGGAGGCCGCATCCATGGCATTCCCTCGCAATTTGGCTCGACGGTAAGCACCCACAGCAAGGACATGCTCTCGGGTCGGAGCGAACGGATCGCCGTCAACGTGACGACGGGGGCCCCGAGCGTCCACTATGAGCTGACCACCAAGCTCGAACAGGTGGTGGTCGACGTCAGCGACACCGACCAGCTCCGCATTCGCCGCGTGGCGATCAACCAACCGCTCGAGCCCACGGTCGAGTTCACCCAAGAATCTCCGGGGCTCCTCGTGTTGGCGCTGGGGGAAGGAGCGAACCGCGAGGAGTTTCGCGCGCCCGGCCTCTGGCAGCTCATGCTCGCGCAGCCCGATTTGTGCGCCAAGCATCTCACTCCGCTGCTCGAGTTGCTCCGCCCTGAATGGCGGCTCGCGACCACCGCCGAGGCGGTCGAGGAAACGCTGCTCCGCTGGGCGCAAACACGCAAGCTCCCCGACGTCAGCCGCTGGGCGACGCTGGTCGACCTGTTGGGAAGCGACCAGTTCGTCGCGCGCGAGCGGGCGGAAAAGCAGCTTCGCCGCGCCGGGCAAACGGTGCTGCCGTACTTGCAGTCGATCGACGCCACCAGCCTTTCGGCCGAACAACGCTACCGCGTGCGGCGGCTCTTGGGCGAACTGGCGGGCGCCGACGACGACAACGCGGAGCGAATCGCCACGTGGCTGATGGCCGATCCGCTTGTCTGGCTGGCCCTGCTCAATCGCGCAGACGAAGCCCGCCGGCGCACGGCCGCCGAGCATCTGCCGGTGCTGCTCGGGGGCTCGATCGACTTCGACCCTGGGGCCGACGCGGCGACGCGCGCCGTGCAGTGGGACGCGCTGGCCAAGCGCGTGGCGCAGACGAAAGCGCCTTTAGCCGCCCAGCGGCCGCAGTAGAAAGCGCCTCGCTACCCTTGCTGGCTCGCCGCGAGCGTCCGCATGTGGTGCATCCAGCCGGTGAGGAACTCGGTCATTTCTTTCTCCGTGCCTTCGGGGTCTTCGAACAGCGTGAGGGCCGAGCGGTCGTCGCGATGCGCGGCAGCCGGGCAACCGGCGATCGCCTCGAGGCGGTCGTGAAAGCTGGGGTGCGAAGCGAACAGCGACTCGCGCTCGCCGCAGAGCGAGTCATAGAGCTGCTTGCGCTGCTCGGCGTCGAGCTGTTCGTCGCGGAAGCCGCGGAAGGCGGTGTACATGTTGTCGAACGCCTGATTCGAGTTGAGCAACTCGTTGATGTTGTCGTAGATGGTCATCTCGAAGAGCTGACCCTCGGTGGCCACCTTCGTCAGGGCCGAGGTGAAAACGTCGGCCCCGTAGATCCGCGCAGCCATGCGGTCTGCCAGGAACTCGCGCGAGCGGGAGAAGCCGCTCGCCAGCAGTGAGTACGCGCGGTGATAGAGCCAGAGAAACCAGTAGCAAGGGTTGATGTAGTTGAACACGCCGCCGGTGGCCGCCAACCCCGAGAGCGCGTTGCCGATGGAGAGCGACACCTGGTAGATGAAGCGGCTGTAGAACGTGTCGCGGTGGCTGAAATGGGCGTACTCGTGGGCCAGGATCGCCTGGACCTCGGATACCGTCAGCGACTGCATGGTTGACAGGCCCAAGGTGAGCACCCGCCGCTTCACGCCGAAGAGGCCAAAGGGTCCGCGGCCTTCCTGGTGAACGCCGATCGAGGAGCCAGGCGCCAGATACACCACGTCGACGGGCGACGTTTCCACCTTCTGGGCAACCTCTTGCAGCATGCGATGCACCTGCGGCAGTTCGGCGGCCGTCTTGGGCAGGCCGAAGGCGCCGGAGCCGGTCCGCGAGAACAGGCTTTTGAGCACGGCCCAAGCGCCCCCCAGGCCGACGAGCAGGATCAGGATGATCCCCTTGACCGGCACGCGGCGGAGGCTGAACAGCAGATAGAGAGCCAGGCCCGTGAAGACCAGCAACGCGGCGACCACCAGCGGAATGGCGACGTAGAAGCCGATCAGGCCGACGAACAGGGCGGCGGCGTAGCAGCGGGCGAGCCACGACTCGCCGCGGGTCCGCGCGACCTGGCCGCCGCTCGCGGCGCTGCCCAACAGATCGAGAGCCCTTGCGCCGCGGGTGCGCTTCGCGAGCACGAAGCCGCCCAGCGCCATCGCCAACATGAGCGCGGCATAGCCCGCCACGACGCCGATGGCGACTGCGAGCACCGGGCGATCAGCAGGCGCGAGCTGCCCGAGCAGCCCCGCGGTTCCCTGCATCAAGCCGAGATTTGGACAGTTCGCCATCGCCCGCTCCCATCCAGCGCGGTTCTGCCTTCAGAACTCACCGCCAAGATAGCCGAGCCTGGCATCAGCGGGCAAATTTTTCAAGGTTTCGGTCGGCTGCGAGCCAAGCTGCCCGAGCCTTTGGCGCTGGGCCTCACGTGCGGAAGGGTCTTGGCCCTTGCCTGCTCCGAGCGCACGCGATTCGCCCAGCGCGTCGTTGCCCTCGCCGTGCGGGCGCCATTCAACTCAGCAGCGCCTTGCCAGGCCCCGCCCTGAATTTCTTAGCCCAGCTCGAATTCGGAGTCGTTCCCCTCGCTGGCCACGCTGCCGGCCGCCAAGGGGTGCCGCCCGGCGAAGCCGGCGTCGAGCTCATGCCAGTGAAGGACCTCGGGTTCGCCGAGCTTCCAGCACAGGTAGACGATGCGGCCGTCCATGCGGGCAGGGAAGTCCATCAGCCCTTCCACGCCGTTCTTGGGCTCGACGCCCAGGGCCCGTAGTTCTTCGACGTACTCGTCGATTCGCTCCGCGTCGACCTTCAGATCTTCTTGCTGCTGCACGAGCTCTTCGTGATAGGGGCTGTTCGTGGAGCGCGCGTCGTGCCCTGCCATCAGTTGAGCGAGCCGATCGCGCCGCTCGAGCACGTCGCGTGACAGCTCCGACAGGTCCTTCGCGATCGCGCGGACCAGCGGCAACGACGCGTTGGCCTTCTCAACGGTGAACAGCTTCTGGGGCTCGTACGGCTCGTTGCTCATCGGAATCGAAGGGCCCTTTCTCGTTGTCGCGTTCTCTGTCAGCCAGGACGACTGTTCGCTCCAGCCTAGTTCGGTCCCCCGTGGACCGGCTCCACCACCACCTTCGAATCCGACACAGCCGTGGGATTTAAGGTCGCCCGGCCCCACGCCACTTCCACCGGCAGCCGCGAGAAATCAACGATGCATCCGTCGCGGCTGTAGCAACTCAGGTCGTGGGTGGCGCCCATAAAGATGCAGTCCACCGGACACGGCTCTACGCACAAGGCGCAGAACATGCATTTAGAGTAATCAATCGCGAACCCGGTGACACGAAATCCCTTGCCGTCGGGCACGCGTTCCTTGCCAATGTAGATGCAGTCCACGGGGCAAGCGCGGGCGCACTGGTCGCAAGCGATGCAAGTGGTGAGATCGAAGCGGTGGAACCCGCGGTACCGCGGGGCCACGGGCACCGGCAACTCGGGGTACTCGAAATGGTGGGTGAAGGTGCGACGCTGCGGGTTGTAAGTGGCGATCCAGTAACGGAGGGTCACCTTGAGGCCCTGGTAGACCGTGGAGACCGCGTCGAATACGTCGCGGAACCAGGGGATTCGCCGAATCAGCTTCATGCGCACCTTCCTCGAACGGCCAACGGCAGAGGGGCCCATTGCGGCGGCGCGCTGGGCAAGAAACGTCGCTCGGGAAGCGGACTTCGGCAAGGCGACGACTGGATTATAGGCAGCCCTCTGGCAATCGCAAGCAGGCTCTCGCGCGTGCCGAATAGGTGGCCCCTCGCTGCCTAGCGAAGCAGCAGAAGCCTTGCGGGGCAAATCGTTGCCCGGGCGCGGTCCCTGCCTTGAGGCGAGCGCTCCGTCGGTGATTGTTGGCAGCACCAAAAGTCGGGGTTTCCACCCCAAATCAAACCCTTCGCGGCATTCGAAGCACTCTGGGATTCACCTCGGGTCGCTCTTGCCGCCGACGCGCCTAGCCCATGCGCCGAGCCGACCCCCCTAGACAAATCTTAAGATGCTTCTGTGAAATAACTTGCGTCGACAGCGGCGCGCACGGCGCAGGCAGCGGCCGCCTCGGCTGAGCCGCTTCGCACGATTCGGCCAAGTTCCGATCGTAGGGCCGGCCATGAAAAAACCGTGCCGTGGCCTTCTCCCGTTCCTTGACTACGCCCCATTTGCACGTAGAGTGAAAAGGATAAAGCACTTGTGCGCCTGGGTTTTTGTTGGAGACGAACCGGCCAGGGCAGGCTGGGTAGGTTTTGGCTCCGTCCCGCCGGGATGCAAGTTGTGGGCGGCGCGATAGGAGGCGCGGCAAGAAGGGCATCTTTAGCGACCAAACAAAGGAATGGACCATGTTGGTTCTCTCGCGAAAGAAGAACGAAAGCATCATCATCAACAACGACATCACGATCGTTGTGGTGGAGATCCGCGGCGATAAGGTCCGCCTGGGCGTCGAAGCGCCCAAGGAAGTGCCAGTTCATCGCCGCGAAGTGTACGACGCGATCCGCCGCGGCGAAGCCGCTCACGGCGAAAAGGCGGCCACGGGCGAAGGCGAGAACTCGTCGGAAGGCTAGAGTTCCGCCCTGCCCGCTGTGCTGGCGGCCGGAGAGGATTCCGGCCCTGTTCGCGCTCTTCACCTGGGCGGCCCGCTCTTCGCCCCCTACGATGTTTTGCAGCGTCGCTGCGCCGCAGGGCTCGAGCCTTGCCAGCCCTTGACGCCGCGAGCGTCGGCCCGCTATACAGCCAAGTCTGTCGGCGGTCCCTCCCACGACAGCGCTGGCCCCGTCGTCTAGAGGCCTAGGACACAGGCCTTTCACGCCTGCAACACGGGTTCGAATCCCGTCGGGGTCACTTTCCAGCGGAACTGCGTCGCTCGCCCTGTCACCTGCTATCGGGAACTGGCGCTTGGCGACCTCCTACGATGCCCTGCTCGTTGTCTCCTTCGGCGGCCCCGAAGGCCCAGACGACGTGCTCCCCTTCCTCGAGAACGTGCTCCGCGGGAAGAACGTTCCCAGAGCGCGAATGCTCGAGGTGGCCGAGCACTACCAGCACTTCGGCGGCAAAAGCCCCATCAACGACCAGAACCGGGCACTGATCGCGGCGCTGCGCCCCGCATTGGCCGAGGCCGGCGTCGATCTGCCCATCTATTGGGGCAACCGCAACTGGCATCCGCTCCTCCCCGACACGTTGGCCGAAATGGCCCAGGCGGGGGTTCGCCGCGCCTTGGCCTTCTTCACCTCGGCCTTCAGCTCGTATTCGGGCTGCCGGCAATACCGCGAGGACATCGCCCGCGCCCAAGCTCAGGTCGGGCCCCAGGCGCCGCAGGTCGACAAGCTCCGCGCCTTCTACAACCATCCCGGCTACATCGCCGCGATGGCCGCTCGCGTGCGGGATGCGCTCGTGCAGCTCGACGGCAACGACGCCGCGCGGGCAAGGCTCGTGTTCACCGCACACAGCATTCCCCTGGCGATGGCCGCCGGCTGCCGGTACGAGGAGCAGCTACGCGAGTCGAGCCGACTGGTAGCCGCAGCTGCCGAGCGTTCCGATTGGACCGTCGTCTACCAGAGCCGCAGCGGACCGCCGCAACAACCTTGGCTCGAGCCCGATGTGGGGGACTACCTGCGCTCCGTCGCCGCGTCCGAGCCCGGTCTGCCGATCGTAGTCGTTCCGATCGGCTTCATCTCCGACCACATGGAAGTGCTCTACGACCTCGACACCGAAGCCCGCGAGCTGTGCGGCGAGCTAGGAATGCCGATGGTCCGCGCAGCGACCGCCGGCACGCACCCTGCCTTCGTGGGCATGATCCGGGATTTGATCGTGGAACGGCTCAGCGGCGCCGCCGAAAAGCCGGCGCTAGGCAACTTTCCCGCGAGCCACGATGTGTGCCCGGAGGGGTGTTGTCCTTCGGGACGACCGCCGGCGGCCGAGGGGCGTCGCTAGCGTGGGCGGCTTCGCTGAGCGATTGAACGACGCCCGCAAGGCCCGCAAGGCCTGTGCGACGGACCTTGCGGAGGTGCTCACGCGCGAGCAAGCGGCCAAGTACAAGGAACTGCTGGGACCGCCGTTCGACCTCTCGGGGCTCGGCCGGCAGGAGCAAGAGAAGCGATGAAAGTCAGCAGGCTGCCGTAGCCGGAGTTGGCTACTTCGCCTTGAGCTTGAGCGGCGACGGCTTGGCGGCCGTGGTCGGCGCGCCGACCGTCGGCTCCATCAATCGCAGTCCGAGCGCCAACTCCTGGTCGTTTTCGCCGAAGCGCTCCGCGAACTGCTGCGAGATCGTGAAGGCCAGCGAAGCCCGGCGGCCGCTCCGGTCGGTAATGTGGTAGTAGCGCCATTCGATCGGTAGATCGGAAACCGACCCTTGGGCCACGACCCGCAGCACGTGGTAGTCGGCGCCGCTCGTGAGCTCGGCCGCCTCGGCGAATTGACGGAAGTTGTCGCCCAGGGCCTTGCGGACCTCGGTCTGGAAATCGGCCAGGCTCAGCTTGTTGCCTGAGGCCAACGGGGGGAGCCGCGTGGCGTTGCACTGGGCCAGCAGGTCGCCGCGCTCCACGAGGCGGAGCACGGCAATTTGCCCGTCTTCGTTCACCACCTGCCAGCCGCGATTGACGGCCAAGCTCAACTCGCCGCTTGGCGAAACGTAGGCCAGCCGGGTCAGCTCGGGCGCCGGTTCGAGCGGCACGCCGGCCAGGGCGGCTTCGCTCAAGTCGTCGGCCTTGGCCAGCGGATCGATCTGCACCTGCAGCTTGGCGACGACGTCGACCCCCGGCGCGGCGTGCCCCACCGAGCGGTTCTCCTTAATGAGGATCGCCAGCCAGTCGATGCGGCCAGCCGCCTGGGTGAAGCGGTACTTGGCCTTGAGTTCGATGTCGGTGGCCACACCCCCTACGGCCCCGGCGACCGTGCCAGCCAGGGCCATCTCGGCCTCGCCGTCCTTGAGTTGGCTGACGACGCTCTCGACGTCGGCCTGGCTCACGGCGTCGAGCCCGAGCAGCAGAGCTAGATCTTCGGGCTGGTGACGCCAGGTGTCTCCCAACTTGACGGTCTTGCCCGGCAGCAGCCGGTTGATCAGCAGCGTGCTGCAAGGCACGTCGATGAGATCCAGCTCGTCGCGGGTAAGCAGTCCGGTGGGGCAGAACAGAGTCTGCGCGTCTTTGCCAACCGTGGCCACGATCAACCGGTGGGGCGAGCTGAGCTCGGGCGTAAGTTTGCGGCGTTCGATGGTAAGCGTGCCGGAGGCGGAGTCGTATTTGCGCACGGAGCGCGAAACGCGCGAGCCGCCGGCGGCCGCCAGCAGCCGTTCGCGATAGGCCGACTTGCCGTCGACCTTCATGGGAGTCTGCGAGACCTTCCCGTCGCGAACCATTTTGAGCTGGCCGCCCACTTCCATCTGGAACTTGACCTGCACAAGCTGCCCAGGCCGCAAATCGGCCGAGAGGTTGATCGTGTCGGCGGCCTGGGCCGCCGCGGCGACACTGAACAAGGAGGCGGCCAGGCAGGCAAAGCGGCAGAGGGTCGGCATTGGGAGCGCGCCTCGAAAGAGCAGTCGTTCCGGCAAAGGCTCGCTGGCTAGATCGACCGGCAGAACCCCGACGATTGAATCGCCAGACCGAAGTCGCGATTGGGAAAGGTGGTGAAACTAGGTCGCAGCGGTGCGGCTGAAGGGAAAACGGCCCTCTCCGGAGGGTTTGTCACCAAGATCGTTCGCTTAGCATCGAATTTTCCTGGTTGGGAAGGCGCTTGCCTGTTGCACAGGAAATGGGCAATTTTGCAAGCCACGCAGGATTCGGCAGCTCCGTTCTGTCTAGACGGGCCGAGATGAGCGCTGGCGGCAAACTGTCCGGCGAATTGGCCGAGTGTCGCAAGGCATTTCTGCGGAAAGACTTGCGAATCGCAGCCCGGCCGTCCGCGGGTTTTATTGGTCGCACCGAGAGACTGCGGCCGATTCGGCCTGACCTTTGCAACAACCAAGTGTCGCCTGGCTGCGTATGACAGTTAGTGTCGAGCGGTTGCATAAGTGTCTCCCTCCCCCCAAAGGGGAGGATGGCCTGTGCGAGTGCGGTCGGCGAGAGGCTCGCCCGCCAAGACGGCGGCGCGGAACTGAGAAGAGTGTTCCCCGGTTGTCGGCTCCCACCAGAGCAAGGAATGGCAGCCCCGGGACGAACAGCCTGGAAGAGAGGTCGTTCATGCATGCCGATTACCACAACTTGGCCCTCCGCCAGCTCCGCGACCAGCAGGTGCGGTTCGCCCCGCGCGACAAGAAGATCGACCAGGTGAATCGCGCCGAGCGTTTGATTCGCGAGCTCGATCCGCGCCGGACCTATACCTACGAATACCTCTGCTTCCGCGTGACGGACTTCCGTCCGTCGGCGGATGTCGACCAAAAGCTCAGCGGCGAGGAAGCGAGCCACGATCTGCGGCTCTTCGTCGAGGACGTGTCGGAAGCCGCGCACGTGCCGGCCGAGGCGGCCGGCGAGCCGGTGCTCACCGTCGAGGAACTGAGTAAGCAGTTCAAGGTGTCGACCAAGACGATCGCGCGCTGGCGCCAGCAGGGGCTGGTCAGCCGCCGCTTCTGGTACGGCAGCCGCAGCCGGGTGGGCTTCCTCAAGAGCTCGGTCGACTCGTTCGTGGCCAATAACTCCGAGCGGGTTCGCCGCGGCGCCAGATTCAGCCAACTCACCGAAGAAGACAAGCAAGAAATCATCGAGCGCGCGCGGCGCCTGGCCCAAGCCGGCGGCGGGCCCTCCGAAGTCATGCGGCGCGTCGCCGCTCATATGGGACGAAGCGTGGAAACCGTTCGCTACACGATCAAGCAGTTCGACCGGGAGCACTCCGACCGGGCGGTCTTCCCCGACCGCACCGGTCCGCTCACGGTCGAACTCAAGACTCAGCTCTACCAGGATTACAAGCGCGGCGCAAGCGTCGAGCGCCTGGCTCGCCGCTACCACCGCACCCGCACCAGCATCTACCGCTCGATCAACGAGATGCGGGCACGGCGGATCATGGATCTGCCGCTCGACTGCATCCCCAATCCGTTGTTCGACAAGGTCGAGGCCGAGAAGCTGATCCTGGGCCCCATGCCCGAATCGCCGGAGCCGGCCGGCCGCAAGGCGCGGCTGCCGAGCGGGCTCCCCCCGTATCTGGCCAGCCTGTACGAGGTGCCGCTGCTCACCCGCGAGCAAGAGGCCTACTTGTTCCGCAAGTTCAACTTCCTCAAGCACCGGGCGGCCAGGCTGCGCGAGCAGCTCGACCCCGCCGCGGCCAAGAGCAGCTTGATGGACGAAATCGAGAAGCTGTACGACAAGGCCGTGGAGGTGAAGAACCAGATCGTGCGGGCCAACCTGCGGTTGGTTGTTTCGATCGCCAAGCGGCACGTGGCCCCGAACGACAACTTCTTCGAGCTCGTCAGCGACGGCAACATGTCGCTGATCCGGGCGGCCGAGAAGTTCGACTTCGCCCGCGGCAACAAGTTCAGCACGTACGCGAGCTGGGCGATCATGAAGAACTACGCCCGTACGATTCCTGACGAGAACAAGCGGCGCGACCGGTTCCGCACGAGCCAGTCGGAAATGTTTACCAGCACCGAGGAGCGGCGGACCGACCAGCACGAGCTGGAAAGCGCCCAGGCCCAGCGCGAGCAGCAAGTCGGCAAGATCTTGGAGCGGCTGGATGAGCGCGAACAGCAGATCATCATCAGCCGGTTCGGGCTCGACCCCGGGGCCAAGCCGCTCACGCTCAAGGAGGTGGGCGCCCAGCTCGGGGTGACCAAGGAACGCATTCGGCAGATCGAGGCCCGGGCCCTGGCCAAGCTGCGGCTGGCCGCCCAGGAAGAGAAGATCGATGTGCCGGGGCTGTAAGCCTCGGTTGTGAACTCCTGTTTGACCGAGCAACGCGTGGCGTGGCTTTGGAGCCGCCCACGCGTTTGCTTTTGGTCGCTCCCCGGTAGCCGTCGGAGTGCTCGCGGCAGCCCCGCACAGGGCCTAAGTGACTGCTAGCACGCGGCTTTTCCAGGCTCCTGGGGAGCCTGAGTTTTTGCCTGCAGGCCGTCTTGCAACTCTTCGCGAGTTCACTATATTTAGTAGTTTTCGTGGCGGGACTCGATCGCTAGCGTAGCTCAGTTGGCAGAGCAGCTGATTTGTAATCAGCAGGTCGTGGGTTCGAGCCCCTCCGCTAGCTGGTTGCCGACGCGGCGAGGAAGTCTTTGCTTCCCGAGCGCGGCTTCGCTGTTTTCCTGGGCCGCGATACAATCGCGTTCCTCGGGTAGGGCAGTGGTTGGTAGCGCGAAATCACGGGGGGTTTCCCGAGTGGTCAAAGGGATCAGACTGTAAATCTGACGGCATAGCCTTCACAGGTTCGAATCCTGTACCCCCCACTTCCCTGCCGCGCCGGGCTTCGTCGGCGGGAGTTGAGGGAAGCCGATCGAGGCAAGACTGGTCGAGGCAGGGAGTCGCCGTGTCGCGGCCCGCGCGAAAGGCGTTTGGCTTGGCGGCGAGAACGAAGAGAGACACGCCTGCGGGTGTAGCTCAATGGTAGAGCAATAGCCTTCCAAGCTAAAGACGAGGGTTCGATTCCCTTCACCCGCTTTGAAGTGCCCGCGGTTTCTCTGTCGAGGCGAGGGAACGCAGAGATCGAGCACAACGCGAGAACGAGGAACGAGAAGTTACGAAGAGACAACCGACGAGTGGCGTCGCGACCGCGCCGGGCGCGCTATTTCCGTCGAACAGAGTCCCCGCTTGCGGGGTTCGGGCTGCTGTAGCTCAGTTGGTAGAGCGCGTCCTTGGTAAGGACGAGGTCATGGGTCCGAATCCCATCAGCAGCTCTGGCAGTCGGACGTCCGGCGCAACCGTAAAGACGCAGAACACCTTCATCCCCTTCAGAAGAACGAGCGGCCCTGTCTTTGGGCCGCAGGCAACCCGCCAGGAGTGAGATCAGAATGGCCAAGGACACCTTCGAACGCAAGAAACCGCACTGCAATGTGGGCACGATCGGCCACATCGACCATGGCAAGACGACCACAACGGGAGCGATCCTGGCTGTTCAGGCTGCCAAGGGCATGGCGAGCTTCAAGTCATATGCCGACATCGCCAAGGGCGGCACCGTCCGCGACGCCACGAAGACCGTGACCATCGCGGTCTCGCACGTCGAGTACGAGACCGAGAAGCGTCACTACGCCCACATCGACTGCCCGGGCCACGCCGACTTCATCAAGAACATGATCACCGGCGCCGCTCAGATGGACGGCGCGATCCTGGTCGTGTCGGCCGCCGACGGTCCGATGCCCCAGACCCGCGAACACATCCTGCTCGCGCGTCAGGTCGGCGTGCCGGCGATCGTGGTGTTCCTCAACAAGTGCGACCTCGTCGACGACGAGGAGTTGCTCGAGTTGGTGGAGCTCGAGCTCCGCGAGCTGCTCACGAAGCACGGCTTTCCGGGCGACGAAATTCCCATCGTCCGCGGCGCCTCGAAGCCGGCCTACGACAACCCGAAGGACCCGGCCGCCAACAAGTGCATCGGCGACTTGCTGGACGCCGTGGACGCCTACATTCCGCAGCCGACCCGTGAGGTCGACAAGCCGTTCCTGATGGCCGTCGAAGACGTGTTCTCGATCGAAGGCCGCGGCACCGTGGCCACCGGTCGTATCGAGCGCGGCCTGGTCAAGGTCGGCGACGAAGTCGAGATCATTGGTCTGACCGAGGCGCCCCGCAAGGTGATTTGCACCGGCGTGGAGATGTTCAACAAGACGCTGAACGAAGGCCAAGCCGGCGACAACGTGGGCCTGCTGCTTCGCGGCATCAAGCGCGACGAGATCGAGCGCGGCCAAGTGCTGGCCAAGCCGGCCTCGATCACCCCGCACAAGAAGTTCGAAGCCGAGGTGTACGTCCTCTCGAAGGAAGAAGGCGGCCGCCACACCCCGTTCTTCAGCGGCTACCGGCCGCAGTTCTACTTCCGCACGACCGACGTCACGGGCACCGCCAACCTGCTGGGCGGCGCCGAGATGTGCATGCCCGGCGACAATGCCCGCGTCACGGTCGAGTTGATCACGCCGATTGCCATGGACGACGGTGTTCGCTTCGCGATTCGCGAAGGCGGCAAGACGGTCGGCTCGGGCGTCGTGACGAAGATTCTCGAGTAGTCCGGAGCTGAAAAGAGTTGGCCTCGAGGACTTTCGAGGCGCGGCCAGCGGTCGGCCAGGCCGTCGGCTTCGAGCTAGGGGTGTAGCTCAACTGGCAGAGCGCTGGTCTCCAAAACCAGAGGTTGCGAGTTCGATTCCCGCCGCCCCTGCCATTATTTTGGGCGCCGGGAGAGAGGCCTGGACGGCTTCTCTCCCGGCCGCTCACTTGACGACTGGATCACCGATTCCGGCTCAGGCCGCGGATCACGCCCGACAAGGAAGCGGACACCAAATCAACCGATCGACCGCCGGCCCCTGAGGGCTGCAACAGACGCCGCCTGTGTGAGCGGCCCGTCCGGCGGACGACCTAAGGCATTCGTGCAACGATGGCGCAAGACAACGCAGCTTCGTGGGGATCGGTCTTCCGCGAACTGTTCCACTTCGGCATTTACAAGCGCAGCCAAGGCAAAATCGCCCGGCAGACGACAGCCTTTGCGCTGTTCGCGTTGGCCGCCTTTGGCGACTACCGCTTGCTCGTGTTGCTCACGTCGACGGTGGAGCAAACCTGGGTGCGGCTCGCCATCGGCGCCGGAGTGCTGCTGGCTGCGGCGTGGATTTGCTTTCGGTTGGTGAACGCCCCGAAGTTCGCCGACTTTCTGATCGCGGTCGAGGCCGAGATGAGCAAAGTTTCCTGGCCTTCGCGCACGGAGTTGATTCGCAGCGTGATCGTTGTCATGATTACACTTTTTGCCCTGACGGCCATCCTGTTCGCTTACGACGCGATCTGGAGCGGCGTGTTTCGCATGTTGGGGATCCGCATCTAGCCGTTGCCCGCCGTTTTCTGCGTGTTTTCCCGGTGATTGCACTGTTTTTGTGCGGCCGCCACCTCGAGGAAGCTTTGCGACCGTGACCCACTCGACTGACCATCCGCACGACGACCTGACTGCCGAAGGCTC
>JBGAPH010000062.1:0-15967 GCA_044221365.1 Pirellulales bacterium
CCTCTGTGTCCTCCGCGGTAAAAACGAGCCGTCATCGCTCCGCTCACTTCGCGGCGAAGGGATTCGGCACCCACACTTGGCTGAAGCGGCCGAAGCGGCCGCGGGCGAAGTGGCGGGCGGCGCCGTCGGGGCCGACGACCGCCAGGCGTTCGCCCTCGATCTGCAGCGCGTGCCCTTCGGCCACGGCCTCGCAGACGATGCCCAGCGGGGCCCGGTGCTCGGCGTCGTACTCGAGGATCATGCCACGGTGCAGCATGAACACGCTCGCGCCCACCTGCAGCAGCACTTCGTCGGCCGGGTACTCGGGCGGCGCGAAGTGCGCCGCCTCGCTCCAGCCGTTCGCGCGTTCGGCCCGCAGCCAGGCTTCGCCGTCGGCCGCGTCGTAGCGACAGCGCACGTCGGGCACGAGATCCCCGGTCACGTGGTCGACCGTGAACAGCTCGAAGCCGCCGGCGTCGTGCCGCACCAGTCGGCTGTGGCGTTCGCCGTCGCGCGAGATGCTGCCGATCACGCCCGTGTGAACGTAGGTGCAGCTTCCCACGCGATTCACCGAGTCCGGATAATACTGCCCCAAGTGATTGTGCGCCGAGAACCAGAGCTTGATCTGCGGGTGCCGGGCGGCGATGCGGATGAACTGCCCCGGGTCGTCGCAGTGGTTCACCCAGGCGTTGGGCCCGCGCAGATGCAGGCTCTGCAACACGCGCACGCCGGAGCCCATGATGGGGGCGTGGGTGAAGACGAAGGTCGGCCGTTGGCGGTTGGCCTCGAGCGTGCGCTCGAACCAGGCGATCTGCTCGCCGTCGATGTGGACCTCGTGGTGGCAGCCGGCGTTGCCGCGGAACGATGTGCTCGAAAGGCAGATTCCCAGCGTCGGCCCCAGCTCAACGGTGTGATACGGCCGCTCGTAGCCGAAGGCCTCGAGCCAGGCGGCGATCGACTCCTGGTCGGTCTGGTAAAGGCAGCCTTCGAGGTCATGGTTGCCGATCAGCGTTGCCCAGGGGACGCCGAACTCCTCGAGGAATTCGCGCCCTTCGAGGAACGACCGCCAGGAGCCGCAGTGGCTGTAGCCCCCCTGGTCGCCGAGTTGCACCACGTGGTCGAGCTGTTCGGCCAGCAGGCGGCCGCGGGCGGCCGCATAGTCGGCCCGTTCGGGGGGCTCATAGTGCAAGTCGCCCACTACGGCCAAGGTCTGAAGATCACGGGGTGCGGAAATGACGGCCTCCGGGGCAGCGGGAACGACGGGCTGGGAACGCCCAAATTATAAGGATCGGGGCGACTTGCGCAAGCGCCGATCTAGCGCGGCGCGGGGCCCCGATTCCAGTAGATCCGCAGGTTGTGGCTCTGCCGGCCGGCGGCCACCAGGTCGACGCGTCCGTCGCCGTCGAGATCCGTGGCTACGAGGTCCTCCACGTTGACGCCCCCTGGGTCGACCAAGGTTCGCGGCCACTTCGCCGGATCGGGGCCCTGGGGGTCGTAGATTCGCACGCCGCAGCGGCCCCCTTGGCTCGCGTCGTCGCGGACGCCGATGATCAGTTCCTCATCGGCGTCGTCATCCAGATTGGCGCAGGCCACGGCATGGCCCCACTGGAGTTGCTCGTCGAGGACGTGGCGCGTCCAGAGGGCGTCGGCCGCGGCGCCCGCCTCGGGCGGCGTGTAAACGACCACCTGAAAGCCGTGCCAGGGCTCGATCGTGGCGAGGTAGGGGCGGCCCTCGGCCAGGCGGCCGAGCCGGATCTCGCTCGCGCCTCGGTTGGGCGACGTCTCTTGGTTGCCGGCGCCGAGGCGGCGCCCCAGCCAACGGCCATCGCTGCCGCGCTCGAACAGCGTCACTCCCTCGAAGCTGGCCACCAGCAGTTCCAGCCGGCCGTCGCCGTTCAGATCGACAGGCTGGAAGTTGTGGGTTACGTGGAGCGACTCGGCGAGCACCTGCGGCTGCCAAGGGCCGGCAACGGGATCAGCGGGAACATCGAATGCTAGGATCCGCACGCCTTGCTCGGCGAAGTTGGGCCGCGTCGTTCCCCGGCCATGGAGCGGCACGACGAGCAGTTCCTTGCGCCCGTCGGCGTTCAGGTCGGACCAGGCGATGCGGTGGACCGTCGGCTCTTCGCCGATCGGGTGGAGCGTCCAGGGCTCGTCGAGCGTTGTGCCCCGCTTCAGCCATTGAATCGTGCCGCCGGAACTGGTGTTCCCGGGGTTCCAGTCGGCGCCGAGCGCCAGGTCGAGCCTCCCGTCGCCATCGATATCGTGCGCGGCCAGCGACACATTGTCTGGCTTGCTCACCCCCTCCAGAATCACGCGCGGCCGCCAACTCGGATTCTCATACCAGAGCACGCGTCGGCTGTCGGCCACGACCAGGTCGGGGCGTTGGTCGGCGTTGATGTCGGCCACGCGGACGCAGTACCCGACCGTGAGCCCCTTCTCGATCTCCTGCGTTTCGAAGGCAGGCGGCACAGCGAGCGCCCTAGAAGCGAGCGCGAGCAATAGGACAAAGGAAACTGGCTTCAGCATGAGCGTGGGAGGGCGAGGCGTGCAGGGGACTCGGCTGGGCCCTCAGTAGAGCCCGGCTGGAAGAGATGGGCAAGCTAGAGACAACTTCGCGGCGGTGAGAGGCCGTTCGAGCCGAGGCGAACCGTTAGCCAAGGGGTGGATTTTTGAACCTTCCCCCGGTTTCGCTTGAGAGTCTACGTCGACTTTGCCGATTCTTCCGCTGACGACGACCTTGAGGGTGGCGAAGGCTTGCGCTGTCTCCCTCGAGACACCCCACGAAGGCAGGTGGAACCTATGAAGCTGGCGGAATTTGCGCAGAATGCGGTCCTGTGGCCAACTTCGCTGCTGCGTCGCCTCGGCGTGCGCCGCGCGCTAGCCGGTCTGGGGCTCGCCATCGGACTGCTCAGCGCCACCCTTTGGGTCACCGCTCAAGAGGGGGGCGACTTCCGGCCGCATACGCTTCGCCATGTCGACGCGCGGGCGATCGAGCCTCAACTTCGGCAAATGCTGACCGGCGTGCCCGACGTCGAGATCATTGCCGATCCGCAGGCCCAGCGCTTCCTGGTGCGCGGGTCGCAGCGCGCCCAAGAGATGGCCGCGCAGCTCATCGCCGCGCTCGACCAGCCGGCCGCCGCCGAACCAGAGATCGAAATCCTCAAATCGTATGCTGCGCCGAACGGCGACCTCGACGCCGCCGTGAGTCGCTTGCGCGAGCGGTTTCACGACAACGCGGGCGTGCGGATTGCCGGCGATCCGCGCACGCAAAAGGTGCTGGTGGTAGCCGCGCCGGACACGCATCGTCAGGTGGCCGAGGCGCTCGCCGTCGCCACACCCGACCAGGTCAATGCCGCTCCCCCGGCAGATCAGGCGGCGGCCCCCGCCGGCGCCGAGCCCGCCCCGGCCGCCGCTCCTCCCGCCCCGGAGCGCCGCGAGGCTGCCCATACGGTCATCAAGCTCGAGCACCGCACCTGGGAGCAGGTGGCGCCCCAACTCGACGCTCTGTGGGGTAAGCCGGTCTCGGAGACCAGCGAGCTGAATAGCCCGCTCAAGACCTTGGTCGTGCAGCCGCCGAGCGGCACGCGTTTGCAGATCACCGTGAACACGCAGTCGCAGCAGCTCGCGCTGCATGGCGAGCCTGAACACGTGGCCGCCTGGGCTAAGGTCGTCGGCATTCTCGACCGCCCGTCGGGCGAAGGCCCCCGGCAAACCAAGGTTGTCTCGTATCGCAAATCCGACGCCGCCAGCGTGCGGCAGGCTCTCGAGCCGTTCCGCGCCGGCGGCGGCACCGGCGAACGGCACGCCGTGGCCGGCATGGCCCGCCGTCCGGCGAGCGCCATGGTCGCCCAGCTCTTTCAGCGCCGCCCGCCGGCCGAAGGCGGCGAAGCGGCTGAGGAACCGGCCGAGAAAGCGCCGGCCGACGACGCGCTCGCCCAGGCCCCCGCGGCTGCGGTGCAGTCGGCCCCTCCCGGCGGCGGCCCCTCGGTGGCCGAAATCGCCGGCGGTCTGATCGGCGACGTGCAGGTCGAATTCCTCGAAGGGCTCGACGTGCTCATCATCGAAGGCCGCGAGGCCGACGTGCAGCGCGTGCAGCAGATCATCGACGACATCGAACGGCTGAGCGCCGAGACGGCGCCCGTCGTCAAGATCCATGAGCTCAAGAACGTCAGCAGTCAGTCGATTTCGACGCTGATGACGCAGATCTACCCGCTGGTGCTCGAGCCGCGGCAGGGCGCCGTGAGCATCACGCCGCTGGTGAAGCCCAATGCCTTGCTGCTCATCGGCCGCGAGGAGAGCGTGCAATCGGTGATCGATCTGGTGAACAAGCTCGATCAGCCGGTGCCGGCCGACCAGGAGTTCAAGGTCTATCTGCTGCGACGGACCGCGGCGGCCGACGTGCAGTCGACCCTCGACACCTTTTATCCGCAACCTCCCACGGGCCTCGCCCCGCGGCTGTTCACGGCCACCGACTTCCGCACCAACAGCCTGATCGTGCGGGCAGCCCCGCGCGACATCGCGGAGGTCGACGCCCTGATCAAGAACCTCGACCTCGGCACGAGCGCGGCCGTGCAGGAATTGCGCGTGATCCGCCTACAGAACGCCCGCGTCGAAGACGTGGTGCCGATCTTGCAGCAGGCGATCGTCGTGCAGAGCCAGCAAGGCGGACAAGGCAACCAGCAGCAAGGGGGCGGCGGCCAGGGGAATCAGCAGCCTTCGGGCGGCTTCGGCGGTCCCGGCGCCGCGGGCGCTCCCGGCGCAGGCCCGGGGCAGGGCGGCCAGGGGGGTGGGCAAGGGGGCTTCGGCCAAGGGGGCCAGGGGGGCGGCCAAGGCAACCAAGGCCAGGGTCAGGGCCAGCGCCGCACCAATCAAGCCTCGGGCGCCTCGCAAATGTCGACCGTGCTCGAGTTCAGCGTGATCGACGCCCAGGGCAAACGGCAGTACCGCTCAGGCCTGCTGAGCGACGTCCGCATCTCGTCCGATCCGCGGGCCAACTCGATCCTGGTCAACGCTCCGCCCGACAGCCTGCCGCTGATCGAGGCCCTGATCAAGCAGCTCGATCAGCCGCCGCTGGCGGAGATGCAGATCAAGGTGTTTCAGATCCAGAACGGCGACGCCGCCGCGATGGTCACCATGCTGCAATCGCTGTTCGGCCAGGCCACGACGACGCAGGGTGGTGGCGGCGCCGGGGCCAACGCCAACTTCGGCGACACCGGCGATCCGGCCAGTGCTCTGGTTCCCCTAACGTTCTCGATCGATCAGCGGAACAACGCCGTGATCGCGGCGGGTTCGTCGGGCGAACTCCAGGTCGTCGAGGCGATCTTGCTGCGGCTCGATTCCAACGATGCCCGCGAACGGATCAATCGCGTCTACCGGCTGCGGAACACGCCGGCCGACTACGTGGCCAACTCGATCAGCACCTGGCTGACGACCGAGCGGCAGATTCGCTATCTGGCCCTGCAAACGCAGGCCACCACCACCACGCAGGTGATCGAAAAGGAAGTGGTGGTCGTGCCGGAAATCGTCACCAACAGCCTGATCATCAGCGCCTCGCCGCGCTACTTCGATCAGGTGATGCGCGTGGTCGAGGACCTCGACACCCGCCCCCCGATGGTCATGGTGCAGGTGGTGATCGCCGAGGTGCAATTGAACAACGTCGACGAGTTCGGCGTGGAGCTCGGGTTGCAGAATTCGATTCTGTTCGATCGCAGCGTAGCCACGGCGGCCGCCACCGCCGGTTCGGGGGTGACGCTCGTTCCCGGCTTCAACTTCAACAACCTGCCGCTGGGCAGCCCGCAGACCTTGGCCACGGGCGAACGGGCCACGGTGAACGCCGACGCCGTCGGCGGCCAAGGGCTCACCAACTTCTCGCTCGGCCGCACCAACTCGCAGCTCGGTTACGGCGGCCTGGTGATTTCGGGCGGCAGCGAAAATGTCAACTTCCTGATCCGGGCACTCCAAGTGTGCCGCAAGGCGAACATCCTCAGCCGGCCGCAGGTGATGACGCTGGACAACCAACCGGCCTTTATCCAGGTCGGCCAGCAGGTTCCTCGCGTAACTGGGGCGACGGTCGGCGGCGTCGTTGGCGCCGGCATCACTCTCTCGGTGGGCGAATTGAAGCCGGTGGGCGTGATCCTCGTCGTCACGCCGCGCATTTCGCCGGACGGCATGGTCGTAATGCAGGTCGACGCCGAGCGGTCGGCGATTTCGCCCCAGCCGGGTATTCCTATCGCCATCGCCGCCGGCAGCAACACGCCCATCACCACGCCGATCTACGATGTGACGCTCGCGCAAACGACGGTCAGCGCCGCGGACGGTCAGACGGTGGTCATCGGCGGTCTCATCACTACCAATCGGCAAGTCGAAAGCCGGCGCGTGCCGCTCGTTTCGCAGATTCCTGTCGTCGGCAACTTGTTCCGCTACGACAACATCATCCAGGATCGCCGGGAACTGCTCGTCATCCTCACGCCGCGCGTTGTTTGGAACGCCGAAGACGCCGAGCAGCTCAAGCAGGTCGAGGCCGAGCGGATGAACTGGTGCTATTCCGACATCGTGAAGATCCACGGCGATCCGGGCATTCGCAGCCGCAATGGCGCCTGGGGCCAAAACGAAGTGGACACGATCTTTCCCGATGGCAATCCGAGGGCCGAAGAAGTGCCGGCCGAGTTGCTCGAGGGCCAGCCTACGGAGGCCGAGCCAGGCGCCGTCGGCCCGCTGGTTGTGCCCAACGGCCAGCCCGGAGTTCCGGCGCCCGGCGCGCCGTCGGAATTGCCGCCGCCGCAAACCCAATTCGTGCCCCAGGGACAACAGCCGATGCTCGGGCCCGACGGCCAGCCACTGTTGCAAGTGGGCCCGGATGGCCAACCGATCATGCTGCCCGCCGCTCCGCCGCCGCAGGGCCCGACGATGCCCTAGGCGCCTCGCGGCTGCCGCTTGGCGCGAGGGATCGCACTCAAACTCAACCGAACACGGCGCATGTTAGGCGCCGCTTCCAGACAAAGGACTTTGGCGATGTCACGGAAGACCTGCACTCGCTTGGCCATCACCGGTTTGCTCGTTTATGTAACCGGGTGCTCGAGCTTCGACCTGAAAAAGGGCATCCCGTGGGGAGCAGGATTGGACGGAGAGTTCTCCGCTCCGATGAAGGTGGTGCCTGTCTGGACCGACACCACGATGTACCAAGCCGGCCGCGTGCCCGTGCGCGGGTTCGGGGGAAGGCTGTTTTTTCACAAGGATGAGAAGGGCGACCCCGTCAAAGTGAAGGGGACGCTCGAGGTGTACGCCTTCGACGAGGCAGGCCGCCGCCCCTCCGACTCGCGGCCGACTCGCAAGTACGTCTTTGCCGCGGATCAGTTCCAAAAACACTACAGCAAGTCGGAATTGGGGCCGTCGTACAGTGTGTTCATCCCATGGGACGAACTCGGCGGACCGCAAAGTCAGATTACGCTGATCACCCGATTCATCCCGGACGACGCGCCGCTGGTGATCAGCGAGCCGAGCAAGCAGTCTTTGCCAGGGCAAGAGCCGGTGCAGATGGCTCAGCAAGCGATTCCCAACCGGCCGTTTGGCGCGCCTCAGGCCGGCATGCCAGCGGCCGGCGCGCCGCCGATGGGACAAACGGCGCCGATGGTCCAGCCTGTAGCGCCAGCGGCCTATCAAGCGCCGGCCTACCCGGCGCCTCAAGCGCCCGCCTTTCCAGTGCAACAAGCGGGGCATCAGGCCCCCGCGGAGTATGCGCCGACGCCCGCTGACGCGGCCGCGGCCCAACAGCAGATGACCACGCTGACGATTCCGGTGCGCGGCCAACGGTTGAACGCGATGCCGCGGACGACCATGCCCCTCGCGCCGCCGGTCCAGCAGATTTCGCCAGCAATGCAGTCGAACTCGCCTATTGGCTTTGGCCAGGTGCAACGGATCCAGGGGACGGACCCGCCGACGTTGTCGCAGCCGACACCAGCAGCTCATTCTGGACCTGAGAGACACCGGGCTCTAGGAGCGCCACTCGCGCCGCTACCGCGCGATCGTGCTCAGTGGCCACGACCCCACGTAGGATGGCCGTCCGCCCCTGCAGGCTCACCTGCACAGGCCCCCGCGTCTGGATCTGGATCGCCCGCCCCTGCCGTGAGCTCAACTGCGTCATCCGCTGGCTGATTCCGGTCGTGATGGCGTTCTCAGCGGCCAGTTCGGGGCTGAAGCCAACCGTTACGCGCGGCCGGGCCGGCGCGGCGTATTGCGAGCGATTCTGGCCGAACTGACCGCGGTTGCCCATCTGGCCGAACTGGTTGCGGCCCAGGTTTCCGCCCAAGCCGCCGCTGAGGCCGCCTCCCAGGTTGTTCATTCCCAGGCCGCCCCCGAGGCCGCCGGTCAAGCCGCCCATTCCGCCTCGCATGCCACCCATGCCTCCGAGGCTGCCGAGGCCGCTCGTGAGACCGCCCATGGCGCTCATGTTGCCCATCCCCATGGCGCCCATGCCGCCGCGCGACATGCTGTTCGCCCCGGAGCTGAAGTTGCCCAGCGACGATGAGCCGCCGAAGGCGCCTAGGCCGCCGGAGCCCGTCCCCGAGGCTTGCCCGCCGAAAGAGCGGTTTGCACCGGACGAAGTGTCTCCCAGCATTCGCTCGCCGAAGATGGTGACCTGCCCAAAATTGGTGGTGCGACTAATGGGTGGTGTGCCGTTGGCCATCACCGAACCGAAACCGTATTGCGACCCGGTGGTCATGGAGCCGGCGCCGGTGCCCCCGCCACCCCCCGTCCCGCCTCCCATTCCGCCCCCCTGCATGCCGCCAGTTTGCTGGGCACAAAGACTGGCGGCCGGCAGTCCCAGGATTGCGCAGAACAAAGCGACAGGCGTGAGCTTGGTCATTCGATCGGTCCTCCCAATGGCAAATTCGGCACTTCAGGCCTGAGCGCCCGCAGGCGTCGCAGCCTGCCCCTGCGTTGAGTGTAGCCGCTGCAATCGGCACAAGCCATGTGGGCAATCGCGGGCCTGGCCGACGAAGCCGCCCAGAATAAGCAACCCCAGGTCCCTCCCCAAGTTCCGCAATACACGTCCAGCGAGCGACCGGCGTCGGCCGGCTGACCCAAACGCGAGAGTCGCCGTGGAACACCAGCCGGCTGACGCCGGCCGCTCGCCATTGACGGGGGGATCGGCTCAGAAGCGTCTACCGCCAGACGGGCGCTTCGAGCACCGTGACCCGGCGGGCCGTTACATGGCGGGCTTTGAGTTCCGGCATATAGCCGCGAATGCCGGTGATGCCCACCTGCTTGCCGAGATAGGGCCGCAGGTTGGCCCCCGGAGCGGCAGTGACGAAGCAGGCCACTTCCCCCGCAGAATTCAAGAGGGCGAACTGAGGCGAGCCGGCCTTGCGAGAAACGACCGGCGTCAGCCGCCCTTGGCCATCGAACGGCGTTGCCTTCCCGGCGGCTGGACCAGGGGCAGGCGCCGCCGCGGCCTCAGGCGAGATCCCCAGCAGGGCAAAGTGCCGCGCCTGAATGTTTTCGAAACGCCCCAGCTTGCTTAATAGCGCTCGCCCGCGGCCGCGAACTGCGGGACTCGGGCTATCTTCGACCACCCGCTCGACTTCACGCCGCAACGGCGCGAGTCGCCAGCGGCCGGCGTCGCCGGCAACCATGATCGAAAGATCGAGTTCCGCGTCGTCGAGCGCGGCGGCGCCAGGCTCCGCTTCGGGAATCGCCGCAGATGCATCGAGTGGGACCGGCTCGCTTGCATGCGCGTCTTCCGCTGCCGGCTGAGCAGTTGCATCGGTCGGCGGCAGCGGTTCGGGTTGGGCCGGCGCAGGTTTGGCAGAACCCTCGGCCGCTGTCGCTCCGACCGCCGGTTGCTCCGACGAGGCGAGGCTGACGCCGCGCGCCGAGCGCCCCCCGCCATTTCCCCAGGCCAGGCTGTTTTCCGAGTCTTGCCCGTTCGCGAGCGAAGGCGGACCCTTCTCGGGGGCCGAGCGCGTCAGAAAATCGGCGTGAATCCAGCGGAACTCGCCTGCCGGCGGGCTGATCTTGAACCACTCCGGGCGGGCTTCTTTGCCATCCCCTTCGCTTTCGCCCAGCAACTCGACGGCTTCTCCGGAGTCGAGCCGCACCTGGATCGTGTCGCGTACGCTGCTGAACCGCGTGCCCACCCGCGCCGGCACGCGCGACTGTTGGACCACTGCCAGGCCTGGCTCGGTGAGCCGCAAGTAGCGGCCGGCGACCCAACTGAAGCTCCCCTCGGGGGGCCGAATGGCGCACCAGCCGCCCGGATCATGGCGATAGACTTCCACCGGGGCCCCAGCGCTCAAGCGATCGCACGGATAGAACTGCGAGCCCGGACCGCTGCGGACGGTGACGCCGTCGCTGGCGACGTAGGCAGTGTAGGGAAACTCAGGCGCAGCCGCCTGCGCAACCGCCGGAACGGCCAGGCACGCCGCCAACGCCAGCACCGGCCAGCGCATCAAAGGGCTTCCCTGCGAGAGCTTGGTTGCGAAGTGGCCTAAATCGTTTAGACCCTCGAGAGGCGTGGCTTGTAGCCGACGGCCCTCGAAGCGGCAAGATCAATGGCCCTGCAGGCACGGAGTCGGCATTGGAGGGCCGGGTGGGGGCCGATATACTCCCGCCCCGTTTGCGGCGCCGGCTCCTTTCGTTTCCTCGGGATCGCACGCGTTGGACGCACAGCGACTGCCCTCAACTCGATCGCCTTTGCCCCGAACAGGGCTGCTGTTGGCGACTGCGCTGCTGGCACTGGTGAATTCGGGCTGCGTCACCCGGCGGTTGATCATCCAGAGCAATCCGCCCGGCGCGCTTGTCTACATTGGCGACCAGGAGATCGGCACGACTCCGGTCGCCGTGAACTACATCTACTACGGCACGCGGAAGATCCGCCTGGTAAAAGACGGCTACGAAACGCTTACGGCGCTCGAGCCGATTCCGGCCCCCTGGTGGGATCACTTTCCGCTCGACTTCGTGAGCGAGAACCTGGTGCCCGGCGAGCTGCGCGACGTGCGCGTGCTGAGCTATCAGATGGTTCCGCAGATGAACGTGCCGCCGCAGGAATTGCTCGGCCGGGCCGAGGAGCTGCGCCGCGCCGGCAGGGGAACGCCGGCGCCGGCGGTGATTCCGGCGGTCAGCGAACTGCAGCCTGCCGCGGCGCCCTTCTCGACGCCGCCGGCCACCGGGCAGGTGCTGATGCCGGGGGCCGAGTCTCCGCTGCCGACTGCGGGTGCCGCTCAGCCCGTATCTCCGACCGGCTTGCCCCCGACGAATGTCTATTCGCCGAGCATCGAGTATCTGCCGCCGGCGGCGGCGGAACGCTAGCGGGCGGGCGGACGCTTCTGATACTAGCCCGCAGCGCCAGCAACGAAGAGCCACGTGTGTTTGGCGAGTCGCTGACGAACCCTGCGCCAGCGGGACAGCACCTGCGGCGGCAGCGCCCAAGGCCGCTTGTGTCCCTTGCTTGCGCAGCGGGCTAGTGCGGCACGGCCACAGCGCGGCTCGCACGCTGCGTGCGCAGAACCGACGTCGGCGTCTGCCCGGTGAAGCCGGTCAACTGCGGTCCGCGATGCGTCTCGCTGGGCTCGAAGGCCGCGGCCAGGCGGGCCGGGCTGGCCAGCCCATAGTAAGCGCGAAGGCTGGCGTCGTAGCCGGCGCGATCGGCTTCGTGCAGGAAGTCGAGAAAACGCCGGCGGTCCCCCTGGGCCACCAGGTGCTCGACGAGCGTCAGGCTCTGGCCATAAAAGGCCGCCATCCGGCCAGCGGCCAGCGGCTGTTCGATGTTCAGCAGTTGAGCCACCGGAAGCTCGGCGCCGCGTTTCCGGGCCGAGTGGGCGTCTTGCCGGTGGCGGGCACGTTTGTGTGGGCTATCGGCCAGCATGGCGGCCCCTTCGTCGGCCCAGCGCGGCAGCCGGCCGTGCGGGAACTCGTCGGCCAGCACTACGTGCGTGAGCTCGTGGGGCATCGTCTCGGTTTGCCAATCGCTGCGGGCGCCGTCGAGGTCGATCCGCCGCCCCACCACCTGTCCGCGGTCGAAGTGAACGAGCGACGAGCCATTGGTCCGTTCCGAACCGGGGCCCGCCGCAGCGATGTAGGCTTCGCGGGTCACGTGAACGAAGACCTGACAGCGGGGCTGCCAACGCGGGCCCGACCGGTCGATCGACCAGGCCTCGTGGAGCTGCGTCAATTGGGCCTCGAGCGCGGCCGACAGCTCGCTCAGTTCCGCAGCCGTGCCGTGAGCCCAGAGTTCGAAGTTCTCGCTCGCCTGCCGCCGCCAGTGGTGGACTTCCGCACCTTCGACAGCCGCCGGCTCCGCGGCGCCATCGGCGCGCGCTAGGCCCGCGAGCACCAAAATGAGGACCGCCGCGGCCAGAGAGGCCGAACCGCGCCCACCATGGAAGTCCGCTACGGACATTGGCCGCCGCCTGAAGGAATGCCGGTGCGTTCGAACGGAACGCGAACTCTCTAAGGCAAGGCGGGTGCCACGGCCGCGAGGTGGGGGGCGATACGCGGCGCTAAAGGGCCTTTAACAAAGAACTTGCGGATTTCGCACGAATTCGAAGCCAGCGAGTTCTCCTGGGTGAGTGCCTAAGGCCTAGGCGGCGGCAGCCGAGGAGAGCGGCAATGCCGATTGCATTTTGCAGGCGCGGCGCAGCTCGGCAATGAAAAAAGCCCGGCAGCGCCGTGTCGGCGCTGCCGGGCCTGAGTTTATCGCTCCTACGATCGCGTCAGCCGTTTACGGCTTGGCGCCTTCGCCCGTCGGTTGGCCGAACAGGAGGAAGCCGAAGCCGCCGCCGCTGCCGCCCAACTGCATCTTGGCGTCGAGGATCTTGTGGATCCGGGCCGACGTCTCGGTGAGATGGGCCTTGCTGTAGGCGTCGAGCTTAGTGTTCTTCTCGAGCAGCTTGTTGATCTTCGTCTCCAGGCCCGCCAACTCGGCGTAGGCCACGGTCTGGCAATCCTCCGGCGAGCCGCTCTCCCCCATCGCCAGGTCGGCCATGTGCTGCAGGTACGACCGCTGCAGATTGCGGCGGAGGCTGCTGATGGCCGGCTTGCGGGGCGTGTAGTCGGCCTCCGGCAGGTTGTCGACTTCGGCGAAGACCGCCTTGGTCAGCCGCTCGATGAGCTCGGCCGTGGTGAAGGCGTCTTGATCGGCCGGAATCCGCAACTCCGAGTCATGCAGCCGCTCGAGCGTGAGCGACGACAACAACTGCTGCAGGATGCGGTCCTGCCAAATCGTGATCACCTCGTGAACCGCCAGGTCGGGCCGCAGCGGCAGGTTCGAGCCCCAGTGGCTCCACCGCGTGGAGGACAACTGGTTGTAGAGCTCAGGCGGCAGCTTGAAGGGCTTGTCGGAAAAGACCTGCTCCTCGAGCAGGGCCATCGCTTCCCGCTGCTTACCAGGGTCGACCACCACGAACGGGACCTTGGCGTCTTTGTCCCCCTTGTGGCTGCGGGTGACGTAGATGCCGCCGATGTAGCGCGAGGCCATGTAGCAGGCCTGGCCGTGGCTGCTCAAGAGGATGCCGAACGCGCGGCGGGCCTTTTGATAGCCGTCCCCTTCCTTGACCACGCGATCCACGAGCCCGTCCCACAGCTCGGAAACGAGCTTGGTGCGGGCCTTGGCGAAGGCCAACGGATCGCTTCCCAGGTCCCAGCGGTTGCTGAGCGGATCGGGGTCGATGCCGCGGGTGTCTTCGTCCGTGGCGTAGGCCAACTCCGCCTCGCCGCTGCGGGCGGCGATCTTCTTGAGCTCGGCCGGGTCGTTCTTGGTCGTGTAGCCGTACTCGATGGCCCAATAGTCATAGGGGCCGAGCGTCTGGGAGTAGAAGTCTCCCTGCTTGGCGTCCTTGGGCATCAGGTTGGCCGGCGCGTAGTCCATGACCGAGGAGGTGAGTCCCTTGTCCTTGGTCTTCTCCGTGTCGTTGGCGTCGTCGAGCGAGATCGTGCTGCTGGCCTTGAAGTTGTGCCGGAGGCCGAGCGTGTGCCCGACTTCGTGCATCGTCACTTCCTTGAGCCCCTGCATGATCAGCTTCTCGATCTCTTCCTCGCTGAACTTGCGGGTGGCGAGCACCGTCGCGCCCAGGGCGAAGTCGCGCGAGCGGCCCGAGTGCAGTTCGCACCGGCACAACAGCGAGTGCTCGTGCTGGCCGGCCAGCTTCATCTGGGCCTGGTAGCTGGCCAGGTCGAGCGGGCCGCCGGTCATGGCCGCTACGCTCTTGGGGGTGAACGTTTCGTACTCGTCCTTCCAGAACTCGATGAAGTCGGAGTCGAAGATGATGTCGGCGTCGAGGATCTGGCCCGTCAGCGGATTGACGCGGCTGGGGCCCATGGCGAAGCCGGCCCCCGAGGTGATCCAGCGGAACGTGTTGTAGCGCACGTCCTCGGGGTCCCAGGTGTCGTGCTCTTCCTGCTGACGCACTTCCACGGCGTTATAGAAGCCGAGCTTATCGAAGGCTTTATTCCACTCGAGGATGCCTTCGCGAATCGGCTGGCGATACTTGATCGGAATCGTCTTCTCGAGATAGAAGACGATCGGCTTCACGGGCGGCGACACCGACAGCGCCGAATCCTTCTTGCGCAGGTCCCAGCGGTTGATGTACCGCACGAAGCGGTCTTCCTCGCCGTTCTTGGAGTAGTCCTTGAGGACCGTGAGGAAGTAGCCCACCCGGTCGTCGGCCACGCGCGGCTGGTAGCCGGTTTGCGGCAACTTGCTGAGCGAGTAATGGATGTGGACGGTCGCCGTGTGGCCGTCAGGCACCGAGTCGAGTTCCGAATAGCCGCCCCCGGCAAACGTGGCCGCCACCTGAATCTCCACGTTCTCGTCGAACGCCTTGACCGAGGCCCACGAGGAGCGGCTCGGCACGAAGCCAAAGCCCGGCAAGCCGCCGCCCACGCCGGCCAGGTCGCTCATGAAGACAGGCGTGAGATCGACCACGGGGCCGCCGCCGGGGCCCATCGTGGCGATTGGCAGGTTGAACAAAATGCTGTCGGTGTACGCCAACTTCACGGCGTCCGATTCAGGGCTGCCGCTCTTGGCCGTAAAGCGGATATTGCGGCGGACGATATTGATCTTGTCGTCGTCGGTGCGGCGGAATTGCCACAGCCAATCGTTGCCGAAGTTCAGGCTCATGCCTCCCAGGACATCGCCATAGCCGACGCCGCGGGCGATCGAGGCGCAGACGATCAGGTCTTGGTTGAACACGCCGGGGCCGAGCTCGGCGTAAAGGTTTTGGCCCTTCTTGAAGAGCTTGAACAGCGGGCGGGCAGCCGGATCGGTGGGGACCGTTTCGGCGTCCTTGAGCAGCACGTTGAACGGTGGGAACTTGGGTTGCTTTTCGCCCTCTTGGGCGAGCGCCGCGGAAGCGGGCGCAAGCGCCGCGCCCAGGGCCGCCAGGAACGTGCAACCGACGAGTCTACGGACGAACGTCCGGTACGAGCGGGATCGCATCAAACTCACCTTGAGCGCGAGAGGGCTGTTTACCAGCAGGAGGGGGCCCCGGCCGCCGCCATTGCGGCCAAATTCTTGGCAGCCAATCTTCAAAATATACCGCACGTTGCCTGAGTTGCAAACGCGGTGGATTCGCAACATCCGCTGCGACCGTTAAGGTGGGCGCAACCCAGGCACGACGCGCGGGACTTTGAGCGGATTCTACCGCAGGTGACGTTCCGAACGGTCGATCCTAGAATTGCAGTGCGCCCCGACCTCGGGGGACTTTCGTCCCCCGCTGTCGCCACGTGTTCCTTCCTACGAGCCGCCCATGCCGTTGGGTCACGACGTCGACTTCGTTCTGGCTCATTACCCGGAGGGCTGCTGGCCCGAACGTTGCCAGGCACTGGGCAACGCCGGCGGCTTTAGCGGGGCTCGGCTCTGGCGGATCGAGGCTGAACTGGGGACTCTCTGCTTGCGCCGTTGGCCGGCCGAGCATCCGGCCCCCGACGAGCTCGAGTTCATCCAGGCGGTCCTCTGGCATGTGGTGCAGGAGGGCTTTCTGCCGGTTCC
>JBGAPH010000062.1:15973-34757 GCA_044221365.1 Pirellulales bacterium
GCCGGTTCCCTTGCCGCTCGAAGCTGATGGGCATCGCGGCTACGTGGAGCACCAGGGGTATCTCTGGCAGCTCGAGCCGTGGATGCCAGGCAACGCCGATTTCCACGACCACCCAACGCTTCCCCGGCTCAGCAACGCCCTGCGGGCCCTGGGGGAATTTCATGTGGCCGCGAGCACCTTTCCTCTGCCAGATCTCTCGCCCACCGGCTCGCCCGGGTTGGTGCGTCGCTATAAACGGCTGCGGGGTCTGCTAGGGGGCGGCTTCGAGCAACTTTCGCAGGCGGTGCGCCGCGGCTGCGGCTGGAGCGAGTTCGATCGCGCGGCGGGCGAAGTGCTGATGCTGGCCCAACATGCGGCGCCGGCGGCCGCGGTGGAGCTGGCCACGGCCGTGACGCACGACGTGCAGTTGCAGCCCTGCGTGCGCGACATTTGGTGCGATCACGTGTTGTTCCAGGGCGACGCCGTCAGCGGGCTCGTCGACTTTGGCGCGATGCGGCCGGAAACGGTGGCCGGCGACGTCGCTCGGCTGCTGGGGAGCCTGGCCGGCGACGATGCGGCGTTCTGGGCGGCCGGCATGGTGGCCTACGAGGCGGCTCGGCCACTGACCGCCATCGAGCGCAATCTCGTCGCTGCCTTCGACCACAGCAGCGTCGTCATGTCGGGGCTGACCTGGCTCGAATGGATCTACTTGCGGCAACTTCGCTTCGAGGACCGGGACCGTGTCCTTCTGCGGCTTGAAGAGAACTTGCGGCGGCTGCGTAAATTGGCGAGCGGGGCTGACCGTAGCCAAGTCGGCTGATCGTGCGAACTCGTCTGTGGCCTGGGGATAGCTCCCTGCATCGAAGAACCGGCAGGGCGGGGGGCACGTATTGCAGGCCGATGGGGCGAACGCCGCGGTAAATGGCCCAGGTTGACGGCTGCGCCGCGGCGGAAATACCATAATCCCCACGGCGGATGAATCTTGCGTCTCGAGACCGCGAGCACGGTCCAAGGAGCTTGCATGCAACGCGGCGCTACCTATTGGGTGTTGACGGCCCTGGCGACACTTTTTGCCTCGCCGGCGCTCGCGCAGCTCGACATCCCGCCGGCGCTGCGGCTCGATGGCCTGGGTGGCGGCGCCGCGACGAGCGACCCGGTGGCGATTTCCGCACAGTTCACCGTGTCGCCGGACGGCCGCACCGGCAAGCTTGCCGTGACCGCCGAAATGCAGCCGGAATGGCACGTCTACTCGGTCACTCAAAAGCGCGGCGGTCCGCAGAAGACCGTCATCCAACTGAGCGAGACTGCGGGTGTGAAGCTGGCCGGCGCGTTTCAGCCCGACGTTCCCCCCGACGCCAAGGTCGAGCCACTCTTCGACAACCTGACGGTAGAAACGCACAAGGTGCGCGTAACCTGGTCGGCCCCGCTGGAGTTCGAGCCGCGGGATGATTTCTCTGCGCTCCAGCTCAAGGGCGTCGTCAAGCTGCAGGTTTGCAAGGAGCAACTGTGCTTGCAAAAGTCATTGCCGTTCGACGCAGTCCTTTCCGGTGAGGCGCCCCGAGGTGTGTCGGCCCCCGCCGTGTCGAAGGACTCTCCAACCGCCGGATTGGTGTTGCCGAGCGTCCCGGTCGCTCCGCCGGCAGCACCGGCGCCCGCCGCAACCGGCGAATTCTCCGAAAGCCCGCAGGTGACGATCCGGGGCTCGGTCGAGCCGAAGGTCGTAGCCCCCGGCGGCAAGGTGACCGTGCGCCTCTCCGGCGATCCCCGTCCCGGCTGGCATCTTTATGGCCTCGAGCCGCGCGATCCCGATCTCGTATCCAAGCCCACACTCATCGTGCATCTCGCGCCCGCCGGCTGGAAATCGACGGCCCCCCATGCGAACAAGCAGCCGGTCGAAAAGCCGTCGGACGTGCTACCGGGCGAAGTCGTGCGGTATTACGAAGGGCCCGTCGAGTGGACGTTCGAACTCGACGTGCCGGCCGACGCCGCCGTTGGCACGCACGAGCTGATCGGCTTGATCGGCTTTCAGGTCTGCACCGACTCGAGTTGCGACCTCCCCCGCGCTGCCCGTTTTAGCGCCCCGCTGGCGGTCGGCCCGCAAACCGAGGCGGGTTCTCAGCCGCTGGCCTTTGCGAAGACTTCGTATCGCGAAACGGCCGCGGCCGCGATTGACCCCAGCCGCATCCCGCAAATTGCAGCGCCCCCCGCGCCCAGTCCGGCCTTGCCAGGGATCGGCGCAGCGCCGCCGGCGTTTCAGGTGGAAACACTGAACGCGCAGTCCAACTCGCTGTGGATGGTGCTGCTCTTGTCGTTCGTCGCCGGGTCGCTGCTCAACATCATGCCTTGCGTGTTGCCGGTGATCGGGCTCAAGATCTTGGGCTTCGTGCAACAGGCAGGCGAGCATCGCCTGCGCATCCTGACGCTCAATCTCTGGTACTCGGCCGGCTTGATGGCCGTGTTCCTGGCGCTGGCGACCTTGGCGGTGTTCTTGGGCCATGGTTGGGGGCAGCAGTTCCAGAGCGCCACGTTCAACATCGTGTTGCTCAGCATCGTGTGGGTATGCGCCCTGAGTTTTCTAGGCGTGTGGGAAATTCCCATCCCCGGCTTCGCCGCTTCGCATACGGCCAACCAATTGGCCATGAAAGAAGGCCCAATGGGCGCCTTCTCGAAGGGCATCCTCACGACGCTTCTCGCCACCCCCTGCGCCGGACCGCTGCTGATTCCGCAACTTACCTGGGCCCTGGGGCAGCCGGCCGTGGTGGCCTACGCCGCCTTCGCCGCGGTGGGGCTCGGCATGGCGTTTCCGTACCTTTTGATCGGGGCCTTCCCCAAGCTCATCTCCTGGCTGCCTAAGCCGGGCGCCTGGATGGACACGTTCAAGCAGGCGATGGGCTTCGTGCTGCTCGGCACGGTGGCGTTTTTCTTTAGCTTCCTGCAGAAGGACTACTTGGTGCCGACGTTCATTCTGCTGCTCGGGCTGTGGGCCGGCTGCTGGTGGATCGGGCGCACGCCGTTTACGGCGGAGTTGGGCAAGCGCTTGGCCGCCTATGCGGTGGGGGGCGCAGTGGCGCTCGTGATCGGGCTGTTTGCCTTCGGCAAGCTCGACTTCAAGTCGCCCGCCGACAAACTGGCCTGGGAGCCCTTCTCGCGCGAGCGGCTCGACCAGCTCTTAGCCGAAGGCAAGACCGTGATGGTCGACTTCACGGCCGATTGGTGCGCCACCTGCCAGGCCAACAAGCTGTTCACCTACGACACTGCCGCGACGAAGGAACTGCTCGAGAGCCACGGCGTGGTGGCCCTCTTGGCCGACAAGACCGACGAGGTCCCGGAGATCGACAGGCTGCTTGGCGAGCTCGGCAACCCGACGCACGCCATTCCGTTCTTGGCGTTCTTCTCCGGCCGCCAGCCGCAGAAGGCCCTCGTCGTCGATGGCGTCGTCACCCACGGCGCCGTGCGGAAGGCGGTTGACCGCGTCGGCCCCTCGGTGATGCCTGGAAATGAGATGGCGGCGCGTTAGCGCCGGCAATTTCCGACTACTATGCAGCCGCAGGTCTCCGCCGAGCAGGACGACGCGCATCTCGAGGCCCGCTTGCGTCGCCACGTCGACGTGCTGGCCGGGCTCATCGGCCCTCGGCACCTGGGCAAGCCCAAGACGATCGAGGCCACGCTCGGCTATCTCGTGAAAGAACTCGAGATCGCCGGCTACACGGTTGAAAAGCAGCCGTACGCGGTCGGCGCGCAGACGGCGGTGAACCTTGTCGTCGAGATCCCGGGCAAGTCCCCCGCGTCCGGCATCGTCGTACTCGGCGCACATTACGATTCCGTCGAGAGCACGCCGGGGGCCGACGATAATGCCTCGGCGGTGGCCGTACTCATCGAAGCGGCCCGCCTGCTGCATGGCGCGAAGCCCAAACGCACGATTCGTTTCGTGGCGTTCGCGTGCGAGGAGAAGCCGTATTTTGAGACCGGCGACATGGGCAGTCAGGAATATGCCGGCAACTGTCGCAAGCGGGGCGAACGGATTGTCGGCATGCTCTGTCTGGAGATGGTCGGCTTCTTCACCGACGAGCTCGGCAGCCAGCGCATTCCGCCAGGCATTCCTCGCTGGCTCCATTGGGTGTTCCCCAAGCGCGGCGACTTCTTGGCCGCGGTGGGCAACCTGCGTTCCTGGCGCCTGGTGTGGCAGTTCCGCCGCGGTTTCAAGCGGGCCACGCGTTTCCCGCTCTTCTCGATCGCCCTGCCGGAGCTGATCCAAGAGATCCGCCGCTCCGACAACAGCTCGTTCTGGGATCAGGGCTACCCCGCGCTGATGCTCACCGACACCAGCTTCCTCCGCAACCCTCACTATCACCAAGCGACCGACACGCCGGAAACGCTCGACTATGGGCGGATGGTCGAAGTGACGCGCGGGGTGGCGGGGGCGGTGCGCTGGCTGGCCCGCGCCAAGTAGCCCGCTCTCTCCGAGAGCGGAATGCGTTTATTGTCACGTTCCTCGGTGTCCGTCGAAGATTTCTAGCAATAGAAGATCGATACATGCACTTCAGGATGCATTCGTGCTTCCCAGAGAATTGCGATGCAGACTTCGCCGGGTGAGAAACACTCGTCCCAGATTTCGTTGCCCACGAACGGCTCCGGATGATTTACCAGTGGATACGGCGCCCAGAACGAGGGTGAAAGCGCGGGCATGGAAAACAGGGGTGCGGTGCTCAAGTCCAAATGCCCTTCGAAGGCGTGTGGCAAACGCCCGCCGATCTTCGCAATGTGCAATCGGGCAAGCTCCCAGCTCCAAGTCTCTGCATCCTCCGCGTTCCGACGATTCCACTCTGGAATCAACGGCTCGATTAGGTCGACATTCAAAGGGCCTGCCACATCGAACGTACGATGCCGCACCCCATACCAATTGGGGATCCGGCGGCTTTGAATCGGCACATCCTCTGCGCGTGCCAGCCCGCGGAGGCCTAGGTCGTGCCATTCGACCATGAACGACTCTTTGGTCCAGTCGCCAGGAGTCTCCACCTGATCGACAAACAGAAGCAGCAAATCGCCCGGAAGGTCTGGAACAATATCGCGCGACTCCACAAAGCGGACCTGCCCCAGGAACAGCATCGGCTGGCTTTGCCTGTCGAGCGGCCAGGGCATTTTCGCAGGACGGTAGGGTAGGCCGCCAAGGAGGGTTTGATCGCGGTCCGGCGCGGGCCCCTTCGCCCAAGCGAAAACGTCGCAGGGATACCGCTCGCGGCCCGCTAAATCCTCCTGAAGCAGCGCCCGATAGTACTCCAGATCCACCAAGCTCGGCGGGCTGCAGATGTAGGAGAGCTTCGTCCTGTCGCCGACCGTGGGCCGGCTTGAAAAGCGCTGTTGGAAGAAGCTCAGATCAAAGTCGTAGAGACTCATAGAGACCGCTCACAATCTCGTGCAGCTGATTCGCCAACGTTCTGGGAGCTTACCGTTCAGAACGCCGATACCGAGGCAGCAAAGATCTGACTTTAGTTGTGCAACTTTCGGCGATCCGGTCGTTTGCGTGATGCGCACTCCGAGCACTCTGCTCTCGGAGAGAGCAGGCTACTTGCCGAGCGACTCAAACAGCCCGGCCAGCCGCCGCGCATGCTCATCGTACGCCGCCTCGAAAAGTCGTGCCGCCTCCTCACGCCCGACCGTGGCCGGCGCCGTCAGCACCGGCGGCGGCGCGCCCGCTGCCGTCAGCCGCAGGGCGATCTCGGCCTTCAGGCTGTTGATCACTAGGCAGCCGCCGACCGTGGAGCCGGGGGCCACCGGCGTTGCCAAGCCCTCGACGGCCACCATCGCGTCGCCGATCGGGGCGCCCGTGTCGAGCACCAAGTCGGCGAAGTCGGCCAGCTTGGCGCCGCGCGGGTGGTTGCTGGGGCTCGCCTCGGCGTGCTTCCGGCTGACAAGCGCGATCACGCGCACGCCGGCCGCCTGAAACAGCTCAGCCATCTCGATCGGCACGGTGTTGCAGCCGCTCGAAGAGACGATCAGCGCGGTGTCAGTTTTCGACAGGGCGAAGTTCCGCAGAATGAGGCTAGCCAGCCCCGACACATTCTCGAGGAACATGGCCTGCCGCTGCCCGTTGGCCCCGACGACGCCGTTGTGAAACGTAAGCGAGAGCTCGACGATCGGGTTGAAGCCGGGAAACGAGCCGTAGCGCGGCCACAGCTCCTCGACCATGATCCGGCTATGCCCCGCGCCGAACACATGGACCATGCGGCCGGCCAGAATCGTGGCGGCGCACCAATCGGCCGCCTGCTGAATCGCCGAGGCTTGCGCGCGGACTTCCGCGAGCAGGTCCTGGCAACGGTCAAGATAGTCGCTGGTGGGGGAGTTCATCGCGGTATTCTAACTACGAGACCTAGCAACCGTGGAGGACCGCGGGCGCTAACTTCATCTTCTGCGCAACGTTAGGCGATGCGCCAGGGAATCCGGCTGCCCCCAGACAACCTTACGAAATAGTTGCCTTCTTCCTGCAGGGACGCTAGCCTGAGCGACGTGTGGCGGCGCCCCCGCGGCGCACTGCATGCCCGCCTTCCTGATCCCGCCTCGGAGAGTTCGTGCGATGCGTTGTTGGCTGCCGATCGCCTTTGCGCTGGCACTCGCCGGCGCCCCTGCCGCGGCTGCCGATTTGCCCGATCCGGCCAAGACGAAGCCGGTCAAGCTATTCACCGTGCCGCACTATTGCGAAGGGGTGGTCTTCGACCATCAGGGGCGCGGCTACGTGTCGGAGGGGGCCACGATCGTACAGTTCACGCTCGATGGCCAGCACCGCGATTGGGCCAAGACCGGCGCTCCAAATGGCCACAAAATTCTGGCCGACGGAACGCACCTGGTCTGCGACGCCGGGCAGCACGCCGTGCTGCGGCTTTCGCCCGAGGGCCAGTTGCTCGAACCGGCCGCCGCCAAGTGCGCGGAGCGGCCGATCCGCGGTCCCAACGATCTGACGCTCGACACGCCGCATGGCGGCTTCTACTTCAGCGACCCGGGCGAGTCCTCGAAGGAACAGCCGATCGGCGCCGTCTACTACGTCGATTCCGCAGGCAAGGTAACGCCTGCCGTGCCCGATGGGCTGGCCTTCCCCAACGGCATCGTGCTCACCCCAGACGGCAAGAAGCTCTATTTGGCTGAGAGCCAGCGAAACCGAGTGCTGGTCTACGAGGTTCAATCCCCCGGCAAGCTGGGCCCCGCGCGGGTCTTCGCCGACTTGCCGACCAAAGACCCGGCCCTCGGGCAGATCGACAACCAGCCCGATGGCATGTGCCTCGACGCCGCCGGCAATTTGTACGTAGCCCACTACGGCATGAAGCAGGTGCAGGTGCTCGACCCGAGCGGCCGGTTGATTGCCCGCTACGGCGGCGGCAACGTGACGACGAGCAATGTGGCGTTTGGCGGAGCGAACAACGACCAGTTGTTCGTCACCGGCGGGCTGGGGCCCGAGTCCGGCGCCGGCGGGCTGTTCCGGCTCGACTTGGGGGTCAAGGGGCTCGAAACTCTGCGAGCGGCGAAGTAACTTGGCCGCCCGAGCAAGCGGCAAACACAGACCTCGAAACGAGAAGCGAACGATGAACCGCAAAACGTCGCGTGGATTTACGCTCGTCGAGCTCCTGGTGGTGATCGCGATCATCGGCATCCTGATCGCGCTGCTCTTGCCGGCCGTACAGGCAGCGCGGGAGGCGGCGCGGCGCATGCAGTGCGTCAACAACCTCAAGCAACTTGCGCTAGGCTGCCACACGTATGCCGACGTGAACAAGGGGACCTGGCCGATCAGCATCAGCATGTGGAGCGAACCGCCGTCGCCCAAGCAAGTCACCACGGGCAAGGGCTGGATCGTCGGGATTCTGCCGCAGTTGGAGCAACAAAACCTTTACGCTCAGTTCGATTTTCGCGGTGGCATGGACTCTGGCAAAGGACTGCTGAACGCTGTTAATAGGGAAGCGATTAAGGCAGATTTGCCCTTCATCCGCTGTCCCTCTGATCCGAGCGCTCGCACTCTGGGCACGACGCAGTTCCAGATGGAAAACATTCCCGTCCGGTGGACGAATTATAAGGGGGTGATGGGAGACAATCGCATGGGCGGGAGCAGCAGCGCGTTTCCCGGCACAGAGCCCGACTGCCACAACCGCAGCCCCTGCAATGGCACCTTCTGGCGCAACAGCTATCAACACCCGGTGCGGATGGCTGACTTTCTCGACGGCATGAGCTCGACCGCCGTAATCGGCGAAGACGTGCCGGAGCATAACCTGCACTCGGCCTGGTGCTATAGCAATGGCGACTACGCTAGCACGCACGTGCCGCTTAACTATATGCCAGACCCTCCAACCCCCGGCGAATGGTGGAACACGATTTCGTTTCGCAGCCGGCATCCCGGAGGCGCAAACTTCGCGGTGGGGGACGCCTCGGTCCGTTGGGTTAATCAGAACGTCGACTCCAAGCTATACCGCGCGTTCTCCACGCGTGACGCCGGCTTGTTCGGCAATCAGGAGCCGCCCATCACTGGTGAGTTCTAGATTCTGGCGCTGCCTTGACGCGACACGTGCGACCCTTCTTCCAATCCGCGGGAAAACTGACCCCATGTCGCGAGCAACTTTCTCGTTGGCCTTCGCAGTGCTCTTCGCCGCCGTTGCCGGCTGTTCCGAAAAGCTGCCCACCGTCTCCGGCAAGGTCACCATCGATGGCAAAGCCGTTCCGGAGGGGATGATTTCCTTCCAGCCAGTCGGAGGCGGCCCAATTGCCGTTGCCCGCATCAGTCCCGACGGCAGCTATTCCGTGAAAACCGGCACCGCTTCGGGACTCAAACCGGGGGAATATAAGATCGCCGTTTCGGCGCCCAAGGGCATCATTCCCGCTCCGACTCCGGACAATCCCAACCCCAAGATCGAACGCTGGGTGCCGCTCAAGTACAACGACATCGAGAAGTCAGGCCTCTCGATCACCGTCGCCTCTGGCAGCACCGAGCACAATCTTGAGCTCAAGAGCAAGTAGCACGCGCGGCGCAACGGTCTTCTCGACGGGCGGACCGGTTGGTACAGTCGGACGACCGACACTGCTCCGACGTCTTCCACGTTTGCCCATGTCCGCCCCCTATCGCACCCGCCGCCGTGTCGAGTTTCGCGACACCGACGCGGCAGGCATCGCCCACTTTTCGGTCTTCTTCAACTACATGGAAGAGGCCGAACACGAGCTGCTGCGGAGCATCGGCTCGAGCGTGCTCCTGCAGGGAGACGAAGGGACCACGAGCTGGCCGCGCGTGGCGGTGAGCTGCGACTACCGGGGCGCGGTGCGCTTCGAGGACGAGCTCGAGATCGAAGTCCGCGTGGAGCGGCTGGGGGAAAAGAGCGTCAGCTACGGCTTTCGTTTCCAACACGACGGCCGCGACGTCGCTGACGGGCGGATCACGGCCGTCTACTGCCAGGTCGGCTCGGCAGGACTGCGTTCGCTGCCGATTCCGGCGGAGCTGCGGGAGAAGTTGCAGGCCTTCTTGGTCCGCACAGCGGACCCTACGTAGAGTCCGCTGTGCGGACCAAGATGACGCACCGTTCGCGCGAGATCTTGCGGATGTCCAACTGCCCTTCGTGGCTCATTCCTTGCCTCCTCTTGGTCACGGTGCTGGGACGCGCGGAGCAGCCCTCCGCCCGCTCGCCGCAGAAGCTCGAAGGCTGGACGGTTCGCGTCGACAACCGGCTGCTCGAACCTCCACACGAAGAACTAGGCCGCCAGTCACTGCGATTTCTCGAGGCCAAGCTCGTCGAGATCAAGGCGGTCGTGCCGGCGGAGCCGCTTACCGAGTTGCAGAAGATCGTGATCGTGCTCGACCTCGAGTGCGACGGGCTCGGGGCGATGCAGTATCACCCCAGCGCCGACTGGCTGGCCGAACATGGCTACCCCCGCGACCTGGCCAAGTGCGTGCATCTGCCGCAGGCGGCCGACGTGGCGACGCGGCGGAACATCAACGAACAACCGTGGGTGATCCTGCACGAGCTGGCACATGCTTACCACGACCAGGTGCTCGGCTTCGACGAACCGCGGATCGCTGCGGCCTACGATCAGTTCAAAGAGAGCGGCCACGGCGAGGCCGCCCTCCTCTACGACGGCACGCGCGTCCGGCACTACGGCCTGACCGACCCCAAGGAGTTTTTCGCGGAAATGACCGAGGCCTACTTCGGCTCGAACGACTTTTTCCCTTTCAACCGGGCCGAGTTGAAGGAGAGCGAGCCGCGGCTCTATGAGCTGCTGGAGAAGATCTGGCGGCCGGCCAGCGAGAACTAGCTGGCGGCTTGTTCACAGCGAATCCGCCAGCGGGCGAACAATCGCGCCGCGGCCAGTCCGGCCAGGGACAACACGCACAAGCCGATCGCCGCCGAACGGAGCTGCGCGGCCGACGACACGGAGATGCCGAGCCCCGTGGCCATCCCCACGTAGGCGGCCACGCAGGCGGGGCACTTGGGCATCAGGGCCAGCACGCAAGCCGGCGCCAGCCACTCGAGCGCCGCGATGCCGCGCCGCAGCGGCGTGCGCCGCTGCGGCGCAAGCGTCACGACCGGTGTCGAGCAGCAGCAGGGGGCGTTCACCGCGCATTCTCCTTGCCGGCAGTCTCCGGCAGCGTCGGCCAATACGGTTTGTCGGCGTCGGCAAATCCGCCCCCCTCGTAACGGTCGTGGTAGCGCACCCACGCCATCGAGAAGGCGAACTGATCTTCGTCGCGCCCCTTGGGGGCCAGGTCGAGCAGCATGTAGGTCGTCACCAGCGGCTCGACGCCGCGGGCGAACGTCGAGTACGTATGATACACCGTGCCAGACTCGTCCTTCGAGAAGGCGCTCAGGCCGGGCGCCTCTTCGCTGGGGAAGGGCATCTGCGTGTAGTTGTACTCGACCGACCCGGCCGCCAGCTCCTCCGGCATGAAGGAAACCTGAAAGTCGCGATTAAAGTCGCTTTCGGACGACGAGAACCAGGGGAACTTCCAGCCCATCCGCCGCTTGAACGCCGCCAGCTTCTCGTAGGGCGCCCGCGAGACGACCGCAAGCTGCACGTCGCGCGCGGCCAGGTGCGGAAGCGTGCCGTCGAAGTGGTCGGCCACTAAGCTGCAACTCGGGCAGCCTTCCTGCCAGGTGGGGCCGAACATGAAGTGGTAGACGAGCAATTGGCTGCGCGAGTCGAACAGATCGGCCAGCGACTGCTTGCCGCTGGGGCCGGTGAACGCATACGGCTTGTCGACGCGCACCCAGGGAAGCTCGAGCCGCGCGCGGGCGAACTCGTCGCGCTCGCGCGTGTTCTGCTTTTCACGGGCCAAGAGCGCCTTGCGGGCAGCCAGCCATTCGGAACGAGAGACGACGCGATGAGAGGCCATGAGAAAGGCTCCTATCGTAGCCGGCACACTCCGTGTGCCGATTGCAGAAGTGGGTACAACGCCAGGCGGCGCGCTATGCGGTCGTAGGGAGTAAGCGTGAAGATCACACGGGCGCGAGGTCGCCGACCCTCACCCTGCCCTCTCCCACGGGGAGAGGGTTCCGAGTTAATGGCAGCAGGTTTTTGTCGGTTGATCTTCGTACTTGTCGTGGTGGCGGAGCCAGTTGTGTCCCTTGCCTTGGTAGTCGGGCATGCCGTTCCAGCCTTCGCCGCGCCCCAGCGGCGTGAGGTCGAGCAGGTGGTAGGTGGTGATCAACGGCTCGAGCCCGCGGGCATACGACGTGTAGCTGTGGAGCACGCGGTCGCCGTCGCGGAGGAAGACGCTCAGGCCGGGCAGCTCGCCTTTGGTCGACGGAATCTTGCCGTCGGCCGCCAGTTCGTCGGCGGAGCGGAAGTTCCACTCCTTGCTGCCGCGCTCGGGATCGAGCGTCACGTGGAAGTCGTAGTTGAAGTCGCTGCCGAACGAGGAGCACCAGGGAATGTGGCTCCAACCCATTCGCTGTTGAAAGGGCGCGATCTTGGCCCACGGCGCCCGCGAGATCAGCACGAACGACGTGCCGCGTGCCCGCAGGTGCGAGAGATTCGGCACATTGTCGGCCGCGAACGAGCAGCCGGGGCAGCCCTCGTCCCAGGGAGCGCCCGACTTGCCTGCGGGCGGCGGGTCGGCGTCGAACATGAAGTGGTAGACCATGAGCTGAGGCAGGCCGTCGAACAGGTCGACGAGACTGGCTTTGCCGTGGGGGCCCTCGAAGGTGTACTGCTCCGTGATCTCGACCATGGGCAACTTGCGGCGCTCCGCAGCCAAGGCGTCGTTGGCTTTCGTGGCGGCTTTTTCCTTGGCGAGCAACTCGCGCCGGGCGGCGAGCCACTCTTCGCGCGAGACGACGTTGGGCTGCAGAACTGCGGCGGTGGACATTTGGAATCTCCAGGTTCAGCGTTTTGAATTGGTCCGCAGAGCGGACCACGAGGCGCGATTCACGCCTGCGTGGCGAGCAACTCTTCGAGCCGGTCGAACATCTGCAGCCAGCTCGGGTGGGCGCCGGTGCGCTTGGCCAGCGACTCCGACACCGTTTGGTCGAGCGTCAGCTTAGTGAGGCCGGGCTCGAGCTCTTCGAAGGTCACGGTGACGAGCGTTTCCTGCGGCCACTCGGGGTCCATGCCGGCGTCGATCGGGGTCCGCGAGCGTCCCTCGGCGTCAGCCACTTCGAGCGTGAGCACCAGCCGCTCCGGCGGCGTGACCTCCCGGTAGACCCCTTTGCACCAGCACTCCCCCTTGGGGTTGGCGATGCAGAACAGGAACGTTCCGCCGGGACGAGCGTTGAGGCTGGGAATGCGGACCGTGCAGCCGTGAGGGGCGTACCACTGCGCAAGATGCACCGGGTCGATCCAGGCCTGGAACACGAGCTCGCGGGGCGCGGCGAGGACTCGCGTGATGTGAACCTGGGGAGCGGCGGCGACTGAAGGGCTGTTCGTCATCGAGTTCTCCTGGTTGGGCCGCGCTGGCGGGTCGCGGCGCGTTTCGCGCTCTTGCCGCGGCGTTTGGGCGGCTTGGCCTTGGCCTGCAACTGGTGGAGATAGTCCTCGAGCCGATCGAGGCGCTCGTCCCAAAAGCGGCGATACGGTTCGACCCAATCCGCCACGCCGCGGAGCGGCGCAGCCTCGAGCCGGCAGGGGCGCCATTGCGCCTGCTTGCCGCGCGTGATCAGCCCCGCCCGCTCCAGCACCTTCAGATGCTTGGTCACGGCCGGCAGGCTCATCTCGAACGGCGCCGCAAGTTCGGTGACCGAGGCCTCGCCCGCCGACAGCCGGGCCAGAATGGCCCGCCGCGTGGGATCGGCCAGGGCGGCGAACGTTGCGCTCAGGGGATCGGTGTCGAGCATCGCAACTAAACCAAGTGGTTAACTAAACCATTTGGTAAAATACAGGTCTGCGCCCCGGCCGTCAATCGGTTCACTGCGAACTCCCGCCCCACCGATTTCGGCCTTCATCGCTTGCCTCCCTTGGCCGCCAGCAACTTGGCCGCAATTTCGCTAATCCGCTCGATCGTGTAGTCCCAGCCTTCGTTCACCCCCTCGCGGTGATCCGCCGGAATCAGGCCGAACGCTTGGTGGAGGAAATCGAGCCGCGTGCCGCCCTCTTCCTCGGTGAACCGGTAGCGGAGGAAGTTCACCGAGGGGTACGACATGAAGAGCGGCCCGCGGATTTCGATCAGCTTGGGGGGCTTGATCACTTGCACGTGCCCCCACAGGTGCCCCGCGTGTCCTTCGTACCCTTCGCTCGGCCCCAGGTCGCGGAACCAGCGCCCGCCGGGCCACGGCTCGAGCTTCATGGCAAAGGGCTGACCGCCGGGCATCTGGCTTTCGGGGCCCATCTCCGCGAGCGTGGCCTCGAAGGTGATGTCGATGGGCGCTTTGATCAGCGTGGAGCGCGTGATGTTGAGCGTGTGCAGCGTTTCTTCCGGCAGGGTGGTGGACATGTTTTTACTTCTCCGGATTCCTCGGTTGGTGAGCGTCGTGGGCGCGGTCCCGCGCCTGGCGTTCTGCCCGCTCCTTGATGCGGTTGAGCTGGTGGGTCCAGAAGCGCTCGTAGGTTTTCACCCAGTCATGCACCGCCTTCAGCTCCTGGGCCTTGAGCTCGTAGAGCCGCAGCTTGCCCTGCTTCCGCACCGACACGAGCCCCACCTTGCGGAGCACGCCTAGGTGTTTCGACACCGCCGGCTGCGGCAGCCCGAGCGACTGCACCACCTCGCCGACGGGCCAGGCCCGCCCCCCAGCCAGCAGGTCGAGGATTTGGCGGCGCCGGGGCTCGGCGATGGCGTTGAACACGTCAGAGGTGGTCGCTGCTCGTGACATGCCGAGATTGTATTCCTGTATCGGAATATGTCAATCAGGGCGGCGGCTTTTTTTCGCGCGGTTTCAAGCGCAGGGGGTCTCTCCAGGCCGGCCCTGCCCTCGGCCGTAGCGATCGGTTACGCTTGGCAAATCCTTTTGCCGCACCGACTAGGCGCTCGTTGCCATGCCCGACCTGATCGTCGCCGACGTGACTAAGGAATACCCCACACGGGGCGAGCCGCTGCGCGTGCTGCGCGGGGTGTCGTTCGAGCTATCCGCCGGTCAGAACCTGGCCGTTCTCGGACCAAGCGGCTCCGGCAAGAGCACGCTGCTGCAGATCGTGGGCACGCTCGACCAGCCGACGAGCGGAAGCGTGAGCCTCTTGGGGCAGGACCCAGCCAAGCTCGCCGAGCCGCAGCTGGCCGACTTCCGCAATCGGCGAATCGGCTTCGTGTTTCAGGAGCACCATCTGTTGCCGCAGTGCTCGGCGCTCGAAAACGTACTCATCCCCACGCTGGCTGCCGGCAAGACGACGCCGGCCGCGGCCGAGCGGGCCAAACGGTTGCTCGAACGCGTCGGTTTGCAGGACCGCCTCGAACATCGCCCGGTCGAGCTCTCCGGCGGCGAGCGGCAGCGCGTGGCGGTCGCCCGCGCGATGATCCAGGAACCAGTCCTACTGCTGGCCGACGAGCCGACCGGCAACCTCGACCGCACCACGGCCGCCGCCATCGGCAGGTTGCTCCTCGAGCTGCAGGAGCAGGAGCGCACCATGCTGATCGTGGTGACGCACAGCCTGGAGCTGGCGGGCTTGTTTCAGCGAAGGGCGGAGTTGGACGAGGGGCGGTTGGTAGGCGCTTAGGAGTTGTCCTTGCTCATTAGCCCCCGGCGAGTCGCCGGGGGTCGGGCGCCGTTGACGCTGCCGATCGCGGCCGAACGACGCGATCGGCGCGTTGCGGTACTTCTGCCCCCCGTGACTCACGGGGGGCTAATGGTGCTGAGCAGCGCCAAGTTCCCCCTTAGCCCCCGGCGAGTCGCCGGGGGCAAGGGCCGTGGCGCGCTCATCACGTTGTTGGGCCATGCCCCGCCGTGCCGTCGGTCATCGATCACGGTAGAATTGCCGATCAAGCTTCGCCACTCGCCACTGGCTACCCGCTACGAGCCCCTCATGTCCCTCTTCGCCGCCGCCGAGGCCGAGAATCGCCGCCAGGCTCAGCCGCTCGCTGCCCGCATGCGGCCGCGGTCGCTCGACGAGTTCGTCGGGCAGCAGCACTTCCTGGGCGAAGGCAAGCTGCTCCGCCGGTTGCTCAAGGCCGATCGCCTCGGCTCGCTGATCCTCTACGGCCCCCCCGGCACCGGCAAGACGACTCTCGCGCATCTGCTGGCACAGGAAAGCAAGAGCCGTTTCCGCGAGCTGAGCGCCGTGGCCAGTGGCGTGAAGGAGCTGCGCGAGGCGCTCGATGAGGCCCGCGGACGCCTGGAAACCTCGGGGCAAAAGACGCTCTTGTTCGTCGACGAGATCCACCGCTTCAACAAGGCGCAGCAAGACGTGATGCTGCCGGACGTGGAGCAAGGGGTGGTGATCCTGGTGGGGGCGACGACGCAGAACCCCTTCTTTGCGCTCACAAGCGCGCTCGTGAGCCGCAGCCGCATCTTCGAGTATCAGCCCCTCACGCCGGACGACATCAAAACACTCCTCCGCCGCGCCGCCGCCGACAAGGAACGCGGGCTCGGCAAGTACGACGTGCGGCTGCGCGACGACGCGCTCGACTTTCTCGCTGAAGTCTGCGACGGCGACGCACGGCGGGCGCTCGGCGCTCTCGAAGTCGGCGTTCTGTCGAGTGAAGCCCGCCCCGTCGAATTCACGCGGGCACTGGCCGCCGAGAGCGTGCAGCGCAAGGCGATCGAGTACTCCCGCGATGGCGACGCCCACTACGACGCCGCCAGCGCGCTGATCAAAAGCATCCGCGGCAGCGACCCCGACGCGGGGCTCTATTGGCTCGCGCGGATGCTCGAAGGGGGCGAAGACGTGCGCTTCCTCACGCGGCGCTTGATCATCTTGGCGAGCGAAGACATCGGCAACGCCGACCCGCAGGCGCTCCCGCTCGCCGTGGCCGCCATGCAGGCCTGCGAGTTCATCGGCCTGCCGGAGTGCCAACTGACCCTTTCGCAAACGGTGGCCTATCTGGCCTGCGCGCCGAAATCGAACGCGGCCACCGTGGCGATTGGCGAAGCCCGCGGCGACGTGCGCGAGGGGCGGCTGTTGCCGGTGCCCGTGCATCTCAAGGATCGACACTACGCGGGCGCGAAGCGGCTGGGGCACGGCGCAGGCTATGAGTACGCGCACAACGCGCCCGACGGCGTCGCCGCGCAGGATTATCTGGGGGTGGAGCGCGAGTACTACCGTCCGGTCGACCGCGGGTTCGAGCAGGAGCTGGCGGCGCGGCTGGTGGAGATTCGCGAACGGCTGAAGGCCGGCAAAGCGGCGGCCGGTGAATGAACCATTGGGGCAGCAAAACGTACCAACGTTGGCAGGCTTATTTGCCAGGTAGGTTATGCTGAAGCATAACCCACGGCGCGGTCCGGCTGAGTTTGACAAAGTGCTGAACCAGGGCCAAGATAGGCGCAGCCGGGCAGTTCGCGGGGGCACTTTTGGGGCGCTGCGGGGAACTTTCCCTAAACAGGCCGCGTCCTACACTTCGGAGCGGTTGTGGTAGCCGACGACTCCCAACTCATCGATCGCGCCCTGGCAGGCCAGTCGGCCGCCTTCGGCGAGTTGGTGCTGCGCTACCAAGACCGGCTCTACAACACCCTGGCCAGCACGCTCGGGTGCGCCGAGGAAGCCCGCGACGTGGCGCAGGAAGCGTTTGTTCAGGCCTACCTGAAGCTCGAAACGTTCCAGCGCAACGCCGCGTTTTACACTTGGCTGTATCGCATCGCCTTCAACGTGTCGGTCAGCCGGCGCCGCCGGCAACGCCCGACGCAGAGTGTGGAAGCCGTGCGCGAGCAAGCTGGCGAGGAACCGCTCGACCGCGCCGGGGCCCCCGCCGATCGACTCGAACAGCAGGAGAGGGCAGTCCAAGTTCAGGCCGCACTCGCTCAATTGAGCGAGGACCACCGCACCGTGTTGGTGTTGCGGGAGATCGAGGGCTTCTGTTACGAGACCATTGCCGAAACGCTGGACGTTCCCGTGGGAACCGTCCGCAGCCGCTTGCGCCGCGCCCGCTTGCAGCTGCGCGAACACCTGCGCGAGGTTTTGCAGGAAGACGTGAAATAACCGGCCCCGACCGGCCGACCTAGTCCGAGAGACCATTGGATCGTCCGCTCGCCCGAAGCTAACGGTGCGCGGACTCGAGCGACCATGAACGAACGTCCCGACGACGACCTGATCAGCGCCTATCTCGACGGCGAGCTTTTGCCGGCCGAAACGGCCAAGGTCGAGAAGCTGCTGGCCGAGAGCCCCGAGGCCCGCCAGTTGCTCGAGGACTTTCGCGCGCTGGGCACGGGTTTGCGGGGGCTGCCCAAGCTGCATCTGGGGGACGACTTTCGCGAGCGCGTGTTGCGGCAGGCCGAACGATCGGCGCTGGCCGGAAACGGCTGGGGAGAAGAAGCGGTAAAGCCCGCGCCAGCTTCTGGCGGCGGCGAGGACGGCCCCGGAGTGTTCCGCTTTCCGCGCTCCTGGCAGGGCTGGAAGTGGGCCACGCTGGCCACCGCCGCCGCCCTGGCGATTTGGGTCTTTGGCCAGAACGCCCTCGAGCCCGCGCGCGAGATGGCGAGAGTTCCGGCCGAGCGGCCGCCGCTGCCGCCGGCGAAGTTCGGCGCGGCGCCAGAGGCCAAGCAAGGTTCGGACGAGCGCCGTGAGGCGCCACGAGCCGAGCACTTTGACGTGCTCCAAACGCCGCCGGCTGGGCCGGCCGTTGAATTGCAGGAAACGTCGGAGGGGCTCAATCGCGCTGATCGGCCGGCGGTGGCGGCCGATGCTCCTGCACCCGCGAGCGCCGCTCCCCTGGCAGCAGGGCGCCGCAGCAAGGCGGGGGCCCAACCTGAGGCGCTTGCTCCCGCGCCGCCGGACGTTGCGCCGGAAGGTCGCAAAGATGCAGACGCCGCCGCGACGCTGGCCGATTCGGTGGAGCTCAAGCTGCGGCCCGCGAAGGCCGCCGGTGGCGGCGAGGCTGGCGCAGCGCTCGGAGTCGAGGTCGCGACTCCCGAACCGGAAACGTTGGCCATCGACGTTGTGGTTCCTCAGCCGGAAGCAGCTTCCGCAGCGCTGACCCAGGCCTTCCTGAGGAACCGTATCGTGCTCGAGCCTGAACAGGCCCCAGGCGAACCGCCGGTGGCCTCGTTGGCCAACTCGGTGCAAGGAGGCGCTGGGCTGAATTCTTCTCCCGCGAGCGCCGACTTTGCCGACCAGCCGGTGCAGGCTGCGGCGCCTACCGCTCCCCCGGTTGACGTCGCACCCCAAAACGCCGCGGTAGCGCCGCCGGCCGCCGAACAAAACGGTTTGGCGACGACGATGTCGGCGCCGGACGCCAGTCTGTTCGCGTTTCAACTCCCTGACGATCAAC
>JBGAPH010000063.1:0-34502 GCA_044221365.1 Pirellulales bacterium
CTGCTGGCCCTGCGGCGGCGCTTCCGAGATCGCGGCGCAGCAGCTTTGCAGAGCTTGCAAGAGGACATTCTGCCTTTGTTCTTGCTGTTTTCGGTCAGCGTGACTGGGTTGCTGCTCACGGTGAGCTACACCTGGCTCGAGGGCTATGGCTACGAATTCCTGGCAATCACGCACGCGGTGACCGTGATCTTCACCCTGTTGTGGCTGCCGTTCGGGAAGTTCTTTCACATCTTTCAGCGGCCGGCGCAACTGGCGGTGAAGGGCTATCGCGACGCGGGGCAGGATGTCGGCCAGGCTCACTGCGCGCGTTGTCACCAGCCGTTCGCCACGCTCCTGCACGTCGAAGACTTGATCGCCGTGGAATCGGAACTAGGCTATCGCTTCGACATGCCCGCCCAGCCGGCCGGGCACTACCAGCGGATCTGTCCAACGTGCCGCAGGAGAATGCTCGCGTTGGCGCATGGTCGGCTGGCTCCCACGGCCTGGGGCGAAGGAGAACCATTCGGTGGCAATTGAACCGCGACTGACGCCGGAATTGCTGGCCGCGTTCGGTCCGCTGCGCTCCTACGCCGGCGGCGAGCGGGTCAGCTCATCTGTGGACCTCGACAAGCTCGTGAAGACCCACTGCTGCTTTTGCGGTCAACAGTGTGGAATCCAGCTCAAGGTCAAGGGAAACGAGGTGGTGGGCTTCGAACCTTGGGAAGATTTTCCTTCGAATCGCGGCATGCTTTGTCCCAAGGGGGTGCGCCGCTACTTGCAGGGCTCGCACCCCGACCGCTTGACGAAAGCCTACGTCCGCGACGCCGCCGCCCCAGAGGGCTTCCGTGCGGCCCCCTACGACGAGGCGGTGCGCCGCGTCGCCGGAGAGATCCAGCGTATTCAAACGCAGTTCGGCAACGACGCGTTCGCGCTGCTCGGTGGGGCCAGCCTGACCTCCGAAAAGTGCTACCTGATCGGCAAGTTCGCCCGGGTGTGCCTGCGCACGAGATACATCGACTACAACGGCCGGCTGTGCATGGTCAGCGCGGCTGCAGCGAACAAGAAGGCCTTTGGCGTCGACCGTGCGAGCAACCCCCTGGCCGACATCCCCCTGGCGGACGTCATCTGGGTCGGCGGCGCCAATGTGGCCGAGTGTGCGCCGATCACCACGAGCTATATCTGGCAAGCCCGCGACCGCGGAGCGCGCGTCATCAATGTCGACCCGCGGATCACCCCGTTGGCCCGCAGTTGCGACCTGGTCCTGCCGATCAAGCCCGGCCGAGATGCGGCTCTGTTCGCCGGCATTCTGCATTTGCTGATCGAACACGACTGGCTCGATCACGAGTTCATCCGCCTGAACACCGTCGGCTTCGAGCAAGCCGCCGCGGCGGTCCACGACTGGACGCCCGCCCGCACCGCGGAAGCAACGGGCATTCGCGCGGCGGCCATCGAACAGGCCGCCGAGTGGTGGGGCACGGCCAAGACGAGCTTCCTGATGCATGCCCGTGGCATGGAGCAGCATGCGCACGGGGTGAACAACTGCCTAGCGGCCATCAACATCGTGCTGGCTTCCGGCCGCATCGGCCGGCCGGGCTGCGGCTACGCCACGATCACGGGTCAGGGCAACGGCCAGGGCGGGCGCGAACATGGGCAAAAAGCCGATCAACTTCCCGGCGGGCGCGACATCGGCAACCCGGAACATCGACGGTTCATGGCCGACTTCTGGGGCCTGCCGGAGCCGGAGTTGCCCCAGGCCGGGGTCGACTGCTACGAGATCTTTCGTAAGATCGATCGCGGCGAAATCAAGGGACTCTTGTCGTGGTCGTTCAACCCCGTGGTGTCGCTGCCCGACAGTGCGTTCATCAAACGCATGCTGGAGAAGCTCGAGTTCTACGCCAACATCGACTTCTTTCTCACGGAAACGGGCCGCTTTGCGGACGTCGTTTTGCCCGGCTCGCAGCATGAGGAAGACGAGGGGGTCGTCTGCTCGACGGAGGGGCGGGTCATCAAGATCAACCAGGCGGTCGATCCGCCTGGCGACGCCCGGCAAGACTGGCGCATCCTGCAGGACATTGCCCAGGCGTTGGGCCGCGAAGCGGGCTTCACGTTTCATCAGCCGCGCGAAATCTTTGCCGAACTGTGCCGCGCCACCCAGGGCAGCGTCGTGGATTACTCGGGCATCACCTACGAAAAGATCGAGTCCCGGCAGGGCGTCTTCTGGCCCTGTCCCGCGACGGATCCGGAAGGCCGTTCGATCGACCATCCCGGCACGCCGCGGTTGTTCGAACCCGGGTCCTGGAACTCCGTGGCCCGCGGCGCCGGTCCGTTCTTTTTCCCGGACGGGAAGGCCCGTTTCCATGCGATTCATTACGCGCCGCCAACGGAAGACGTCGACGCAGACTATCCGCTCATTCTGACGACTGGACGGGTAGTAAGCATGTTCCTTAGCGGCGCCCAAACCAGGCGTATTGGCCCGCTGGTCGATCAGTTTCCCGAGCCGCTCCTGGAACTGCACCCCCTGCTCGCGGAGCAGTGCGAGATTCAGAGCGGCGATTGGGTCGAAGTGGCCTCGCGGCGCGGGCAGGCGACCATCCGCTGCCAGGTGGTGTCGACCATTCGTCCGGATGTCGTGTTCGTTCCCTATCACTGGCCGGGCGAGAAAAGCATCAACTTGGTCACGATCGCCTCGCAGGATCCGATCTCAAAGATCCCGGAATACAAGGTTTGCGCGGTGCGACTTCGCAAGGCCTCGGCGCCGGCTTACTCGCGCCAACTCGAGCCCCAGCAGTAACCAGGTGGAGACGCTGTCCCATGTCAGAGGCGGAGTTCTTCGTAGACCCCGGACGCTGCATTGGCTGCCAGGCCTGCGTGCATGCCTGTGCGGAATGCGAGACGCACAAGGGGCACTCCATGATCCATTTGGACTACGTGGATCGGAGCCAGTCGATCCAAACCTTCCCCGTGGTCTGCATGCACTGCGACTCGCCGACGTGCGCCGACGTGTGTCCCGCGGACGCGATCAAGCGGAGCGAAGACGGCCGAGTCATGACCGCGCGAAAGCCGCGTTGCATCGCCTGCTCGAACTGCGTGCTGGCCTGCCCCTTCGGCGTGCCCAAGCTGATGCACGAATTCGACCTGATGATGAAGTGCGACATGTGCTACGACCGCACGTCGACCGGCCGCAAGCCGATGTGCGCCACCGTGTGTCCGAGCCAGGCGCTATTCTACGGCCCACGCGAGGAGATCGACCGAGTTCGACAACGGTCGAGAGTCGTCAACGACTTTCAATTCGGAGAGCAGACGATCCGCACCAAGGTGCACATGGTCGTGCCGCGAGAAGCGCAAAGCGACCGCATCGATGTGACCGCGGCCATGCACGAGAGGCCGACCGGCCGAACGATCTCCCTGAACATTCTGACCAGGACTGGAGGCGCGGGATGACGGACGCTCCACAGGCGCGCGAACGAACCTACCCCGATGGCCAACCGCTGTCCGAGCAGCCCTCGTGGCAGCGCGAGTTCCCGACGGACGAGCCGGCCGACCACGGCCTGGCGCGGCGCGAATTCACCAAGTTCTTGGCCCTGACGAGCGGCGCTTTCGCCTGCGGCCAGTGCTGGATCGCCGGAATGAGTGTGTTTCAAGGGACACGCGAGTACCCGGAGCTGCGCATCGCCGCGGATCAGGCAGTTGCACCGGGCGCAGTCGTCGAGTTCCGCTATCCGACGGCGGACGAGCCCTGTCTACTCATCCGGCTAAGCGACGGTCGGCTCGTGGCCTATGGACAAAAGTGCAGCCACCTCGCCTGCGCGGTCATTCCAGAACCCGCCGCCAGACGCCTAAAGTGTCCGTGTCACCAGGGCTTCTTCGAGATCGAAGAGGGCAGGCCCATCGCCGGGCCCCCGCGCCGGCCGCTTCCGCGGATCAGGCTCGTGGTGAGGGATGGCGATGTCTTTGCCACGGGAGTGGAGTATCGCACTTCATGAAGAATTCGCTTTCGCGCAAACAACGGGACACCATCGTCACCAGCATCGGGGCGATCGTCGGATTGCTGGTCATCTTGCAGCTCTGGTTGCTGACCGCGACCATGAACGCCTGGATGGGCGGCGACGGCCGGGTGGTGTGGCCGGCGGCGGTAGCCAGTCTGGCGTGCTTCGCTTTCAATCTGATGCTCGTGCGGCGATTGAACATCCTCGCAGGCGATCGGGACTAAGCATGCATGCGACGGCCCCTCCGCGGTTCGACGTCTCGCGGATTCCACCGAACATTTTCGCCATCGTCATGGCGACGGGCATCGTGTCGCTCGCGGCACACGGCGCCGGGTTCACCATCGCGGCGCACGCTCTGTTCGCTGTGAACGCGCTCATCTATCCCCTGCTGCTCGGCTTGCTGCTCGCGCGCGTGTGGAGGCGCCGAGACCTGGTCGTTTCCGACCTGACCCATCATGCCACGGCACCTGGCTTCTTCACGATGGTGGCTGCGCCCTGTGTGCTCGGCAACCAATGCCTGCTGTTGGGCAACCTGCCGACTGCCGCGCTGCTGCTGCTTGGAATCGGGTCGGTGCATTGGCTGGCGCTCACGTACTTGATGTTGCCGGCGCTCATGATCAGCAAGGAAAAGCCTGATCTCGAGCACGGTTGGTCGGGCGCATGGTTGTTGGTGGTCGTGGGCACACAAGCGCTGAGCGTGTTGACGAGCCTGCTCGTTGCCCGCCAGCCCGAGCCCGCCGAATTGGCCCTGTTCGTCGCTCTCGCTTTCTGGCTGATTGGCAGCATGATTTACCTCTGGATCATTTCGCAGATTTTTCATCGGATTCTGTTCGTGCCCCTGGCGGCCAATGACCTCACCCCTCCCTATTGGATCAACATGGGGGCGATGGCCATTGCCACGCTCGCAGGCACGCGACTCATTGCGGTGGCCGGACACTCCGAGCTGCTGACGGAACTACTGCCCTTCTTGAAGGGGATGACGCTCCTGTTCTGGTCGACCGCGACCTGGTGGATCCCTATCCTGTTCGTGCTCGGAGCCTGGCGGCATTTTTCGCAGCATGTCCCCTTGGCCTACGACCACGGCTACTGGGCCGCGGTCTTCCCGCTGGGAATGTACACCGCCTGCACGCGTGGACTCATCGACGTGCTGCACCTACCCCTGCTCTCGGCGATTCCAGCCGTATTCGTATGGATCGCGCTCGCGGCCTGGGGCGTCACGTTCTTTGGCTTGCTCCGACACGCAGTCCACATTGCGCTCACCAAACCAAGAGTACAATCAGCCGACACTTAGCTCAGTACCGCCATCCCTTTCTAGCTGTCATAAACTCGGAATGCGTGCTAGCACGGTATTCCTCGGGGATTCCTGAGCCCGCTTTTTCGGGCATTCAGGCGCGGAACGGCTGCACGGCCCATATTTGCCCCAAAAACGATGACAGCTAGAAAGGGATGCTCAGTACCGCCAACGTGGTGCGCGGACTCACGTGATTACAGGGGCGCTGTCAAATCTGAAGCCCAACGGTTGCGACGGGTGTTGGAGAAAGCATCGCTGTGGTCGACTGACGGGCGGGGCGCGTCTGGCCGCCCTAGCCAAAGTCGTTGCGCCCGCCGAGAACGACAATGGGCTCGTCGTTCTGGGGTTGGTGCTTGATCAAACTGATCTGTGCGCCGACGCGCGGAATCGTGGAACCGAAAAAGCTGGGATCCAGGGAAATTGGCCTGAGCGAAGTCCTGCTCGGCAAAGTCGTTCCCTTAATCAGCGAGGTTTAGGCCCTCGTGCATAAAGGGAGCTGGTCTACGCCAGCGAACAGCGCCTATAGACCATGAGCGAACCCTCAGGATCACGAAAGACGACCATGCCGCTCAACGCAGACACGACGCGGTACTGGCTCAAGAGAGTCTTCCAGGTTGCCGCTGCGGTCTCGGTCGCCGCCCTGGGCGGATTCTGGCATTTCTCGCCGGTGTCCGTAGTCGAGCATCGGATCGATGCCGGCGAGGTCGTTGCCGAAGTGATGGGCACGGGCACTCTGGAAGGACGCGTAAAGTCGACAATCAGCCCAAAAATCGCTGGGCGCATTAAGGAGATTCCGGTCGATCAGGGCGATTCCGTTAGGGCCGGCCAGCTTTTGTTCACTCTGGATGACGCGGAACTCCAGCAGCAGGTCGCGATCGCCGAAGCCTCCGTCGCGGCAGCGCAAGCGTCTCTCGCTCGACTCCAGGCCGACCTCGATCTGGCGCAGGCAACGCTGAAGTTCGCTCGACTAAACTTTGAACGCACGCAGCAGCTTCTCCAGACAAGGGTAGCGACAACGGAAGAAGGGGACAAGTCGACCGAGTCTTTGAGTATCGCCCAAGCAGGCCTGTCGCGGTCGAGCGCCGCGCTCCAGGAAGGCAAGAAGCAGGTCGTCGAAGTTGAGAAAACGCTGGCCTATCACGAGGCGCGGCTGGCGGACACACGTGTGGTCGCTCCTTTTGACGGCGTGATTGTGAGACGCTATCGCGATCCAGGCGACATTGGCGTGGCGGGCAGCCCAATTCTCATGCTCGTTTCGACGAACGAGATTTGGGTAAGCGCGTGGGTGGATGAAACGGAGATGTCCCGCGTACACGAGGGACAGCCTGCCCGCGTTGTGTTTCGATCTGAACCAGGGCACACCTATCGTGGTGCGGTAGCGCGTCTTGGTCGAGAGACCGACCGCGAAACCCGTGAGTTTGTCGTTGATGTCCGCGTCCTGACGCTGCCGGCGAACTGGGCGGTGGGCCAGCGCGCGGATGTTTTTGTCGAGGTCGGACGCAAAGCTGCGGTTCCGGTGCTGCCGGCAAAGTTCGTAGTCTGGCGTAACCGGACCGCGGGAGTCTTTCGTCGCAATGGATCGACTGCAGAATGGCGGCCGCTAGTTCTGGGACTGCAGAGCGTCGAGTCGTTCGAGGTCACCGAAGGGCTGACGATTGGAGACGTGGTGCTGCTGCCGATCTCTGGCAAGACTGCTTCGCTCGATCGTCGGCGGGTGGCGGCGCCATGAATCTGGCCATTAAGGACGTGCAACACAACTTCGGCCGGTTTGCGCTGACGGCCCTGGGGATTGGCATGATGCTCATGATGGTCATGGGCATGGCCGGCATCTATCGCGGGCTGATCGAGGATGCGACGCTGATCGTGGAGCGGATCGAGGCCGATCTATGGGTCGTTCAGCGGGATACACGTGGCCCCTTTGCTGAAGTCTCCCGAGTCCCGCGAACGCTTATGCAAAGAGTTCAAGCGGTGCCGGGGGTCGACTCCGCCCGCGAGTTCGTGTTTCACACGATTCAGAGACAACTCGGCGGAAAGCCTCTGCGGATGTCGGTCCTTGGATTGAGCTGGCCCATGGACAAAGGGGAATGGTTGCCGCTGATTGCTGGCCGCCCGCTGCGACAGAACCACTACGAGATCATCGTCGACGAGTCGCTCGGGTTTCGACTCGATCAATCGATCCGCCTGGGCAAAGAGACCTATCGGGTCGTCGGGGTCACAAGCGGCATGGTCAGCTCAGGCGGAGATGGCATGTCGGTGGTCACCGTGAGCGATTCGCAAGCCATTCAGTTTGACTCGGTCGGAGAGGCGTTGCGGCTGGAGCGATCAGCTCGAGAGCGGCGGTCCGAAGGCAACGACCTATTTCTGAAACAGCCCCAATTGGTCGAGCAGCTCTCTCTCCCCGGGGCTGAGTTGCCAGCCGTGTCGACTCCCGCATTGAGTGCGGTGATTGTGCGCATTCGCCCTGGGGCTGATGCTCGCCGCGTTGCTGCGATCATCGGCGGCTGGGGCGACGTGTCCGTCTTCAGCAAAGCCGGCCAGGAGGAACTGCTGCTGCAGGGGATGGTCGACAAGGCCCGGCGGCAGCTCGGAATGTTTCGCGCGCTGCTGACGATCATCGCCGCAGTCGTGATGGCGCTAATTCTCTATACGCTGACTCTCGATAAGCTGCACTCTATTGCGCTGCTGAAGCTGCTCGGAGCCCCCAACCGTACAATCCTGGGAATGCTGCTGCAGCAAGCATTGGTTTTGGGAGTGACCGGATTTGGCATCGCATTCCTGTTTGGCCAGCAGCTGTTTCCATACTTTCCCCGGCGAGTTGTCATCACGAGCGGGGACCTGCTGCAGTTGCTGGTGATCGTCCTGCTGATCTCCGTAATGTCGAGCGTCTTGGGGATCTGGCGTGCCATGCGAGTCCAGCCCACCGAAGCATTGATGGGGTAGTCCATTCCATGAGCCAGACGTTTGCGATCGAAGCCAGCCAAGTCAGCAAGGTGTATGGAACGGGCCGCACGCAGGTCACTGCCTTGCGAGAAGCAACCCTGCGAGTTCCGAAAGGACAGGTGGCGGCCATTCTCGGGCCAAGCGGTTCGGGCAAATCGACGCTGCTGACTATCGTGGGGCTTGTAATGCTCCCAACCTCTGGACAAGTTCTCATCAACGGACAGTTGATCGTCGACGGAGTGCATGCCTTCGTTAGTCTGCGGGCTTTTCGACGACGGCATATCGGGTTTGTGTTTCAGAAGGCGAACTTGATCCCGTTCTTGACCGCTATCGAGAACGTTCAGGTGGCCCTAGAGATTAATGGCACTCCCGGCCGAGCTGCGCGGGGTCGCGCCGCTGAGCTCCTAAAGTACCTGGGGGTGATGGAACGTTCGCAGGATATTCCGGCGCGACTCTCGGGAGGCGAACAGCAACGCGTCGCTGTGGCTCGCGCGCTGGCGAATGGTCCTGGCGTACTGCTTGCCGACGAACCTACGGCCGCACTCGACAGCAGCCGTGCGCAACAGGTGATGGAGCTGTTCGCGAAGATCGCACACGAACAAAACGCCGGGGTCGTGGTCGTGACGCACGACCACCGCTTTTTGAGCGTCTTCGATACGATCTACGAGATGGAGGACGGCGTTCTGCGTCAATCGTCGCCGCTGTCCACGGCGTGATAGCGGCGAGTTGCGAGTGACTGCAGTGAGATTCTGGCTTCGCGAGAACGAGGAATCCCAGACTCCCATGGACTCAGTTGCCGCGCAACTGCACCGACCAGTGAAGATTGAGAGCGGGACCTCAGTTGCCGCGCAACTGCACCGACCAGTGAAGATTGAGAGCGGGACCGAGATTGTAACCCGAGGTCCGACATGGCGCTTTGCCACCCGGATGGGCGCGGCTCGCATGCTGTTTTCACCGCAAGTCCCTCAGCGGTAAGGCGAAGGCACTTGCGGCAAACAAAAGAATGCTTGGGTGAGGTGGCTGCATCGTTGTGCCCATCGGCAACTGCATTCAATCTGCCCGATGACAGGCGCAGACGGGGTGCGGCCAGCCGCCTGAATTTTTGCAGGCCGAACGTCGAAGGTTCAAAATGGGGCGTCCCAAGGCCGGGGGGCTCCAGCGATGGGGCAGCCCTCGGTTCTGAAGCGGACGGTGCGACCATGGATGGGCACTTGCGCCGTCGCCGGCGAGCTTGGGCTTTGCTCGGTCTTGCGCTGCTGACGGCGGCAGCCGACACCGGCTGGGGGCAAACAGCGCCAGGCAGCATGCTGTTCGATCCCCCCGAGGCGCCAGAAACGCCCAGCCTCGACGAGCGTCCGCTGGCGACGGTCGTTGCCGACGCCGCAGGCGAGTGCCCGCCCGAGGCGTCCAAGGAAAAGGACGAGGCCAAAGCCGCGGCGGAGCAGAAGAAGCAGCTCGCGGCGGCGGTGGCCGGCGCCTACAAGCCGCTCTTCTACAACAACGACTTCTCCTACCTCAAGGATCCGGCCTACGACGGCTGGCACTTGGGAGAAACCCTCAAGCGGCGGACGCTGTTCGGCTGCGACTGGGCGAAGTACGACGTCGGCGGCGAATACCGCCTGCGTTATCACAGCGAGCACAACATCCGCGGCAAGCCGCTGTCGGGGTTGAACGACGACTTCCTCCTGCAGCGCACGCGGCTCTACTTCAACCTGCAGACGGGGGAGCGGATTCGCTTCTACACGGAGTGGCTCGACGCTTCGAGCAACTTCCAGCGCAATCCACCGCGGGCGATCGAAGTCAACCAGTTCGATGCGCTCGACCTGTTCGTCGACGGCAAGCTCTACGACGGCGAAACGGGGGACCTGTGGATCCGCGGCGGGCGGCAAGAACTGCTCTACGGCAACGAGCGGCTGGTGTCGCCGCTCGACTGGGCCAACACCCGGCGAACCTTCGACGGCGTCAAGGCGTTTTGGAAGGGAGAGAAGTGGGACATCGACGCCTTTTGGACCCGCCCCGTTCCCTTCGCCCAGCACCTGGTCGACGACGACTTCGACGACTCCAAGGGCACGGCCGAATTCATGGGGCTCTACTCGACCTACAAGGGAATCGAGAACCACACGCTCGACCTGTTCTTCCTCCGCACGGCCGAATACGGGCAGTTCACGCTCAACAACGTGTTGATCGACGGGCTCGACGCCAATCTGTTTGGCCTGCGCTGGCTGGGCAAGAACGACCAGTGGCTGGCCGAAGTCGAAGGGGGCTACCAGTTCGGCCACTTCAGCCAGGAGAACCAGGTCGCCGGGTACTGCACGGTCGGGCTCGGCCGAATTCTGCAAACCGAAGGCTGGAAGCCGACGCTGTGGGCCTATTACGACTGGGCCTCCGGCGACGCCGACCCCGGCGTGGGGGACTACGGCACGTTCAACCAGTATTTTCCGCTGGCGCACAAGTACTTCGGCTTCATGGACATCTTTGGCCGCCAGAACATCCAGGACATCAACTTCACGTACACGGTCACCCCGCACGAAAAGGTCACGGTGCTCGCCTGGTACCACGTGCTCTACCTGGCCGAAGGGCGCGACGCGGTGTACGACGTCGGCGGCAACCCGATCTACCAAGACCCCACGGGCTCCTCGGGCAACTACCTGGGGCAAGAAATCGATCTGCTGGTCACCTGGGTCATGAACCCACGGATGATCGCCGTGCTCGGCTACTCGCACTTCTTCACCGGCAGCTACTTCCGCAGCCCGGTGATCGAGAACGGCCCGGCCGGCCTGGCCACCAACGGCTCGAACGGCCAGCAAGCCGACTTCGTGTACTTGCAGTGGTCGCTGCGGTTCTAAAGTCGGGCGGACGTGGGATCCTGGCGGGCGTGCAGCAAAAATCACCGGCCGCGCCGCCGAATGAATCGGGACACCAACCCAAGCGCGGCCGCCGCCAGGGCCAACGCAAGCCCATTCGGCTCCGGCACGGCGGCGGGGTTGCCTGGCGTGCTCTTCCCAAAGTTCAGTTTCAAGAGACCAAAGTCGGCCAGATCGATCTTGCCGTCGCCGTTGGCATCGCCTTCGGAGCGCGCTCCTTGAGCGCCGAAGTGGTTCTTGAGCGTTCCGAAGTCCGTGACGTCGACCTGGCCGTCGCCGTTCGCGTCTCCCGCGAGGACGCCGGCAGCGGCAAGGAGCGTGAGTTCGCCGGTCGTGTGGAGGCGGCTGGTATCCCAATCGTAGAGGCTGGCCACCGTGAAGGCGCCCGTGGGCGCGACGCCGCTCCAGTCAAAGAGGAGGAATGAGTGTCCAACCTGGGCTGCCGCGTCTGCATCTGCGGCGAACGCCAACTCCAGCGTGCCGCCGAGTTGGACTGGGATGCCTGGTTCGAAGCGGATCAGCGAGTCCCACGGGTCAGCGTCGAACCGCAACTCTAGAGTTCCGCCATCGGCCATGGTCATGCGATCTTGAACGGTGACCGGGATCGGCGGCCTGGGGGTTGCCCACACTGGTTGCGGCGGGTCCGGCACGCCATCGTCGTCACGAATGACCAGCTGTTCGCCGGGCCCGAGCTCGAGTCCCGCGATTCGGCCGTTGGGCAGGATCGCGTTGCTCAGAATCGCGCTTCCCGGGCCACTCCAACGGACGCCGCGCAAGTCCGCCCCGCTCAGATTGGCGCCCCTCAGGTTCGACCCACCCAGCCGCGCGCTCGTAAGGTTCTGGCCGCTGAAGTCCCAGCCGCTCAGGTTGTTGCGCTCCAAACGGATTCCGGTCAGGTTCTTGTCTTGGTAGCTCTGGGTCGAGGCGAGCTGCGCCCGGGTGAAGCCGCGCGAGGTCGTGCCATCGAAGTTCGCCCCCGTCACCACCGCCCCCGCCAGGTTCGCGCTCGTGAGCTTGGAGGAAGACAGGTATGCGTTGCTGAGGTTCTGTCCCGTGAAGTCCCAGCCCGTAAGGTCGTTGCCTGCCAGCCCGATTCCCGTCAGGTTCTTGTCTTGGTAGCTCTGGGTCGAGGCGAGCTGCGCCTGCGTGAAGCCGCGCGAGGCCGTGTCACCGAAGTTCGCCCCCGTCACCACCGCCCCCGCCAGGTTCGCGCTCGTGAGCGTGGAGGAAGACAGGGATGCGTTGCTGAGGTTCTGTCCCGTGAAGTCCCAGCCCGTGAGGTCGCTGCCCCAAAGCCCGATTCCCGTCAGGTTCTTGTCTTGGTAGCTGGCCGTGGAGTAGAGCTGGTCCTGGGTCAACCCGCCTCCGGTCCTACCCGCGTTCACGAACTGTGCCCCGGCGATCAGTGCACCAGTAAAGTTCGCGCCCGTGAGATCGCTTGGCGAGGGCAAATGATCGTGACCAAAGTTGGCCTGCCTAAGATCCTGCTGAAAAAAATCCCACCCGGCGAGGGTGTTGCTTGCCAGCCCGATTCCCCGGAGGTCCTTGGCCAGGTAGCTGGCCGTGGAGTAGAGCTGGTCCTTGGTGAAGCCTCGTCTCGTCGTACCATTCAGATTTGCTCCGGAGACAAAGGCGCCTGACAGGTTCGCATTCGCGAGCGCGGAATACCTAAGGTCGGTGCTGGTAAGATCGGCATTCTTCAGATCCGCTCCCTCCAGCGTTGCGCCATACAGGTTGGCCCGAGTGAGGTTGGCATCGCGAAAGCGCGCGTGGTCCAGCCAGCTATCTGAAAAGGAAGCCCCCGTCAGATCCAAGTTCGAGAAGTCGGCGTAGTGCAGGTTTCGCTCGTCCGAGTTCCAGTCGGCAAAGTAGCTTCCCCACTGCCCAGGTTCCACGGCGTCTGTCTCGGGGATCAACTCACCGTTGTCCCAGCGGTAAATCTGCGCACTCGCCGCGGCCGGACACAGCATGAGCGCAATGCTGAGCATCGCTCGTCGAAGAGCCCGGCCGCGCAGAAACAGCAAAGTGAACATGGCGGTCCAGGCCAGCGTAGCGCACCCCGGCTCGGGCACGGTGGCGGCGCCGCTGCCTGGCGCGCGTTTGCCAAAGTTCTGCTTCAAGAGGCCGAAGTCGGCGAGAGTGACTTGGCCGTCGCCGTCGGAGTCGCCTTCAGATCGCGTACCCTGGCCCCCGAGGTGGATCTTGAGAATGCCGAAGTCCGAGAGGTCGACCTGGCCGTCGCCGGTGGCGTCGCCCGCGATCACGCTGCCGGCGGCCAGCAACGTTACCTCGCCCGTGGTGTAGAGCCGACTCAAGTCCCAGTCGTAGGGCACGCGGATGCCGAACGGCGATTGGCCCCTGGGGTCGACGAAGACCTGTTCCTGAGTAACCCTGAATCCGCCAACCGGCGAAACGCCCGTCCAGTCGAACAGCCTGAACGAGTTGCCCACCTGCCGGATCGCCGCGTCCTGAGTTGTGAATTTTAGCCACAGGCGGTTGTCGGCGAGCAACACGGGAACGCCCAGTTCGAAGGAGATCGTGGAGTGCCACGGGTTCTCGTCGAACAGAAGTTCGATCCTCGAGGCCCCCGTCATGTCCATGACGGTCTGCACTCGAAGTGCGACCGGAGGGATGCTCTGCGCCGGATCGCCCAAATGATTGCGAACGATGAGCGACTGGTTCGCGTCGATTCTCGCCAGCCCCTCGATGCGGCCGTCCGGCCAGATCATGTTGTCCGTCTTCGCGGTGTTATCAGGAACGAATCCAAGGGCTCCGCGGAGATCGGCCCCGCGAAGGTCGCTGTCGGCAAACGTGGCGCCCTCGAGGTTGGCGTTGGCCAGCGACGCCAGCGGCAGCCAAGCAGAGTCCAGAGCGGCATTCCTCAGGTTGGAGTCGGCAAGCGAAGCACGCTGGAGACCAGCCCCCCAGAGGAACGATTCGCTCAGGTCCGCGCCCTCGAGCTTGGCTTGGCTCAGAAACGCATAATTCAAGTCAGCCCGGCTCAAGTCGGCGTGCGACAAGTCGGCCAACTCGAGTTGCACGCCCGACAGCGACTGTTCGCTCAGATTCCAGCCTGACAAATCACTGCCCACTAGCTGCTCGTAGCCAACAACTCGTGGTCCAAGATCGACGCCATCGAGGCTATGGCTCTTGTAGCTGGCGGTGGAATAGAGCTGTTCCTTGGTGAACCCGAACCACGTTGCTCCGCGCAGATTCGCGCCCACGATGTGCGCGTCCGTAAAGTCCGCTCTCGCCAGCGTGGCATTCTCCAGGTTGGCGTTGGTGAGGTTAGCGTTGGTGAGGTTGGCGTTGGTGAGGTTGGCGTTGGTGAGGTTGGAGTGATAGAAATCGGCTCCGTTCAACGTCGACCCGGCCAAGTTTGACTTGGCAAGCGTCGAGTCCGTGAACACAGCGCCGGCGAGCGATTGTCCTGAAAGGTCCCAGCCCGTCAGATCGTTGGACCAAAGACCAATTCCATCCAGACTCTGTTCCTTGTAGCTCCGAGTGGAGTAGAGTTGTGCGCTCGTGAACCCGTGCGACGTCGTGTCCCCTAGGTTCGCGCCCACGACAACTGCCTCGGCCAGCCTCGCATTCGTAAAAACTGGCTGTAGAAGGACTTGATTGGCAAAGTCGCGTCCAGACAGATCCTGGCCACTGAAATCGGCCGGCTCAAACATCACGACCACATCGACGGGGTTCTGGAGGCCAACGACTAGCGGAGTCGCGTTGCTCCCATCGAGTCCTGCAGTCATGACGACGCCCTGCGACGAATCGTTCCCCGATTGGCGAAAGGTTCTCTCCGTCCAGTAGAGGCGACCGTCGAATAGCTCGATGCCGAGCGGTTGACCGAACGTCGTCGTATTGAGGACTGCCCGATTGCTACCATCGAGATCGGCTCGGTTGATTGTGTGGTGCAGCCAGTCCGTCCAATAGATGTGTCCACCCGCTGAGTCGAGCGTGATTCCGTTCGAGTTCACGTCGGTCAGGACCGTCTCGACGTTCCACTTTCTCGAGGTTGGGTCCAGCGCGGCCCGCTTGATGGTTCTTGCGTCTTCGGTCCAGTAAAGCGATCCCCTTGCGTCGTCGAACGCGAGGGCGAGCGGATTGTCGCCGATGGCAATCGTCGCCAGGTCACTGTCGTACAGGGGCAATAGGCCGATCATCCCGCTAGGATCGCGGTCGGAGAAAAACAGGTCGCCGCTGCCTGGAACGACTGCCAAGCCGTGACTGTTGCCCCACTGAGGGACCAGTGTCTCGACGGTAGACCCATCGAACCGGGAACGCCGTACAATCTGAGTGCTGCCGCTGCTTGCCATAGACCAATACAGCCACCCATGGTGCTCGTCGATTGCTACGGCGCTCGGTGCCCCGTTTGGGACGGCCTCTTCAATTAGGGTGCGAAGACCGCCTGTGGACGAGTCATAGCGATACAGTGCACTCGGCCCGCCAGTCCAGTAACCATCTTGGTCGGTAATGATCAACGACACTGGACGTGGATCCGCTCGCGCTGACTCTGAGCGGGCCAGCGCAGAAGCCAGAGGCAATGTCGTTGCGATTGCTCCAGTCAGGAGACGGCTAGGAGCCAGCCGTGAGATGTGTTGACCTGCGCGCCTTCGGACATCGGAAACAACGAGCGACCATCGACGGCGCAGACTAACAGCCAGCAACAGGCAACAAGCGATTAGTGCCAACCTTGTCGAGCTGGGCTCCGGCACGGCCGCCGATGGCCCGGAGAGGTTCAGCTTCAACAATCCGAAGTCGGCCAGGTCGATCCGCCGGTCGCGGTTGAAGTCGCCGCGGCTGAAGACCGCATTCCGGCCCGTGAGGCCAAAGTTGTCCTTGAGCCGGCCAAACTCCACGAGCGTCGTCCGACCGTCGCCGTTGGTGTCCACGATCGCTTGCTGCCAGAACTCAACTTTCGGAAAGTGCTCGGACGCATAGGCCACGGTGAGCATGGAATCGAACGACGTGTCGCCCTCCAGATACCGACTGAAGAACGCCGCGCCGTATTGGCCGATCGTGGCCAGTTCGAGATCGTTGAAACAGGCCTTGTCCGCGGGGGATTGTTGGCACAGGCTCCAGCCGACATCCGTGTGGTCGGCCCCGGCCACCAGGGCCAGGTACTTGTCGGCCGAGCGGATCTGACCGAAATCTGTCCGGGCCCAGCTATCAAGATCGAACTCGTCATCCTTGCCGGCCAACACGAGCGCCGGCACTTCGATCTTCGAGAGGTCGAACGGCTGCTCGTAGAAGCTCCCGCGCGAGATGGGCAGGATCGCTTTGACCCGCTCGTCGGCCGGCACGGTCGTCCCTCGGTACGACACGCCGGCCGCCGTGGCGAACGTCGTATAGCCGCCGAACGAGTAACCGGTCATGCCGATCTTGTCCGGGTCGATCTCCCCGGCGAACGCGTCGCCGGCCGGCGTACCTGGGGCCAGCAGCGTGTCGATGACGAACGACACGTCGGCCGGTCGGTCGGTCGTGCTCAGGTCGCCGCGAGAGAGGTCGCCCTCGGTGTTGCCGGTGTGGTTGGGCGCGGCCACGATGAACCCGTGGCTGGCGAGCGACTCGGGGTACACCGTGTTGTGGGTCGAACTGTTGCCGTGGCCGTGAGAGTAGACGAGCAGGGGGTGCGCGCCGTCCGCGGCGACCGGCGGCCCCTGGTGCGCCACGCGCGAGGGCCCACTGGGGTACTGGGTCAAGGGCGCGTCGGACGCAGCCGCTGGATACCACACGTCGAGCCGCAGCTTGCGGTCATTACGATCAGGGTCGACGAGCTCGAATGTCTGCCGGCCGACGGGGTACGAGCCGAGATAATACGGCGAGGCTGCCAGCGCGGATCGGGCGAAAGTAAGCGCGACAAGCGCGGCGGCCGTGAGCCGAGCGCTCGCCCAGCCTCGCCGAGGCGCGAGCAGGCCTACCAGGCCGGCCAGCAGCAGCGCCGCCCCGCTTGGCTCCGGCACGGCGGCGTTCCCCACGGCGCTCTTGCCGAAGTTCAGCTTGAGCAACCCGAAATCGCTCAGTTCCACGCGGCCGTCGCCGCTAAAGTCTCCCGCGCCCCAGCCGCCAGGGCCGCCAAACGTCGACTTGAGCACGTCGAAATCCGCCATGTCGACCCAGCGATCAAGATTGGCATCGCCCAAGATGGTGCCGGCGATCCGCTCCACCCAAAACTCGCGATCGAGGTCATTGACCACGTCGTCGGTGTTCAGGTCGTAGAGACGGCTGTGCGAGGAGTTGCGCACCGCTTGACTCAAGAGGTCCATGTCCCGGGCCTTGACCGCCCCGTCGCGCGAATAGTCGCCGACAAAGGGCGCCAGCACGGCGTAGGCATCTTGGCCGTAGCGCTCCTGAACGCGCGTGGTGGCATGGCAGGCCGGCGCGTCCCAACAGTAGTAGCTGTCTGGGTGGCTCGCCACCTCCCCCGTGACCGGATCGAGCGCCTGGCCGTCGAACGACAGGCCGAGCGACTGCCGGTTGTTCCAGAGATCGAACGTGGCGCCGCTAGTGCTGTACCAGTAGAACCTTGCGGGGAGGTCTCGGTCCAATTGCTGCGAAGCCTGCGACCAGGCGACATTGAAGGCTGCGCGGTTGGCACTGGTGTCAATCAGGTCCGAAAGCAGGAAGTGCCGTGCGCCGGCGTCGGCCAGCCGCTGGGCGTGGGCGGTGAGGTTGTCGACGATTACCTGGACGTTGCCCTGCCCGCCCGGCCCCAAATCGTTGTAGCCCCCGAAAAGGACGATCAGATCGTCCTGGCCAGGCCGATCCTGTGCGAGGAACTCATCGATCTGGAGCCCCATGCCCGGCACGGCGATCTCCACTCCGTCCGTCACGGAGCGGAGTTCGAAACCGGACTCGGCGTAGGCGTAGGCGTAGTTCGTGCCCCCCTTCAGGTTGGCTTCGGGGTTCGGCAACCTCAAGCGGCCCGCCAGATACTCAACCCAAACGGGCCCGTTCGACCAGCGTCCTTCGTAGTAGGCGGGCCAAGGGGGCAGCTTGCCCTCGGACAGGACCTGGACGTTGCCGGTGTCGCTCGAGCTGTCGCCAAACACGATCATCCGCTCGAAGCGCTGGGCGGCAGCATCGCTCGACCAGACGTAAAGCGCCACCGACAAAAGTGCGACGAGAAAATGGGACGGACGAATCAATGGGTCTCTCCTCCGGCCAACCCAAGCACCCGTACTCACGGTGCGCCTCGGACTGCCAAACGATGGCTCGTGTCTCGTGGCCTGACGCTCCTGAGGACGCCTAGCACGGCGGTCGAGACGGAGGGCCGGCGACGCGATCGCCAGAATGCGGAACAGCGTGCTTCCGAGCGGCTTTGGCAAACGACGCGGCTTCACGTTGTGCTCACTTTCTCACGGGCGTGTCGAGGAATTCCCGGAAGCCTATCCACCGGCGAGCCAAGGCCAGCGAGCGCGTCGTCGTTGTCCGCCTCGGCCAGCGCCTGGTCGACCGCCAGCGCCAGCGCGGCCGCAGTCAGCCGCTGTTGGGTAGCCACGTCCTGAGCCACCTGGGCCGGCGCGTCGGTCCGCGGCGCCATGCGGCCGAAGTTCAGCTTGAGGATGCCGAAGTCGTCGAGGCCGACCACGTGATCTCCACTGAAGTCCCCTTCGGCGAGCGTCGCCGGCGACTGGCCGAAGTGCAGCTTGAGCAGCCCGAAGTCGGTGAGGTCCACCCTGCCGTCGCCGTTGGCATCGCCGGGCAGCGGGTCGGGAGGCGCCAGGTCGACCGCCCACAATTCCCGGCCCCAGGGAGCGGTTGAGTAGTGGAAGTACAGTCGCTCGCCAGACAGGGTTAACTGCCGCGGGCCGTACGGATCAGACGGCGGCGGAAGGTCGGCGAGGCGAACCGTCCCGACCTCGCTGCCGTCGCTTTGCCACAGCTCGAACTGTTGAGGATCGGCCGCGCGATCTTGGTGGACGAAGTACAGCAGGCCATCGGCGCTCGTCAACTGGCGAACGAGCGAGCCGGCTGGCCCAATCGATGTGACGAGGACGGTTCCTGCCTCGGTGCCGTCAGTCTTCCAGAGCTTCGCGCCGAGTGCTGCGTCATGAGTCGCGAAGTACCAGGCGCCGTTCATATGAACGAACGGGCGCTTCCCATCTGCGTCCATGGTCAGTCCGGTCTTCACGAGCACAGTCCCGGCTTCGGCGCCATCCGACTTCCACACCTCTCCACCGCGGTTGAAAAACAGGGTTCCGTTGACATCGGTCAAGTTGGCCGGCACTTCAAACAGCGTGCCCGGGAAGCTCTTGACGAAAAGAGTGCCTTCTCCGGTCCCGTCGGACCTCCACAACTGGGCGACGTCTCCGGCGATGTCTCCGTGGAAGTTGATGAAGTAGAGCTTGCCATCAACGCTTGTGAATCCCCGTGGGAACGAGCTCCCGGGGCCCGGATTTGCGTCCTTGACGAGCACCGTTCCCGCTTCGGTCCCATCGCTCTTCCACAGCTCGCGGCCGCTCGTCCCGTCGTCGGCCGCGAAGTAGAGTTCGCCGTTGACAACCGGTCCCAACCACGACGCTTCGGTCGAGGGGTACGCTCCTGGATCGATATCCTTGACGAGCACGGTGCCGGCCTCGGTCCCGTCGGGCCTCCAAAGCTCCCTGCCGCTGACCCCGTCGTCGGCGGTGAAGAGGAGCGCGCCATCGATCGACTTGAATCCCTCCGGAAAGGAGCCCTCGAATCCCGGGCGGATGTCTTTGACCCGTGCGGTACCGGCCTGGGTCCCGTCGGTCATCCATAGCTCAGGCCCGCTAGCAACGGATTGTTCCGTGAAATAGAGCGCGCCGTTGAACTCCACGAGAGGGTCGAATTCGAAAGGCGTAGTCACCTGGAGCCCAGCCTTGATGAGCACCGTGCCTTCCACTGTGCCGTCAGTCCTCCATAGCCCATCTTCCATCGCCGCAGCGTGAACTCCTAACGCATTGAAATACAGGGTCTTCCCGACGACCGTCAGCGCGTCCGTGAGAGAATTCATCCTGGCGACCTCTTCGGTGCCGGCTCCACTCCCGTCGGTTCTCCAGAGTTCGACTTCGCCTTCGTTCCCGTACGCTGTGAAGTAGAGGGTTCCGGCAACGTCGAGCAGTCGATGCGGCTCGAACTCGCCAATCCAGGCAGGGAAAATCCGGAACGCGTCGATTTGCTCGGGGTCCCAACCCTCATTGACGTCCTTCACCAGGTAGGGTGTCGCATCGAGCAGCCGCCGGTCTTCGAGCGGTTCGATTCGGCACCGATGGCCGTGAATGCAATTGAGCTTCATGGCAGTTCCTCTTCATCGGACTCGTCGGCCGCGCGCCAGGCCAGGCCGAGTGCGGCGAGCGCTTGATCCACCGCTGCGTTCTGTTCTGCCTGCGGCTGCAACGACGCCCGTGGCGCGGCAAGGGGGGCGTGGCCCACGACGCCGAAGTTCGCCTTGAGAATCCCAAAGTCGTCGAGGTCGACATCGCCGTCGTAATCGAGCTCGCCGGGCAGGTTGTCGCCCGTGCGGCCGAGGTTGGCCTTCACGCGGCCGAAGTCGGTCAGGTCTACGCGGCCGTCGTAGTTCGTGTCGCCGGGAAGCGGGGTGAGCTTCCAGAGTTCGTAACCGTGGTCGCCGTCGTTGGCGGCGAAGTAGAGAGCGCCGCCGAGCGAGGTGAAACCGTGACCTTCCCACGTCACTTGCCCCGTTCGACCTTCGAGCGCCGAGGCTGCCCCTGGATGTATATCGGCGACGCGCACGGTTCCTTCGGCGGCGCCGTCGCTCCGCCACAGCTCATTGCCCGCAATGTCGCCGGCGGTAAAGAAGGCGGTGCCGTACAGGTTCATCAGTCCTTCGGGGCGCGGGAGAAACGAATCGGCGAATCGAGGGAAGTCTTGAATTAGCCCACCGTGAATGATCCGAAAGCTCTGCACTCCAAGCCAGGAACTTCCCCTGCCGGGGTCCGTCTGGTCTTCGATGCCGTAGAACAGGGACCCTTCCACCGCGCCCAGCAAATAGACCCAATGGTCTTCGGGGAACTGCCGTCGGACCCAAGTTCCCAGCGGCGTTCCATCAGTTTGCACGAGAAGCATGTGCCAATCGCCAAACTCGTTCGATTCCGTGGTCGAATAGGTGAGCACGTCCTCGATCTCGACCGCGCCACGAGCGAAGGCCTCGGCCAGCGTAGGATTGTCGACGGACGCGGTGCCCTCGGGCGTTCCGTCGCTGGCATAGAGTTGCCCTAGGGTCGAGAAATAGAGTGTGCCGCGGAAGCTGTGGACGTACGGCTCATTCGAGCCATTAAACAGCGGGACTGCTGCAACGAGGGTTGTCCCCGCCTCGGTTCCATCAGTCCGCCACAATCCTTCCGTGAACCCGGCGTCCTGCCCGAAGAAGTACAACAGACCGTTGAAGACCATTGCCGTTGTCCCAGGTCCGGCGCCTAGGCCGGCATAGAACGAGAACCCTCCTAGTCGATGTGTTCCCGGCTCGGTTCCATCGGTCGTCCACAGTTCCCAGCCGTGACCGAGGTAGTTCATGGCGAACACGACTCGCTCGCCGACGGTTTGAAGCAACGGGAAGGCAAATCCCTCGTCGGCCGTGGTGACCAGCGTCACAGGGTTCCGCCCATCAGCGTCGACGCGCCACAGGGCCTGGCCGGTCGCAAAAGGGGCGTCATTCGGGCCCGTAAAGTAGATCGCTTCGTCTAGGCTCGCGAGCCAGGTACTGCGAACCCCAGTCGCCGTCCCCAACGTCGGCGGCAGTTCCCGAAGACCCATCGTTTCGGACGGCTCCCCATTGGTCCACCACAGCTCATGCGCCCCGCTCGGAATCTCTGTGAGAATGAACAGTCCCTCATTGACCGCGACAGCCCGTTCGATCTGGCGGCCGTTCCCGAAAATCTCCGGCTGAAATGGCGAGGCGGTCGTGCCGTCGCACTTCCAGAGTAGGCCGTCGGCGAGGAACAGCAGCGCCTGGTCACCCAACCTCAGTTGTGGAACCATGTCGCCCATCTTCGCCACGAGCTGTGTACCCTCCGGGGTTCCGTCCGTCGACCAGAGCTCGCCGCGGTTGTGGATGTGGAACAGCACGCGACCGTTCACGCTGCCGAAAGCTTGCTGCCCAATCGAGCCATTATTTAAGAGCAACCGCGTGCCATCGGCAGTCCCATCGCTAGCCCAGACTTGCCGACCCGAATCGCTATCGCCGGCAAAGATGACGGCTTGCCCCAGAGGCGCCATTTGCCAGTCGGCAATGTGCGCCGACGACGAGCCGGGATTGATGTCTTTGACCAGGCGAGTCCCGGCCTCGGCACCGTCGCTCCGCCACAGCTCAAACCCGTGCGTGCCGTCCTCGGCCACGAAGTACACCGCACCGTCGATGGCCAGCAGTCCGTAGGGCTCGGAGCCGCCGGAGCCGGGCCGGATGTCTTTCACCAAGTGCGTTCCCTCCGCGGTGCCGTCGCTCCGCCACAGCTCGTCGCCATGTTCCGGGTGCTGGGCACGGAAGTACAGGCTGTCGCCGGCACTAGTAAGCATTCGCGGACCCGAGCTGGCCGGCCCGGGGTTGATATCGCGAACAAGCGAGGGCCCGTCGCCTGCATCCTTCCACAGCTCGCGTCCCGTTTCCGTCTCCGAGTGCGCAAAGTAGCGCACGCCAGCGATCATCACTGACTCGGCAGGTTGCTCGGCAAGAGGGCGTTCGACCTGCTTAGTCCCCGCCGGCGTACCATCGGTGGTCCAGTACTCGCTCGGCTGATCGGCAACGTACAGCGCCGCGGTTCCCGCCACCTCTCGGAGCGACACCTCCAGCAGCACGGGAGTAGGATTTAAGTCCATCACCATCTCCGGCCCCCAGGCCAGTAGCCGGCGGCCTTCGAGCGGCTCGATGCGGCAGCGGTGAGAAGGGTCAACAAGAGCTTTCATGGGAGTTCCTCTCGGGGCTCACCCTCGTCGACGGCGCGGTAGGCCAGGCCCAGGGCAGCCAGCGCGTAGTCGTGCGCGGCGATGCGCGCCGGCGGTGATGGTTCAGCCGCACTAGGAATGTCCGAGGCGTGCAGCACAACGTGGCCCACGACGCCGAAGTTCGCCTTGAGAATCCCAAAGTCGTCGAGGTCCACATCCCCGTCGTAGTCGAGTTCGCCGGGCAGATTGTCGCCCGTGCGGCCGAAGTTGGCCTTCAAGAGGCCGAAGTCGGTCAGGTCCACGCGGCCGTCGTAGTTCGTGTCGCCAGGCAAGGGGGCGAGTTTCCAGAGTTCGTAGCCATGGACGCCGTCGTCGGCGCCGAAATAGAGTGCGCCACGTGCGACGGCGAAGAGATTGCCTGGAAAGGTAACCCCAAGGCCGGTGAGGTTTCCGAGCGCGAGCTGAGAAGGGGCGACTTGCCGTGTGCCCTGCTCGGTACCGTCCGTTTGCCAGAGCGCTCCCCCCGACGAAAAGAAGCCAACTCCGTGCGAGTTGATGGAGCGGTCGCCGGAAATCCAAAACGAGTTCCTGTCCGACTCGTCGCTCAGGGTTCTCACCGCTGACGTGCCTGCGACGCTGCCATCTGTAGCCCCCAACCAGATCTTGCCTGGCCGGCCCTGATCGTCCACGGAGGCCACCAGAAAGAGCGCTTGGTTGTCGAGTAACCCGAGAAGACTGCCGAACTCATTGTCCGCGAATGGCATCAGTAGCGTGGCGCCGTCTGGCGCGCCGTCGGTTCGCCAAAGCCCTTGCTGGGGGGAGCCCTGACTGACGGTGTCGACGAACAGCACTTGGTCTCCGAGGACAACGTTCTCCCAGAGCGCAGCGCGAGGAAATGTCAAGCTTGCGTCGGTCGTGCCGGAGGCGGTTCCGTCGGTCGCCACGACTCGGTCCGCAGCTACGTAGAGCAGCCGGCCGCCGATCGGACCAAGGAAGGCTCCATTGAAGGCGGAGTCGCCCGTTTCCCACGTTGGAGCTTCCGTCAACCATGCCGTGCCTTGTTCAGTACCATCCGTTCGCCAGAGTCCTTGTTCGCCGGTCAGCGTGTTCTCGCCCAAAAAGTAGAACGCGTCCTTCCAGACCACGCCGTTGCGGAGCACACCTAGAGCGCCGCTGGACTCGTTGACGACGAAGGCCCCCAGACGCCGCGTCCCATCCGCGACGCCGTCGGTGGTCCAGAGCTGATAGTGATTTTCGGCGTAGGCGCCGGCGAACACGACCCTCGAGTTCAAACCGAACGGAGTCCATCGGCCCGTTGAAATCTCGGCGACCGCATGGCTTGCCGCCGGTGTTCCATCACTCACCCAAAGCTGGTTTTCCGTTTCCCCAATGAACATGATGCGATCGTCGTTGAGCGCTACGAGTGGGAGAGTGCTCACTCCACTGCCGTTCTGATTCAAGTCCGCCACCATCTCCGGCCCCCAAGCCAGGAGCCGGCGGTCCTCAAGCGGTTTGCCGCGAAGGCGGCGCTTGGGATTGGGCGTGCGTTGAGTTCGTGAGCGCATGCGTGCTCGTGCCTTTTGTGGCCGGCGTCGTCAATTGTGGCCCCGTGCAAATCAGTGATGCGGCAGGGCCGTGGATGCCCTGCGCGGCGCGCTGTGACGCAGGATCACCGTACGGTCCTCTCCGCAGGAGGCCACCGTCTTCCCGTCGGGCGACCAGCGGGCGCGGAACACCCAACCATCGTGGTCGGACAGCGTGAGCAAACATTCACCGCTTTCTGGATCAAAGATCCGTACCGTGCGGTCCTTGGCGCCCGAGAGCAGCCGGCGGCCGTCGGGTGAATACTCGACCGAGTAGATGTGGTCGGCGTGCCCGCGGCAGTTCAAGACCAGTTCCCCCGTGGCGAAATTCCAGATGCGAATCGCACCATCGGAGCCGCCGGTGGCCAGGTGCGCGCCGTCGGGGGAGAAATCGAGGGCGAACGTGTAGAATCTGTCGCTCTCGAGCGAGCCCACTTCTTGCCAGGAGCGCGTGTCGACCAGGTGTGTGCGGCCCCAACTGGCGCAAGCAAGCCAGCGCCCATCGGGGGAGAAGGCGCTATTGAAGATGAACTTCGCTGCGACGGGCACGCGTCGCACCAGGCGGCCCGACGAGGCATCGAGCAGGTCGATCCCCTGCGCCGTTCCCACCGCCAGCAGCCGCCCGGAGCGGTCGAACGCCAGGGCGCCAGACCCTGGGGCGGGCACGCGGTACTGCCAGCGGCGTTCCCCGGTGGCGTAGTCGTAGCCTAGGATCGCCCCCAACTCGCTGGGGCTTGCCGCATGGTTGACGGCCAGGAGCCGCAGCGGATCGCTGACCGCCACGTACTGTACGTCGTCGAGGTCCAGTCGGCCGGAAAACGTGTGCCGCACCACCCCGGTGGCGGCGTCTTGTACGACGACCGTGCCGTCCATCACGCTGGTGCAGGTCAGCCGGCCCTCATCGGCGAAGGCCAGGTCGATCACGACGCGGGCATAGTCCGCGCGCTCCACCGGATTCTCTGGCTCCCGGACCAATTCCGCCGTCGACCAGAGCCGCACGGCGTTGTCCGTGCCGGCGGTCGCCACCACCGCGCCGTCGGGCGAAACATCGACGTCCCACAATGCGCCAGAGTGCGCGAGCACGGTCCGCAGCGGTGTGCGGCGGGCGAGGTCGCCGGTATCCCAGGCGGACAGCGTGCTATCCTCGGCGCCCGAAAGCAGCGTGCGGTTGTCGGGCAGGAACGCCAGACCGTAGACCTTGCGCGAATGTCCGTAGTAGGTTTGGAGCACGCTCCAGTCGGCGGTGTTCCAGAGCTTGATCTCACCCACGAGCGAGCGGCGGCTGCGAATCCCTCCTCCCGAGGCCAGGAGCTTGCCATCGCGGCTAAACGCCAGAGTGAACACGCCGGCCGCATGCGGCCCGAGCGGAGGCAGTTCCCGCCAACTCGAAGTGTCGAACAATCGCACGTCGTCGGCGTAAGTGGCCATCGCCAGCGTGCGGCCGTCGGGCGAGAACTTTAAATGCAGCACCTTTTCGCGAAACGGGGGCGCTTCGTAGACGATCGCGTCCCGCTCTGGATCCCACACCACCAGCCGCGCTCGGCCATTGTGCGGATAGTGAGCGTACCGTTCGCAGTAGCCGATCGCGATCAGATCGGTCGTAGGTGAAACGTCCATCGCCCACGCGTCGAGCTCCGGATCGCTGAACCGATAGAGCTCCTTACGCTGGACGACGTCCCACACGCGAACATCTCCGTCCCGCGAGGCCGAAACGAGCTGCTGCCCCGCCTGGCGGAACGCGATCCTCGTCACCTGGGCGCCGAACGAGCGCTCGTGCCAAAGCGATTGGCGTTTCGCGTAGTCCCAGAGCTGAAATTCGTGCAACCATGTGGACGCGCAAAGCAGATTGCCGCCGGGAGCGAATGTGACGTCCACCACTTGCATGTTGTGGGGCAGCACCCGCGCCGTGGCCCCGGATCGGCAGAGCTCGGCCAGGTAGTCTGACTCGAACCCGCCGGGCTCGCCCGCATGCGCCTCGAGCAGTTGCACAGCTCCTGCCAGATCGCCGCGGTCGATCGCGTGCTTGGCCCGATTGAGGTCAGCCGCCCGCAGTTTACCCGCCGTATCGGCCCGCAGCAGGCGTTCACGATTCGCTACGTCCGCCAGCCGCCATGCCGCTAGGCTGGCGCCGACGGCCGACAACGTCAGCAAGATGGACAGCACCGCGCTCAGCGCCGCCACCGTCGGGTTTCGCCGCGCCCACCGGCCCAGCGCCTCGCGGCGCGTGCTTGGCCGGGCCAGGATCGGCTTCCGTTCCAAATACCTGTGCAGGTCGTCCGCCAGCGCCCGTGCGGACGCATAGCGGGCGTCGCGGTCCTTCGCGAGCGCCTTGGCGGCGATCGTCTCGAGGTCGCGGGGGATCCCGGCGTCGACCTTGCGCAGCGGCGGTGGATCGGAGTTGAGGATTTGTCCGATCAGCCGCTCGCGGGCCGTTTCGCCAAAGGCTGGCCGGCCTGCCAACAGCTCGTACAGCGTCAGCCCCAGGGAGTAGACGTCGGTGCGCTCGTCGACGATTTGCTCGCCGCTCAACTGCTCGGGGCTCATGTAGCGCAGCGTGCCCAACACGTCGCCGGTCAGCGTCAGCTCGTGGCCGTCGGCCTGCAGGCGGGCTAGGCCGAAGTCGGTCACCCACAGCTTGCCCGCGCGGTCGATGAGCAGGTTCGAGGGCTTGATGTCGCGGTGGATCACGCCCTGCGCGTGGGCATACGCCAAGGCCATGGCGGCCTGGATGCCGAGCTCGGCGATGTGGCGGAAGCGGTTGCGGTCGGACGGGTCGCGAAGTGTGGAGCCGGCGGCCGCAGCCACGGTCTCGGCGTGTAGGGTCCGCTGTGCGGACCAGCCGGGCGCGGCGGCAGGAGGTGGATCGACCGACGAGAGCTCGCCCATCGGACCCTCACCCCGGCCCTCTCCCGGAGGGAAAGGGAGGTCGGAGTTGGCCCGCATAGCGGACCCTACAGGCGCCCGCGCCGCGGATTCCGGTGCGCGTTCCGCCAGCGCCTCTGCCAGGCTGCAGCCGTCGATCAACTGCATTGCGTAATAGTGCACTCCGCGCTCGCAGCCCACGCCATACACCGGCACGATGTGCGGGTGCTGTAGGACGGCGGCAGCGTGAGCCTCGTTCTTGAACCGCTGCAAGCGCCGCTCGTCGAGCATCGCTGCGAACGGCAACACCTTGAGCGCCACCCTCCGGCCGAGCGAGAGCTGCTCCGCCTCGTAAACCACCCCCATCCCGCCCCGGCCGACCTCGCGAAGCAGACGGAAATCACCGAGCAAGCCCAAGCCGACGCCGGGAAGCCCACGGTCCGACCCGGCTGGTCCCAGCGTCGAGGCGTCGATTTCCGCCAGCGAGTGCAAGGCCGGCAGGTAGCGGCGAATCTCCTCCGCGTGTTCGGGGCACTGGGCCAACAACTCCTCGAGGTTGGCCGCGTGGCCCGCCTGAACTCGTTCGGTCAGTTGCTCGAGCAATTCGGCCAGCAAGCGCTCCGATCCGCTCTTGGCCGAGGTCGATTCGCGCGAGGTGCGCATCAGCGGCCTCCCTCGGAGCCTTCAAGTGCAGTCTGTAACCGCCGCAGGGCCCGCAGCAACCGCAGCTTGACGGCGCTCGGGCTCTTGCCGAGCACCGCTGCCACTTCCTTCGTCGAAAGCTGCTCGACGTGCCGCAGGACGAGGATCTCGCGGTCGGCCGCCGAGAGCGTGCCCAGCGCCTCGCGAACCCGCGCTTGCAGCTCGCGGCCGATGGCCTGGCCGCTGGGGCTGGTCCCGCCTGCCCGCACGCCGCTGAACAGTGCCAAGGCCGACTCGTCGGGCAGGCGCAGCTCGTCGCTCACTTCGCGACGCACTGAGCGGTTGGCGGCCGCCACGTGCCGGCGGTGGAGCCGGACGAGCCGTTCCCAGGCGATCTGCCGCAACCAGGGATAGAAGGGAAGCGGGCGGCGGCTCGCATAGTCGGCCAGCTTCTGGGCCGCCTCGGCCAAGGCCTCCTGGGCCACGTCCGAGGGGTCGACCCGGCGCTTCAGGCGGGGATCCAGCCGGGCATGGATCATCTTTCGCAGGCGATCGCGGTGCCGGGCCAGCAAGGCCTCGGCGGCCTGCCGGTCGCCGCCCTGCACGCGGTCGAGCAGTTCTTCGGTCAAGGGTTCGGGGCTGGGGCGCATCGAACAGACTCCAGAACTAATCCTGCGCGCCGCGGCGAATGGTTACAGGGGAACCCTCTGCCACGGCCGAAATAGCCGAGAATAGAGGGTGTGACTCCCCATCTTACCGACGGCCAAGGACCCAATCAGCAAGGAGTTGCGCACTTTTTTCCTGGCTCGGCCAGCGGGCTCACCAGCACATAGATCGCCTCGCCGGCGGCGTCTTCGAGACACAGGAGCTGGCCACGCCGATCCTCATCGAGCCTTCGGCCCGCCTGAATTCATCTCGCGGGTTGTCGCCGGTCGCGAAAAAAATTGTTGGCGAGGCTGTAGCCAATCGCACGGCGCGCGCAGGCCTCCAGTGCTCTGTCGCGGCCTTGGGTTCAGGCGATAGCATGTGGCCTCCGAATTTTTTACATGGAGGCCAGCATGAATTACCACATCAAGTAACTTGGTTCGGTTGACGGTGGAAGAGAGGCAGCAGCTCGAAGCGCGGCGGAGGCCCCGTCGCCCCCGTCCGACCGTGTCTCCCCCTGCTGCCTACCGCCGGTAGCCGACGCGCACGAATTCGAGGGTTTTGAGCGGGTGGGCGGTCAAGACGGACAGATTATCGGCCGTGAACGCTGCGACTTGCAGTTGTTTGCTGCCGTGGTTCCAATGCTGAACGAGATCGATTCCGCCTGCTTGGAGGCTCATGGAAGTGAACGCTCACGCTGCCCCTCAGATTCCCGCAGTCGCTTACCTTCGGCGCAGCACCAACCGCCAGGAACGGTCGCTCGATGACCAGCGTCGAGAGATCGAGGCCTACGCTGGTCTGCATGGCTACCGCATTCTCCGCTGGTACACCGACAGCGGAATCAGCGGCGACGCCACGGAGCGGCGGCTCGAGTTCCTCCGCATGCACAAGGCGGCCACCAACGGCCGAGACTTCGAAGTCATCCTCTGCTGGGACTACTCGCGGTTCGGCCGCTTCGACAGCATCGAGGCCGGCCGCTGGATCTATCCGCTCCGGCAAGCCGGCGTGAAGCTGGTCACCGTGGCCGAAGGACTGGTCGACTGGGACTGCTTTACCGGGCGGATCATGAACGCCTTGCACGCTGAGGGGAAGCACTCGTTCCTGACCGACCTGTCGCGGAATGTGTCCCGCTCCCTAGCGGGTATTGCCCAGCAGGGCTTCCTCTGCGGCCAGGCGGCCCCCTACGGCTACGACCGGATGCTGGTCGATGAGCAGGGGGAGCATCGGCAGCGCATCCGCAACGGCGAGCGGTTCAGCAAGCCACGATGCTGGCGGACCACGCTCGTGCCGTCGGAAGATCCGGTTAAGGTGTCGACGGTGCGCTGGCTCTTCGCGACCTACGCCGACACCGACTGCGGTCTACGGTCCCTCGCCGACCAGCTCAACGCCCAAGGGCTGGCCGGCCCCAACGGCGGTCCCTGGTACGCCGCCAGCATCAAGGCGATGCTCGAGAACAACAACTACACGGGCACGTTTACCTGGGCCAAGCGACGCGAAGGAAAGTACCACAGCGTGGCCGCGGGACAGATTCGGGAGCGGGATCGAGCGGAGGTGACGCTCTCGGCCGCCGGCAAACCGCTGGCGGTCGACAATCCCCAGGAAGCCTGGATCGTGGTCGAGAATGCCCACGAGGCGCTGGTCACCCAGGACCTTTTCGAGCGGGTTCAGGTCAAGATCCACGATCGCCGGCGAAGCAAGGCTGGCGTCTCCTACCGCTCTCACACCAAGGAGAACGGCGACGCCTTCCTGCTCTCGGGACTCGTCTACTGCGCCCGCTGTGGCTGCAAAATGCACGGCGCCACGCTCCAAGCCAAAGGGCACAAGTACCCCAAGTACGTCTGCTCGACCTACTGCCGCAGCGGCAAGAACAACCCGCACGGCTGCGGCTGCCACGGAATGCACCAGGACCAGCTTGTCGACGTGCTCGTGCGGAAGCTCCAGGACAGCCTCTTGACCCCGCACAATCTGGAGCGGCTAGGGTCGGCATTGCGGGCACAGCTCCGGGCCCAGGCGGCGACGAGCCCGGCCGGGCTCGAAGCAATGCGGAAGCAGGTGAGCGAGCTCAACCGCGAAATCGACCGGGCCGCCGAAAACTTCCTGCGGGCCCCGGCGGAGGTCCTGGACCTGATCGGGGCCAAGCTGACGGCCATGAAGCGGCAGCGGGATCAGCTCCAGGAGCAGATTCGCCGCGCCAAGGCGGCGGCCCAGCCGCGAGACATCGACGCGCAGGTCCAGGACCTGCTGAGCCGCATCGAACACCTCGGCCAAGAGCTGGCCGCGGCGGACCCCGCGCGACGGCGCGAGGTGTTTCGGCTCTTTGTGAGCCGGATCGACCTCAGTTTCGGCCGCGTCGAGCGCGGCAAAAGAACCGAATGCCCCTTCGAATCAGGGGAGATTCACCTCCGCACGGGCGAAGATGACATCTTCGGTTCTGTAAGTCGGGGCGACAGGATTTGAACCTGCGACCTCTTGACCCCCAGTCAAGCGCGCTAGCCAGGCTGCGCCACGCCCCGAGCCAGCGGCCCGGGGGCCGCTTGGTCGGAAGCCGGTATTGTAGCAACCGGCTTGCTGGGCTGCTATCGCATTCTTTCCGTGACGCTGCCAGGACCAGGCAAGTAGGAGAAGAGCGGCCTGCACCCACAGACTCGGGATCGCGTCCAAAGCCGTCTCGGGCGATGCCGTAGAACCGCTCTGCCAAAAAGGCCTTGCAGCTCGCCCACTACTCTTCGTCGTCGTGCCCGTTCTCTTCGTGCTTGCGCGAGGCGCCGTTGCCGGTCGTCAGGGTCCAATCCTTGCGCTGGCGGGAGCTAGGGATCTTCATCGCCTTGCGGTACTTGGTCACCGTGCGGCGGGCCACGGTCAGGCCGTGGCGGCCCAGCTCGCGCACCAGCTCGTCGTCGCTATACGGCTCCTGCTTGTTCTCGTGGTCGATGATCTCTTGCAGCTTGAGCCGCACCGTGTCCCAGGCGACCTCGTCGCCGTCGGCGCTCACCGTGCCCCCCACGAAGAACCGCTTGAGCGGGAAGATGCCGCGCGGGGTTTGAATCCACTTGTCGTCGACCGCCCGGCTGACGGTGGTCACGTGCACGCCCACCTTGTCGGCGATCTGCTGCATCTTGAGGGGCTCGATCGACTCGGGGCCCTTTTCCAGGAATGACGTCTGGTGGTCGACGATCGCCTGGGCCACCTTGTGCAGCGTGTTGCGGCGCTGTTCGATCGAGTCGATCAGCCACTGGGCCGAGTTGATCTTCCGCTTGATGAACTCGCGCTCGGCCTCGGTGGCCTGGCCGCTCATCAGCCGCTGCCGATAGTAGGGGCTGATGTACAGGCTGGGCGTGCGGCCGTCCTCCAGCCGTACCCGGTAGCCGCCCCCCTCGACGACTTCGAGGAATACGTCGGGCGTGACGTTCGGCACGAACGATGTTTGATACTCGCTGCCCGGCTTGGGATTGAGCGTGCGGAGCTCTTCCCAGGCTTCATGGATCGTGTCGATCGAGTAGCCGGTGCGGCGCGAAATGGCCGGCAGCCGATTGTGCTCGAGGTCTTCGAGGTGCGAGGTGATCAGCGTCTTGAGCTGCTCGTAGAACGGCATGTCGGGCCGCAACTGCAAGAGCAGGCACTCGCGCAGATCGCGCGCGGCCACGCCGGCGGGGTCGAGACGCTGCACGATCGCGAGCGCCTTCTGGGCGATCGACAATTGCCCTGGACCGCCCGTCGGATCGAGGATGTCCTCGAGCCGCATCGAGAAGCGGCCGTCATGGTCGAGGTTGTAGATGATCCGGTCGGCCATCTGCCGCAGTTCAGGCGTCAACTCGAGCTCGCAGAGCTGGGCGTGCAGATGGTCCTGCAGGCTCTCGGGCCGATCGACCATGTTGGCCATGGCGTCGTGCTTGCGGTCGCCCTCCTCTTCGATCCGCTGGGCCGAGGGGCGGGAGCGCTCCTCAAAGTGATCGGGCCACTCTTCGTCGAGGTTCAGGAGTCGCTCGAAGTCCTCGGCGTTGTCCTTGTTCTCGTCGACCACCAGTTCCCGCTCTTCGAGCGTGGGGGCGTCGGGGTCTTCTTTGTCGTTGGGCTCGTCCGGCAGATCCGGATCGTCCTCGAGCATCTCGAGCGTCGGGTTCTCCTGGATCTCCTGAAGAATCCGGTCCTGCAGGGCCATGATCGGCAACTGCAGGATCTCCATCGACTGGATCATCCGCGGCGCGAGGATCTGTTTTTGAACCTGCCGCAGCTCTTGGCCGAATGAGAGTCGCATGGTCGGGGGTCTCGAGCGAGTTTCCTAAAGGCGATTCGCGCCGCCGGGCCGAACGGCCCTGTCGATCGTGGCGACGTTGCGTGCCGCGCCATCCGCGCGACCGGTCGTTGTTCTCAAAACTTCTGCCGGCCCGCCAGGGCGTCGGCCAAAATCTCTCGGTTTGCAAATTCTAGCACGCTGCCGGTCGTCAAGCCCCGAGCAAGCCGCGTGACCTCGACCGGCAGATCGGCCAGCAAGTTCGATAAATAGAGCGCCGTGCCGTCCCCCTCGAGCGTCGGATTGGTGCCCATGATGATCTCGCGGAATTCTCCCGAGCGCACGCGTTCGATCAGCGGCTCGATCGTCAGTTGATCGGGGCCCACGCCTTCGAGCGGCGCGATCCGCCCCAAGAGCACGTGATAGAGCCCGCGAAACACGCCCGCCTGCTCGAGCGCGATCAAATCGCGCGGCTGCTCCACGATGCAGAGCAGCGAGCGGTCGCGGCGCGGGTCGCGGCAGATTTCGCATTCGTCGGACTCGGCCAGATGAAAGCATGTTTTGCAGTACCGCACGTTCTCCTTCACGCTGCGGATCGCGTCGGCCAGGGCCAACGCCTCGTTCTTGTGAACCCGCAACATGTGGTAGGTGAGCCGCTCGGCCGACTTGCGTCCCACGCCGGGCAGCTTGGAGAACTCCTCGATCAGTCGCGTTACGGATTCGGTTAGTTGGGGCACGTTGGTTGGTTCACCGGGAAGCGCTTTACATCCTTGGGCACGCCGCCCGCCTTAAGTCTTCAACCCCGGATCTTCGCCGCCGCCGAGGCCCGTCATTTTGGCCAGCGCCGCGTCGAGTCCAGGCAGGTTCAGGCCGTCGGTCATTCCTTTCATGGCGTCGAAATGCAGTTGCTTGGCGCGGGCCAAGGCGTCGTTAATCGCCGCCGGCAGCAGGTCCTCGAGCAGCTCGCGGTCCTGCTGCGCCAGCAGGCTCGGGTCGAGCCGCACCTGCAGGACCTCGCCCAGGCCGTTGGCTTCGACCTCGACGAGGCCGCCCCCCGAGGCGCCGGTGACGCGGCGGGAGCGGAGGTCGCCCGCCATGTCCCGCAACTTGCCACCCACCTGCTGGGCTTGTATCAACATTGATGCCAAATTGCCGAGTCCTTGGAACATTTTCTCGCCTTGGACGAACGCCGCAGCGCTCTAAGTCATTTGTTGTCAGGCTCATCGAGCGCCACCGGGCGGGCCTCGAAAACTTCTCCGAGCCGCTTCACCAGGGGGTGTTGCGACCGCTCTGCCAGCCGTTCCCGCTTCGACGACGACCGCCGGGCCGGGCCGTTGGGGGCGTCGACGGCGGGGGCCGCGACGACGTCGAACCGCAGGTTGACCGTTTGTCCGGCGGCCTCGCGGAGGGCCGTCCGCAGCTTTTCGCTCTCCGCGGGACGCTCGCAGAACTCCTTCGAGAAATTGTACTTCGCTTCGAACTGCACGACCAGCAGGTTTGGCCCAGAAATTGCTACGCCGGCCGCCAGGCCGGCGTGATCGCCGAGCAGGCCGTCGATTCCGGCCAGGGCCTGCCGCCAGAGGTGCGGGGCTTGATCGGCGCTAAGGGGGGCTG
>JBGAPH010000064.1:0-33995 GCA_044221365.1 Pirellulales bacterium
GCTTACCGCGGTGAGCCACTTATTAGCCCCCCGGCGAGTCGCCGGGGGGAGAAACCGCGTTTGCTCCGACCACGCTGCTACTTCGCCTCCGGCCGGAAGAGCCACAGCCCGTACATGTCGATGAACGTCCGCAGCGTCTCGGTCGGCTGCTTGCGTTCGGCGTCGATCACCAGGGCGTTGCGAAAGCGGCCGAGGTCTAAGTACGTCTGGTAGTCGGCCGGAATCTTCACCCCGAGATCGCCGAAGTCGGCCCGCCCCTCGAAGAACCGATTCGCGTTCGGCGACGCGTACACCAGCTGCACCCAGTTCGCGTTGGTCTTGGGGCCGCTCGCCAGCTTGGCCAGATTCGCCCGCTGCTCCGGACTGATCAGTTCGATGCGGCCGACCATCACCCGCTCGATCTGGGCAGGGGCCGAGAGCTTGAGCGGCAAGGTCTGGTTGGTCCAGGCCGTCGGCACGAGGTAGAAGACCCGCAGGCCCGGGCTGTGGAAGTACGCCCGCCGCCAGGTCTCGAGCATGGCGGTCGCTTCGTCGGCGAACAGGCCATCGGCCACGAGCGCGGCATGCATGCTCGAGCGCAGTTCGTCCAGCCGGTCGGCGCCGAACTCCTTCTCGTCGAAGCCTGCGCTGGCCGACGCGAGATTCCGCTCGCGGTCCTGCGTCAGTTCCACCGCCGGCAGGCTCCGCCAGGCCGCCTGGCCGTCGGCCCGCACGTGGACTAGCCAAGCCGCCGGCACGGGCAGCGGCTGTTTCGCCGTGAGGTCGCCGGCCTGGCTCCGCAGGTAGAGCGTGTTGGTGGCCAGATCGGTGACGACGCGGAGCGGCGAATCGATCCGCCCCACGCCGCGGTAGAACAGATACTTCTCGCTCTCGCCGCCGGCCGAGGTGACGCCGACGGCGTTCACCTGCCGCGGCGCGGTCCACACGTGCTCCTCGGTCTGCGGCCCCGGCCGATCGGTGCCCACCTGTAGGCCGTGCCAGGCGAGGCTGCCGAGCGTATCCGGAGTGATCGGGCCGAAGGTGAACTTGCCGGCCTCGAGGCCGGGGGCGTCGGCTTTCGCCTCGGGATAGAACTCGGTCAGCCAGCCGCCGTGGAACGAGACGTCGACGTTCAGCGATTGCGGCCGCGGCCGCCCCGCCGCCGGGTGGAAGTAGATCACCGGCGTTTCGAGCCGCATCGTCACGTCGGGATGCCGTTGCGGGGCGCCCTTCATGTCGGGATGGGTGAGCACGAAGGGGCGGCTCAGGATGTGGGGGTGCAGATTATGTACGAAGCTGGGGAGCGGCTCGTCGTCGATGTTGATCCCCGGCAGGGCCTGGCCTTGCTCGTCTTGGAGCGACGTGAACGTGCCCCACTCGTGGACGACGAGCCCCGCGGGCTCAGCCCCCGGACTGGCCGGCAGCGGTCTGGGCGCATATGCAAATCCGAGGAGAGCGGCGCAGAGCGTGCGAAATGCAAGGCGTTTCATCGGATCTTCTCCGGTTCGTCTGGGAAGGCGAGCGGCTCGGCCGGTGTGCCGAGAACGTTCGTGGGGAAAAAGCGAAAACCGTCGAACGCCTGAATTGTGCCGTGCCCCCTTTGCAACGCATAATTGTTTATGGGTGTCTCGGAAACGGTTTTTGTTGTGTCAAGGGAGAACCGCCTGTGGAGGTTCATCCGTCCCTCTCGACCGACCAGGTGGCCGCCTTCGTGGAGCTGGCCCGCACCGGCAGCCTCCGCCGTGCTGCCGACACGCTGCTGATCACCGAGCAAGGGGTGCGCAATCGCCTGCTCGCCCTCGAGCAGCGTCTGGGCGTGGAGCTCTACCACAAGAGCCGCGGCCTGCGCCGCCGCCCGCCCCTGACCCCGCGAGGACAGGAGTTCCTGCCGCACGCGGTGGCCTTCCTGCACCGTGCCCGCGATTTGTGCGACCTGTTCGAATCGAGCGCCGGACCGCGCGAGGTGCATGTGGCGGCCAGCCAGTACCTGATCCTCTACGTGCTGATCGATGCCGTGCGGCGCTTCCACGCCGAGTTCCCGCAGATCCGCATCCGCCTGTCGACGCACACCGAGGAAGAAGTCGAGCAGGCGTTGCTTGCCGACCCGGCGATCTCGCTGGGGGTCGCCGCGCCGCAGCAATCGCCATCTGAGCTCGAGTACCAGCACCTGTTCTCGATGGGCTGGAGCCTGATCACGCCGCCGCGGCATCGGCTGCTGCGGACGAAGGACCTGCGGCTCGCGCACCTGGCCGATCAGCCGCTGATCCTCTTCGAACGCGGCTCCACGGGCCGAGCCCACGTGTTCGAGGCGTTTCACGAGCAGGGACTGAGCCCGCGCGTGGAGATGGAAACGACGAACACCGAGATCATCGTGCGAATGGTGGCCGCGGGCTTGGGCGTTTCGATCGTGCCGCTCCTGCCCGGCGGCGCGGTGACCCGCGGGCGCGGCGTGAGCGCGCGGAGCCTAGGCGAGCAAATCCGGCCGATCCACTCCGGGCTGTTGGTCCGGCGTGGGGAACCGCTGTCGCCTGCCGCGGAGCGGTTTGCGGAGTTCATCCGCCAGGACCGGCGGTGGGAGAAGTAGCCCTGCGGCATTTTTTAACCGCCGAGACGCAGAGACGCCGAGAAGGCAGACAACGGAAGAGGAGCAACAATCATTTCCGCCAAGGCGCAAAGTTCGCAAAGGAATCAGGACCGAATTCTTCCCCTCCTTAGCGAACCCTGCGCCTTTGCGAGAATCTTCCTTGTATTCTCGGCGTCTCTGCGTCTCGGCGGTTGAAGTCCCTCCGCGCAAGCAGCAAGCCGCCGGCTTGACCCCGGCCTACCCCCGGTCGACAATCAGCTTGTCTCGGCCTACCATTCCTCGAGTAGGCCTCTCGCCGTAAAGTCTTGGCTGATCGCAGACTTCGGCCGCCGACACCCGTTTCCCTTGGTCGCACGCGAGCGCGAATGCCCACCCTTAGTCACGTTCCCAATGCCCTCGGGCGGTTTGGCGAGTTTGGCGGCCGGTATGTGCCGGAGACGCTGGTCCGCGCCCTCGACGAGCTGACCGCCGAGTACGACAAGGCCCGCCAGGACCCGCAGTTTCAGGCAGAGCTCGACGACCTTTACCGCAACTACGTCGGCCGCCCCAGCCCGCTCTACTTTGCCGGCCGGCTCACGGCCCTCGGCGGCGGCGCCCGCATCTACCTGAAACGGGAAGACCTGAACCACACGGGCGCACACAAGATCAACAACACGCTGGGGCAGGCGCTGCTCACCGTGCGGATGGGCAAGAAGCGCGTGATCGCCGAGACCGGCGCCGGGCAGCACGGCGTGGCGACCGCCACGGCTTGTGCCCGCTTCGGACTCGACTGCGTGGTCTACATGGGGGAGGAAGACATTCGCCGCCAGCAGCCGAATGTCCTTTCGATGCGGATGCTGGGGGCGGAAGTGCGGCCGGTGACGACCGGCTCGAAGACGCTGCGCGACGCCATCAACGACGCGATGCGCGATTGGATGTCTTCGGTCGAGACGACGCACTACATCTTGGGCTCCGTGGTGGGGCCGCACCCGTTCCCACAGATCGTGCGTGATTTCCAGTCGGTGATCGGCCGCGAGACGATCGAGCAGAGCAAGCAGCAACTCGGCCGCCTGCCGGATGTGGTGGTGGCCTGCGTTGGCGGCGGCAGCAATGCGGCCGGCATGTTCTATCCGTTTGTCGATCTGCCCAAGGTCGAACTGGTGGGCGTCGAGGCGGGCGGCCGCTCCGATCGTCCGGGCGAACACGCCTCGCCGCTCTCGTACGGCCAGCCTGGCGTACTGCACGGCAGCTTTAGCTATGTGATGCAGGACGAGGACGGCCAAACCTGCGACGTGCATTCGATCTCGGCCGGCCTCGACTACCCGGGCGTCGGCCCCGAGCACAGCTACTGGAAAGACACGGGCCGCGTGAAGTACACTGCCTGTCGCGACGACGACGCCCTCGAAGCGTTCGACAAGCTGGCCACCAGCGAAGGCATTTTGCCGGCGCTCGAGAGCTCGCACGCCGTGGCCAAGGGGCTGGAACTGGCCAGCCGGCTGACGCGCGACAAGGCCTTGGTGGTGTGTCTTTCGGGACGTGGCGACAAAGACGCGGCCGAGATCGCCCGGCTCCGCGAAAAGCGAGGGCAGGCATGAGCGGCCAACCACCCAGCATCGACGAGCTGTTCAAGAAGCTGCGGGGCGAGGGACGCAAGGCGCTGATGCCGTTCATCACGGCCGGCGACCCCGACCTCGAATTCACCGCGGCCCTGCTCAAGGAGATCGTCGGCCGCGGCGCCGCTCTCTGCGAGTTGGGCATCCCCTACAGCGATCCCATCGCCGACGGCCCGGTGATCCAGGCCTCGTACACACGGGCCCTCGATAAGAAGGTCAAGCTGGCCGGCATCCTCGACATGCTGGCCAAGACGACGCCGGCGCTCGCCGCCCCGGTCGTCACCATGGTCAGCTACGCCATCGTCTACCGGCACGGCACGGAGCGGTACGTGGCCGACGTAGCCAAGGCCGGCGGCAGCGGGCTCATTGTGCCAGACCTGCCGGTGGACGAAGCCAGCAAGTTGGCCGAGATTTGCGGCAAGGCGGGCCTGAGCCTGATTCAGCTCGTCACGCCAACCACGCCGCGCGAGCGGGCCGTGCGAATCTGCGAATCGTCGAGCGGCTTCGTGTACTTCGTCTCCGTCACCGGCATCACCGGCGAACGCACTCAGCTTCCGCCGGACTTGGTGGACAGCGTAGGCTGGCTCCGTACCAAGACCTCGCTACCGATTTGCATTGGCTTCGGCATCAGTACGCCGGAACACGTGCGGCTGCTCGCGCCCGTGGCCGACGGCCTGATCGTCGGCTCGGCAGTGGTGCGGCGAATCGCGGCGGTCGACAAGCAACCGCGCGAAGCGGTGCTGGCCGACGTGGGCAACTACGTGGCCTCGCTGCTCGATGCGCTCGAAGGCGTGGCCGCCGCCCGCTAACAAAGGCCGCACTAGGTCGGCCGGGGTCGCGCTATCCGACCGGCCTCAGAAGGATTCCCGTCGGCATGGTTCCCTGGATTCTGCTCATCGTCGCCGGCCTGCTCGAGATCGGTTGGGCGATCGGCCTCAAATACACCGACGGCTTCACGCGGCTCTGGCCGAGCGTCGGCACGGTACTGGGGATGATTGCCAGCTTCTTCTTCCTGGCCCAGGCGGTGAAGAGCCTGCCGGTGGGGACGGCGTACGCCATCTGGACGGGCATCGGCGCCGCCGGCACGGCGATCCTGGGAATCGTGCTGTTCGGCGAGTCGGCGGGCTGGCCCCGGCTAGCCTGCCTGGCGGTGGTGCTGGCGGGGATCGTGGGCCTGAAGCTGACGTCGGGGCACTAGCGATGCGAGTCATCCTGGCGATGCATTCGCAAGTCGCCGAACTCTTGGTCGCGACGCTGCGCGGCCAAGGAAACGAGGTGCTGACGCTCGATGCCGAACGTCCTGTCACCGACGCGCTAGCCGAGACCGCCGTGGCAACGTTGCGCGAACGACTTCGGCGCGAACTCGATCTGGTGGTAGCCGAATTCAACCCGCACCTGATCCACGCCGAAGGGCTGACCTTTTGGGGGCAACTCGCCAGCGAGACCGGCGTGCCGTATGTGGCGACGCTCGTGGCCGAGGATCTCGAGCATGCCGACGGGAGCCGGCTGCGGGAATTGGCCGAGCAGGGGGCGGAGAACGCGCGGTGCGTGCTCGTGCCGGCGGAGTTCGCCGAAGTCTGCACGCCCTTGCTTGCGGGCCTCGAGCACCTCGTGCCGGCGCCGTGGTGGCCTGATGCGCTGGACCCGCTCGAGGCCATCTATCGGGCCGCGCTCCACCGCCCGGCGAGCGGCCCGGCGTAAGCCGGCCGAAGGAGCGGGCATTCGCTATGCCCCTTTCACTGCGCAGCGGTCGCGCAAGCGACTACCGAGAATAGCCCCGCAGTTTCACTGCGGGGGAAGATGCAGCGTGGTTCGTCGCGTGCCAGCCGGCACGCGATGAAACGGTTGCGCGGTGGGCCACGCAACCCCACGTTGAAACGTGGGGCTACTTTAGCGTCATGCCTCCGGCAGGAATTTGGCTGTACCCTTGCTCCGTCGGCCCGGCAGAAAGTGCGGCTTTGCGCGGCTTCTGCGGACCTGTCAGCCGGCTTACGCCGGCCGCTCGCCGGAAACGCAGCAGCTTCGTCTACCGCAGCGCTCCGCCGGGCACGGCGCCCACTTCCGGCGGCGCGCCGCTGGGCAGCAGGTAGGCCATCAAATCGGTGATCTCTTCCAGCGACAGGTTCGCAAACAGCCCGTCGGGCATGGCCGAGGTCTTGCTGGGCCGCCGTTCGATGACCAGGGCCTCGTCGATCACCACCTTGTCGCCGGTCGATTGCAGCACGGCAATCCGTCCCGCGCCGGCAGCCGCCACGATGCCTTGCAGCGTGCGGCCGTCTTCGAGGGCCAGCGTGGTGGCGGCGTACTGATCGGAGATGATCTGCGACGGGAAGAGCACCGACTCGAGCACCTCTTTCTTTCCGAACCGCTGAGCGAGCGTGGTCAGATCGGGACCCAACGCCTCGCCGTCGGCCCCCAGGCGGTGGCACTTGGCGCACTGCGCCTTGACGAACACCTCGCGGCCGCGAGCGGCGTCGCCGGCGGCGTTTGGTCCTTCCACGTGGCTCAGCAGCTCCTCGAGCGTCCAGCGATTGGCCGCGGTTTCGACCGGCAGCTTCGGCTCGGGCGCATCGGGATACATCGTGCTGAACCACTCCTGCCAGCGGGCCATCGTTTGGTCCCAGGCATCCTCCGGCACGCCGTTCCGCTCGCCAGTCCAGCGCTCGAGCAGATCGAAGCTCGCCGAACCGCCGGCGGGTCCGAGCTTGAGCCCGCGCAGGATCACTTGCCGCAGCGGCTCGCTTCCTTCGGGCCGGCGATCGACCGTGGCCAGCCGCTTCATCACTTCCTGAGCGGGAATGCCTTCGAGGCTCGGCAGCGCCTGCACCAAGAGCGGCCAATTGTCGCCGCCGGGCTGCATCGCCAAGGCCAGCGAAAGCACCGGCCGCCGCTCGGGATCGCGGGCAAACACCTCGCGCAAATAGGCGAGCGCCGACTGGTCGTTGCAGCGGGCGAAGGTGGCCAGAATGCCCAGCGACAGGCGCTTGGCCGGCTCGCTCGTGACGCCCGTGAGCGAGCGATCGAGTTGAATGAGCTGCGCCAGCACCTCGGGCGTCGGCAGCTCCTTGCTCGTGGCCAGCACGTTGAGTGCGGCAGTCGGGAGCTTGAGGCCCGCGGCCAGCACCTGTGCTTTCTCTTCAGGCGAAAACGCGGCCACGAAGTCGCGATTCACGTTGTCGATGTAGCCGCTGAAGCTGTGCCCGCCCGGCAGGCTGCGCGACGTTTCGTAGAATTCGAGCAGCGTCAGCTTCTGCTCCGTGGTCCAGCCCACCTGCAAGAAGCGGGCATAGAGCGCGGCATGCAGCTTGTCGGCCAGGGGAATATCGCTGGGGAGCTGCGCAAGCATCCGCGGCAGGATCTGGCTCTGCTGCAGGTAGACGCACAGCCGCACCAGTTCGCGGTTCATCAGGTAGTCGAGCCGCGCCTCGGCGGCGACGCCCTCGGGCGCTTCGGCCGGATACTCGTCGGACAGGAGCTTCGCGAGCTCAGGCACGTCGGTCGTCGTGATTTGCCCGCGCTCGAGCGCCACTTCGATCACGCGGAGCAGGTCGAGGAAGTCGGCGTCCGACATGTCCTCGCCGAGGGCGCGCTGGGCCCGCTCGAGCACCGCGAGCGCGGTGTCGCGATCCCCATGGGCGGTGACCAAGCCCAACGACCCCACGAGCACGCTGCGCAGGTTCGGCGCCGCCAGCACGGCCGCGAGCGCCGCGTCGCGCGGCTGCTGCTCGAGCAACCGACGGGCCGCGAAGGCAACGTGGCGGTTCGGATCGGCCATGAGGGGCAGAAGTTTGTCGAGGGGCGCCGGCTTTCCTGCCCGCGCGAGCGACTCGCAGGCCTGGCGGCGGACCGCGCCGTCTTCATCGGCGAACAGCTCGACGAGCCGGTCGACGCCGGCCGCCTCGGCATGCAGGCCGAGCAGGTAGGCCGCCTTCGTCCGCAACTCCGGGCTCTTGTCGCGCGAAACCCGCGCGAGCAAATCGACGCTGGGGAACGGGCCGAAGATTTGCATCAGGTGCAAGGCCTGGGCCCGCAACGGCACGGCCAATTGATCGTTGCTGGCGGCGGCGGCGATCTGCTCGTCCCAATCGGCGCCGATCTCGCGGCGAACTTCGGCGATCCGCCGTTGCGACCAGGCGCTGTTCGGTTGCGGCTGCCGGAGCACGGCGGCCACGCCCTGGCCGAGCTTGAGCACGTCGTTGGGCACGCGGCCCATCCAGGCGACGCGGTAGATGCCCCCCTGCGTGCCCCGGCCGCCGGTGGCGAAGTAGAGGGCGCCATCGGGCCCGACCTCCGTGTCGGTGGCATTGAGCGGCCGGCCTTCAACGAAGACTTCGCTCGTGGCCTTGTAGCTGCCGTCGGTCCGTTCGAGCCGCACGTTCAAGATCCGGCCTCGCGACCAATCGCAGACGAAGAGCGAGTTCTGGTACCGCCGCGGAAACATGAAGTGGTCGTAGCAGGTCATGCCGGTGGGCGAGCCGGGACCGGCGTCGAGCGTCGGCGGCAGCACGTCGAGGAAGTAGGCCGGCCAGGTGGCCCAGCCGCTCCGCCAACCGAACTCGCCGCCGCTTGTGGCGTGCAACAGGCGCGTGGGCTTGTACCAGGGCAGCCCCTGGTCCCACTCCATGTCGGAGTCGAACGTGAACAGCTCGCCCTGGCGGTTGAAGCAAAAGTCATAGGGGTTGCGGTAGCCGCCGGAGTGCAACTCGAGCGTCTTGCCCTCGAGGTCGGTCCGCAGGATCACGCCGCCGGGCGCCTTGATCCCCACGGCGTGCCCGCCGGCGTCTTCGTAGCGCGGCTGCACCAGGTCGCCTTCATAGAAGTGGCGATGGGGGCTGCTGGCGTCGTAGGGCCGCTCGGGCTGGGCGTGGTTGCCTACGAGCACGTAGATCATCCCGTCAGGGCCGAGCACCGGCACGTGCGCGCCGTGCTCTCCCATGCCCCCTTTGAACTTGATGAGCAGGCGGGCCTGTTCGGGTTGGTCGTTTTTGTCTTCGTCGATCAAGCGATAGAGCCCGGGGCCTTCCGGGCCGTCGCCGACCACGACGACGTGGCTGCCGAAGCAGAGGATGCCTTGGCTGTTTTTCACGAGCCCGCAGTATTCGACCACCTGGTCGAGCTTGCCGTCGCCGTTGGTGTCGCTCGCCCGCACCAGGGGGCCATCTTCGCGCGAGGCGATGATCCGGCCGAGATCGTCGAAGGCCATCGCCAGGATCGAGCCGGTTTGGGCAGAGCCGAGCACCTGCTCAACGCGGAATTCGCGCGGCGTCTTGAACCGGCTCGAGGCCGCGCCGGCGCCCACCTCGGCGCCCCAAGGCTCGGCTGCGCCCAGTTCGCCCAGCACCTTGGCGGCCGCCCAAGCGCCACCTTCCAGCCGCCCTTGCCAGTGCGGCTGCTGGGTGGCCGAGGCCCGCCACTGAGCGTCGGTGGAGTGCGAGACGTGCGTATTGCCCGATTGCTTCACCGCCACGCGGGCCACGAGACCCGCGGGCCCCGCCGTTTCCTTGGAGACTTCCACCGCGATCACGTTGCGCCCCGGTACGAGCGCGGTGGTGATGTCGTAGCTGTCGAGGGAGCGCCAGTTGGTTCCCTTGCCGATGCTGCGGCCGTTGACGAACAGCTCATAGCGCTCGTCGGCCGCGATCTCGACCGTGCCGCTCTCGGGGCGGCCCATTTCGAACACACGGCGAAAGTAGGCCGTGCGCGGGCCGCTCTCCGGCGCTTGCGGCGCCCAGATCCATTGGGCATCGTCCGCCCGCGCATGTCCGGCGGCCCCGCAGAACAGGGCCGTCAGGGCAACAGCGCGGAGCACGAAGCCAACCGAATGCGGCAGGCGGGGAGCGCCAGTCCTCATGACGATACTCCAAGCAGCATGAAGGGAAGGTCGGCGCGGCTCAACCGTCGTCCGACGGCGAGACCAAACGCTCGACCCGCGAATCGCGCGCAACCTCGTGCCGAGCGCAATTGGCCGCGTAGGGTATCAAGGAGGGGCAAGCTGGGGCAACAGACGTTTCCGTGGCTTGGCGGGGCCAGCGCCAGCAAGGGTGGCGGGGTCGAGCAAAGCAAGCCCCGAGCGAACCCCGCCGGACCTAGACCCCCACGGCTTGCCAGCACGCTTCTGCCGGCGCCGCACAGAGATCCGGATGCAACACGTGTGCTAGCAGTTCGAGCGTGTCGACCAACCGCGGCCCCGGCCGATTGAAGTAGGCGTTGCCATCGAGGGCGAACACTCGGCCGGCTGTAACGGCGGACAAACCGCCCCAGCCCTCGATTCTCGTGAGCGCTCGTACCTCGGCCACAGCCCGCTCCAGCCCAAAGCCGCAGGGGCATACCGCGATCACCTCGGGGTCGGCCGCGGCGATTTGGGGCCAATCGACGTAGCGGCTGTGCTCGCCCGCCGTCGTCAGCGGCTGAACGCCTCCGGCCAAGTCAACCAGTTCCGGCCCCCAGTTGCCGGCGAGCATGGGAGGCTCGAGCCACTCGAGACAGGCCACGCGCACCCGCCGGGCGCCGGCGGTCTGCTGCGCAACCGCCTGAATTCGGCCGCGCAAACGGGCCAACAAGGCTTCGCCCGCCAACTCGGCCCCGGCCGCGGCGGCAATCTGGGCAACGTCTTGGAGCGCGTCGTCGAGCCGGCGGGGGTTCAAGCCCAGCACTTGCGCGCTACGGAGCCGCGGCGAACTTTCGACCCAGCCAATCACGTCATCGTAACGGACGGCGCAGACGTCGCACTGAGACTGCGTGACGATCAGCGTGGGCGTCAATTCTTCGAGCAGCCGCAGATCGACGTCGTAGAGCGGCTCGCCTGCGGCCAGCAGATCACGAACCTGGTCGTCGATCGCCTGGCCTGGCGCACCGCCGTCGACGCGGGTCCGAGTCAGCCGCGGCAGCAGCCCCGCGGCCGGAGGCCAATCGCAGGCATGGCTCACGCCAACCACCTGCGCTCCCAACCCAAGTGCGAACAACGCCTCGGTTCCTGAGGGAACGAGCGACACGATGCGTGGCGAGGAGGGCATAGCGGACAGGCGAAGAACGCGAGGCGGACCAATCGGAATCGCGGCCCCTCTGTAGCGGCCGTGCGGGCGAAGCCATGCTACGGCGGGCGGCCAGGTTGTCCAACGGCTGAAGTCCAAGTCGGACGGACGGCGCCGGCGGTTCTGCAACGCGCAATCCGCGGGACCCACTTCTTCCGCTTCAAGCGAAAACTTTTCGCCGGCCTCAAACTTTGCCACGCGGGGGGCTGATAAGACGTGACGGCGGCGATGATTTTGCGCGCCCGCGATCCCTTTTTCCAAAGCCTCCAGAGCGGAGCACTCCTTCCATGCAATTTGTTCGTGCCTGTACTTGTGCCGTGGTGACGGCCGTTCTGGCGGGCGTTGGCGCCGAAGCGCACGCGTTTGGCCACCTTCATCGCCGCCATGCTTGCTGCGGCGGCGGTTGCCACGTGGGCCTGATCGGCCACCTGCACGCGAAGTTCCATCGCCACGGTTGCTCGTCGTGCGGTTCGTGGAGCTGCGGCGGCTGCGACTCCTGCGGCCTCGGCGGTTGCGGAGGCTGCGCCAGTGGCGATTGCGGCAGCGGTTGCTCGAGCTGCGGCTCGGGCGGCTGCGGCAGCGGTGATTGCGGCGGCGGCTGCTCGGATTGCGGCGGCGACGCCGCCATTTCGACGGGCGAAACGCTGGCCCCGACGCCGGCTTCTCCCTTGGCCCCCACGGCCCCGACCTCGCCTCCCCCGTCGCCGGAGCCCTCGGCCCGTCGTGGCTCGGCCATCCGCCAAGCCTCGCTGAGCTCGGCCAGCGCTGCCGACCTGTACCTCGCCGCGGTCGCCCAGCACCAGGCCGGCAGCGCCGACGCCGCCGCCACGCTGGCTCAGGCCGTGGCCGCCGAGCAGGCGCAGCCCATCCAGGGTTGGGGCCGCCGCATGCAGCGCGTGCAGGGCAACTCGCGGCTGTGGCTGGAAGCGGCCCGCCGCCAGGCCGGCCTGTAAAGTTCGCTCGGGGCGGGCGAAGCGAGGTCAAAATCTGCAGGGCGGCCGGATCGCAAAAACGCGAACCGGCCGCCCTGATTTGCGCGCCCACACCCCAATTCGCGGTAGTACCGGGGCCTCAAACCCGCTAAACTGAAAGTTCACGCAAAGCGCCACTGCGTGCGAAATCGCCCACTTTTGGCAACCGCCCGCGACCCCCGGCACGCCGCGCATCCTTCCCCTGGAGGCTGATATGGCCCGAAAAGTAGTCAACCGTAAAGAGTTGCGAGCGGAGGCGGAGGCTGCGGAGCGGGCAGGAGTGGAAGGCGGGGCCGAAGCGACCGCCGTGAAGAAAGCGCCCGCCAAACGCAAGAGCCGGGCCAAGGTGGTCAAGGAAGTTCGCTATAAGGCCTACTGGGGGGTCTTCAACCAGTCTCTCAAGCGCGTGGCGCTGTTTGAATACAGCGAACGCAAGTCGGCCCAGAAGAAGGCCGCCGAGCTCTCCACCTCGCAGCGCACGCCCCACTTCGTGCAGCCCGTGAAAGAAGCCATCGAAGGCTAATCGCGAGCCAGTCCTTCTTCTCTGGAAAGCTGCGCAAGGCGTATCGCTTGTGCCGCCGGCATGCGCCGATTGCACTAGTTGTGCCTGCGGTTCTGGCTGTTCGCATCGTAGCGGCCGCGCCGATGATCGTAGCTGAGCAGGCCCTGCTGGCGGTCCTCTAGACCCAGACCCCGCCCACGCGGCCCGTCCGGCATGCCGCTCATCCTTTGCCTGCGCTGATGCCCCTTGGGCGTCAGCCGGCGTTTCGCCGCGCACATGGAGGGAAGCATGCGATCGCACGTACTGACAGGATTTCTCTTGGCTGCTGGCGCCGCGCTGGCCGGCACGACCACGGCCGACGCCGGCGAACTGCTGCATCCGCAACGCCGCGCCGGCTGCAACACCTGCAAGCCCTGCGGCACGAAGGCGTGCGCCAAGCCGGGGCTCTGCGACCATCTGTTGGGCTGCTGGCCCTGCGCTTTGCCTGGATTCTACGGCATCGACGACTGGTCGAACTGCAACTGCAACGGCAGCTATAAGTTTCCGGTGCCGCCGCAGTACACCTACCACTGGCCGGGCATGTACTCGCAGCAGCTCATGACCGACTACCAGAGCCCCTGGCGCTACCCGCCGCTCAAGCCCTACTTCGATGAGCCGTCGCCGGGCGAAGCGCAGCCCTATCCGACGCTGCTCGAGGGTGAAGCACTCGAGGAAGAGGCCGTGGACGAGGCAACCGAGCCCCCCGCGGTCAAGCGCCCGCCCGTCGAGCGCCCGGCCGCTCGCCGCACTCGGACGCGGCCCGTGCGGATGGTGGACGAGGTGTCGCCGGTCGGCTACCGCCGCTAGGCCGCTGTCGAGCGCCGACTGGAAAAGTCGGAAAAATGCTCGATCCGGGGCGAATCGCTCGCACAATCGCTGCAATCGCTTTGCCCGCGACGCCAGGGTGTCCTACAGTTGCACGGCTCGAATTCCAGGCCACCGGCACGCTTAGGAACCAGCGGGCGAACTGATGATGAACGATTGCGACAAAGCGCCCCCGGCGCAGGTGTGCCTCGCCGAACGGACGATGGGAATCGCCTTCGACGAGTTGCTCGATCGCTGCTTGGGCAACTTGGCCTTCGCCGAGCGGATCCTGGCGAGCTTCGAGCAGCGCGTGGCGCCTGATCTGGCTGAGATCGAAGCTGCGCTCGAGGCCGACGACGGCGCCCGCGCCGCGCGATTGGCCCATCAGTTGCGCGGCAGCGCGGCCAACGCCTCGGCCGGACCGATCGAGGCGCTGTGCGGCGAACTCGAGCAGTTCGCCCGGCGCGAGGACTTGGGCGCCGCGCGGCGTTGCCTGCTGCGGCTCGACGACCAGTGGCAGCGATTTCGTGAGGCGCGGGCGGAGCTGCTCCGCTCGCGGGCGTGAACCGACCGGCGACAGCGCGTTCCAGGCGGAACCGATAGGCGCAAACCATGCGAGTGTTGGTAGCGGAAGACGACTCCGACTCGCTCGATCTCATCGAGCATGCCCTAGCCGCTTGCGGCTACGAGGTGACGCGCGCCCGCGATGGGGTCGAAGCGCTCGAGTTGGTGCGCACCGGGCAGTTCCGCATCGTCATATCCGACTGGGAAATGCCAGGGCTCTCCGGCATCGAGTTGTGCCGCGAGGTCCGCCGCCGCATTGCCAGCTCCTACGTCTACTTCATTTTGCTCACGTCACGCAAAGGGACCGAGCACGTCATCGATGGGCTCAAGGCCGGCGCCGACGAGTTCCTCACCAAGCCGTTCAATCCTCACGAACTCTATGTTCGGCTGCGGGTGGCCGAGCGGATCCTGGCCCTCGAATCGCGCGACGTCACGATCTTCAGCCTGGCCAAGCTGGCCGAGGCCCGCGACCCGGAAACGGGAGCGCACTTGGAACGGATTCGCACCTACTGCTGCGTGCTCGCCGAACACCTGGCGCAAACGCCGCGTTATCGCGAACACGTCGACGGCGACTTCGTGCAATTGCTCTACCTCACGAGTCCGTTGCACGACATCGGCAAGGTCGGCATTCCCGACGCGGTGCTGCTCAAGCCGGGGCGGCTGACGCCGGATGAATTCGAGATAATGAAGCAGCACACCGTAATCGGTGGCGACACCTTGGGCGCGGCGGCCAAGGCCTATACCGAAGCCCGCTATCTGCAGATGGCCCGCGAGATCGCGCTCACGCATCACGAGAAGTTCGACGGCAGCGGCTACCCCCGCGGGCTGCGGGGGGAGACGATTCCGCTCAGCGGCCGGATCGTGGCCGTGAGCGACGTCTACGACGCCCTGACCACCGCCCGCGTCTACAAGCCGGCTTACAGCCACGATGTGGCCCGCGAGATCATTCTCGAGGGGAAAGGCAAACACTTCGATCCGCTGCTCGTCGACGCCTTCCTGGCCAACGAAGAACGATTCATCGAGATCCACCAGCAGCTTTCCGAGGCTGAGGCCGCGCAGGGCAACCTGGTGGCGAGCGACTAGGCCCCGATCCGCCCACGCACGGGGGCCGATTATAGCGATCGTCCCCGCCAGCACAGCGACGTAGGTTCTCCCGCAAGCTCGAGGGGGCCGCGTGCCAACCTAGATTTGTTGGGGCGATGCCGGCAGAACGCCTCGCGCTGCTGTTTCCGGGGTCTTCCTTCTTGCGCAACGCCATGGAGCCGACTCGCTCCGAACTTCGCTCGGCTTCTCGTCCCGGGAGCGCGGCTGCGCTGCCCGGGCTGATCGCCGAGCGGTATGGCGTCATCCGCCCGTTGGCCGACGATCCCCGCGCCTGTCTGGCGCTCGATCAGCGCGATCCGGCGAAAACCAAGGTGGTCGTGCGTCGTTTTGCCGCCGAGGCCGTCCCGGCCGGCGTGCGGATGCGGTTGGCGCACGAAGTCGGCCGGATTGGGCAACTCAACGTGCCCTCGCTTGCGGCCTGGAGCGCGCAGGGCCAAGACGACGGTTGGCTGTATTTCGTCCGCCCCTTCGTGGTGGGCGAATCGTTGGCCGCGCGACTGACGCGCGGGCCGCTGGAATTGAACGCGGCACTCCACGTCGGCTGCGACCTGTTCCGCTCTCTCGCCGCACTGCACGCCGCCGATCTGCTCCACCGCAACGTCAAGCCGAGCAACGTGGTGCTGACCGCAGGCGCTAAGCTGTCGGCTGTGCTGACCGATGCGGCCCTCTTTGGTCTTCCGGCCTCGAGCCCGGCTGCCGAGGTGTTGGCCGCCCGCTATCTGTCCCCCGAGCAGGCCGGCTCGCTCGATCAAGATGTCGGCGAGCCGGCTGATTTGTATTCCGCCGGCGCCGTGCTCTTCGAATGTTTGGCAGGACGCCCGCCGTTTGCCGCGGCCGACGTGGGCGGGCTGCTGCTCGACCACATGACGGGGCGCGTGCCAGAACTCCGCAGCCTGGGCATCGCGGCGCCTCGAGCACTCGACGAGTTGCTGCAGCGGCTGCTGCGCAAGGACCCCCGCGACCGTTATCAATCGGCCGCCGCGGTGCTGGCCGACCTCGAGGCGCTTCGCGCGGCCTTGGCGGCGGGCGAGACCGATCCGGAGATCGTCGTCGGCCTGCAGGACCAACGCCGCACATTGACCGAACCGGCGTTCGTATCGCGCGGGGCCGAACTCTCGTCGCTCGACGCCCGCGTGGCGGCCTGCCTGAAGGGCGAGTCGTCGCTGGCGCTGGTCGAAGCGGCTTCCGGCGGCGGCAAAACGCGGCTGCTCGAAGAGTTGATGCAGCGCGCCGCGCGGCAGGGCCTGTGGGTGCTGCACGGCCAGGCCGCCAGCGGCGTTGGCCAGCATCCGTTCCAGGTGCTCGACGGCATCGTGCAGCAGGTGCTGGGGCGGGTGGAAAAAGACCGCGCCTTTGGCTATGCCCTGGCTGAACGGCTCGGCGATCAACGGGCGGCCGTGGCGTCGGCGTTGCCGCAGCTCGCGGTGGCCTTTGGCTGGCAGGCCTCCGATCTGCTGGGTCCCGAGGCGTTTGGCGAAGCGCGAAGCGTGCAGGCCCTGGCGCACTTTCTGGCGGCGCTCGGCGATGGCCCCCAAGGCGCCTTGCTGGTGCTCGACGACTGCCAGTGGGCTGATGAGTTGGCCACCAAGCTCATCGTCCACGTGGCCGAACAGCTCGCCGCGCGCGCGCTCGAGGGCAATACTTTGGTGGTGGTGGCCTTTCGCACCGAAGAGGTCACCTCGCAACATGCGTTCCGCCGCGTGCCGGCGGCGCTCCACTTGCAGCTCGCCCCATTCGGCCGCGAGGAAGTGCAGTGGCTGATCGAATCGATGGCGGGCCCGCTGCCACCCGACGTCGTCGAAGTGGTGCGCGGCCTCTGCGACGGCAGCCCCTTCATGGCTTCAGCCGTGCTCCGCGGGCTGGTCGAGTCGGGCGCCCTGGTGGCCGAGGCCGACGGCTGGCGCACCGAACGCCTGGCGATGGCCGAGTTGCAGTCGTCGCGGCATGCCGCCTCGTTCCTGGCCCGCCGCATCGACCTGCTTCCCGCGGCGGCCACCGAACTGCTCACTGTGGGCGCAGTGCTGGGCAAGGAATTCGACCTGAAGACGGCCGCGGAGCTTGCCGCCCAGCGCACGGCCGACGCCATTGGCGCGCTCGATCTGGCCCGCCGCCGGCACCTGGTGTGGGTGCGTCCCGACGGCGCGCACTGCGTGTTCGTTCACGACAAGATCCGCGCCACGCTACTCGAACGGCTGGGGGACGAGCCCCGCCAACAGCTTCACTATCGCGCGGCCCTGCACCTGCAGCGGCACCAGCCAACGGCCGTGTTCGACCTGGCCTACCACTTCGACGCCGCCGCCCGGCATGCGCTCGCGCTCCCCTATGCTCTGCGGGCGGCCGAGCAAGCCCGGGCCCAGCACTCGCTCGAGATCGCCGAGCAGCAGTACCGCATCGCCCAGCGCGGCGGCGACGAGGCCGATCCGGCGACGCGCTATCGGCTGACCGAAGGGCTGGGAGACGTGCTGCTGCTCCGCGGCCGCTACGACGAAGCAGCCGAAGTGCTCGAAGCCGCCGCCGAGTTGGCAGAAGGAAGCTATGCCCAGGCCCAAATCCGCGGCAAGCTGGGCGAGTTGGCCTTCAAACGCGGCGACATGGAGTCGGCCACCACCGCCTTCGAGCAGGCGCTGCGCCGTTTGGGGCGCTACGTGCCGGGCCGGCTGCCGGCCGCCGTGGTGATGCTCCTCTGGGAGGTCGTCGTTCAAGCGCTGCACACGCTGCTGCCGCGCACGCTCGTCGGCCGCCGCATCGGTCCGGCGGCCCCTGCCGAAACGCTGAGTTGGCGGCTTTACAGTCGGCTTGCCCACGGCTACTGGTTCACCCGCAGCAACGCCCACAAGCTCTGGGCGCACTTGCGCGGCTTCAACCTCGCCGAACGCTACCCGCCCACGCTCGAGCTGGCGCAGGCTTACTCCGAGCATGCTCCCGGCATGACGCTCGTCTCGCTGTTCGATCGGGGCGTGAAGTACGCGCAGAAGTCCCTCGATATCCGCCGCGAGCTTGGCGATGTGTGGGGGCAGGGGCAATCGCTTTCCTACTACGCCGTCGTGCAACTCTCGGCCGGGCGCTTCCGCGATTGCGTCGAAAAAGGTCGCGAGGCGGTGCGGCTGCTCGAACGGACGGGGGACTACTGGGAAGTCCACATCGCCCGCTACCAGGTGGCCGCGGCCCTCTATCGCCTGGGAGATCTGGCCGCCGCTGTCGAACAAGCCCGCCGCAATCACGAGTCGGCTCTGCGTCTAGGAGATGAGCAGGCCTCGGGCATCAACCTCGATGTCTGGTCGCGGGCCACGGGCGGGAACTTGCCCGACGAAGTGCTCGCCGCCGAGCTGCGCCGCAAGCGGCCCGACGCGCAAGGGACCGCGCAGACCATGCTGGCCCAAGGGGTGCGGCTGCTGGCGGCCGACGACGTCGAACGCGCCGAGCAGATCTTCGCCAAGGCGCTGAAGGTGGCGGCTCAAGCAGGGGTCCGCAACGCCTATATCATTCCGAACCTCGCGTGGCTCGCCACGGCCCAGCGGCTCCAGGCCGAGCGGTTCACCGGCTACTCGCAGCAGCGACGACGGCTGCTTCAGCGTCAGGCCCTGGCAACCGCGCACAAGGCCGTGAAGATGGGACGCTGGTTTCCGGCCGATTTGCCTCACGCCCTGCGCGAATACGCCTTGCTGTTGGCTCGCGGCGGACGCGAGCGAGCAGCCCGCCGCGCCTTCGCCCGCGGCATGAAGGCGGCGCGCGACCAGCACGCCCGCTATGAGTTCGCGCAATCTCAATTGGCTTGTGCCCGCGTGGCGCATGAGCTGCGCTGGCACGACGAGGCGGGCGACCTGGCGCTCCTCGAGCGGCGTGTGCGCGAGCTCGAAGCCGGCGGCGGCGAGAAGATCGCAGGCGAGGCAGCCCTGGCCGACAACCTGTCGATTGTCGACCGCTTCGCCACGCTGCTCGACGTGGGGCGTCGCGTAGCTTCGGCGTTGTCGACCGACACGCTGTTCGAAGAAGTACGCCGCGCCGCGGTCCGCATGCTCCGCTGCGAGAATTGCCTCGTCCTCGAAGCCCCCACGGCGCCGGGCGGGGAGTTCCGGCCGTCGGCGGCCGATCGAGGGCAAAGCTATAGCCCGGCCCTCGCGGCCCAGGCCCTGGCGGCGGGGCGGGCGCTGGCCGCCACCGGCGATGGGTTGGATGAGCAAGGGATCGAAGGTTCCGCGCTCTATGCGCCCGTCTTCGTGCGCGGACGGCCCGCGGCATGTCTGGTGGCCGGCCATCGGCGGGTGCGCGAACTGTTCGGCCCCGACGAAGAACGGCTGGCCGACTTCATCGCCACGCTGGCCGGCGCCGCGCTCGAGAACAGCGAAAACTTCCACGAACTGCAGCAGCTCAACGAGACGCTCGAGCTGCGCGTCGCCGAGCGGGCCGCCGCGGCCGAGGCCCGTTCGCAGCAGCTCGCCCGTTCGAATCAGGAGCTCGAGCGCGTGGCCAGCGAGCTCAAACAAGCCGAAGAGCAACTCCGCGGCGCGAAAGAAGCCGCCGAGGCCGCGAGCCACGCCAAGAGCCAGTTCCTGGCCATGGTGAGCCACGAAATCCGCACGCCCATGAACGGCATCATCGGCATGACCGAGCTCACGCTGGGTACGGCGCTGTCGGCCCAGCAGAAGAGCTATTTGAACGTCGTGCGGCAATCGGCCGATGCGCTGCTGCGGCTGCTCAACGACATTCTCGACCTCTCCAAGATCGAAGCCGGCAAGCTCGAGCTCGAGGAGATCACCTTCGATCTCCGCGAGATCCTGGGCGACGCCCTGCAGGTACGCGCCCGCTGCGCCGCCGAGAAGGGGCTGGAGCTGATCCACTGGCTGGCCCCCGACGCGCCTCGCCTCCTGCAGGGCGACCCGGGCCGCCTGCGGCAGGTCATCGTGAACCTCGTGGGCAACGCGGTGAAGTTCACGGAGCGGGGCGAGATCGAGGTCGGCGCCTGGGTCGAGTCGCGCGAGCAGAAGAGCACACAACTGCACTTCACCGTCCGCGACACCGGCATCGGCATCGCGCCGCATGAGCAGGAACGGATCTTCGAATCGTTCCGCCAGGCGGACAGCTCGACCACGCGCAAGTACGGCGGCACCGGGCTAGGGCTCTCGATCTCCGCGCAGCTCGTAGCGTTGATGGGGGGCCGCATCTGGGTGGAGAGCGAACCCGGACGCGGCAGCACGTTCCATTTCACCGTGGAACTCGAAGCGGTTGAGGCCGAGCCCCCCACGCCGACGGCGGCCTGGGCAGGCGCCCGCGTGCTCGTCGTCGACGACCACCCGCGCAAGCGCCAAGCGCTCGTCGAAATGCTCGCCGGCGAAGGGATGACGGTCGAATCGGTGGCGGGCGCGGTGGAGGCGCTGACTGAGCTTAACCGTGCGGCCGCTCGCAGCGAGCCCTTCCGCGCCGCGGTGATCGACGCCGACCTCGGCGACGAAGACGGCTGGGCGCTGGCCGAAGCGCTCCGCGAGGACCCCGAACTCCGCGCCTGCCAGGTGGTGATGCTCACTCCGCTCAACGAAGCGGGCTTGCGGGCGCCGCCGCAGTTGGCCGACTTGCCGTGCCTCGCCAAGCCAGCCAAGCTCTCGCAGTTGCTCGAGGCGCTCGAGCAGGCGCTGGGCCGCGCCGCCGCGGAGTCGACGGCCTCAACGCCGGCCCCCGCCCGCGCGCTGAGCGTGCTGCTGGCCGAGGACGGGATCGTCAACCAGCAGGTGGCGGTCGGCTTGCTCGAAATGCTGGGGCACCAGGTGACCGTGGCGAACAACGGCCGCGAGGCGGTGGCCGCGGTCGCCGAGCAGCGGTTCGACGTCGTGCTGATGGACTTGGAGATGCCCGACATGGACGGCCTCGAAGCCACGACAGCCATCCGCCAGTCCGAGGCGGCGGCAGGCGGCCACGTGCCGATCGTGGCGATGACGGCCCACGCCGTCGGGGGCTTCCGCGAGCAGTGCCTGGCTGCCGGCATGGACGACTTCCTCACCAAGCCGATTCGGCCCGCGGAGCTGATTGCGGCGCTCAGCCGGGCGGCGGACCTCGTGAGCGCGGCGGATTAGGCAAACCTTGCGGCCTCTCGCCTGCGAAGGGGCACTTCCTCCGTAGCTTGCCCTCTTTCGCGGACCGGTACGACCCGCACGCCAGTCGTGAGGTTTGCCCTTCGCCGCCCCCCGCTTCTGTGCCGCCAGTCCAGCGGCGGACGATGAATCGCTACAAGGGGCCCGACTGCTACAACCCAAAGGGACTTGGGGAGCAGACCGAATATGCGCGCATTCCTCAGGCGGAATCGTCGCGGCGTCATTGCGCTCGCAGCGATCGCACTTTCATGCTGGACCGGCGTCGCCGCGGCCGACGGGCTGATTCGCGACGGCGTCGGCGCGCGCGCCGTGGGCCGCGGCGGAGCGAACCTAGGCTTTGCCGACAATGGCCAGATGTTGCTCGACAACCCGGCCGCCATGGCGAATGTCCAAGGCGACGGCCTGGCCGAAGTCGGCTTCGATCTGCTGTTCACCGATCTGCAATATGGCGACGCCGCCAACAACGGGCGCTACCTCCCCTCCGACGACAACCCGTTCCCCATGGGGCAGGTGTCGTATATCCGCCGTCTCGACGACGTCTGGTCGTTCGGCCTGGGCGCGTTCTCGGTCGCCGGCTTCGCCACCGCCTACGATTTGCCGGGGCCCTTTCCTCTGCTCGGCCAGCAGCACTACAAGTCGCTCGGCGCCTTCGGCAAGATCCTGCCTGGCATTTCCGCGCGGCTGACTGACAACCTTTCCGCGGGGGCCACCTTCGGCGTGGGGGTGAGCCATGCCGAGCTTGAAGGACCCTACTTCCTGCAAGCGGCCGGGCCATTCCAAGGCACGCCGATGTACCTCGACTTGCAAGCGACGGGCGCCGCCCCCTGCTGGTCGTTTGGCGTGCAGTATCAGCTCAGCGAGCAAACGACGATCGGCGCGAGCTACCAGAGCCAAACCAGCTTCAACATGGATGGCAACACGCTGGTGAACGTGCCAGGGCTGGGGCTCAACCGCTTCGACACCGCGCTCCACATGAGCTGGCCGCAGTCGGTGGGCTTGGGCGTGAAGCACAGCTTCTGCCCGCACCACACCGTCGCCTGCGACGTCCTCTGGCTCGATTGGTCGCGAGCGTTCGACCAGTTCGACGTGCTGTTCACCAACCCCAACAACCCGGTCTTCCAGGCCGTGGTGGGCAACTCGCTGCCGGAGATCTTTCCGCTGAAGTGGCGCGACACGGTGTCGGTGCGGACGGGCTATGAATTCCGCCCCAACGACGACCGCGTGTGGCGGCTGGGCTACACGTACCACCGCAACCCAATTCCCACCGGCACGCTCACCCCGTGGATCCAAGGCATTCTCGAGCACGCCTTCTCGATCGGCCACGGTTGGAACTTCAGCGAGTTCACGAGCCTGGACCTGGCGTACCAGTACTCGTTCGGCCCACAGCAATTCGTCGGCACGAGCGACTGGATTGGGGGCGACTTCTCGAACAGCCGGCAGTACGCCCAATACCACTTCCTGCTGCTGAGCTTGCAGCAGCGGTTCTAGTTGGGCGCGATCTGCCACACTAACCCGCAGCGCGAGCAAGGGAGAGCTACCCGTCCCGTCGTCGAACCGGGCTGGCCCCTTCGCGGGCCGGGCGACGCTTTCAGCCAGCGCGCCCGAGAGACGCTCGCGTCCCTTGCTCGCGCTCTCGCGCTGTGGGTTGGTGTGGCGCGCCCGAGCGTCAGCTTCCGACCAGCACCACTCGAATGCGGCCACCCGCATTCCCGGCACGTGCGCCGCGAATTGCCCAGCGCAGCATCTGAATGCTTCGCGTCCAAATGAATAATCACACGATCCGCGTGTAGGGCTGCCGCCACTCGCGCGTTACAATCCGAGGCGGAACTGAAGAGCGCCGTGGCTTCGAGCACCTCCCTCGTACACACGCAGGGCCTGCGATGCGCCGCCGTTCTGGCTTCACGCTCGTTGAAGTCCTGGTCGCGATTTTCATCATCGCGATCCTGATCGCGCTCCTATTGCCGGCCGTGCAGGCGGCCCGCGAGTCGGCGCGGCGGATGCAGTGTCGCAATCATCTAAAGCAACTAGTGCTGCGTCACAGCTAGAAGTTCGGGTTGCCCCTCCGATACTAGCCCGCAGCGCAAGCAAGGGAGAGCCACGTTTCCCTGGCCGAGCCTCGCAGACCCCTGCACGGGCCGGGCGGCATTTTCGGCCAGCGCGCCGGCATTTTCGGCCAGCGCGCCCAAGCGACGCTCACGTCCCTTGCTTGCGCTGCGGGTTAGTGTGGCACAACCCTAAAATCCGTGCGTGATGCAGCACTAGGCCTGGCCTTCCACGTCCATGAGCAGCAGCAGAAGCAGTTTCCCGCCGGTGGTTGGGGCGCGCACTGGGCGGGAGAACCCGACCGGGGATTCGGGCTAAGGCAGCCTGGGCCCTGGGCCTACAGCTTGCTCCCACAGCTCGAGCAGTTGGCGTTGCACCAGCTTGGCGCTGGCCAAAACGAGGAGCACCGGGCCGAGGCCATCCTCGCCCGCGCCAAAACGCCGCTGGCCATCTTCTTCTGCCCCAGCCGGCGGCCCCCCACGGTAGTCAGCAGTCTTAAGGTGAAGGTTCACAATGTTTCACAGGCGGTCTTCGCTCGCTACGATTGGTCGCGCCAAGCGGGCTGCGACTACTCGGTGAATGGAGGGGCGCAATACCCTGAGACATGTTGGGGGTGGGCCTGCGGGGGCGGTCCCCAGAATCGCTGCATGAGGGAGACGCGGCGAACTTTCCTTGGCCGCACTACCCAGGGTTCAATGGAATCAGCGGCGTGATTCGCGTACAGACACGGCCGTCCGACGTGACCGACGGCCTGTCGAACACCTACTTCTTGGGAGAGCAGAGCTTTTACCTCGAATGTTACGCTGGCTGCGCGGACTTCGGGGCGAGCCCCTTCGGTCCGTGTCTCGACGCGACAGTGGCGTTCGCGCGGTTCAATTACATGGCCGACTGTTCCCAGGAAGGCCCGTGTGCACCCCCCGGCAACCGGTTCGGCAGCGCCCATCGCACCGCGAGCAATTTCGTCTTCGGCGACGGCTCGGTGCGAGCGATCAGCTACACGATCGATCTCGACGTGCATCGCCGCCTGTGCGATCGACAGGACGGCGAAGCAATCCCCGCGGACAGTTGGTGACGGTCCACGGAAAAGCCCCGATATGCAACGAAGCCGTGGTTTCACCCTGATCGAAGTGCTGGTCGCGATTTTCATCATCGCGATCCTGATCGCGCTGCTGCTGCCGGCGATCCAGTCGGCTCGACGTGCGGCCAAGCGAGTGCAGTGCGCCAACCACCTCAAGCAGATCGGTTTGGCAGCTCACCTCTACGCAGCGGCCAACCGCGAATGCTTGCCCGCGCACTACACCGAAGGCTACCTCGGCTGGCGCTACACATTGCTGCCCTTTCTCGAGGGGCAAACGATGTTTGACGCCGCGAAGCTGCAGGCAGGCAAGCTGACGGTCGAACGCACCGCCGTGCTATCGTCGCTGCAGCCCCTCTATCAGTGCCCCGCGACCGAAGGCTATCCCCGCAGAGTAGCTTTCCGCGACAGCGTAGGAATGTTCGGCGAAGTCTCCGGCGGCGCCCGCGACTACTATGCATTGCATTCAGTGCTCACAAGGGACCATTTTCCCGTTGTGTCAGGCATGTGGTGTCCGTGGGCGCAGCCGGTCTACGATTGGAACGACCTCGCCACAGAGTGGGGCGAACGAAACAGTTGGCCTGCCCGGCTCGCGTACGTGGCCGACGGCCTCAGCAACACCATCATGGTCTACGAAAGCGCGGGCAGGGGGACCGTTCATATCATCAACGGCGAACCAGACCCGTGGCCTTTGGAAACGTCCTATCCCGGGCGCACGCGGACAACCACGGCCTGGTGAACATCCCTGACGCCGACCTCCATTGGCCCGGCCCGATCAATCGCAGCAACGGGCAGGCGATGTACAGCTACCACGCGGGCGGGGTCAACGCCCTGTTCGGCGACGGCCGAGTTTATTTCCTGGCCGAGGACATCAATCCCGCGGTTTTGCAGGGCCTGGCCAGCCGCGAAGGCGGCGAAGCGGTGAATCCGCCCTGACTCAGCTTTCGCACGGACGTGGCTTCGCGTTCGTCGAATGCGACAGACGTCCCCGCACTGCAACCAATCCGCCCCCAGCCGCCAGCGCCAGCCAAAACCCGCTCGGCTCCGGCACGGCTGATTGCGCGTTGAGTTCGTTGATCACCCACAGCGCGTCGTTCGGCGCGAGCATGTCGTCCCCCGTGGGGTCGAGGAAGGGGGGCGGCAGACCCGGCGGCGCGGGGCGGGCGAGCGCCCGCGGTCCGGCGCCGTTGAGCTCGTTGATGATCGTCAGCGCGTCGACCGGAAATACCCCGCCGTCGTTGTCGACGTCCGCTGGGATCGTGGCGTTGCGCCAGGGAGTCTCGTCGGAGATCGTGCCAATCACGCTCACCGCGTTGAGCACGACCAGGTTGTCGAGCGTCGGCTTAGGGTTGGGAAACGTCGTGTAGTCGCGGAGCGGAATCTCGCCGAAGGGGGAGCCGAACTTGTAGATCGGCAGGGCGGCGATCGCGTCGACCACCTTCATCCCATCGCCGATCACGTGGCCGAAGACCGTGAACCCCTCGTCCACCGTATCGAGGTCGCTGTTGTCCCCCAGATTGAAGAACCACTGGCTCGTGGCGCTGTCGACCTGTTTGCCCACCCGCGCCATGGCGATCGTGCCGCGCTGATTCGACTCGTTGTACTCGTTCACCACCGGCGGGTCGGTTGCCACGGGCGTGTAGTTCGTGGTCTGGAAGCCGCCCCCCTGGATCACGAAGTCCTTCACCGAGCGGTGGAAGAACGTGTTCGTGTAGTCGCCGTCGGTGACGTACTTGAGGAAGTTGGCGACCGTTTTGGGGGCCGCCTTGTCCTTGAGCTCGACATCAATGTTGCCGAGCACCGTGTCGAACCGCACGATCGTGCCGGCCGCCGCCGGGAAACTGCCCAGCAGCACCAGGCCCAGAAAGGCGAGCAGGCGGCCACAGCCGCCGCGCGAGGGTGTCATCAGCCGCCTTGTTCCGTGGAAAAGACCCGCTGTCCGCCGGCCACACGGCGCAGGCGGACGCGAGCGAACCCCTTTTTCGCAGGGTAACTGAGGTGCGCCGGCGGGTCAAACTTCTGGCGCGGTGGGTAGTGGGCGGCCGGCTTCCTTAAGGAAACCACCGGGGTTCGCTGGGGGCTCGCTGCGCTCGACCCCAGGCCCCCTGTCGGTCTGGCCGCGCCCCCTACCAGACTTTGGGGGGGATAGCTACAAAGCTAGCGAGTCCTCCATCCGCCTTCTGGTCTTCACGAGAGGAGAGCCCCTTTCCATGGCCGACAAGCCGACGCTCACCACCACGGCCGGCGCCCCCATCGCCGACAACCAGAACTCGCTCACCGCCGGGCCCCGCGGGCCGGTGCTCATGCAGGACTACCAGCTTCTCGAAAAGCTGGCCCATCAGAACCGCGAGCGGATTCCCGAGCGGCCGGTGCATGCCAAGGGCTGGGGCGCCCATGGCACGCTCACGATCACCCACGACATCACGAAGTACAGCAAAGCGAAGGTCTTCGCCTCGGTTGGCAAGCAAACCCCGATGATCGCCCGCTTCTCGACCGTGGCCGGCGAACTCGGCGCGGCCGACGCCGAACGCGATGTTCGCGGCTTCGCGCTCAAGTTCTACACCGAAGACGGCAATTGGGATCTAGTCGGCAACAACACGCCGGTCTTCTTCGTCCGCGATCCGTACAAGTTTCCCGACTTCATCCACACCCAGAAGCGCCACCCGCGCACCAACCTGCGCTCGCCGACGGCGATGTGGGATTTCTGGTCGCTCTCGCCGGAGTCGTTGCACCAGGTGACGATTCTGATGTCCGACCGCGGCCTGCCCACCGATGTGCGGCACATCAACGGCTACGGCAGTCACACCTACAGCTTCTTGAACGCCAAGAACGAGCGGTTTTGGGTGAAGTTCCACTTCAAGACGCTGCAAGGGCACAAGCACTGGACGAACGCCGAGGCCGCAGGCGTCGTCGGCAAGACCCGCGAGTCGACGCAAGAAGATCTGTTCGGGGCCATCGAACGCGGCGAGTTCCCCAAGTGGCGGTTCGCCGTGCAGATCATGCCGGAAAAAGACGCCGAGAAGACGCAGTACAATCCGTTCGACCTCACGAAGGTCTGGCCGCACGGAGACTACCCCCTGCACGATGTCGGCATGCTCGAGTTGAACCGCAACCCGGACAACTACTTCGCGGAAATCGAGCAGGCGGCCTTCGCCCCCTCGAACATTGTGCCGGGCATCAGCTTCTCGCCCGACAAGATGCTGCAGGCGCGGATCTTCTCCTATGCCGACGCCCATCGCTATCGCCTGGGCACGAACTACGAGGCTTTGCCCGTCAACGCGCCCAAGTGCCCGGTGCATAACTACCACAAAGACGGGCCGATGCGGTTCTTCTCGAACAACGCTCCGGCCGACGCCTACTACGAGCCCAACTCGTTCAAGGGCCCGGTGGAGCGGCCGGAACTGAAGGAGCCGCCGCTGGCGATCTCAGGCGACGCCGACCGCTACAACCACCGCGAAGGCAACGACGACTACGGCCAGCCGCGAGCGCTGTTCAATCTGTTCAACGCCGAGCAAAAGCAGCGGCTGTTCTCCAACATTGCCGACGCCATGCAGGGCGTGCCCGACTTCATCGTCGAGCGGCAGTTGGGCCACTTCGCGAAAGTGCATGCCGACTACGCGGCCGGCGTGAAGGCGGCGCTGGCGGCGCGGAAGGGCTAGTGCGCCGCAACAGCGGAAAGCTAGATTGCCCGCAATACTAGCCCGCAGCGCGAGCAAGGGAGAGCCACGTTTCCTGGGCGAGTTGCCGCAGAACCCGGCGTCCGCGGGGGCGCGTTTGCGGTCGCTGCGCCCAACGCCGTCTGCGTCCCTTGCTTGCGCCGCGGGCTAGTGTCGTTGGGGGAACACGCCTCCGGCATAAGCCCAGCTAATATTGGCCCAGGGCTCCTCCACGTCGCCCGCAGGCGGTCCGGAGGGGCTCGGCCCTGGTCTTGTCCGCTGGTGCGGCAGCCTCTAGGCTGGTTGCTCCTTTCGCAGCCTCCCAAGTTGCCCCAATCGGCCGACCCCCGACATCCATGCCGCAGCATCCCTCTGGCCGCCCCGTCCGCATCGCCATTCTTGGGGCCGGCGCCGTGAGCGACTATCACCACGTGCCCGGGATTCGCCTCGATCCCCGGGCCGAGTTGGTGGCCGCCTGCGACGCCGATCCGGCCCTACTCGAGCGCCGCAAGAGCGACTGGGGGATCGACCGGGTAACGACCGACTACGAGGCGCTCTGCGCCGATCCCGAAGTCGACGCGGTGATCATCGCCACGCCGAACTTCACCCACGCCGCCATGACGTTGGCGGCCGCCCGGGGCGGCAAGCACGTGATGTGCGAGAAGCCGCTGGGGCTGAACGCCGCCGAGGTGCGGCAGATGTACCACGCCTGCCGCGACGCGGGCGTGGTCCACATGACGGCCTTCACCTACCGCTTCGCGCCGTCGATGAAGTACCTCCGCCACCTGCTCAAGAGCGGGGCGCTGGGGGAGCCGCGGCACTTCCGCAGCCAGCGGTTCTTGGACTGGCCGGAAACGAGCTGGGGCTGGCGCCAATATAAAGACAAGGCGGGCGCCGGCGACCTGTTCGACATGACGATCCACCGCATCGACTTCGCCCACGATCTGCTGGGCCCGCTCGCGCGGCTCTGTGGGGCCGTGGCCCGCTTCGCCCCCCGCGACCGCACTCCCGACGGCAAGGCCTGCCCCCCTTCGGAGGTCGACGATTGGTCGTGCCTGATCGGCGAGTTTGCCGCCGGACCGACCGGCGTCTGGGAGGGGACCACGCTGGCCAAGGGGTACGGCCGCGACGGCTTTGGCCACGAGTGGGCCGAGGTCAACGGTTCCGAAGGTTCGGCCGTGTATCAGCTCCACGCCCCGAATACAATCTTGGTGGGCAAAACGGGCCAAGACCTGCAAACCCGCGACGTGCCGGCCGAGTTCCTCAAGCCGGCCGGCAGCCCGCGCGACCCGCTGCAAGGGAAGCCTGCCACGGTGTTTCGCTACGACCTGGTGTGGGAGTTCGTGTCGGCAATCGTCGAGCGTCGCGAGGCCGTGCCGAGCTTTTATGACGGCCTGCTCGCGCAGCGCGTGGCCGACGCCGTGCTCGAGTCGCACGAGCGCAAGACCTGGGTGGAGATGGGCGAAGAGCCCCGCTAGATACCAACCCGCAGCGCCAGCAAGGGAGAACCACGCCTCCCTTGCCAAACGCTGCCCAACCCTTCGCCTATTCGCAGTTCGTGAGAGCCCTCACCCCGGCCCTCTCCCACAGGGAGAGGGAGAAACTGGTGAACATGAGTCATGACGTGGGCCGACAGGTCCGTTCTCGGGTGCGACGCCTGACCGGGGTGCAGGTTGTGGCGACGGGCAGCTATGCGCCCGACCGCGTCGTACGGAACGAGGACCTGGCCGAGCTGGGCTACGACGCCGACTGGATCATCCAGCGCACCGGCATTCGCGAGCGCCGCTTTGCCCCCGACCACATGGCCACGTGCGACCTGGCCGTCAACGCCGCGGAGCGCTGCCTGGCGAAGGCGGGCGCCCGCCCCGAGGACGTCGATCTGCTGATCGTCGGCACGTTCACGCCCGACTGGCTGGTTCCCTCGGCCGCCTGCCTGGTGCAGGAGCGGATGAACCTCGACACGCCGGCGATGGATGTGCAGGCGGCCTGCTCGGGGTTCATGTACTCCATGGTCACCGGCATGCAGTTCGTGGCCGCCGGCACGGCCAAGCTCGCCCTGGTGATCGGGGCCGACACGAACTCGCGAATCGTCGATCCCGCGGACCGCAAGACGTATCCCCTGTTCGGCGATGGCGCGGGGGCCGTGCTGCTGTCGCCTGGCAGCGCGAGCCAAGGATTGCTCTCGTACACGCTGGGCTCCGACGGCAGCGGCGCCGAGCTTCTGTATCGCAAGCTCGGCGGCTCGCGCGTGCCGCTCACGTGCGAACACATCCTGCAGAACGAGCACTACCTGCACATGGACGGGCGGCCGGTGTTCAAGTGGGCGGTGCGGCTGATCGAGGATTCGATCAACCAGGTGTTGGCGGCCGCCGAAACGCCGGCGAGCGAAGTCTCGCTCTACGTGCTGCACCAGGCCAACATCCGCATCATCGACGCCGCGGCCGAAGCCCTAGGAATCTGCCGCGAAAAGCTGGTGGTGAACCTCGACCGCTACGGCAACACCTCGGCCGGAAGCATCCCCCTGGCGCTGGATGAGGCGGTGCAGCAGGGACGCGTGAAACGCGGCGACAAGATCGTGCTCTGCGGGTTTGGGGCCGGGTTGGCTTGGGGGACGACGCTGCTGCGGTGGTAGCGTTTCGCGGGGTGTTCTACCGCGGGTCCTCCGGTCGCGGCGCATCCGCCGGCGTCAGCCCAAACAGGTGGTGCATCAAATCGCGAGTCCCCAGCGTGCGCGGGCTGGCGAAGAGCTCGCCGGCGTTGTAGCCCGCCGCCGTGCCGGTGGAGACCGCCAGCGACCGCGCCCGCTCGAACACGTGCGCCTTCGAGGGCGGAAATTGCGTTTGATAACAGCGCACGCTCGCCAGCTTCGCTTCCAGCGTGTCGCTGATGTCGACCACCAGGTGGCTCGCCGCCGAGGGCAACTGCAGCGTGCCGAAGGAGAGCGAAAAGTAGAGCTGCATCGAGATCGTGTGGACCGGCAGGCCGTCGAAGTGCTCGTCCCACTTCGTCAGCCGGCTATAGAAGACCGCCGCGTCGGTGATTTGCATCGCCTGCCAATGGTCGGGCGAGGCCAGGGGTGTCTTCTCGCCGAAGCCAATCACCAGCCTCGGGCGGTGCTTGCGAAACAGCTTGGCCAGCGCCACCCGCGCCTCGAAGGAGTCGAACAGACGCCGGTTGGGTAGATCGAGCGTGGCCCGGAATTGCACTCCCAACGCCTCGGCCGCCAGCCTCGCCTCCTCGAGCCGCACCTCGGGGCCTGGCGAGCCCGGCGTCGGCTCGCCGTCGGTCAGGTCGACGATGCCGACCTTGTACCCCTGGCGCACGAGCTTGGCCAGCGTGCCGCCGCAGGCGATTTCGACGTCGTCGGGATGGGCGCCCACGGCGATCACGTCGAGCTGCAGATCGGTCGGCACGGGGGGCTTCTCCTCGAGCGAGGGGTCTTGGGTCGAAATTCGGACTGGGCGATCGAGCGCACCATTATGCCCGGCGCACCTCAATTGCGCAACGCCCGCTCGCTTGCGGCTCAGCGCCCCATCGTGCTGCCAATCTGGCAGCCCACGCGCATTGAGGGCGTCCGATCGCCGGTTTTGGCGGGCGACTCGATCGCGGTCGCCGGAGATCGTCAGTTCGCAACCAATTGCCAGAAAACATCTTGCGAACTCAAACGGCCGTTTGGCCCGGGGGTTGCTTCTCTGCGGGTCGCCGGTGTCGCTCCGCGCCCGGTCTGACAGGTCGAACCAGCCGCCGCGCACGCGTGGCGCTTTCCCCTACCTGACCCCATTCAACGATTCGTTTCGGAGGCGAACTCTCTATGTCGACGGTGGCCAAGCCCAAGAAGAAGACCGGCGCCAAGCTGCAACCCCTCGGAGACCGCGTGGTCGTGGAGCGCGAGGTCAGTGAGGAGCGCACCGCGGGGGGCATCGTGCTCCCCGACAGCGCCAAGGACAAGCCCTCGCGCGGCACCGTGATCAGCGTCGGCAACGGCCGCTTGCTCAAGGACGGCACGCGCAAGGCCCTGCAAGTGAAGGTGGGCGACAAGGTGCTGTTCACCTCGTACGCTCCCGAGACCGTGAAGCTGGGCGAAGACGAACTGCTGCTGATGCGCGAAGACGACATCCTCGCGATCATCGAATAACTCCCGGGTCGCTGCGGCCGTCACGACGTCGAATCGCGATTGACGACGCTTGGCCGGCCGCGCCCCTCCCGTTCAACATCCCGCAAAACCCGAATCTTTTGGAGAGTTCGACACGATGGCCAAGATGATTGCGTTCGACCAGGAAGCCCGTGAGGCCATGCGCCGCGGCGTTTCCAAGCTGGCGCGGGCGGTCAAGGTGACGCTGGGCCCCAAGGGGCGCAACGTAATTTTGCAGAAGAGCTTCGGCTCGCCGACGGTGACCAAGGACGGCGTCACCGTGGCCAAGGAAGTGGACCTCGAGGACACCTATGAAAACATGGGCGCCCGCATGGTCCGCGAAGTCGCCAGCAAGACGAGCGACGTCGCCGGCGACGGCACCACCACCGCCACCGTGCTGGCTGAGGCCATCTTCAACGAAGGCCTGCGGGCCGTCGTGTCGGGCGTGAACCCCGTGCAGATGAAGGCCGGCATCGAGCGCGCCGTGGCCGACATCACCGAGAAGCTGCACAAGGCTTCGATCACGATCAAGAGCAAGAAGGAAATGGCCCAGGTCGGCGCCATCGCCGCCAACAACGACATGGAAATCGGCGAACTGCTCGCCGAGGCCATGGAGAAGGTCGGCAAAGACGGCGTGATCACGGTCGACGAAGGCAAGAGCCTGAAGACCGAGGTCGAGTGGGTCGAAGGCATGCAGTTCGACCGCGGCTACCTGTCGCCTTACTTCGTGAACAACTCGCAGCAGATGCAGGCCGTGCTCGACGACTGCTACGTGCTGGTGCACGAGAAGAAGATTTCGAACATCAAGGAGTTGGTGCCGCTGCTCGAGGCCGTGGTCAACGCCGGCAAGCCGCTCTTGATCATCGCCGAGGACGTCGAGGGCGAAGCCCTGGCAACCCTGGTGATCAACCGCCTCCGCGGCACTTTCCAGTGCGCCGCGGTCAAGGCCCCCGGCTACGGCGATCGCCGTAAGGCCATGCTCGAAGACATCGCCATCCTCACCGGCGGCCGCGCCCTGTTCGAAGACCTCGGCATCAAGCTCGAGAGCCTGACGATTGCCGATCTGGGCCGCGCCAAGAAGGTGATCATCGACAAGGACAACACGACGATCATCGAAGGGGCCGGCAAGAGCGCCGACATCAAGGCCCGCATCGACCAGATCCGCCGCGAGATTGACAACTCCACGAGCGACTACGACAAGGAGAAGCTCGAGGAACGCCTGGCCAAGCTGGCCGGCGGCGTCGCCAAGGTCAACGTGGGCGCGGCGACCGAGAGCGAGATGAAGGAGAAGAAGGCCCGTGTGGAAGACGCCCTGCACGCGACGCGTGCGGCCGTCGAAGAAGGCATTCTTCCTGGCGGCGGCGTTGCCCTGCTGCGGGCCGCCTCGGCGGTGAAGCCCGAAGGCCTCTCGCACGACGAAGAGGTGGGCTACAACATCGTGCTCCGCGCTGCCCGCGCCCCGGTGACGGCGATCTCGACCAATGCCGGCAAGGACGGCAGCGTGATCTGCGAGAAGGTGCTCGAAGGCAAGGGAAACTTCGGCTACAACGCCGCGACCGACGTCTTCGAAGACCTGGTCAAGGCCGGCGTCATCGACCCGACTAAGGTGACCCGCACGGCCCTGCAGAACGCGGCTAGCGTGTCGACGCTGCTGCTTACGAGCGATGCCCTGATCGCCGAGAAGCCGAAGAAGGAAGCTGCCAAGAAGGGCGGCGCCGGCCACGGCGGCGACTACGACATGTACTAAACCGCGGCCGTGCTCCGATTAGCCCCCGGCGAGTCGCCGGGGGCAACAACGGAAACGTCCCGCGAGCCCGGCCGTGGTTTTCCCCCCGT
>JBGAPH010000065.1:0-33912 GCA_044221365.1 Pirellulales bacterium
CGCAGAGCATGGAGTCATCATGGAGCCGTGACAAAGCGGGTGCAGGCTGTCAGGGACGGAGACACCGTCGGCTACAGCAGGACCTTCCTGCGGAGCACCGGCCAGATGACCGGCGACGCTCCGTTCGCCCGCGGCAAGGTGAAGGCGCTGCATCGCCTGGGCGGCGAGACGATCCTCGCCGAGATCGAATGGGACCGCCCGGACCTCCCCGCTCGCGTCAACGTCCGCAACCTCTCCACCGTGCAAGCCATCGCCCTCGGCGAGTAGTCCGCCCGCTCCCGCGTGTCACGCAGGATCAGCGGCGTTTCTCCGGAAGCATGTCGTGGACGATTATCCCGACGAAGAACTGTCCGTCCTTCACGAGCGGCTGGCCCCAGCCCGAGCTCTGCCGGTTGCACTGAGCTGCCGTTCGCTGCGAGTCAGCGTGTCCGTGATGCGGTAGGGGGATGAGCGGTCGCTTCGCCGGCAAGACCGGGCCGTTAAATTCGTTCCCGGTTCATTCCGCTCGCCCCTTTGCCTGAACGGGGATTGTTCATCCTGGGGCAGTCTAGTGGCCGTGCTCGCGAGTCGCCTGCGGCCCGCAAGGGGGACTCCGCCTTCCGCGGCTGCGCCTTGTGCAGGCGGAGGGCTGCGCCTCGCCTCCCCCCTTGCGTTCGCTCCGCTCGACCACTGATCGCCTGCCCGATGAACAACCTCAGGCAAAGGAGCTGACACAATGACCACACGAACCAAGAAACACCACCAACCCCCGGCAGGCAAGCCGATCCTCTTTCATCCCGGCGTAGAAGACCGATTCGCCGCCTGGGCCGAGGAACTCCGCTACGATCCGGAGCGGCTTCGCAACGACAGCGTCGACGCCATCCGCACCAGACGCGGCGAGGCGACGATTGAGCACGAGTCCGACAAGGCTCGTGGCCGCCAACCGAATATCTTTCACCTGAACATTTCCGGCGGCCAGGTCATTTATTCCGACGAGCCGCACGCTCTGGTGATTCGGGGCTACACGTACGAAATCTACCGGGAACCCATCGACGACTTTGACGGCGGCGGGTTCGTCTGCGAGTTCCACTGGCACGATCGCTCCTAAAGCAACTCAGCCCGAGGTTGACTCCACTCCGACCCTGTTCGCAAGCGCCGGCGGCCTCCCCGTGTCTGAAAAGGACGGCTCCCGCGGCCGTGGGCTTTCGGGCGCGCTCGACGTTCAAGTAAGGAACGACCCGCGGACTCGCACGTCCCCGAATGGGACGCTGATCACGAAGGCTCCGATGGGTCCTCTTGTCTCCGCGGCCCCTCCGTTTGCTACCGGCTGGAGCAAGTCAGTTGCCAGGCCGAATCGCACCTGCTGAAGTCAGTCAGCATACTGCCTAAGAAGCTTCACAGCGTAGCAGACGTCTTCCCTATGCGGAGCATAGGAGAGGTTTTACGGTAAAACTGGCCGGGACTTCCTGCGGCAAATGCACTCGGCCGAAGAAAACCGATCGCCGCCAGATCCGAGATCGAAACCTTCGAGGACGCTGATGAAGCCCGTTGACTACCAACCTACCAACCAAACCGTGTCCGGGTATCCGCAAAACCAACCAGGCGCCACGGTGCAAGGCCGGAGCACAACACAGTGGCGCGACGCCTCCCGGCTGATCGTCGAGTCGAGCCAGCTTTTGCACACCGCCGACACCGCCGAAGGCCAGAGCGGGAGTCCGGTGTTCGGATTCTTTCCCGACAAGCAGGACAAGTATCAGGCCATCGGCATCCACAATTGGGGCTATAGCGCGTTCAACGCGGCCACGCGGCTCAACGCCGTCAGCCGTGAGATCCAGGTCTTCCAGTGGCGGAAGCTCAGCGATTCTGGAACGAGGTGAAACATGGCAGAGAAGACGATCGCGGGTTTGCAGCCGCGGCGGCTGTCCGATGATGAGCCGATCGACTACGTGCCCCGGGAGCATGTCGTCACTGGCCGAGCCGTGGTCTCACGTGAGAGGCCAGTCGCGGTTCCCGCGCTGGAGAGAAGTGCCGCGGAGACGCTGGCTGCGGAGTTGGTGGTGTTTGCGGCCAGGGCGGCGGGGGCTGGAGCCACGGGAAATCCGCTCGAGCTCGCGCTGCTCCGCGCCGCCCGTGTTCTTGTCGATGAGCTAGGGTTGCTTATCAGCGGCGCCGTCGAGCCCACCGAAGCCGAGCGTGGCGGCGAATCGCCACGAACGCGACGTAAGAAGGGGCAGTAAGACGCCGTCCGCCTACATTGCTTGGATACCGCGTTCAGGCGACGCCGGCCTCAAGCGTCTCGTCTACCGCGGCCAAGGCAAACCAAACCTCTTGGCAAGCCAAACCTCGTCGTGCAATCGGCTGGCGAGATTTGTCGCCCGCCGCTCCTCGGCCGAGGAACGCCCGGCGTCGAAGATTCGCACAGCGTCGTCCCAGAGAGTTGGCATCGCCGTGGCTGCTTGCTCCCGCCAGCCGCCCCAGTAGCGGTCTTGAAGATTCGTGTAAGCGATCCGCATTTTGTTGGCCAACGTCTGGGCCGCCGGATAGCGATCGCGGTGACCTGGCCGCTGCCAATGCCCCACGAAAACCGAGGGGTCACAGAGAACGGCGCAGCCGGAAAGCCATGCCCGCACCCCGAAGTCGAGGTCTTCGAGTGCCCGCCCTGCCGGTCGATGATCGAAGCCGTTGAGCTCGAAATAGAGACTGCGCGCCATCATGCAACAGCCGCCAGGAAGCGCGGAAGTCTCCGCATAAGGCGGCCGTTGGGGCAGGAGACGCTGACGGACTGGCTCGTAGTCCATAGTCAGTAGATTCACTCTGCCGAACCCGTAGGGCTGCGTCGCCAGGATTTTCCAGGTGGCCGGATCTAGCTCCGCCAACATAGGCGCAATCGCGGCGTCACCGCCCGTCGCCTCAATTCCCGCGAGCAGTCGCGCTATCGCCGGTGCTTCGAGACCACAGTGCGCGTCCAGAAAGAGCAGCTTGTCGCCGCGAGCAAGCTCAGCCGCTTGATGCTTGGGGGCAGCGGTTCCCCGGGCCGTTTCGCAACGGACGACTCGCAGGCCCGGAAAACGACCCTCGATCCTGTCCGCCGAACCGTCGGTCGACCCGTCATCCACGACGATGATCTCGTGGCCCACGCCGGCGCACGCCAAGTGGCACGACGCAACTGTCTGGGCAAGAGCCTCGCCTTCATTCCACGCGGCGATTAGCACGCTGAGCTCGAGGTCGCTCATGTCGGAGTGTCAGCACGTGAAGCGCGCGGCCACCGCAGCCCGAAGTGCTTGGCGAACCAGAACTCGTCGCACTTCCGGTGTGCCATCAGGTACTCCCGTTCTTCTTCGACGCTGCGCCGTCGGCTCTCGAACACCGCCAGGGCGGCGGCGGCGGTCTCCTCGTCGTGGCGGCGGTGAAACCGCTCGAGCCAGTCGAGCCAGACTCCTTCGGAAAAGTTCTTGCGGGCCATACGCAATCGATTAGCCAACAAATCGGCCATGATCGGCGTGGGATCCACCGCTGCCCGAAAGCGATGGCCGACATGCACTTCCGGATCGGCGAGCACCGGATACCCCATCAACCAGGACTTGAGACCGAGATCTGCGTCGTCCGAGCCCCAGACCCGCATGTCCGGGTCGCAGCCGCGGAGGTGGAAATAGTGATCGCGACTCATTGCGAAGCTGCAGCCGATGAGCCCCGCGGACTCCACATAGCGACCACGTTGCTGGAACAGCCGTTGCCTAGCGAACGTCGGCTGTTCGAGGGTTTCCAGGTCCAGACGCTGACACACGGCCCGCTGGCAAGAATATAGACTCCAGTTCGACACCTCGAGGTCGAACATCCGCGGAACGATGGCGGCCTGACCGTCTTGCTCTTCGACGTCAGCAACCATTCGTTCGAGAGAATCGCGCTCGATCCGACAGTGCCCGTCGAGAAAGACCAGCGTGCTTCCGCCGGAGGCGACGGCTGCCCGATGCTTCGTCGGGGACGGCCCGCGCGTCGAACCATCGACGATAAAGGTGACGTCGGGAAAAGCAGCTTCCGCTTGAGCCACTGATCCATCGGTCGAGCCGTTGTCGCTCACGAGGATCTCACACTCGAGCCCTACGGCAGCGCATTGGCAGGAAGCAAGCGTTTTCCCCAGCAGATCTCCTTCGTTGTAGCTCGAGATGAGGATGCTGGCGCGCATATTGGCCCCGCTGTGTAAATGCAAGCTGAAGTCGCCGGCAGGCTTATGTTGGGCACAGTGGTTGGACGCAGAGCATTCTAGCGGGCACGACGAAAACTCGCCGCGCAAAAACTTGACGCACCGGAAAATCCTGATCTGATACGTCTATCGCACGATCGGAATCCAGAGCGAGGGAGCATCGTTATGGCCTGCACGTCGACCTGCTATCCGCAACCTCCCGAAAAGGAAGACTGCGACTGCGCGGGGCAGCCCTGCCCTTGTTCTTGCAACGGTGGGGCCGGCGGCGCGGGTGGTGGCGGCGCGGGTCCTGGCGGCGGCGGTGGTCCTGGGGGAAGGGGCCCGGGGCCAGGTTTGGTTGGCTTTCGAGCTCGCGGCCTGACGACCGCGAGCACAAACCCAATCTACTATGGGTTTGGCGAGGTTCGCCTGCATGTCGTCGATCTGATGTCGTTCGGGTACGACGGGCCTTGGGGTCATACGCGAACGTATAGCAACCGGCTCTCCGTCGATGCCGAAATGGGCAACGGCGTCAATTGGTTGGTGGCCCAGTGGCCGAAACTGGCGGATGCGGGGAGCAACACGTACGTCCTGGTTTTCAACGCCAACAACAGCGTCTCGTTCACGATCAGTGGCTCTACCGGCACGCCGAAGAACGGCGCCCGGTACACTCTCGCCATCACGGGCGGCACCGATAACTCCGTCGTCATCACGGGCCCGGCCGGGCAGGTTTGGCGATTCACGCGCTTTGACGACGCGTCGACCGCAAAGCGCGGGATGTTCAAGTCGTTCACCTCGCCTGGCGGGAAAACGATTACGCCAACGCTCAATGGCACCAACCAGGACCGGATCGACAAGGTCGAACGCACCGATGGCACAACGACGGAACGCATCCAATACAACTATCAGGGGAGCCAAATCGACTGGGTGCGCCTCGAACGCCAAGTCGGCGTAACCGTCACGCCGGTTCGGCAGGTCACCTACACGTACTACCTCAGCGGCCAGAGCCATGGTACTCCGGGGGATCTGAAGTTCGCCACGCAACAAGTTCCGAATGGTGCGGGCGGGTGGACCGACGTCGGCACGCACTATTACCGCTACTACACCTCGGCAGATTCTCCTAACGGGGATGGCGGTCCGAATGACCTAAAGATGGCCTTCAGTCCAGAGGCGTATTCACGCCTCAAGGCAGCCTATCCTTCGGACGGCACCGGCGCGACGGACGCTCAGGCGGCCGTCTTTGCGGACCACTACTTCAAATACCATAACGCCACGACGGACACGAGCGTGAACGATGTGTTCGTCGGCTGGGTACGGTTCGAGGCCGTTCGCGGCGGAGAAAACGCCGCTGCTTCGGCCTTGTATCACTACACGTACGACTACGAGGACAGCGGAACCACGCCGGGCGCGGACTACAACGAATGGATCACGCGGACTGTCGAGACCCAACCGGACGGAACTCAAAACGTCGTCTTCACGAACAAGATTGGCCAAGTTCTCCTCAAGGAGGTCAAGAAGGGGGCCAACAGTTGGGTGACGTCCCAGGTTTACGACTCGAGCGGGCGGCTGACGCAGATTGCCTACCCTTCAGCGATCACGAGCTACTCCAAAACTACCCCGACGCTCACGGTGAACATTGGCTCGTCGCAGGGCTTAGTTCGTACGTTCACCTACGCGACGTCGACCACGGCCTCCGATAACGCAGACGGAGACGTAGCCGGGCTGCTCAAGGAGGAGGCGGTCAAAAACGGCAGTACGGGGACCTCGCAGCCCATTGTTGCCTACCAATACCGGCGGCGAACGGTGGGCTCGGCCGTGATCGACTTATTGGCGAAGCGGACCTTCTACCGGAACACCGGCAGCGGCGGCCCAATCACCACTGCGTGGAGCTACGGGAACGCTTCCAACTGGCACGCAAGCGCCTTTCAGCCAATAGAGGTGACTGTCACGCTGCCGGCGGTGCCCAATAGCCAGAACGGACCGAACGTTGCCCACACGCGGAAGGAGTACTACGACGCGTGGGGCAACCAGACCTGGGAACAGGGCCCGAAGGGCTACATTCGCAAGATGCTGTACGACATCCCGAGCGGCGGGATGACGCAGCGCGTCGAGGATGTCGATACTACGGGTGGGATCGCGCCGGGCTGGACGATGCCAGCCGGCGGGGGCCTCAACGTGGTCACCGACTACGAAGTCGACAGTCTTGGGCGAACGACGCAGGAGCTCGGGCCATCCCACGACATCAATGGCACGTCGGTGCGGCGGGCTACGTGGACGGTCTACGACGACGCGAATCTACAGGTCCGTTGGGCAAGCGGATATCGTGTCGGCGCCAGCACCGACACGCTTATTAATCCCGTGTCGATCACCATCCTGGACAAGAACGCTCGCGTTGTCGAACAGCGCCGCGCCACTCGTGCGTCTACGTCGGGCAAGCTGGTCTCTTCGGACACTTTCGCCCAGAGCACTTGGGTGCGTTGGACCACCAACAGCTTCAACAACCGCTTCCAGCGCGAGTGGACTCGCGAGTATTCCTTGGTGCCAAGTTCGGGCACGGGCTCGAGCGGCACGAACTATGATCAGACCGACTTTGGCTACGACAGCATGGAGCGTCTTAACCGCGTGAAGCAGCCGGGCGGCACGATCACCCGCACGCTGTTCGAGGACCGCGGCCTGCCGAACGCGATGTACGTGGGCACCGATGACACTGGCGCCAACGATACCGACGCCGATGGCAGCGGTTCGCCCAATAACATGGTGATCGTGAGCGGAATTCTGTACGACGCAAACGGCAACCGGACGCAAACCACAAAGCACGTCGACGCCTCGACGACACGTGTCACGACCTTTACGTACGACTTTCGCGATCGGCTGCAAACGGAGAACGGCGAGGTCGATTTCTTTGGCAAACGTTACTACGACAATCTTGACCGAGTGACCAAGGTCGAGCGGTATAACACGAGCGAGTCGGCGGCCAATCTGCTCGAGCAAATGGAGTTCTTGTACGATGAACGCGGTCAGCGATACCAGACCATTCGCTATGAGATCAACTCGAGCGGCTCGGCTACCGGCAGGAAGCTCACCGACAATCTGTGGTATGATGCCGCCGGCAACGTCATCAAGAGGCAGCCTGCGGGCAGTAAACTGTTCACGAAGTACGTGTTCGATGGTCTCGCGCGGCTGACGGCGACTTACGCCGGCTACGACGCGGCCGAAACAAGTGGCAGCTACACGGGCGTTGACACCGTCTCCGGCGATACGCTGTTCGAGCAGGCAGAGAACACGTACGATGCTGCCAGCAATGTGACTGTGGTGACCTCGTATGTCCGCACCCACACGGGAAGCGCAACCGGCGCCCTCACTACGTCAGGCACGCCGCCGGTTGCCCGCCGTACCTATGAGGCCTTTTGGCACGACGCACTGGGTCGCAGGACGTCGACATGCGACTACGGCACCAACGGCGGCGCCGCGGTCACTCGGCCCTCGAGCGCTGAGACTCGCTCCGACACTAAGCTCGTCACAAGCTGGGAGTACAACAGCGAAGGCGAAGGCTTCAAGGTCACGGACCCGCTGGGGCGAGAGACCCGCTCGGAGTTCGACGCCAAGGACCGGCGGACGAAGGTGACGGAGAACTACGTCGACGGCGCCCAGTCATCCGTCCCCGACGAGGACAAGATCACGCTTTTCGAGTACACGGGGGACGACCAACTCAAGAAACTGACTGCCAAGAACCCGGAAACGGGGGACCAGATCACCGAGTACCTCTACGGCACCACGATCGACGGTTTTGGGTTGACCACGATCGCCACCGGACACCTGCTGCGGGAGATCAACTATCCCGACAAAGATCCGTCGTTGGCCACCGACCGCGTCCTTTTCTACCGCAATCGGCAAGGGCAGGTTGTTCGCCGGCTCGACCAGCACGATCCGGTCGCCAACGACGTGGGCGCGCATGACTACACTTACGACGGGCTCGGCCGCCTACTGCACGATGGCGTGACCTACCTCGACGCCGCCAAGGACGGCACGGTGCGGCGGATCACCTATGCCTACACGCCGAAGGGACAGCTCAATTCGGTGCAAAGTTGGTCGCTCCAGACGCCCGGGACCGGCACGCAGATCAACGAAGTCTCCTACACCTATACCGATTTTGGGCTCCTGAACCAGGAGTTTCAGGAGCATGAGGGGGCAAAAGACGGCAGCACGCTCTATGTGCAAAACACCTACGACACAAGCGGCTCAACGGAGTACACCAAGGGTCTGCGGCTCACCAAGGTGCGCTACCCGAACGGTCGGTTGGTCCACTACACATATGTCGGAGGGCAGGAGGACAACACGAGCGTGCCGCCTCCGGGCCAACAGGTGTATATGGCCGACCAAATCAATCGCCTGAACGCCATCCAGGCGGACTCGAGCGGCTCGCCAGGAACGACGGTGGCCAGCTACAAGTACCTTGGGCTCTCAAGCATCGTCGAGGAGTTCTTCGACGAAGCGAAGCTGAAAATGTTACTCGACTATAACAATGACTCGGGCTACGCGGGGCTCGATCGATTTGGGCGTTTGGTCGAGCTGCGCTGGCAGAACACCACGCTCTCGTCGTTAGTGGATCGCTACGGATACGGCTACGACCGGAACAGCAACCGCACGTTCCGCGACAATCTGACTTCGGCCAACAAGGACGAGGTGTACACCTACGACGGGTTGAACCAGCTCAAGAATATGGACCGGGGGAACATGGTATTCCCCTACACGAACCCGCCGACGATTCAGGAAGCCACCCCCTTGGCAGAGCGGGACTTCACCTTCGATGCCACAGGCAACTGGAAGGGGTACGTCGAGAAGACGAGCGGCACCACGGGGCTCAACCAGAGCCGCACCCATAACGCAGCCAACGAGATCGGCACGATCGGAGCTAGCACGGGCCCGAACTGGGCGGACCCCACCTATGACCGGGTGGGCAACATGGTCACGGGCCCCAAGCCGACGAACCTAGCCAACTCTTACAGCTTCAAGTACGACGCCTGGAACCGACTGGTGGAGGCGAAGGACGGGACGACTTTGATCGGGCGATATGAGTACGACGGCCTGCACCGGCGGACCAAGAGCCACATCGACAGCCAGGCACCGGGGTCGCCCAACGGGATCGATAGTTACCGTCACTTCTATTACAATGACGCTTGGCAGATCCTGGAGACGCGGCTCTCCAATTCGGAGAACACGGGACCCGAGACGCTATCCGCCGAGTATCAGTGGGTTTGGTCGGCCCGATATCTCGACTCCCCAGTGCTTCGAGAGCAGATCAGCAACAGCCAGCGGCTGTACTACTCGACCGACGGCAACGCTAACGTTACCAGCCTGTTCAACACCTCGACTCTGGCAGTCGAGCGCTACACCTACGACCTCTACGGCCAGGTCAGCTACTATGACGGCAACTGGAACGCGAGTTCCTCCAGCTACGACAACGCGATTCTTTTTGGGGGCTACTACCAAGACAAGGAGAGCGTGCTCTACCTAGCGCGGTATCGGCATTTGCACTCGTGGCTGGGAAGGTGGCTACAATGTGATCCAATCGGATTCGCCGATGGACCGAACCTTTACGCTTACGTGTCAAGCAAACCAGCGGAGTCACTCGACGCCTTTGGGTTGACAATGTACCATCATTGGTTTCCGCAATTTGGCCCAGGAGGGGTCGTAGGGCAGGCGCGCGTCAACCAGAAGTGTGGGGCGGTGCTGGGTCCCGGAACATTGAACATCCACCATTATACTACGCCATTAACCGACGAATTCCACGGAGTCATTCATCGCAATCCTATCGACTACAATGGGGCTTATGAAAGGATTCTCGACCAGTCGATTGACTGCTGTCAATTTCTCAAGGGGGTTCTTGGACTCATGCTTGAGGTGTGGGATCAGTACCAACTGATTGGTAATCCACCGCAGTCCCAGGTCGGCGTGTCCGTGTGGGTTGAGCTGTACAACTTCCGCAACCATGCGAGGACCAGCTACTTGAACCTGGCCGGACTCGTAGCTTTGGCCTGTCGTCAACGCGTGAGGAGAAGGTGCCGCCCGATCATCCCTCCGTTGTATCCGCCAGAGGATGACGATCTGTTCATTCAGAATGAGCTTGACCTTGTGCGCGAAGGCTTTGGTGCAGCTGGCGGCAGAGGGCCTTGGAAGGGCCCGAGTATCGGAGCAGGGAATCCTCCGATGGCGGCGACTCCCCCATACGATCCCGAGTGGCCGAACGAGACGCTATTTCCCCCTTTGGTACCGGAGGTTCCGCAGCCTGCTCCTCAGACTCCCGGTGCTTCGCCAAATCCAGGTCCCGATCCGAATTCCCCGCGACCCCCAAGTCGTCTTCCGCCACCGCAGCGCATTCCGATGCGTAGGGTGCCAGCAATGCGTTGACGCGGACGGGAGGCAAATGGCCGGGACATCCTACTACTGCATCGCTACTTCACCCCGCCACGGCGGCGATAGCACGCAGTCTTGAGACAGCGAGCCTTTTTGCTAGCACCACAGATTGCGATAGCACACGAAGTGAGCGCTGTTGTACTGCTACCGGTCCTCCGAGCGAGAGTTTCGACCGAACTCAGTGCTGGACGAGAGGCTTCGCCCAGAGTGTTTCCAGTTTTTATCTCGATGTGGCACACATCTGGAGGCGATTGAGTGGGCATGGCCAGTCCGTACGTATTCGACCTTGAGTTGTTCCGTGAGGTCTTTCCTGTCGTCCCGGTGGGCGATGACCTTGCCCAACTCGGTGGCGTTTGCAGTCCCAGCTGCCTCGTTGAGATTGAAGCTCTAAGGGCTAAGTTAGGCGAGGTCGTAACGAATGCCGATCAGCGGCCCGTCGATGTGTTTACTTGGGCTATCGGCGAGCCACCAGACCGTCACGTTACCAAGATTGGTGGTGTTCCTTATAGGCCGTCCGCACTCCCGTGGCCGCGCTCGTCCAACGGTGCGCCGAAGGCGTTTCTGGCTCAGTTCTCTTTTTCTGGGACCGTTCTCGCGGGCGTTCCTTTGCCGGGGACGACAGTTCTGGTGTTTGTGGACGACGTGTTGAGTGACGATTGGACTGAGGACAGCTTTTACCTTGAATGGCAGGCTGCCTCTATCCCGAATCTTATCGCAGCCTCTAACGTGCCCCCGCCGCGCATCAACATTCCGGTGCTCTACGGTGTCCGGCATCGCTCCACCGATCTCCTTGGCCCCCTGCCAGAAGGTTCGTTGTCGGGCGTTGTGGGTTCGTACCAACTCGAGTTCCAATCGCCGAGTGAGGTAGCGCGAGAGCTGGCGTGTTTTGATGCGACGAAGATCGGCGGTGTTCCGAGCATCCCTTTGAAGGCAGAGGCGAACGACCACTTGTTGCTGTTTAGCCTGATTTCCATGTATCCTCGACCGGGCGTTCGTTTTCCCTACGTCAACCGCGAGGAACCCTATCTACTGCTGAGCGGGGCCCCTGTCCTTGCTCCAGGCAACGGCTATTTTCACATTGCAGTTACGCGCGACAATAACGGTCGCTTCTCCGTTCACTACCAACTCACCTACTGCTGAAGGGAAACAAGTTCTCCCAGCTTCGCCGGCGTCACGGCGACGCTGGAGCGGCACCCTCTTATTGAGCGCCAAGAGCAGCTTCAGCGACTCGTGCGGCGCCGCGAAGTCGATCGAAGATCTGGCACCCGGATGGTGGAGCTTCCGCTGCAAGGTGGCCAGCTCATGGCCAATCCACCGGTAGGACCAAATGTCGGCGTCGCCATGCCGAGTCGATCCTACGGGCGGTCTTCAATCGCCCCGAGCTGGCCGGTTTTCAGCGCCCCATGACATCTGGGCGACCCGTCTGCGCAACTGTCCATCGCAAGCAACTCTCGGATCGAGACCTCCTTAGTCCGCAAGTAAGGATGCTGGAACTGATGCTGGAACCTAAATCCCAACTGGTGGTTGCGCTAATCTGTGGGTGACTTTCAGCGGTCAATCTTGGCCCCCGTCCAAACTGCAGGCCCATTGGCCGAAGGCCCAGCGAGTTGCGATCAAGCGCTGTTGCTCGCCGATCAGGCGACGATGACAGATAGCCGGGAAGCTATATCCCTGGGGACCGCGATCGCGAGGAGACAAATGGCTGGCCGTCAGCGGGAAGCACGGGCTGCGTTTTCCAGCAGAAGATCGACGGGCTGTGGCCCAAGTACCATCTCAGCAAGGAGTAGCGTGGGCGCGAGTGCAGATGCACCCTGAGCAAAAAGTTCTATTGCCGTCCTGTCGCCCCGGCTTGTATCTTACCCAGCCTTCCCAGTGCGGCGACTGGCCGCAGGATTTGAACATTCTCGGTATCTGCAGGCCGGTTGGGGCGAAGTCCGCGTGCCGGACGTTGTGACGCGCCCGCTGCGTAACTTCGGCTCCGTTTGTCGGACCAGCGCCGAGCCGACGGGATTGGTCACTTAGATCCCCGCCCCATGCGAGCGGAGCAACTCGACAATCTCGTGATGTCGGCGCTTCGTAGCCCATGCCGACGGCGTTGCCCACGGTTCGGCATCAGCTTCCAATGCATCGGCGCCGTGTCCCAGGTACAGCTTGACGAGTTCGATGCGTCCCCACCGGCAAGCCCAGCCGAGCGGCGTCGATTTGAGCAGCGAATCGCGTATCGTTAGCGACGCACCAGCATCCAGCAGCATCGTCGCCCGAATGACGCGTTCGTCTGACGCGCGACCGTAATCCGACGCCAGGTGATGCAACATCGTATAACCCTCGCCGCCGCGAACGTCGGGATCGACCCGGTGGTCCAGGATGAGCTTGAGCTTTTCGGGCCTGCCTGCGTGGATCAGGACGTAATTCCACCAGGGATCGTCGCGCGGCCGCGTGATGTGGGACAGGCACATGCGCACGATCTCAGCGTCACCAGCTGCCCACAGCATCTGTTCCGCCAGGTCCGTGGGCGTGGGATTGACGACGTTTAGGCTCGATGCTGGTATCGTCCCGGCGAGAATTGCTTTCGCGGTTTCTCGGCCCAGCTCGCCGTCCGGGAGCTGTTCGACAGTGAGTCCCGCTCCATGCTTGCGCAACAGTGCCTCCATCTTCTCGTCTTCGGCCGTGCAGTGACCTAACGAATCGCCACAGGCGTACACGATCGCGTTGACGTCGGCGCCGCGGGCAAGCAACAACCCGGCGATTTCGTGCCGGCCGCACATGGAAGCGAACCAGAGTGGCATACCCGAGCTTATGGCGCCGTCGTCGGTGACGACGGACTCATCGGGATCGAGACCAAGGTCTAGCAACGTGGCGACCATCTCGAGCCGATTCACCCGCGCCGCGATGGCGAGCAGGCCGCCGCGGCACATATGGATCTCGTTCCGGAGCCGGCCTTCGCGAACCAGTCGCAACACGGCCTCGCGATCGCCGAGGGCGACGGCTGCGCGGGGCGTGAGCTCGGCCCCCTTCTGCAGCAGCAGGCGCGCCGTCTCGTGAAACCGTGCGGGATCGACGCGCGCGTTCTCCATGAAATAGAAGATGCGGTCGCGTCCATCGGGCCCCCAGCCGGCGACGATGGCCGCAAAGTCGAGCGGTGTTTTGCCGGATTCCACCGGCTGCTCATGGCGCCGTACGGGACTGTCGCGTAACGCGAGGGCGCCGGGCGATGCACCGTGGTCGAGAAGCCAGCCAACCATCGCGGGATCGTGCTTCCAGGCCGCGAGGTGCAGTGGCGTAATACCCTCGACATCACACGCACCGATCAGTGCCGGGTCGGCTTCCATCAAGGCGATGGCCTCCGCGGCGCGGTCCTCGGCGATGGCCTGCCGCAGCGCATCGACTGCCGCGATGAGCGTTCCCTCGTGGCTGACTCGCGCGCGGCGATTGTCTTCCTCGCGCTCAATGGCGGCGACAATCTCGCTGTACTCGCGATCGACGGCAATGGCATACGCCGAGGTTGCGTCGCCGTGCGGCCAGATGCCCACGCGCGCGTTCGCCCCGAGCTGCATCAGGATCCGGGTCAGCTCCTCATTGCGACCCAGCACGGCGCGATGAAGCGCGCTGTCGCGGAACTCGGCGACATGCGGGTTGATCAAGTCGGGACGCGCTGCGGCGAGCCGCCGCACGGCCGCCACGTCACCGGCTTCGGCCGCTGCGAGGAGCGCCGAGAAGTTCACGCCCGTGACATGCTGTTTGAGCTTTGTCCAACTGAAAAAGCCGTAGGCCCGCGCGAGCACTCGCTGCGCGTCGGCCAAAGCAAAACTCGCCGGATCGGGGCTCCGTTCGAATCGCTCGACTTCGGCGACGGCTAGCTCTTTCCTGGCACGGTACGATACGAGCAGTTCCTTCGCCTGCTTGCGGAGTTGGGCAAGGCTCGCCGTTGGCGGGAGAGTGCGCGTGGGCGCAGGTTGAGGAGACACGACATCCTCCTTTCCGCGGCTGTTTGCCGCATGGCTCGGTGTCCGCGTCGCGAGCCGAAAGAAGGTACGTTAGCAATCAATAGCAGCGCATGAGTCAGGTGGGCTCAGCCCTTTCCGCGAACACAGAAGCGCCCTGAACGCTTTGGATTCATTGTATCCATCGGGATGCTCTTGAAAAGCCACACGATCTCGCCCGGCCAACCCGTAGGTTTTCGCAGGAAAAGTTCTATTGCCGACGTGTCGCCCGGCTTGCATCTTTGCCTAGCCTTCCCAGGGCGGCGACTGGCCGCAGGATTTAAACTCGGCACGTGCAAGCCCCCGCAGGTTCGGTGCCGGGCGTTGTTACGCGCCAACCGCGCTAGCTCGGCTCCGTACGTCGGATCAGCGTTCGGCCAACTTCGGCCGGGTCCCGGCCGCGCCGCCGGAGCGCGCTTGCGGGAACCGAATGCAAGGGGACCAGTCATGTCCGCCAAAAAGACCACCACGAAGAAGCAGACGAAGGCCCAGAAGCCCGCCAAGCCCGCCCAGGACAAGGCCGCGTTCGCCGCCAAGATGGCCACGGCCCGCGAGGCCAAGGTCGAGGAACCCCAGAACGGCCCCTCCCCAAGGGCGGCGAGCACGAGTTCGCCGTCGACGACCAGGGGGACAACGTCTGCGCGAAGTGCCTCGAACCGGGGCCCAAGGCCAAGGGCCGCATGCCCACGACCACGGGCAACGCCCCCAAGAACGGCGACCGCGTGCGCGTCCGCATGCCCGGCAACGTGCTCGATGGCGCCAAAGCAAGGTGAAGCGCCGCGGAGACACGGGCTGGACGCTCGAACTGCGGGGCGAAGCCTATCCGACGGGGACGACGAGTCAACGCCGGTTCCGGGGAATGCGTGCTCGACCCCGATGCGCCACCCAAGCCCAAGCGGGGGCCCAAGCCCGCTAGCGAGAAGCAGCTCTCGGCGCTCGACGCCGCGGCCAAGGTGCTCGAGGAGCAGGGCCAGCCGATGAACACGCGGCAGCTCATCGAGGTGATGGGCCAACAGGGCTACTGGACGAGCCCCGGCAAGACCCCCTGGGCTACGCTCTACTCGGCCATTCTTCGCGAGCTTGCCAACGACGGCGACGCGGCCCGGTTCGTGAAGACCGAGCGGGGGAAGTTCGCGTTTCGGAAGTAGCGCGGCACAGCAGCACGGCTGCCGGCCAGAGACCTCCTCGGCGAGGTCTCGCGGTCGTGACGGGCCGCGCGTGGGGCCGTGCTTTGGCCCGCGACGCGGCCATCGGCGAGTTGGTAGTAACAAAGCCGAGGCCGGCTGGAACGCGACACGAGCCAACGTGGGCGGCGTACCGGGCGAGTCAGTTCCGCTCGAAGGCTCTCGACGTCCCACTTGCAATTCCCTCGCCGCCATGTCTGTCTTGTGGTGGGCTCAAGAAACGCGCGAGGCACCAAGCCATGACCGACACACCCAACGACCAAGACCTCGAGCAGCTGCTCGCCGCCATCGCTCACAAGCATTTCTCCATCCGCACTCTGGCAACGCGGGGCAACGACGGCCCGGACTTCCACCAAGCGGCCGTTTGGTCGGTGCGAGAAGCGCTGCGTGCCGCCTACGAAGCGGGTCAGAAGTAGCCCGCGTCCGCGAAACCGTCTGACGGGGCAGCGTGCGCGGAAACGTCGGCTTGCTTTCTTGCCGCCCGCATGGCTGATGGTGTCGTGGGGCGAGCCTAATCACGACCCATGACCATTCGCGAACTCATCGACCAGCTGTCCGAGCTTCCCGCCGAGCTGCCCGTCTATGTGGCCGGCACTCTGGGTGACGACCAATGCGAGCTTGAACTCGTGCTGCCGCATCTGGGGCGCGAGGACGACGACTACGTGCTGCTCTGCGCAGACCACGAGGAGGAATAGTACGGCCAGCCGGTCGCGGCACGGCCCTCTCTGTCGTGGGCAGGTTTGACATACCTAACGACTTGAGGTATTCTGTGCGTTACCTCGAAGTAATAGGTATCACCTCATGGCGCGGCAGCGTTCGAGCCCAGACTTCCTCAACGGCGTTCCCGAACTGCTCATCCTGCAACTCCTGGATCGCAAACCTTGTCACGGCTACGAGCTCGTGCAAGCAATCCGCGAGGCAACTACGGACATGCTGGCATTTGGCGAAGGCTGCATCTATCCGATCCTGCACCGACTGGAAGAGTCGGGGGACTTGGCGAGTCGTCGCGAGCAAGTCGCCGGCCGAAGTCGAGTGGTGTACCGAGTCACGAAACGCGGTCAGCGCAAGCTGGCAGAAGCCACCCACGAATGGGAGAGGATTGCCGATGCCATTCACCGAGTCATCAGCGGGAGACCACCGCATGGCAAACCGAGACTGGCTTGATGAAATCCGTGCTGGTCTCTCACGGGCAGGGCTGCCAGCGCGATACGTGTCTCGTGTAGTCGCCGAACTGGCCGACCACGCAGACGACGCGGCGTCCCTGGACCGGGGACTGGGAACGCCCGATTCCGGTGGCCGGCTGGGCACCGCGAAGAGGCTCGTTGAATGCACTGTCTCGCACTACAGGGCGAGACGATTTGCGGGCCGGAGGCCGCTGTTGTTCTTTCTCGTCCTCTTACCTCTGTTGGCGTCCATGCTCGTCCCGGTGACCGCAGTGCTGGGAGTGTGGCTGCTGATGTCCCTGCAGGGGCAACCGTTCCTGCGAAACTCCCTCGACTGGGCACTGGCCTACCGTGGGCTCCAAATCGCGGTCGCGCTGCTGCCGTTCGCAGGCTCCTCGTTCGTGGTGCTGCGGGTCGCCCTCGCGGGCTATGGCGGTTGGGGATGGCCGACGGGAGCGTTCGCGATCTTGGCGCTCCTGGCCGCGTTTGTGCACCTCGACTTGGGGTTGGGCGCCGGGGCCGTCCCGCACAGTTTGATTTTGAGGCTGGGCCTGGCAGTCAGTTCGACGGTGGCGTTGGCGCCTGTTGCGGCCGCCGCGGCTCTCGTGTGGCTCCAGAGCCGATCCGCACCATGGCGAAGCCGCATCCTCCTCGGGGTCGCCGTAGCTCTCGTTCCGGCGGCGTCGGCGTCAGCCAACGACCTGGTGCCGCGTCGCAAGCTCTTTCCTGATTTCTCTGGCGAGACATTCCGAGTCGCCCCGCAACTCAGCCCGGACGGTACGCAGGTCTGCTTCCTCGTGATGACTGCAACTGCCACCGGTCTGGACCACGTCTCGATTGCAGTTCGCCCCTGCGACAGTGCGAACGAGCGCGTCTTTGCAGCGACCAAAGGGAAGTTGCCGATCCAATCGCCCCGCTGGGCTTACACCAACCGCCACATCCTCTTCGAGAGACCACTGGAACGCGCAGGAGGAACAGGAGTCTATTGCCTCGACACGGACACGGGCAGCGTTCAAGGACCTTGGCTGCGAGCAGATCGTGCGTCGAAAGTGGCAGCCTTGAGCGCCAAGTCTCCCGACCAAGTCCTGTTAAGCGTGGACGGACTCTCCCCAGGCACGGCGGATCTCTATCGTGTCGAGGTGCGGACCGGGCAGTCCGAACTGGCCTATCGCAATCCCGGCTATCGACAGGTCTTCGTGGACGAGTCGTTCCAGCCGCGGATTGGTGTGAAACAGGGAACGGACAAGAGCGCGCTCGTCGAGACGATCGTGGAGGGTGGCGGTCGCGCCCTGCTTTCGGCCCCTGCGCCCTTACGGCCGTTTTCCAACCGCCTCGAATTCGTCGGCTTCGGCGACAATGGGCGCGAAGCGTTGTTCCTGTCCGACTACAACGTCGACACGCAGCGCCTCGTACGCTGCACGCTGGAGACCGGGAAGCTGATCACGCTGTTCGAGTCGCCACGGGCCGATGTAGAGGAAGTGCTTTTCGATCCCGTCCGACGGTCGGCTGTTGCGGCCGCCGCGGCGTTTGGTCGGCGCGCCTGGTCGGCGATCGACCCTGCATTCGATCGGCACTTGACCGCGCTTCAGTCGTTGGAAGCTGGCGAGCTCTCGATGCGCTCCTGGTCGCTCGATGGCGAGCGCCTGCTGGTCGCGTACGAGATGCTCGACACCTCCAGCCGCTACTACCTCTACGACGCCAAGCGGGGCGGCGCCCGTTTCCTGTTCGCGAGCGGATCAACCTTTTCCGAGGTGCCTCTGGCCAAAATGCACCCAGTCGAGATTGCCACACGGGATGGTCTCGTTTTGGGGGGCTATCTGACGCTGCCGCGAGGCAGCGAATCAGAAAACACCGTTCGACCGAAAGCGCCACTGCCCCTGGTGCTGCTGGTCCACGGAGGTCCCTATGGGCGCGACCGCTGGGGCTTTCACGGCGAACACCAGCTGCTGGCGAGTCGAGGCTACGCGGCTCTGAGCGTGAATTACCGTGGATCAGAGGGCTTTGGGAAGGAGTTCCTCGAAGCTGCCGATCGGGAGTGGGGTGGCAAGGTCCTCGGAGATTTGGTGGATGCCGCCGAGTGGTCCGTTCGGGAGAGGATCGCCGGTCCCGAGCGGATCGCACTCATGGGTTCGAGCTTCGGAGGTTATCTTACGCTTCTTGCATTGGCGAAACACCCGGACACGTTCGCTTGCGGAATCGATCGCGCGGGCCCAGCCAATCTCGAGCGATTTGCCGAGGAGATGGCGGCCTCGTCGAGCGAATACACGGCGCGGCGAATCGGCGATCTTCAAACTTCCGAAGGCAGAAACCTGCTGCGTGAATGGTCGCCGTCGTACCTGGTGGATCGGATCGAGCGGCCCCTGCTAGTGTTTCAGGGAGGGCGCGAATCCGATCGCCAAAAGGACGACAAGAAGGCCATGATCCGGCGCCTGCTCAGCCGGGCTGCTCCCGCCACCTACCTCGAGTTTCCTCAGGAGGCGCACTCCTTCCTGGCACGTGAGACACGGCTGGCCTATTACGGGGTGATCGAAGCCTTCCTCAAGGCTCACCTGAAAGGCCAGGCGGAACCCGTGGGCAGTGATGTGAACCAGTCTGTGGTGGGAGAACACCTGGGCATCTCGCACATCGATGGGCTGCCGCACGCCCTTGAGTCGCCATGAGCGTGGCGATCAGTGTCGGCTAGGTAATCCGTCGAATCCGTGCTGCAGCTCATGCCGCCGCGAGCGAAGCACCGCACCCGAATGTTCGACCGCTAAAGCGTATAGAACGCCGCCAGCGTCCGCACCTTCCGACCAGTACCGAGCCTCTTGACACCCCACTATATCGCGTTACGATATACCGCTAGGTGACATACAGGAGCGCGGACGATGAGATACCCAGAGAAAAACTCGCGGCTTGGGTGGGTCGAGTTGCATATTCTGCTGGCCCTCGCCGACGGTGATCTGCACGGTTACGCAATCATGCAAAAAGTCGCCGAGGACACCGAAGGCCGCATTCGACTCGGCGCTGGGACGCTCTATGGGGCGATTAAGCGATTGGCGACCTCCCGCTTGATCGCAGTCGCTCGCCCTCGCTCCAACGAGGATAGTCGTCGCGTGTGCTATCGAATCTTGCCGGCCGGCCGAAACGCTGTGGGAGATGAACTAGAGCATGTCGCTCAAGTGATGCGCATCGCGAGATCCATTGGCCTATCCGTTCACCCTTAGGGCGCGCCCATGACCACTCATCGAGCGTTTCGACTGACGGGCATCGTCTATCGCTGCAGCCTGCGATTGCTGCCACGGCGTTTTTATGCCGAGTACGCCGACCAAATGGCGTTCGACTTTGACGACCTGCTCCACGACGCTTGTCTGCGCGCCGGGAGGTTCAGAATCGTTGCCGTAACGTTGCGGGCGTTCGCGGATCTGTTCCTTTCGGCGATTCGAGAATGGCTTGCGACGACGAGAGGGGCTGCTGAAGTCGGGCTCGTAACGCCTGCCGCAAGGCGAGCACTCGACATTGCTGGCTCGGAAGCCGGCCAATTTGGGCTCGATGCCGACATTGCACGGTTATTCATCGGGCTTTCAAGCGAGCAGTACGGCGTGGCAGGAGCGGTTCTGCGGGAATCGGGGATGATCCCCGACCGTTTGCGGGCGTCACTGCTCGAAGCGCGCGGATTGGGGGAACCCACGGCGGCGGCATCAAGCGGTGCCGGGCAAACGGCCGTCTTCGATGGGTACATGAAAGAGGCCGCCGAGTGCGCTCGTTCGGTCGGACATGGCTACATCGGAACAGAGCACCTGGCGCTATCGCTTTTGGCCGAGCCGAGCGGTGACGCCGCACGCATTCTGAGGGGACTCGGCATTGAGCCGGATGCGTTGCGCAATCGACTGCGAGAACACGTTGCAAGCCTGAGTCCTGGTCGGCCTTACCTAAAGTCGCTCTTCGCAAAAGGAGTCGTGATGCTCATCTTATGTGCCGCGGCGGCGTTGGTCACAAGTGTACTCGTTATTGCCGCGACGCCTGCCGAGGGCGATCGAGACGACTCCCCTTCAACTAAGACGCCCACGAGCCACGAAATCGCCATCGCGCGAAGCAGTGGCGCCGATTTGCAAGGAACACTCGTGCTGCCCTCATCGCATGAGCGCGCGGCAGCCATCCTGGTGATTCCAGGAGCAGGTCCTTTCGATCGAGATGCACCGCGCGAAGCTGGCGGCGGATCAATCGCTGGTGACGCTCTCGGCAAGTACCTCGCACAACAGGGCTTCGTGGTCCTGCGTCTGCGAGGAGGGGGCGGGACGACTGGCAATGCCGAGGAACCTTCGGTCGATCAACTGGCGGACGACGCCCTACGGTGCGTCGAATACTTGCAACGCCACGAACGAGTGAAGCCCGATCGAGTCGGAGTTCTCGGACAGAGCGCGGGCGGCTTGGTGGCCATGGCCGCCGCCGCGAATTCCGAAAAGGTTGCGTTCCTCGTTACGGCCGCCACTCCCATCGTGCCCATCGACTCCATCGCCGGGGATCTGCTGGACGGCGTGCTACGTAGTTTTGGCGTCGACGACGCGGAGCGAAGTGCCATTGTCGCACGGTTCGCGAAAGTGCTGACGTCGGTCGCGGAGGGCGAGGAGGAGGGCGAGATTCGGCGGGAATTGGTGTCCGTGCTCGGCCAGGTGTTCGAGAGGATGCCCGAGGAGCAGCGTGCGCGCAGTGGCAAGCAGCTTGAGCAGCTGGTCGAATCGGCGGCCAGCCGGCAATTAGAGACGTTCAGCAGCCCATGGTTTAAGAGCCTGCTTCGCCGCGACCCGGCGAAGATGCTGGCAAAGACAACCTGCCCCGTGCTGGTGCTATTCGCGGGCAAGGACGTCAAGGTTGCGGCGGACAAGAATTCCAACGTGGCAAGCGCGGCGCTGAAGGATCGAAGCGTCGACAACTGGGAGGTGCGGACGATCGATGATGCTACGCATTCGTTCGAAGCAAGTCCCGCTGATTCACGACAGAAAGCCGTGGCGTTTTCACCTCAATTCCTCGAAGTTCTTTCTACGTGGCTGAAGAAAGTGGACCGAACCGAGTAGCCGCGCCCGCGACTGGCTTCGGCCGCGGGCGGATTCTGATCCGCGAAAGCACTTGGCTATGCTCCGAAGAACTCCTGGCCGAGGCTATGCCTTCGAGGCGGAAAGCCTGTTGCGGGCCGGCCCGCCTAAGCTCTCCGCAGTGACAGCGTCGCTTTTGGAGGCGGCCGAAGTTGAAGCACGAGTGCTCGACGATGATCACGTCGGCACCGAACATCTTGTGCTTGGCCTATTTCGCATTGGGGACACGATCGCCAGTCGCGCCCTTGAGTCGCTGGGCATTACGCGCGAAACCTTTGCCGGTCAACTGGACTCGGAAGCTGGGCCAAGTCCGATTGGCGCGATTCCCTTGACGCCCCGCGCTCAAATGATCGTCGGGCTGGCTGGCGTCGCAGCATGCGGTAGAGCCGTCGAGCCGGAGCATCTGTTGCTTGGAGTCATCCGCGAGTCGGAGAAGTGGCAGGCGAGCGGTCAGCCAGGGCCGCATCATCTTCGGGCTGCTGCCAGGACTGTCGGTTTGACGCTCGTCGATATCGAGCGGCGTCTAAGCCAATAGGGTACTTACGTATGCAAAGACCACGGACCAAGCGGCAGCCGGATAGAGCCAGCGTTTAGCATTAGCGGAAGCCCCCAACCAAAGAATCGCAACCGTCTGTCACCAGCCGGCGAGTTTCGTGCCACTGGCACGGTTCGGCATTGCCTAGCACACCGGACATTACATCAGGGCCTTTTCCGATGACGCTCCCTTCGCCACCCTGGCATGGCAGCTTTCGGGACAGCGCTATGCCATCAGCCCGACGAGGTCGACCGACTGTTCGTTGGGGGAGCTCGAGGAAATGAAAACGACCTGGGCCATCGTCAGCGGCGCTGCCGTTCTCTTTGTCATCGGTATCGCGCTCTCAGTTCGGACTGAGCCTGGCGTCCACATTCAACTCGTGACGCTCGCTGAGGACACGCCGGCGATCAAGTTCATCCCAAGAGGCGCTGGACCGCACCCAGTGGCGCTGCTCGCCCATGGATTCGCTGCCTCGAAAGAGACGCTTTTTTGCTATGGGGAGGCGCTCGCTGCGGCAGGATTTCTTTGCTATAGCGTTGATCAACCGGGGCACGGAGCATCGCCGCGGACTTTTACGTTTATGGGAGCCGTCGAAGCGTTGGAGGCGGTCGCAAGCGAGATCCGGCCGGTCGATGTTTTCTTGGGTTATTCGTTGGGTGGCTATACCGGAGGCGAGGCGGTGCGGGAAGGCGGGATGAAGCCTAGGCTTTTCCTTGGCGTCGGCTGCATGCCGGTTCTGGGTGATCATGCCCCACCATTGGTTCTCCTGGCAGGCCGGTTCGAGGAGACCTTTCCGCCGGCCCTCCTCAAAACCCGAACGGATGCGCGTCTGGTGGTTTCTCCCTGGTCGAATCATATGCTCGAGGGATGGGATCCTGTACTGGTGGATGCAGCGGTCGAGGCCGCGTGCGCCGTCGTGCACCGGTCGGCACCCGCCCCCCCCAGGGCATGGCTCTGGCGACTTTGTGGCGTCATGATGGCGATGCTGGGAGCGGGCGCGCTGGCCAACTGCTTGCCGGATGTGCTTCCGCAACTGGCTCGATTGCGCGGCCTGTTAATCGGTGGATTCGTTGCCGCTGCCTTCCTGCTCACCATTGGTGGGAAGTGGCTCGATGCGACACCGCACTTACGAGTACACGGTATTGGCCTGCCGGTAGTTCTTTTCTTGGCAATGAGTGCCGGCTGGCTCCGCATCCCGCGATGGAGCTTCGTCGCGATTAGTCTCTTTGTGATGGTGGTTGCGGGACTCTGGTTCGATCCGGCCGAGAGTTGGGTCGCGTTTTTGGTGTTGATCTGCACACTTCTCCTCGCGCCAGCACTGACCTTGGGATGTCTCCTCGGCTGGGTCGCGTCCCGCCGCGGGTCCCGGCTGCAAGGCGAAATTGCCATGGCCGTCTTCGTGGGCGCCCCCTTCCTATGCCTTGACCTGCCGCAAATGGCTCCTCAAACGTCAACACCGCAGAGGTCGATCAAGCTGAGTGCACAGCTTCTCGACGCCTGTGTTGGCCAATATGAAATGGTGCCAGATAACATGGTCGGCACTCGGGCCAAGGTGACGGTCCGGCGGGAGGGGGATCATTTAGTCTGGCAAGCGTTCCGGGGCAACGCGGATCTTTATCCCGAATCGGAAACACGGTTTGTCTTTGACGGGTCCGACGCGCGGGTGACATTCATTAAGGATGGCAACGGCGAGGTAATGGCTATAAGGCGCCATAGACCTGGGGCACCAGACAGTGAGGGACATAAATTGAAGGACGACTGAGGACCGCCAACGTCGTCGCCACACGGCCCCACTGTGGGGCTGCGTCGCGTTGGTAGCCCCCATGTGCCGCCCGAGCACTCGGAACCCCACACACGGGCCATCCTAGCTAGGCGAGGGGCGCCCAGCGAGCGAGGCGACTCTGAGGCGGAGGGATCATCCAGACTTCTCCTGACGCACCAACGGACTGCTAGCAGAGGATTTCGACAGAGACTGGCGAACCCGCATGCCGTCGTCCCATGATCGCCAAGGTTCAGAGCCACGACCGGAGAGGTGGCACTTCGGGCATTCGCCTCCGAGACTTCGACACGACGGAGAGCACATTGCTGACATGTCGCGGGCACGGGGTCGGGTGACCGACGCAACCGGTCTGGCTCCGCAGATCCCGACCGCAGTCTCGTCCTCGTCCCAACCCAAATAATCGACGTCCACCTGCAACAAATCGCCCCCGATCGGGCACTATATTGGTGGATTGAAACCGGCAATCACGACCAGCCCAACCCGACACCGGCTCTGATGGACGACGAGTCACGATCGCGTTTTTCGGCGAAGCGTTCGGCTTCCGGTGCTTCGGACGGCGACCTGCTCGAACGCTTCGCGCTCGGTCGGGACGAGTCCGCCTTCGCGGAGTTGGTCCGCAGGCACGGCCCCGCCGTCTGGACGGTGTGTCGGCGCATGCTGCGGCAGACCCAAGACACGGAAGACGCGTTCCAGGCGACCTTTCTCATCCTGGTGCGCTGCGCGGACAAGGTGCGGAAACGAGCATCGGTACGGAGTTGGCTTCAGGGTGTTGCGAAACGTGTAGCCGTGAACGCGCGCAGGACCCAAACCCGCCGCAGCCGGTTCTTGGAGCGCCTAGTCGCCATGGAAGAATCGAGGCCGCCGGTGCCCGCGCGGGACCCGGAGATCTGGTCGCTCGTCGTGGCGGAATTGAACGAACTTCCCGAGCAGCAGCGCCTGGTGCTCCAGAGATTCCTGCTGGAGGGACAGTCGTATGAAAAGGTGGCGGAGCAGCTTGGCCTGCCGATCGCGACGGTCGCCAGCCACATCCGGCGAGGCCGGCAGACGCTGCGAGCGCGGCTCGCGGCTCGCGGACTGGCCTTCGCCGGCGCCGCATCCGCGGTCGCCCTAGCGTCCGCCCATCCGCCGAGCGGCGTATTAGCCGCCACGGTCAAGGGCGCGAGTGCGCTCGTGACGGGGCAAACCAGCTTGTTGCGAGTTCAGATCGTCTCCCTCATGAAAAAAGCGATGACCAGCATGGTCACGCTCAGAAAACTTCTCGTGTTGCTCACGGTCGGCCTGTCGACCGTCGGACCGGCGGGCGTTTGGTTCGCACGCCAGCCAGGCCAACTGGGTTCTAGGGGCGATGGCGTAGCGCAGGCAGACCCGAGCGTGGAGCCTTCGGCGCCGCGCCTCAATGTCAGTCTACCGCCCGGCACTCAAGGCGGGGCAGAAGGCCCCTCGCTTCTCGGCAGCGCTCGTTGCCGTGGAGGCTCGAGATCGTCTGTCGTCCGCCGGCCGCCGAAGAATGCGTATTGTTGCCCAAGCGGTGGGTGGTGGAGCAGACGTTCCCCTGGCTCGGACGATCACGCCGCCTGAGCAAACAGCCTGCTTGGCCGCCCTTTTTCGCCAGCGATTGCTGGACTGACCTTGAGACACCTCATGGTTCGAGGTATTATTACCGCGCTCCCGGAAAAAGATCTGCGTGCCCCCTCAATGGTGCCTGTCAACGTCGGTAGGAAGAGCTTCAAACGCGCGTTCGCTCTCTCCGCCCACAAAATCGCATTCACGGAGTCGACGAATGGGTGTCCTTGGTGCTTGTCTCCGTACGACTGCATTGTCACTTTCGCTGTTGCTTCTGATCGCGGAATGCGAAACGGGCTGTTTCGGCGCGGACACACTAGCGGCTGAACCAGCCGCCGAAGACTGGGTGCAGAGGAGCAACGCACTCGCACGGCCGGCACTGGAGGTCCAGGCCAAGTACAACCCCGAAGGCGCCGGGCGACTCGGCTTGGACGGGTACGACGAAGACATTCTGGATTTGCGGGCGAATGTCTACGAACGGAATCGCGAGGATGTCCGCCGAGTGGTCTCACAGTTGCAGGAACGACTTGGCACCGAAAAGCATCCGAAGGTCAAACAGGATCTGGAACTGCTCATTCAAGTCCTGACGGATCAGCTGGACAGGAGCGAGCGTCGCCATCGGCTTCTACTGCCCTACATTAACGTCGCTGAACTTATATTCGAGAACACGCGCGCGCTGCTTGATCCGAACGTGAATGAGTCCAGATATGCTGCGGCAGTCGTTCGCTTGAAAAAGTATGCCGGCCTGACATCAGACCAACAGCAAATCGTGGAATTAGCGAAAGATCGGATCGCTGAACGATTCGAGGTCCCGGGACTGCTCGGTCCTTATCGAGGCACAGTTAAGAAAGATTTGGCCAACTCCAGTCGCTATGTGGAAGGCATCAAGGACCTGATGCGGTCTCGCGAGCTGGAGGGATGGGAAGAAGCCCATGTTGCGTTTGCGAATCAGGTCCGCTCGTACAACGAGTGGCTAGAAGCGGAAGTTTTGCCGCGCTCGCGTGATGACCACAAGCTTCCTGCGGCACTGTACATGGACAGTCTGCAGACGTTTGGGGTGCGCACGAGCGCACTCGACCTGATCGAACACGCACAGTTCGGCTATCTGGAAACCCGCAGCGAGATGGAGGCGATGGCTAAGCGTATCGCGGCCGAGCGAAAGTGGGAAAAGAACGGCTACCGCGATGTCATCCGAGCACTCAAGCGGGAGCAGTTGGCATCCCACGACATCCTGCCAGTGTACCAGCAACGCCTGAAGAACATCGAGGCGATTATTCGCCGCGAGAGAATCGTAAGCCTTCCCGCGCGCGATTGCAGAATCCGCTTCGCATCCGCAGCGGAATCAACTCGGATCTCGGCACCCAGCATGGATGCGCCACGACTCCTCGGAAACACTGGCGAGTATGGAGCCTTCCTGATTCCGCTTGACAATCCCAACTCTGAGACAGACGGGAACATGGATGATTTTTTGCACGACGCCATCGCGTGGTCGTTGACTGCTCACGAAGCACGGCCAGGCCATGAAATGCAGTATTCAGCCATGATCGAAAGTGGTGTTTCGATTCCGAGGGCAGTGTTCGCGTGGAACAGCGCCAACACCGAGGGCTGGGGCCTGTATGCGGAGGCGATCATGCAGCCGCACGTACCGCTCGAGGGCCAGTTCTTCACGCTCTACATGCGATTACTTCGCTCGGCGAGAGCGTTCCTCGATCCGATGCTGAATCTGGGGCAACTGGAACCGCATCAGGCGAAGCCTTCCTAATCCGCGAGTTGTTGCTCTCCGAGCCGATGGCAGCTCAGGAAGTGGACCGCTACACGTCCTGGATGCCCGGCCAGGCGACTTCGTACTACTACGGGCTGATGAAACTTCAGGCGCTCCGTACGCAGACGGAAGTCATGTTAAGCGGAGACTTCGACCAGCTTGCGTTCCACGACTTCATCCTGTCGCAGGGCCTGTTGCCGCCGGAATTGCTCAGAAAAGCCGTGTTGGAGGAGTTCGTTCCGGCCGCATTGGCAAACGATAGGCCTGAATAGATCCGACAATGCGGCCTGAACCTGGAAGCCGCGCCGATACTGCGCGTTGAAGCGCCGGTCGACACCCATTTGTCAGGTGTGTGGCGGTACTATGTCTTCGCCCAGCTATAGTATCTGGCGACGTTCTAATCAGCGGCTGTCGACCTCGGGATACAAGCATGTGAAACGAGCCGTGAAGTGAACCTAACACAACGAACCCGAGCTCGGCGTTGTACACATCGGCGGAGCGCCTCAGTCCTTCAATGAAAGATGAGTGTCATGCGTCTATTTGCATCGTGCATCTGTTTCCTCGCCGTGTTGTTGGTGTTGAGCCGTGCGTTGTCTGCACCGCCGAGTGTATTTACTCAGGCCGAGGGCGACGCGATCGAGAACTTTCTGAAACACAACCTGGCTCAGACTAACGCTGCCATCATCGTCGGACTCGTCGACGCGAGCGGCAGCCGTGTCTTCAGCGCAGGAACGCTCGACAATGGCAGCGATCGTAAGCCAGACGGCGATTCGGTGTTTTCTATCGGCTCGGTAAGCAAGACGTTCACCGCGCTATTGCTCCTGGAGATGGTGGAGCGTGGAGAAGTGAAGATCGACGATCCTGTCGCTAAATATCTGCCGGCGTCCGTCAAGCTGCCGAGCCACGGCGGCAAGGAGATCACGCTACTGCATTTAGCCACGCACGCGGCTGGGTTACCGGTCAATCCAGACAACATGACGGGAACCGGCGAACACGAGCAGTATGAATCCTACACGATCGAGCAGATGTATGAGTTTGTCTCGACCTTCAAGCTGAGCCGCGAACCTGGTTCAGAATATCAGTATTCGAATGTTGGCATGGCGCTGTTGGGTCACGCTCTAGAGCGCCGCGCTGGGAAGCCGTTCGAAACCCTGATTATTGAGCGGATATGCCAGCCGCTGGGCATGGGCAGCACGTGCATCACGCTAACCCCTGAGCTGGAGTCGCGGCGAGCGATGGGTCACGATGCGGAGGGACGTCCGTCGCCGCCGTGGAAGCTGCAGGCATATCATCCGGCGGGAGGCATTCACTCGACGGCAAACGATCTATTGAAATACGGGGCGGCGCAAGCTGGCTTGACGCGGGTGTCGTTGGGGCCGTTGATGGAGGAGTCGCATGCGTTTCGTTACCGGGATATGGAGAGGAATCCGGGCCCGCTTGGCTTGATGGGACGTACGGCGATGGACTGGGTGGATCGTGGCGCCCTGCAGCCGCCGGAGATGGAGCTCTTGGGGCACGCTGGTGGCGCGGGGAGTTACCATGCGTGGGTTGGGTTCGACAAACGGCAACGGCGCTGCGTCGTGATTCTGACGACGGCAAACGATTTTTCGGTAGAGGCCGTCGGCTGGACGATTTTGCAACGTGTGCCGCTGTCGGACGAGCGCAAGTACTTGATTGCGCGCGAGATTGTGGGCGTGGGAGTTGCGCTGGAGATGACGACCGAACCGCCGGCCGTGCGAATCACTCGCGTTTTTCCGGAGTCGCCCGCAGCATTGGCGGGGCTGAAAGAGGGGCTGATCATTCTGAAGGTCAACGAAGTGTCTGTGGCCGGCAAAACCCTGAACGAATGCCTCGAGCTGATTCGCGGCCCGCTCGGCGATAAGGTGCGATTGGAATTCTTGAATAAGGACGACCAGACCAGCAGCTCGGTTGAGTTGACGCGTCAGCGACTGAAGATTTGACGCGCAGATCGTTATGTGCACTTCGATGTGAGGATCGCTCCGGCCGCCGCTCGGTCGGCTATCGGACTCACGAGCAATTCTCCGAGCAAGCTCCTTTCAGCTAGCAAAACCATCCAGACTTATCCTGACGCACCAACGGACTGCCAGGAATGCGTCGAGCGCCGCATCGACGCGATCGACGTTGACCGCCTCACCAGCTTGGAGCGCGTGCCACTTCTTTTGAGCAGCAGCCTTGTCGCGGCCAAGGTTGACCTGCTTGCCGTTGATCTGGACGTAATAGGTGCCCGTGGACTTGCGTAGCCAGGGGCCGGAACGATGCGTTGGAGACCGTTCAAACCCTGCACAAAGCGTGCAGGGGGCCATTTGGGACTTGTCGTAAGTCTAGTCGAATTAAGATGATCGGCCACTCGTCGTACCGAGCCGCGACTCACCGGCTGCTCGTGTATTACCAACACGTTGCGATCCGCTCCGCTCCGACTCATACGGTTCAGACGTGTCGACCGAATTTGGCGCTGCGGATCGGCAGCGCGCAGTAAGGCGTCACCTCGTCAGCGGTTATCGAGTTCACTTCCACCTTGTGGCGGCCCCATCCGCGGCCGGGCGTCGGTATCCCCGGCGCTGTCTAATCCCAAACGCAATGGCCCGCTATTTCTTTTTCTCGGGCGGTCCGGCCACCGCTGGCACCGGGACTCGCGAATCATCGAGCCGACGGCGGGTTCGCGGCGCAAAACCTTGCGTTTCTCGGACTGTCATGGGGCGCTGAAAACCGGCCAGCACGGGGCGCTTGAAAACCGGCCATAGTCCTCAGGGATTCGACCTACAGGCTTTCTAGCGGATGTCCCGCGGAAGGAGGCCTGCGATGGCGAATCGACTCGGCATGGCGACGATTCAAGCGATACTTTCGTTACGAGCCCGACACTGGTCGTACCGGCGGATTGGCCGGGAGTTGGGCATTCATCGGGAGACGGTGGCGCGGTACGTGCGCCAAGCCGGCTCAAACCCGGCCAAAGCGCCCCTCGGGCCGCCGGCCGACGAGGCGCCGATCGGGGGCTGCCTGCGGCCAGAACCGGCCAAAGCGCCCCTCGGCTCCGCAGACTCACCTCACGAGCTCGAGCCACTGTCGGCGCCGCTGGGGCGGAGCGCCTGCGAGCCCTGGCGGGAGCTGATTCTCTCCAAGCTGTCAGCCGGTCTGTCGGCGCAGCGGATCTACCAAGATCTGGTGAGCGAGCACGGCTTCCCCGGCAGTTATCACAGCGTGAAGCGGTTCGTGCGGCGGCTGAGTTCCGCGCGTCCGCTGCCGTTCCGGCGGCTGGAGTGTGGTCCGGGGGAAGAAGCGCAAGTGGACTTCGGCACGGGCGCGCCGCTGGTGGACGGCGCCGGCCGGCGGCGGAAGACGCATGTGTTTCGCGTCGTGCTGTCGCATTCGCGAAAGGCCTACAGCGAGGTCATGCTGCGGCAGACGACCGACGACTTCCTCCGCGCGCTGGAAAGCGCCTTCCGGCACTTCGGCGGCGTACCGAAGACGCTGGTGATCGACAATCTCAAGGCGGCCGTCCGCCATCCCGACTGGTTCGATCCCGAGCTGACGCCCAAGGTGCAGTCTTTCTGCCGGCACTACGGCACGGTGATCCTGCCTACCAAGCCCTACACTCCGCGGCACAAGGGGAAGGTCGAACGCGGGGTCGGTTACGTGAAGGACAACGCGCTCAAGGGCCGCACGTTCGCGCGCCTCGAGGAGCAGAACCACTTTCTGGCCGAGTGGGAAGCGCGGGTGGCCGATCAGCGGATCCACGGGACCACGCGGCAGCAGGTGAGCAAGCTGTTCGCCGAGCAGGAGCGGTCCGCGCTGTTGCCGCTGCCGGCCGAGCCGTTCCCCTGCTTCCAGGAGGCGGAGCGGCGGGTGAACCGCGATGGCCACGTCGAGGTGGCCAAGGCCTACTACTCGGCGCCGCCCGAGTATCTGGGGCGCACGGTGTGGGTCCGCTGGGATCAGCGGGTAGTGCGTCTGTTCAACCAGCGCTTCGAGCAGATCGCCTTGCACGTCCGCCGCGAGCCGGGGCGGTTCAGCACGCTGGGGGAGCACGTGGCCGCGGAGAAGATCAGCGGTGTCGAGCGCGGCGCGGGCTGGCTGCTGGCGAAGCTGCACGGCGCGGGCGAACACACCGAGCGGTGGGCCCAGGCGATGCTGGCCGAGCGTGGGCTGGAGGGCGTGCGCGTGCTGCAAGGCCTATTGGCCTTGGTCAAACGCCAGGCGGGCGACGCCTTGGAGCAAGCCTGCCAGACGGCCCATTCTTATGGCGAGTATCGCCTCCGCACGCTGCGGCGGCTGCTGGCGCGCCAGCCTGCGCAGCCGCAACAGCGGTTCGAGTTCGCGGCGGAGCATCCCTTGATCCGGCCGCTGGCCGACTACGGCGCGTTCGTGCGCGGAGCGTTACGGCGCCCGGCCAACCCAGCGTTGGGTTTTAGGAGGCATGGCAGGGCAATTGAATCGTTGCTCGACGAAAAAAGCCCCGACGACGCGCGCCGCCGGGGCCTGCGAGTGATTCACCCGCCCAGGTCCGGGTATTCCTCATCGGGTTGCTCCCCAGCAGAGCCCGACTCCGCTTCCCCGGACAATGCGAGTGTAGTGCGCGTTTCACTCCCTGAGCTGCGGAGATGCGATCCATGAACGAGAACCTGCGCAGGGCGCTGCGCCAACTGCGTCTCTCGGGCCTGGCGGACTGCTTGGAGGTCCGCTTGCAAGAGGCGGCCGGCCATCAGTTGAACCATGCCGAGTTCCTCGAGCTGGTGCTGCAAGACGAGCTGCTGGTCCGCGCCGACCGGCTGATCCAGCGGCGGGTCAAGGCCGCGGTCTTCCGCGAAGTGAAGCCGCTCGACGAGTTCGACTGGTCGTTCAACCCCTCGATCCCCAAGAAACGGCTGTTCGACCTGGCCTCTTGCCGCTTCATCCGCGAATCGCGCGACGTGTTGTTCCTCGGTCCGCCGGGGGTCGGCAAGAGCTACTTGGTCCAGGCGCTGGGCTATCAGGCCATCAAGGCGGGCTTCGTCGTACTGTACCGCTCGATCTTCGACGTGGTGCGCGACTTCCTGCACGACGAGCCGGCGGAGGGCCAGGACAGAATCCTGGCCCGCTACCTCAAGCCCGATCTGCTGATCATCGACGACATGGGCATGAAGCAGTTGCCGCGGCGGAGCGGCGAGGTGTTGTTCGAGATCATCATGCGGCGCTACGAGACGCGCTCCACGATGATGACCAGCAACCGGCCGCTCGAGGACTGGGGGAAGCTGGTCGGCGACGTGCCGAGCGCCACGGCGATCCTCGACCGGTTCCTGCACCACGCCGAGGTCATCGAGATCACCGGCCGCAGCTATCGCCTGCAGCACGCCGCCGGCGGCCAAGGGGCGACGCGCTCAAAATCGACCAAAGCGCCCCCCGGAACGAAGAGCAAAGAAGGCCAGCCGACCGCACCTACTGAAGAGCCGGCGCCGGCGAACTAACCCTTGCCAACGGACCCCGCATCGACCACGATCAACCATCATCCCCTGGCCGGTTCTGAAGCGCCCCACACTGGCTGGTTCTCAAGCGCCCCGTGACAGTCAGCGACGCCGGTTCGAGCAGGTTGGTGAACATGGCGGGCGAAGGGGGCAATCTGAGCGCCGCAGAAGCCGTTGTCGCTTTTTCAGCCGGGCTGCCTCGAACGAGGGGACCGCGACCCCCGCTCACGAAAACACGCAGCCCTAACACGTTCCTAAGAATCGGCCGCTAGACTGCGGGCGCTGAAAAACGACCCTCGAGGACCGGCGATCGTGGCGCGCACCCAACCTGAGACCCTGCTCCTGGCGGCCCTGGCCTGGAGTTCGCTCGCCGCGGCCGCGTCAGCCCAGGTGAAAGTCGATAAGGAACTGCCTGAGTACAAGTCGGTCCGCGGCGTTTCGGGCCAGGTGTCGAGCGTCGGCTCCGACACGATGAACAACCTGATGACCCTGTGGGGCGAAGGCTTCAAGAAGCAGTACCCCCGCGTCGTCCTGGCGGTCGAAGGCAAGGGGGAACTCTGTCCCATCCCGCGCTCCCGTCCGAATCGTGCGCTGCGCGCCTAGTGTGGCACAACCCGAAAAACAGGCTGTGACGCTGCACTAGGCCGGCTCGCAGGCGTCGTCGCGAAGCGGAAGCGAACCTGCGGGGCCCCCAGGCCCACTCCCTAGGCCTTAACCAAGCGTATTCCGTTCGTCGTTGTTGGGGGAGGGATTTGCGCAGCGGGGTTGGTCCGCGGCGGGTGGCGGTGGGGTGCGGTTGGTTGGGGTTGTGGGGCGGAGGCGAGGTTCCCTTCGGGGTTGGGCG
>JBGAPH010000004.1:0-219810 GCA_044221365.1 Pirellulales bacterium
CATGGGCTGGCCGCGGCCGCTCGAGCCGCTGGCCGACGCCTTTCCCCAAGATCTGCTCGTGGCGTCGGTGATGTTCGTGATGGCGCTGCCGCTCGACGCCCAGAGCATGGGGCGGGCACTGCGGCGTCCGCAGGCGGTGCTGCTCGGCGTGGCGATCAACTACGGCTTCCTGCCGCTGGTGGCCTGGGGCGTGGCCCAGTTCCTGCGGCCTGACCTGGCGATCGGCCTGCTGATCGCGGCGAGCATTCCTTCGACCTTGGCGTCGGCCGCCGTGTGGACTGGCCGCGCCGGCGGCAACGACGCGGTGGCGATTTTGGTGATGATGATCACCAACCTGACGTGCTTCGTCGTCACGCCGGCCTGGCTGCTGCTGACCACGGGGGCGAAGGTGCAGGGCGAATACGCCGAGGCCGGGGCGATGATCGTCAAGCTGCTGTGGGTGGCCGTGCTGCCGATCGTGCTCGCGCAAACGGTGCGGCTGTCGGGTCCCGTGGCAGCGGCAATTGCCCGCCATCGCAAGGCGCTGGGGCTGTTCGCGCAGTGGGGCATTCTGGCGATGGTCTTTTTCGGCGCGATCCGCGCGGGCGTGCAGCTCGAGGTCGCGCCGGCCGGCTCGCGGCTGGGGCCCTTGGATCTGGCGGCCATGGTCGCCAGCGTGGTGTTCGTCCACACTACGGCGTTGACGGCCGGACACCTGTTCGGCCGCTGGATTGGCCTGGGTTGGGTCGACCGCGTGGCCGTCGGCTTCGCCGGCAGCCAGAAGACGTTGATGGTGGGGCTGACGCTGGCGATCGAATACTTCCCGCAGGCCCCGATCCTGCCGGTGATGGCTTACCACGTGTGCCAACTCTTAGTCGACACGTTGGTGGCCGATTGGCTGAAGACGCGACGCGAGCGTGGCGTCGGCTAGGTCTGGGCTCGCCTCGCTCGCCCCCAGGCACGCGCTCAGCCTCAGCCGATCCTACGTAGTCCGGAGCGACGTCACCAGTTCCAACCGCGCCGCCCGTTCCGCAGGGAACCAGGAGGCCAGCACCACCAGCAGCAGCCCCACCACGAAGCTCACCGAGAGCATGACCGGATGGAACCCAAAGGGCACCGGGTGCCCCGTGGCCGGCATGCTGGCCAAGTGATTGATGTACGAGACGATGATGCCGGCCAGTGTGCCGGGGAGCAGCCCCAACAGGCCGACCAGCGCCGCCTGACCAAAGATTGTCTTTCGCACCTGATCGCGCGTCATGGCCACCACGCGCAGCAAGCCGATCTCCCGAGTCTGCTCGAGCACGTTCATGGTCAGCGTGTTCACCACGCCGAACGTGGCGATCACGAAGCCCAGCACGATCACGCCCCACAGGCAGCCTTCGATGCCGATGATCATGCCTTCGATCATCTGCCGCACTTGGTCGAACGAGTAGAGCAACACGCCGTGGCTCTCGGCGATCTTCTGCAGTTGTGCCTTGACCTGCGCACGCTGATCGGGCGTCGTGCGGATGATGAAGGCGTCGGTCCCTTCGACGTTGAGCAGTTCCTTGCCCACCTTGCGGTCGAGGTACACCGCCAAGCCGCCGACCATGTACTCGTTCGTCAGCGCGGCCACCGTGACCTCTTTGGGCCCGAGAGCCGTCTCCAGCGTAATCTTTTGCCCCACGCTCGCGCCGATGCGCTGCGACAGCACGGTGCCGATCACCACTTCGCCGGCGGCCATTTTGCGGCTGACCTCGGCGACCTGGTCTCCCTCGAGGTCGAAAAAGCGGGCGGCGCCCTGCGCATAGTCGCGGACGATGAACACCACGCCTACCGGCGTCTCACCGTCCTTTACTTCGCCTGAGACGAACCGCGCCGTGTCGAGCGCGGTGATGCCGGGCACTTTCTTGATTTCCTGGGCGACGGCGTCGGGCAAGTCCGCCGCGAGGCCGGTCGACATGTCGGGCATCAGCGCCCGCACGAAAAAGTCTTCTTGGAACGACTGCTCGTACCAGTTGCGGACGTCGCGGACCGAATCGAGCACCGTGCTGGCCATGCCCATGCCAGTGCTGGCGGCGACGAACAACACGCCGACGGTGAGCACGGAACGCGAGCGATGGCGCAGCACCTGGCGGTGGGCCAGCTTGGCCTCGACCCCCAACAGCGGCCGCAGCAAAGCGACCGCAGCGGCCGAGAGCGGGCCAATCAAGAGCGGGATCACGAGCACGATGCCGAGCAGGATCGCCACTGCGTTGGGCACGGCCAGGTAATTGGGCAGTTCGCCGCGGAGCAGGAACACGAGCACGACAGTCGCTACGGCGATCAGCACCCAGCCGAACACGATCGAACGGCGCGACGAGCCCTCGAGATCGGTTTGCGCGACAGCGCGCATCGCCTCCATCGGGCTAAGTTGCGCGGCGCGACGAGCCGGCAAGATGGCGCCCAGCAGCGACACGCCCAGGCCGAACAGCACCGCAAGAAACAAGGGGCCGCTCGAGATTTCCGGCGGGGGCAACTCCACCTGCAGAATCTGGCCCAGGGCCTGCGTGAGGAAGCGCGCGCCAACGAGCCCGAGCGGAATGCCGATCGCGGTTCCCACCGCGCCGAGCATCATCGCTTCGGCATAGAGCAGGCTGGCAATTTGTCGTTCGGTGGCGCCGACGGAGCGCATCACCGCCAGTTGCTGGCGGCGTTCTCCCACGCTCATCAAGAACGTGTTCAGAATGATGAAAACGGACATCAGCAGGGAAAACCCGGTCGAGAGCCGCAGCCCCTGCTCGCTGGAGAACAAGGTCTCATCGACCAAGTGGGTGCGGGCCACGGGCTTGCGGACCGAGACGCCGGTGGGCAGGACCGCGGCGATCGCCGCTTCGACTTTTTGCTCGTCCGCCGCGCCGTCGATCACCACTTGGATCAGGCTGATTTTGCCTTCATGGGAATAGAGCGTTTGTACGATGTCGATGGGCAGGAAGACGACGCCCCCCATCGGGCTGGTCGCGCCGTTGCGGGCCGCATAAATGCCCCCCACCGGCAGCGGCGGCGCGTCGCGCAGTCTGGAAAGGAAACTGATCTCGTCCCCGACCTTGAGGCCCAGGCTTTGCGCCAACTGTTGGTCGACCAGCGCCCCTTCTTCGCTTTCCAGGCCCTTGCCTTGCTTGACCTCGTAGTCGAGCACGTCCTTGTGCTTGGCGACGTCGACGCCCATCAGCACGGCGCGGACCCCTTCCCTCGAGTCTCCCACAAACATCTTGGTCGGCTGTTGGAAGACCGGCACGGCCGCCTCGACGCCGGGAATCGCGGCGACCTTGGCCTGCAACTCCTGGGGCATCAGCGGCTGCCCCGCCGGCACGACCTCGAACGTGGCGCGGCCGGTGACCGTGGAAAACATCTTGCGATAGGCGTTGCGCGTACTCGAGGTGGCGCTGGCCACGCTCACCACAGCCGCTACGCCGATCACAATGCTCAACACCGTGAGCGTGGTCCGGGCCGGGTGCAACCGCATCGACCGCAGGCCAAATCGCCAAATTACGTGGGGCATCGCTTCGTTTCCGTGGCGTATTCGGCGGGGTGACCTTCCTTCGACGGCTCATAGATGCTGTCGACCAACCCGTCGGTAAGATGAATTACCCGGTCGGCATGGTCGGCCATCGCCGGATCGTGCGTGACGATCACGAGCGTTTGGCCGCGGTCGTCGACCAGAGAACGGAGCAACTGCGTTACCCGTTCGCCGTTCGCGCTGTCGAGGTTGCCGGTCGGCTCGTCGGCCAGCAGCAACGCCGGCTCGATCACCAGGGCGCGGGCGATCGCCACGCGCTGTTGCTCCCCCCCCGACATGGCGCTGGGCAAATGATGCCGGCGGGCCAGAGTGCCCACCGCGTCGAGCATGGCCGCGGCGCGCTTGCGGGCTTCTTCGGCCGGCACGCCATCGAGTTCGAGCGGCAAGGCGACGTTTTCTTCGGCAGTGAGGATCGGCAGAAGATTAAAGCTTTGAAAGATGAAACCGATCCGTTGGCGGCGCATCAGCGTCCGCTGGTCGTCGGTCATCGCGGCCAGGTCTTTGCCTTCGAGCAGAATCTGACCGCTGGTCGGCAAATCGACTCCGCCCAGCATACTGAGCAAAGTGCTCTTGCCTGAGCCCGAGCGGCCCATGATGGCGACGAATTCACCGGCGGAAATTTGCAGATCGACTCCGCGCAGCGCCTCGACCTTGGCCTCTTCGCTGCCAAAGGCCTTCCGCACTTCGCGCGTTTCTAATACGTACACCCGCAGATCCTCCTCCAAAGCGTGTGACAAGGCCCGCGGCATACGAACCGCTGCCTGGCTGGAGCGCCTTCCTGGCCCCGCTGTTACCTACTGCATCTAGCGTTTCGCCGCAGTCCGAGAGTGTCGGCCGCGCGAAACGAACCTTTTCCAAGGGGTCAGGAACTCCTCAGGATGGCCAATTGTAGCGACTTTGGCAATCGCTCCTCAGCCCCGCTAGCAAGCGGAAACCCTTCGCAGGACTGCACATCTGGAATAAACGGGCTGTTTGCCAGTGTCAAGCTGGCCACAGGGTTTCGCCCCTTTACCCAGCTTCGTAACGGCCTCGCGAGGACTGGGCCTGCCCCAAGTCCGAATGTCCAACCGGAAGAGTGGACAGTGCCGAACTACGCCGGGGTGGGGGCAGGGAGCGGCCAAAACGCCGGGTCGACCGGCGAGACGAACCCGGCCGGCTTCACCGCCAACAGGCTCACCGGGCAGGTGTGCAGCACGCGCTCGGCCGTGCTCCCGAGCAGCAGCCCCGGCAATCCGCTGCGACCCACCGTGCCCATGGCCAACAGGTCGGCCCCCAGCTTTTTGGCCGTGGCGCCAATCACTTTCCAAGGATCGCCGTGGCCAATATGCACCTGGGGCTTAGGACCTGAAGACGGCAGCGCGCCGAGGAATTCTTCGAGCCGATCAAGCGCCGCCCGGTTCACCTTTCGGCGACTCAGCGCCGGGGGGAGTTGCAGTTCCTCGCTCTCGGGCAATTCGGGCACGTCCTCCTCATCGACAACGTGCAGCACGTGGAGCGCGGCGCCCGTTGCCTGGGCCAAACCGGCCGCCGTCGCCAAGGCTTGTCCGCTGGCGGCCGAAAAGTCGACCGGCACGAGAACGCTCCGCGGCGGCTGGCCTTGGCCTCCCTTCACCACCCACACGGGGCAGGGGCAGTTGCGCAACAGCCGATCCGACGTGCTGCCGACCAGAAACCGCTTCCAGCCAGCCTGGCCCCGCGTGCCCGAAATTACCAGTTCGAACCCCTGGGACTGCACGGCGTTGATCAGCTCGATATACGGAGTGCCGACCAAGGTTTCGATTTGCGTGTTGGCTGGCAGTCCCAGTTCGGCGACCTGGACCCTGAGTTTTTTGTCGCTGCTTGCCCGCAGTTGCCGCTCGAAGGCGTCGATGTCGTCCACCAAGTGCCAGCGCGAGAGTTGCGACATGTCGGCCATAGCCGACCGCAAATTCGAGAGAACGTGCGCCACGGTCACCTGGCCGCCGGTGACTCGAGCCAACGCCCCAGCCTCGCGCAAAGCGCCGCCGGCATGCTCCGAAAAGTCCGAGGCAACGAGAATCTTCTGGAACCGGCCTGCGTCGGCAATCATCGAGTGCTGTTGAGGGGAGTATTGGAGGGGGGTCAACAGGGGCTATTCGCCGGAGGCGGCCGAAACATCGTAACACCAAAGCGAACCCTGGTCGCGGAGGTACAGCTTGCCGCCGGCCACGGCCGGATAGGCCCAGGCCTTCATGCGCCCCGACCGCTCGGGCTGGTTACAGGGCGTGAAGCGGCCAAGCTCCTGGTAGCCGTCGGGGGTGGCGGCGACCAGCGCCACGTCGCCGTTTTCGCCGTGCAGGTAGAGCCGGTCTCCGGCAGCAACCAGCGATGCAGCGCCGATCGAGCGGTCTTGCCACTTGATCTGGCCGCTGGCGAATTCCACACACATGAGGGCCTGACTATTCGTGCCGTAGAGATAGTCTCCCAGGCGGATGGAACCGCCAATCGCCGTGGGCAGGTTGGGGGCGAAATACACCTGTTCGGCGCCGATACCGCCGCCGTCGGCGGCCAACTTCACGAGCCCGCCGCCGCTGCGGCCGGCGGCGCTGTAGATGTGGTCGGCCGACGCCACGGGGGTCGGAATGTTGGCCGGGCTCCCTTCGGCAGTCTTGGTGTAGCGCCACAGCAGTTTGCCGGTCGCGGCGTCGAGTCCCACCAGACCCTTCTCGAGGAACTGCACGATTTGCTTCACGCCGGCAGCATCGACCACGATGGCCGAGGCGTAGGCCGCTTGGTCGGCCTCCGGCAGGGCGGCCTTCCACACCAGTTCGCCCGTGCGTTTGTCGAGCGCCACGACGGTGGCCTCGGCGCCCCCTGGCGTGCAGATCAGCCGGTCGCCGTCGATCAGCGGCGACTCGGAGTAGGCCCACTTGCCCGGCATGCCGCCGAAATCGCCGCGCAGGCTCTTCTTCCATTTCACTTCGCCCTTGTCTGCCGAGAGACAGGCCAGTTCACCGTCGGAACCCAGGGCGAACAAGACGTCGCCATCGACGGTTGGAGTCGAGCGGGAACCGGGGTACTGCGGGCCGTCGTTGGGGCCGACCTTGCCGAGCGTGGTCGACCAGAGCTCCTTGCCGTCGGCCACGGCTCGTGCCTGCACGAACTCGTTGTCGACGCCCCGGTTGCTGATCACGAACAGCCGGTCGCCAGCCACGGCGGGCGCCGAGTAGCCCTCACCGATGTCGGTGACTTGCCAGAGCAACGGCGGGCCTTCCGTTGGCCAACGGGCGGCAAGTCCTTGCTCCTGCGAAATGCCCGTTCGATCGGGGCCGCGCCATTGCGGCCAGTCGGCGGCCGCGGCGGAGTTCGGCAGGGCGAATAGCGTCGTCGCCAGCAAGACACAAGTGCAGCAGCGGGCCATGGAACGCCTCGGGGGTGGGAAGGAACGGCAGGCGCATTCAACCGGCCGTTCAAGGTAGCCCGCGGCGCGGTGGCTGTCACCTGTCACTCGAGCGGCCGCAAAAGGGTCAGACAACGCCAATTGCTTGCGTCGTTCCTCGCACGCAGCTTATGATCGCTGTAATTACACGCTTTGTTCCTGCGAGCTCTTGAGAGGCTCCCTGCCATGCGCTGCGAGGTTCGTTCGGGCCTTGGGACCGCGTGCCTCGTTCTGCTGCTCGCGGCTTCGGGCGGCGCGCGAACCGTCGACGTGCGGATCTTCGGCTTCGATTTCAGCTCCGCCCCCAAGGGCCAGGCCGGCCTGGATCCGGTCATCGACCTCGACGACACCATCCATTGGAACTGGGAGTCTGGAGGGCACAGCACCACGGCCGCCAAGGGTCAGGCGGAAACGTGGAACTCGGGCATCCAGCCCCTAGGCAACTCCTTTGAGCACACCTTCAGCCATGTCGGCGTCTTCTGGTACTTCTGCATGCCGCATGGCTTCGACCGCGGCGACGGCACAGCGGGCGGAATGGCCGGCACGATCACCGTCACGTTTCCGGGCGACGCCAACGCCGATTTCTTGGTCGACCTAACCGACTTTGGCGTGCTCAAGAACGGCTTTGGCTCAGGTTCGACGCGAGCCCAGGGAGATTTCAACCACGACGGCGTGGTCGATCTCTCCGATTTCGGCGTGCTCAAGAGCAACTTTGGGCGCACGGCGGCCGTTGTGCCTGAGCCCGGCGCCGCTGCGCTCATCTTCACGGGCGCCGTGTCGCTTGCGTTGGCCGGCATCTTGCGCGGTCGCCGATCCGATTCAGCCTGACACGGCCGACGTGCTCAGCGGCGCCTCGGAAAGCCCGCGAAAAGCCGCGTGCGGGAGCGGGCCGCGTTCGGTCACGGGGCTCGGCGCAACGGCAGGGAGCCGCAACGTGAAGCAGGTGCCTCGGCCGACCGCGCTATCGACGCGAATCCGCCCGTGATGCGCTTCGATGATGTCGCGGCAAAACGAGAGTCCGAGCCCCGCGCCCCCTTTGCCCGTGGCGTCGGGTCCCGACTTCGTGGAAAAGAAGGAGTCGAAGATCCGCGGCAACACTTCCGGCGGAATGCCGGTGCCGGTGTCGCGGACCGAGAGGTCGACGTAATGCTGGTCGGCGTCGGCAGACAACCGAACGTAGACGCGTCCCCCCTGCGGCATTGCCTGGCGGGCATTGATCAGCAAGTTCAGCAGCACCTGCTGGATCTGGTTGCCGTTGACCAGCGCCTGCGGGCAAGGCTGATAGGTCTTTTCCACGGCTACGCGGTGCTTGGCGAGCTCGCGCTCGACCAATAACAAGGTGTCGTCGGCCAGCCGCGCTAGGTCCGTAGGCTCAGCCGAGCCCGAACGGTTGCGGGCCATACCCAGGACGCCCGTAGTAATCCTGGCCGCCCGGTTCCCCGCTGCCAGGATCTTGTCGAAGGCCTTGTCCCGAGTTTCGGCGTCTCGGTGGCGAAGCCCCATCTTGGCGTAGTTGATCACGGTGGTCAGCACGTTGTTGAACTCGTGCGCGGTCGTTCCCACCAACTCCCCCAAGGCTGTAAGCTTTTGCGCCTGCGCGAGTTGTTGCTTGAGCAGCGCGACCTGCTCTTCGAGCGAGGGAGACGATCCGGATTCGGCCAACGACATGCGGGGACCTTGCAGGCGGCGAGGTTTGCCTGGTCGATTCAGGGGCGTCGGACTGCCTGCATCGCCGTGTTTGCCGGCAGCCCGCGAGCGGGCCCATTTACCACGACTGTCAGCCTTAACTGACAATCGGGCTTCAACTTAACGCCCTCCCAGTTCATCGTCGGAGTGCTCTCGGCAACTGAAACGCAAGGGCCTAGAATCGCCGCCGCGTCACTTGGTGATCCACCCGCGGAGGGCCTTCGATGCATATCGCGGCTCAATTGGAAGCTGCCCTGGAACAGGCGCGGCGGCAGGGCTTTCGCCTGCGCAGCGAGTGGCTGGGAGGCGCCGGCGGCGGCGCCTGCGAGATCCACGGCGAGCGGTGGCTCTTCGTTGATCTCGCACTCGAACCGAGCGAGCAGTTGGAACTCGTGCTCGCGGCGTTAGCAGCTTGGCAGCCTGCCCATGCAGAGACGCCGGCCTCACGGCGCTTGGCTGGGTGAAGCCGCGCTCGGTCGGGGTTTGCGGGCGTCTTGCTGAAAAAACCGTACGGAGGGGAACTTTCTGCGTGGTCGCGTCGTCCCATACGGTTCGGCGGCTCGGATCGCGCGGAAAGGCCGGAAAAATCCGCTCCGCTGGTTAGTTGACTCGCGCGCCAGCCCCAACCATTATAGACTGGTTAACCGGGCTAGCTTGCACCGATCCCCCATTCTGGCGGCTTGCGTTGCATCGAAAATGAATTGCCCTAAAGCCAAGTGAGATCGAGAGCTAGAGCGGCCCCATTTGATTGACATCGTTGTAGAGATCGCTTTGAATGAACTAGCTATGCACGGGCAGGGCTCGTGGGCGCGGAATAGGCAGTTGTGACGATTGGGGGGCGGCCGCTGGTCCCGCAGCAGAATCTGCGGGCCTCCGCACCCTGCGTTGCCTCTCGCTCGTGATTCGCCCGCCCGATTCGCGGCCCGCCGCCGTCGTTAGCCACCTCGCGACTTCGCTCCTCTGGCCTCTTCAAGACGTAGCCCGCGCGTCCCGTGGGTACGACCGCACGCACGTGGATCCTTCCGCGAGACCAAACGCTCCTGCCAGCAACGTGCAAATCACTTGCGCGGCCGTCGGCGGCTTCGAGGCCTGTCTGGCCAAGCTGGGCGGCTCGTTGGCGGTCACGACGTATCAGGCAGGCAAGGTTGCGTTCATCGGTTGGGACGGCTATCGCCTCACGTTGCTGATGCGGCAATTCGACAAGCCGCTCGGGCTGGCGATCGACGATCGCCGCTTGGCTCTGGCCACGCGCAACGAGTTGTTGCTGTTCGCCAACGCGCCGGCGCTCGCGCACGACTATCTGGAATCGCAGCCCGGCCGCTACGACGCGCTCTATCTGCCTCGGGCCAGCTACCACACGAACGATCTCCACCTGCACGACGTCGTTTACGACCGCCACGGGCTCTTGGCGGTCAACACGCGCTATTCGTGTCTGATGCGGCCGAGCGTCGACTACAGCTTCGAGCCCGTCTGGCGTCCGCCGTTCGTGAGCGACTATGTGCCGGAGGACCGCTGCCACTTGAACGGCGTGGCCCTGGTGAACGGCGATGTGCGCTACGCCACGGCCCTGGGCGCAACCGACAACGCCGGGGGATGGCGGGCCAACAAAGCCGCTGGCGGCGTGTTGCTCGAGGTTCCCTCGGGAGAAACGGTGCTTGGCGGTCTGTCGATGCCCCACTCGCCGCGCTGGCACGACGGCCGCTTGTGGTTGCTGAACTCGGGCGCTGGGGAACTGCTCACCCTCGACTCCGCCGGCCGGTCGACGGTCGTGTGTCGGTTGCCGGGTTACTTGCGCGGGCTGTGCTTCATCGGCCCGATCGCGGCGATCGGCATGTGCAAGATTCGCGAGCGGCACATCTTCGGCGGGCTGCCGATCCAAGAGCGCGAGCCCAAGCTGCAGTGCGGCGTGGCCCTGGTCGACACGCGGTCGGGCATGCCGCTGGGAACCTTCGAATTCACGGCCGGCTGCGAAGAGCTGTACGACGTGCAGTTCCTGTCGGGCGCGCGTCGGCCCATGATCTTGAGTCTCGACAAATCGGAAGCGCGGCAAGCGCTGACCGACCCCATTTCTTCCTTCTGGCTGCGTCCGAGTGCGGAGTTGCACACGGCCGCGGCGCCCAATTTGGCGGAGGCCTTGGGCCCCAATGCGCCTGCGGACGGCTTCGGCTCCGCGGGCACATCGGCGTCGACGCTGGCCTCCCCCACCGGAACGAGCGAATAGAGGAGCTCCCTCCATGGCGATCAAGCGCCACGTCAAGCGTTATCCTTCGCAAGCGCGCCCTGCGACTCTCGGCGGCTTGTTCGGCGGCCGCGTGCGTCCGCTGCGGGAAACGATGTACGAACGGCTGCACCTCGATCAGCTCGAGGAACGGCGGCTGATGACGGTGGCCCCACAGGACGTGGTCGATCGGCTCGTCACCGTGTCGACCGGCGCCGTGGTGGACAGCTTCGATCGGCCCGCAGCGCAACAGGTGGCTGTCGACCACGACGGCGACTTTGTGGCGACCTGGGTGCGCCAGGAGCAGGTCGTCAACCCGGTGACCGGGCAAGCGGTTTTCGACCAAAACATCTACGCCCGCTACTACACCGACGAGGTCCAAAGGATCACCCTGCCGGGCTCGGCCGTCGGCGGACGCATTCAGATCACCCATGGCGGCGACCAGGTCGTCCAGCGCGCCACCATCAGTGGCGAGCGCAACCAGCCGTTCGACATCTTTCCCTTGCCCCTCTCAGGCGATTTCGTCGTCGGTATGGACATCGATGACGACGGGACCATCGGCGCAAACGAACAGGCGACGATCTCGCTCGACAATCCGGCGGCCGCACAAAACGCAGTCCGATCTCTGGGCGGACCGTTGTCCCAAGCGCTCGTTCAGTTTGCTGGCAGCGCCGATTTCTACTTCGCCTATCCGGCCGCCGACGCGGCCGGCCGGCGCCTGAGCGTCGTCAGCAGTTCTGGCATCCAGGGCGGGTTTCTGCCGGCGGCCAGCATGACGACCGTTCAGGAACCGTTGTCGCTGAACGATCCGCTCGTGCCGGGCGACGGGGTGCGCTTCGTTCAATCCGCCACGCCCCAGAATTCGGCGGCTGACACGGCTCGGCTGATTCAGTCGGCCTTCGACGCACTCGGCTCGACCTTTTATTCGCGGACCGACAGCCTGGTCTACGACAAAGTCAGCTTCCCCTCGGGCTTCTCCGTCAAGAAGGCCGACACCGAAGTGACCGGCCGTTACAACGCCGCCACCGACACGTACGAATTCGACGTCTGGTACAAAAACGACTCGGGCAAGCGCGACTTTCCGCTCCTGGGCGTCACGCTGAGCGACAACGCGGGGAACGCGGTCGAAGGCGTCGATGTCGAAACGCTCAAGGAGCCGGGCGCCGCGTTCCGGGTCAACGAGGCGGAATCATTCGATCCCGTCACAGGGCAGTACCTCGGCACTACGCAATCGGTGCCCGTCGTGGCGATGGACGCCGACGGCGACTTCGCCATTGCCTGGCAATCGCAAGTGTCGGATGCCACGACGTTCGGCAGCACTTCCGACATTTTTGCGCGGCGGTTCAACTCGGTCGGTCAGCCGTTGGGGGGCCAGTTCCGCGTCAACGCCTTCACCGCCAACCCGCAGATCGCTCCCTCGATCTCGATGGACGATGCGGGCAATTTTGTCGTGGGCTGGGTGACGGTCGGTCAAGGCGCTAGCTTCTTCAACAACATCATTGGGCGGCGATTCGATCTCAATGGTCAGCCGCTGGGCAGCGATTTCACGGTCGAGACGGAGCTGGCCGAGGAAGACATCGAAGTGGCTGTGGCGATGAGCCACAACGGCTACATGTTCTTCACGTGGACCAACACGATCAATGGCATCAACGTCATGGGAAAAGCCTATGACCCCCAGGGAACAGCCCTCACCACTTCCGGTCCCTTCGATCCCTCGAACACCGAGATCGTCATCGATCGGCTGCAGGCGCCGAACCTTACGGCCGAACCCTCGGTGGCCTGGGACGACAACAACCACGTTTACGTGTCCTGGACCTCGTCGATCGACCCTGAAACGGCGTTCATGTTGGGCACGTTCAATAATGGCGCGAACACCGCGGGCGTGTATGCGCGCGTCTACAACATGTCGTTCGACGCGGCCAACAACAATACGCCCAGCATCGATGTGGGAACGGCGATCTACCGTGTGAACTCCACTTCTTTCGACACGGGGACGGCGCCCTTTTGGGGCGGCGATCAATTTGGCTCCCAGGTGGTTTCCGACGCCGACGGCGATTTCTTGGTGACCTACCAGGGCCGCGGCAAAGACGGGGTCACCGCCGACGTCGACTCGCAAGTCCGCAACGCGTTGCTCGATACGTACCAGGCCAACGTGTTCGGCGAGATCCAAGATCTCACGGTCTTTTTGGGCGCCACGACTCCGACAGGCACGTTCATCGTCAAATCGGGCGCCGATCAGATCACGGCGCCCTTCGCCCTGGCCGAGGTTCAAACGGTCACGCTCTTTACCGCGGCCACTCCGCCCACGGGCAACTACGTCGTGGAAATGGGGACGAAGGTCAGCGGCTCGACCGCCCTGTCCGACAACAAGGCCTTCCTGCAATCGATCAACGACTTCTTGGCCGCGAACACGCCGGGCGGCGCCAAGGCCGTCCCCACCGGCGCCGACAACACCGACATCAATGGCGACGGCAACCTCGATTTCCAGGTCACGATCACCTTCGACGGCAAGAGCCGGCTCACCAACTGGGATCAGGTCAAGATCGGGCTCCCCCCGGGAGACGCAGGGGGCAACTTCACCACGAAGTCGACGACCGACGCCGAGTCGGTCGTGGGCGTGGTCGAAACCCTGCTGCTAAGTCAACTCAAGTTCGGCGACGTGTCGGTCACCGTGCCCGTGGCCGACGTAACCAAGCTCCCGGATCTCGACGGCGACGGCATCGGCGACGTGCCGCTCCACATCGAGTGGCTGCTGTCCGCACGCGGCATCGACCAGCCGACGGTGGAGGTCTTCCGCAGCCAGGACACCGACGGCAATTTCATCGGGGCCCAAGAGGAACAGATCCTCACGGTCGCGCCCAGCCAGGATCCGCTGACCGGAACCTACATGCTGCGCTTTGGCGACAAAGTGGTGCGGCCCTTCACCTTCACCTCGGCCGACGACTTGGCCCAGCAGATTCGCGTTACGCTCAACACGCTGACCCCGGGCGGCGTGCTCGTCAGCAAAACGGCGGACTCGGGCAAGGACCTCAACGGCGACGGCGTGCCCGACATGCAGTTCAAGATCCGCTTTTCGGGCGCGAGCGCGAACGTGGATCAGCCGGCCGTCGAGTTCCTGCCCGCCGTCGGCGACGACGGTCAGCCCTTGCCCGACGCCGTGCAGGCGCAGGCGGCCACGGTGGAAATCGTCAAGGGCGCGGCCACCAACAAACTCACCAAGACCGCGAACATCCGCGGGGAAACGATCGAGACTCGCAAGGGGCTGGTGAACGAAGATCCGATCCGCGCGGCCATGGCCAAGATCGAGCAGAACGCTTCGGGATCGCGGGGCGGTGCGGCCGACGTCATGTCGTCCCCCTACGACGCCGATCAGATCCTGTTTCCCACTCCGCCAGCTGCAAACCTGGCGAAGACGTCGGAGTTCGTGGTCAACGGCGGGCGGGCAGGCCAAAACGAGCAGGTGATCCTGGCGTTCCACAACGATCACCCGGATCCGAACGCCAGCTTCCGCGACCTCACGGGTTCCTTCAATCTCGGGCTACCGAACAACACCACGGTTTCCGTGGCCTGGCCCGCGAACAACGACCCGCAGTTCCTCAAGACGCTCACGACCTCGATCGACGACGCCATCGAAGGCACGGGCCTGTTCGGCGTCAATTACCCCGAACCCACTTTCTTGGGTCCCGTCACGGTGCGCGTGATTCCGGCCGCCGAGATCGCCAACCGGACCGCGACCGCCTACGACTTGATTCCCGCACTGGGCATCGGCAACTTCGACGCGCAGCGCGACCTGTATGTCGAGGTCACGTTCATTGGCGCGGTGCATGATCTGAAAATCGGCGTGGCTCTGGGAGATACGACCAACTTCCTCAGCGGTCCGTCCCCCAACTTTCAGGGCGACTCTGGCAACCCGATTCCAGCGGGCGTCGGCCTCGCCACGGAGCGCCCCGGCGATCCGGGCACGGTGCATTCCAATTCCTCAATCGCAATGGAACCCGACGGGGACTACGTGGCGGTCTGGAACGACAACACGCGGCTTCAGGACGTGCCGATCTTTTCCGAAGGTTTCTTTTCGCTGGTGCAAAGCGTCGCCGCGCCCAGCCTCAACTTCCAGCGCTTCGACGAGTCAACGGATACTGCCGGTCCTGAACTCACCGAGTTCATGCTCCCCAACGGCGACCGCCTGCCGGACGGAGGACAGCTTACGCAGTCGGTCAATTTCCTGGTCGTCTCCTTCGACGAAGACATGACGGCCAGCGGCCCCAACAGCGTGACCGATCCGCGCAACTGGGCCTTGCTCAAGGATGGCACGTCGATCACGGGCGGCATCCGCAGCATCGAATACGGGATGAACAAGGCCGCCGACTTGGGCCTCGGGCCGCGCACCAACAAGTGGGAGGCCGTCCTCCAGTTCGACGGCAACGGCGCCAGCTCCGGGGTGACCTCGCTGCCCGACGGCAACTACGAGGTCGTCGCCAAAACGTCGCTGCGCGATCGCGCGGGCAATCCGCTGGGCCGCCGCGGCCTGATCCCCAACGGCCAGATCGCCACCCGGCAGTTCAGCGTCGCCTCGCTGGGCGGCGGCGAGGAACTCGTCAACCAAAACGCGGCGGGAGCTCAAACGACCCAGCCGGAAAGTCCCAAACAAGTCGCCAGCGACGGCGACGGCGACTTCGTGTCGGTGTGGACCAGCGCCAGCGGCCCACAGGTAGGCGTATATGCGAGCGTCTACCATGCTCACACGCCCGGGGCGGCCGCGCAGCTGGTGCGTCAGGTCCAGGTCACGTCGGATCCCAACGCCAGCTACGCCTCGGTGGCCCGCGATGGGGACGGCGACTTCGTGGTCACCTGGTCGTCGATCAACGAGGAAGACCCCAACGACGAGTGGGACGTCTTCGCGCGGATGTACGACGCGCTGGGCAACCCCAAGGGCGAAGCGTTCCGCGTGAACAGCTACACGCAGAGCGTGCAGCGCTATTCCACGGTCGCGATGGACGTCGACGGCGATTTCGTGATCACCTGGCAGAGCCTGGATCAGGACCAGAGCGGCTATGGCATCTACGCCCAACGCTACAATCCGGCCGGCGAAGCCATTGGCGGCGTCCACGAGACGCAGCAACTCACGCTCAACGGCTCTCCGCGCACGGGCTCGTTCCGCCTGATCTTCGGCACCGAGATCACCGCGGAGATCCAGCTCGCCGCTTCCTCCGCAGGCACCGCCGCCAACATCGAGGCCGCGCTCGAAGCCCTGAGCGGCGTCGGCAACGTGGAAGTGGTCGCCGCCACCCCCAGCACGTTCCGCATCACTTTCATCGACACGTTCCAGGATCAGCCGCAGATTTTGCCGTACGTGTTCTCGTTCGATCCGGACACCGCGTACCTGACCGCCGCCACGATCACCAACAGCACGCCCGGCGAATTCCTCGTGCCCGACACGACGGCCGGCGACCAAACGTTTCCCGACATCGCCATGGAGGCGAACGGCGAGTTCGTCGTCACTTGGACGTCGACCGGGCAAGACGGCGATCCGCTGTTCAACTCGAACATCTACGCGCGGCGCTTCTCGGCCAACGAGGTGGTGCAGCCGCCCGAGTCGAGCAGCCGCACCTACGCGCGCGACGCGATCCTCGGCACTCAGATCAACGATGTCGGTCTCAAGTACATCACGGTGGACAATCCGAACAACCACCTGGTGACTGCAGGCGCCGGCTTCGACGGTGTGGTGCAGTTGATCATCCACACTCCGGTTGGCGACTTTACTTGCTCGGGCACGTTGCTCGTGACGGGCGGACACATTTTGACGGCCGCTCACTGCGTGTCGGATGACTTCGGCAACATGATCGCGACGGGGGTCGACGTGATCTTCAACCTGCCGGGTGGGCAGGTGACGATTCCGTCGTCGCAGATCTTCATGCACCCCGGATACCAGGGCAACGCCAACATTTTGCGGGGCAACGACATCGCCGTGATCGAGCTGTCCACCCTCGCCCCCACGGCGGCGCAGCGGTTCGACATTTACCGAAATACCGACGAAGTTGGGAAGACTTCGACGAAATACGGTTACGGCAACACCGGCCAAGGACCGACGGGCGAAATTCCGAACTCGGGCGGCGCCATGCGGACCGGCGTGAATGTGTACGATGCGCCTGGCGAGATTCTCAACGGCGTGGAATTGGCCCCGGGAACGGTGTTTGCCGGCTCGCAACTGCTCTACGATTTTGATGACGGCACGCCCGCGCGAGACTATTTCGGTCAGGTGTTCGGAATCGTCGACTTGGGTTTCGGCACGGCGGAGGTGAATTCGGGACGCGGTGACTCCGGGGGGCCAACCTTCATCAACGGATTGGTTGCCGGCGTCACGTCGTACGGATTGTCAGTGCGCACCGACAACGATCAGATCATCAACTCGTCGTTCGGTGAAATCAGCGGCGACACCCGGGTATCGACCTACGCCGACTGGATCGACGCGATCTTAGGCGGCGGCGCGGCGGCCGCGCCGTTGGGCCCGGAATTCCTGGTCAACACCACGATCGCCAACAATCAGCATCACTCGTCGGTGTCGATGGATTCCAACGGCGACTTCGCCATCGCCTGGACGAGCTACGGCAACGACGCCGGCGGCAACGGCTACGGCGGCGGCGTCAGTGGGCAAGAAGGCGTGTTCGTCCGCCGCTACGACAACACGGGCGCCCCTGTCAGCGGCGAGTTCGTGGCCTCCACCTACGTCGATGGAAACCAGCAGTATCCCCGAGTGGCGATGGACGCCGACGGCGACTTTGTCGTGGCTTGGGAGAGCTTCCAAGACCTCGATCCTGGAACGTTGCAGCCCACGAGCTACGGCATCTACGTCCAACGCTTCGTGCGCAACGGCCTCGTGGGCTCGAGCAATTTTTATGGCCCGAACGGCGAGTCGGGCGCCGAGACGGCTGTGAATTCGACCAAGGCCGGGAATCAGCGCTTCCCCAGCGTGGCGATGGACAACGAGGGCGACATGGTCGTCGTCTGGAGCGGTCCCGGCTCGCGTCCCGGCCAGGAAGACGCCGACGGCGGGGTCTATTTCCGCCGGCTGCCGGCCGCCGAAGATACGGCCGGACCGCAGGTGACCAATGTCTTCGCCACGATCGGCGACGAGTACGAACCTGTCTTCGAGAACGCGATCGTCACGCCGTTGGCCCTGCCGGAGACCAACGAATTCACTGTCTTGTTCAGCGAAGACGTGATGGCCAACGGCATCGGCGGCTTCAATAGCGTCACCAACCCGCTGAACTGGGAACTCTCGCGCAACGGACGCGTGATCGCCAATGCGGTGGTCAGCGTGCAATACGGCTTGAGTCAGCGGGCCGTGCTGGGTGGACCGCAAAGCGACGCCTACGAGGCGGTCGTGCAGATCGACGCCGATCCGCAAAAGCCCGGTGTGCAACCGTTGCCCGGCGGCAGGTATACCCTCACCCTGCGCGACCGCGTGGAGGACCTGTCCGAGAACGCCCTCGATGGCAATTACGACGGCGCCCCCGGCGGCGCTTTCGTCCGCAACTTCTCGGTGGGCACGGGCAACGTCGTGGGGGGCGAGCCCCCGCTGCCCCCGGGCGATCCGCTCGATCCAACCGATCCCACGGGGCCGGGCGACGATCAACCGATCAATACGGTCACCACGCTCAACCAGATCGAACCGGTGGTCGCCTCGAATGCTGCGGGCGACTATGCCGTGGCCTGGACCTCCTACGCCACCGACCCCCTCGGCAACATCATCGTCCGCCTGTTCAACAACCTTGGGCAGCCGGTGACGCCTGAGATCCAGGCGAACGACTACGGGATCGGAGTGCAAAACTCGCCTGCGATCGCCATGGACGAGTTGGGGGGATTCGTGGTGCTCTGGGCCGGTGAGGGAGCGCAAGACCCGCAAGGCATTTACGGCCGTCGTTTCGACGGCGCCGGCGCCGCGGTTGGATCGCAGTTCATCGTCAACTCCTACCGCACGAACGCGCAGTCGCAACCCTCGGTGGCGATGGACGACGACGGCGACTTTGTGGCCGCCTGGACCAGCTTCGGCCAGGACGGCGACCGCGACGGCGTGGTTGCCCGACTGTTCGATCGCTTTGGCGACGCGGTGGGCAACGACTTTGTCGTCACGACGCGCACCACGGACCGACAGGAGAAGGCCGACGTGGCCATGGACGCCGGCGGCGACTTTGTCGTCGTCTGGAACAGCTACGGACAGGACGGCAGTTCCTGGGGCGTGTATGGACAGCGGTTCGACGCCAGCGGCAACCGTCAGGGTGGCGAGTTCCAGGCAAACTCGACGACGCAGGACCGCCAGCACGAGGCCGCCGTCGGGATGGACGACGCCGGCAACTTTACCGTCGTCTGGCAGTCGTTCAGCAGCGGATCGGGCGAATACGATGTGTTCGCCCAACGGTTCGCCTCCAGCGGCGGCAAGTTGGGGGGCGAGTTCCGCGTCAACCAAACGACTTCGCTCTGGCAGCATCAGCCCGATGTCGCCATGTCCGGCGACGGCGACATCGCCATCACCTGGAGAAGCCTCAACCAGGACGGCGATCAGGGCGGCATCTATGCCCGCATCTACACACCCGGCGGCGGCGACTTCGTTGACGCCGACAGCGGCCTGCCGCTGGGCGAGTTCCGCGTCAATGCGACGACCAAAGGCGACCAAGCAGCCCCAGCCATCTCCGCCGACATCGATGGCGATCTGGCCGTGGTTTGGACCGGGCCCGACGCGACCGGCAGCACGACGAACATTTTCCGCCGCCTGATCGGACTGAACGATCCGGCGCCGAGCACCGTGGGCGCCAACTCGGGCGGCCGCAGCGAGCCGGGTGGCGGCGGGGGTGGCGGTGGCGGCGGAACCACCAACACGTGGCGCAACCCGGCCCAACCCCTCGACGTCAACGCCGATGGCCAAATCACGGCCCTCGACGTGCTCCTGGTCGTCAACTGGCTGAACACCACGGGCGCGGGCCAGCTTGGCGCGGCGCCCTCGCCCAGTTCGCCGGGCTTCGTTTACATCGACGTCAACGGCGACAACTTCGTCACCGCGGTCGACGCCCTGCAGGTGGTCAACTACCTGAACAGCCATGCCCAAGCCGCCTCGGCCAAGGCCGCCGCTGCCCGCAGCCTGGCCGTGGAGCAGGTGGCAAGCGTCGACCCGCGCTTGTCGGCGGTCGGCTTCTCGCTTGGTTCGGACGAGAATGAATCCGCTCCGAGCGAAGACGCGGAGACGAGCGACGGGTTCGTCTCGGCTGTTTCGCGGGTGCTCGCTTCGTCAGCCGTGTTGCCGGCTGCTGCGAGCGATTCGAGCAGCGACGAGGAAGCCAACGACCTGATCTGGGCCGCGCTGGGCGCCTTCGACGAAGATGAAGAGGAGTTGGCCCTGATCTAGAGCCGGTAGCCAACTCCCAACGAAAAAACGAGAGGCCGGGACGAATGTCTCGGCCTCTCTCGTTTCCCAGCGGCCCCGAGGTCCCGCCGCTCGACCGCTGGCGTCCTGCCGGGCGGGGTTTACAATGCAACCAGCCTTTTCGGCCCCGCCTGCCTATCCTCGATTCCGCCCCACCCCGCCACGCGGTGAACTCCATGAGCGCTCCATGCCCGGCTTCCGCCGACGCTTCGACTTCCTGCCCCCGCCGCGGATTTCTCTTGGGGGCGGCGGCCGCAGTGGGAGGCGCGCTGCTTCCGGGGTCGGCCAAGGCGATGAACCCGGTCGAGCGGCACGGCGGCCCGCAGTTCAAGCTCAGCCTGGCCGCCTATAGCTTCCGCGATCTGCTGAACGCGAAGCCCGCCAAGATGACGCTCGCCGAGCTCATCGATTCGTGCGCCGATTGGCGCTGCGACGGCGTCGAACTCACTTCTTACTACTTCCCGCCCGAACCGACGCGAGAGTTCTTGCTCGGCCTCAAGCGCCAGGCGTTTCTGCTTGGGCTCGAGGTGTCCGGCACGGCGGTGGGCAACGATTTTTGCGTGCCCCCGGGTCCCGAGCGCGATCAGCAGATCGCATCGGTCAAGGCCTGGGCCGACCACGCGGCCGTGCTCGGCGCACCGGTCATTCGCATCTTCTCAGGCAACGCCACGGGCGGACAAACCGTGGCTGAAGCCAGCAAATTGGCGATCGAGGCGATGGAGGAATGCTGCGACTACGCCGGTCAGCGCGGCGTTTTTCTGGCGCTCGAGAACCACGGCGGCCTGACTGCTGAACCGGCTGGCATGCTCGAACTGGTGAAGGCCGTGAAGAGCCCCTGGTTCGGCGTCAACCTCGACACCGGCAACTTCCACGGCGCCGATGTCTACGCCGACCTGGCGAAGCTTGCCCCCTACGCGGTGAACGTGCAGGTCAAGGTCGCGGTCACCCCCGCAGGGCAAGCCAAGCAGCCGAGTAACTTTTCGCGGCTGGCCCAAATCCTGCGCGACGCCGGCTACCGGGGCTACGTGGCGCTCGAGTACGAAGAAGAGGAAGATCCCCGCCAGGCCTGCCCGCGCTATCTCGAGCAATTGCGGGAAGCGTTGGCCTAGGAAACTGCGAGTTGGCGAGAGCCTTACTCCGGCGTGAGCACCTGCAGCGACGTGCTCACGACCCAGGGTTTCACCCGAGTGCGGAACTCGCGCATGTGGGGTGCGATCAGGTGCGCCTCGAGGGCGGCCACGCTGTCCCATTTCTCGACGATCGTTACCACGTCGGGACGCACCGGGGGCTGCAAGGGGATGAGCGTTTCGAGGTCGACGGCCGCCGCGTACTCCTGGCAGCCGCTTTCCGCCCGCACCTGGGGGGCCAACTCGCGGAAGGCTCGGAGGAAGTCGGAGCGCGTGCCCGGGGAGAGTTCCAGGGTTGCCAGCACGATGATCATGAGAAGAAGATCCGCAGCATTTTCATGGACAAACCGGCCGGCCGCTCGATTGTGCGGTCCGGCCGCGCAATGCTAAACTTACGCTTCCCAGCGCCAGCCTGGAAGCATCTTCAAGTTAACCCTCAGGACGGGGCGGCCCCTTTGCTGGCTGGCCGCCCGGGCGAACGACGACCCCTCTGCATGAGCGACGAAACTCTTCCGGCGCCGGGCAGCGCCGAGCAACCGGCGGCCCCTTCCGCCGAAGCGCCCAGTTCGACGACTGCGGCTCCCACTCCCCACGAAGCCGAGTCGGGCGCGCAGCGCCGCGGACCACGCTTGCGGATCGGCTCTCAGCGCGACCCGTATCCCAATCGCTGGGCCAAGCCGCAGCCCCAGCCGCTCAGCCCAACGGTTCGCCCGACGGCTGACGTGAGCGCCCCTCCGCGCCCTGCCGAACGCCGGGAACCGCCTGCGGTCCCCGCAGCTACGGCCGCGGCGCAGGTGGTCGAAGCGCCGAGTGCGGGACCGACCGTCGTCGACGTTGCGTCGGCGGTCGGCGAGTCCCCTGCGCCGATCTCGGTTGAGGCCTCGCCAGCGCCTGTTGCTGCCTCGGCCGCAGCGCCCCCGAGCCCTCCGGTCGAAGAGCGGCCGCGCCGTGATCGCCGCGACCGAGGGGACCGGCGCAAGGATCGCGAGATCGAGTCGTTTGCGCCGCAGGGTCCCCGCACCCCGGTCCCCAATCGCCGCAGCGACCTCTCCGATGAGCTGCAACAGGAACTCGACGACGCGCTCGCTGATCTCCCGGTCGACGACCTACTCAAGCGCGGGGCCAACGCCGTCCGTGAGCTCGAGCCGGAATCGCGCCACATGGGGCGCGTGGCCGGCATCCACCGCGACCTGGTGTTCGTCGAAATCGGCCAGCGCAACCAAGGCACGCTGCCGCTCGAGGTCTTCCCGCAGCCCCCCGAAGCCGGCGCCGAGGTCGAAGTCGTCATCGCCCGCTTCAAGCCGGAGGAAGGGCTCTACGAGCTCACCGTCCCGGGCGGCGCCGTCGACATCGGCAACTGGTCGGACCTGCGCGAAGGGCTCGTCGTCGAGGCCCGCGTCACGGGGCACAACAAGGGCGGGCTCGAGGCCGAGGTCAACAAGATCCGCGGCTTCATTCCCGCCGGCCAGGTTTCGATGTACCGTGTCGAGGACCTGTCGCAGTTCGTCGGTCAGTCGCTCAACTGCCTGGTGACCGAAGCCAACCGCGATGCCCGCAACCTGGTGCTCAGCCGGCGCGCCGTGCTCGAGCGCGATCAGGCGGAAGCCAAGCAGAAGCTGCTCGAGGAGCTGGCCCCCGGCCAGGTGCGCGAAGGCATCGTGCGTAGCCTGCAGGCGTTCGGCGCGTTCATTGATCTGGGGGGCGTCGACGGGCTGATCCACATTAGCCAGCTGAGTTGGGAGCGGCTCAAGCACGCCAGCGAAGCGCTCGAGCTGGGCCAAAAGGTGAAGGTGAAGGTCGCCAAGATCGACCCCGTCACCCGCAAGATCAGCCTGGCGTTCCGCGATCTCTCGGAGAATCCTTGGGCCCGCGTGTCCGAAAAGTTCCCGCCGGGGCGCAAGGTGACCGGCACGGTGACGCGGCTCACCGAGTTCGGCGCCTTCGTGCGGCTCGAGGCCGGCATCGAAGGGCTGATCCACATCTCGGAGCTCTCCCACAAGCGCGTCTGGCGCGCGAGCGACGTGGTGCAGGAGGGGCAGGAGGTCGAAGTGCAGATCGTCTCAGTCGACCCGAGCAATCAACGCATCGGCCTCTCGCTCAAGGCGCTGCAGGCACGGCCGGTCGCCGAAAAGAAGGTCGAAGAGCAACCCGAGGAAGAGGCCGCGCCCGTGCCAGCCCGCAAGCGCAATGTCCCGCTCAAGGGCGGGCTTGGCAAATCGACCGGCGGCGATTCATTTGGGCTTCGCTGGTGAGTCTCCCTCTCCCCGTGGGAGAGGGCCGGGGTGAGGGCGCCCCGACGTAGGGTGGGGCGCTAGCCCCACGCGGCGCCGCGGTGAATTGCCGTGTACGCGTCCATTGCGCACTTCCGGTGGCAGTATCTTCGCGGGACTGGAGGCGACTGGCAAGCGCGTACCGCTGCCGACAAAAGGTGGGGCTCGCAGAGCCTCGCCGCCACCCTATTCCCAAACGCAAAATCCGACCGCGGTCGGCACCAAGCGGATCGCAATGGCAACGCCTGTAACCGCGCACCGCTGGCGGTACTGGTCTGGATAGGGGACCAATCGGCTATCATAATCCGACCTCACGAAGGGAGGCTTGGCCGATGAAGCGGTTCAGCTTGCGCATGATGTTCGTTGCCACCTCGGCGGCCTGCGTTGCCGTAGTAGCTGGCATCTGGCTCAAGGAGCGCATCGAAACGAAGTCATTGGCGTCGTGCATTACGCAAGCAAACGCGGCCGCCGCGAGTGATCCGCTTGGCAAGCAATGCGCACCGCTGACCGAGGCGCACCTGTGCCGCTGGCTTACTGCCTACGTGGCCGACACGGATGGCCCAGACGAGTGGAAGCGCGAGCTCCGCCGTATACTGCGCAGCGGCAGACTGCCACTCAGTGCAAGGCTCTACGGCCAAGCGGGGTCGTCCGTGTCTGTCGGCTGGTTTAGATCGACGCCGCACCGGTGCTGGTGCTATTCCCTTGAGCTGGATTGCGGTCCGTCGCGCACATGGAACGTTGAGATCCCGGCTTCCGAGTTGCACCGCTCGAATCGCGTCAACTGGGAGGCGATAGTCTACGCGGCGTATTCGAACGGCTGCGAATGGCTGGCGGTGATTCTCTGAACCCACCACGTTCGCGATGAACAAGGTGGCGGGGGCAACAGTACGGAGGATCGAGAATGCCCAAATTGTCGCTTCGTGGCATCTTCCTAATCGTGGCCGTCGCCGCGCTCGGCATCGCCGCCCTGGTCAGCGCCAACGAATGGTGGACCATCGCCGTCACCACGATCACCGTCCTGGCGCTGGTGGCCGCCACGATCGCGGCGGGGAATCCGTTCTATCGCGGTTTTTGCGTGATGGGCTGGGCCTACTTCTTGCTGACCACGGGCTCAATGGCAATCGGAACCGACAAGATGCTCTTGCCAACCCGCATCCTATCGAAGGCGTTGCCTGTTGAAGACAGGGAAGTCCAACGAGCCTCGCCCGCCTACCTATCTCTCGCCATTGCCATGGGCATAGCCGATCTTAGCAGCCCCAACGAACTTCGGACCTTGCGATACGTGCATCGCTTTCAGATCGCCCAGTGCCTGCTCGCACTTGTATTCGGCAGCATCGCCGGCTTCGTGACCCAGGCCGTGGTCCAAGCGCAAGCCCGACGCGCACGGCCCGGAACGGAAACAGGCGAGCCGTCGGCGGGTTTGAAGGAACCCGGTCGAGTCCACGGGTGAAAGGCCGCCGCCTACAAACGGTGGGGCTCGCAGAGCCTCGCCGCCACCCTACTCGCCAAACGCAAAGTCCCGCAGCCGCCGCAGGACCTTCATTCGCGGGCCGGGGGCGCCGGTTTGGGCGCGGTCGGTGCGGGCGTGGGGTTTGCCGGTGAGCAGCGCCGGCGGCAGCGGCTCGCTCGGCATCTCGGCAATCCGCGGCCACGCCTTGGCCGTGGGAACCGCGTCGTGCCGGGTATGCCAGACGCGGGCGATCTCGTCGACGCCCAGGCCGTGTTCCTCGTGGCACACGAAGACCAGTTCGCCCGCCGCTTGCTCGAGCGCCGCCTCGGCGGCCACAGCCAGGCCCCGCCGCTCGCGCTGCCGAATGCAGCGCAACTGGGGATAGCGCGACGCCAGCTCCACGGCCACTTCGCAGGTAGCGTCGGTCGAGCCGTCGTCGACGATCAGCAGATCGAACTTGCTGGTGAGTTCAGGCAGCAGATCGAGCAATTGCTGCACCTGCCCCTCCAACTGCGCTTGAGCATTGTGGACGGGGAGCAGGACGGTCAGGGATTCCGCCAAGTGCAAGGTCCTTTCGGGCGCCGCACCGATCCGTGGTGCAATGTTCAAAGGGGCGACAGCGCGGACAGGCCGCCGGTGCGGAGAAGGATGGACCGCAGGCGGCAAGGGCAACCCTGGCAGGGGGCCCGCCTACTCTCATCGGACTTCGGACGGAAAAGCTGAACCTGCGGGGGGCCGCCGGCCTCAAATGCCAAGGACGCCGGTTGCAGCGTGCGGCCTTTGTCGGCCAGACCGCGGCGGCGGTACACTGTTTCTTGCTCCTCCGCCCGAGTTCCACCCCCGTCGTGAATTAGCCATGCCCACCGGCGCCGACTCTCCCGACTTTTCCCGTGGCGACGGCGGCCTGCTGCCGGCGATTGCTCAAGACGCCGAAACGGGGGCGGTGCTGATGCTCGCCTGGATGAACGCCGAGGCCTACGCCGAAACGCTGGCCAGCAACCGCGCCGTCTACTACAGCCGCAGCCGCCAGGCCCTGTGGCGCAAGGGGGAGGAAAGCGGCAACGTGCAGCTGGTGCGGCGGATTCGCCTGGATTGCGACCGCGACACGATCCTGCTCGAGGTCGAGCAGCTTGGCGGGGCAGCCTGCCACACCGGCTTCGACACCTGCTTCTATCGCGCGGTCGCGGCCGACGGCCTCGAGGTGGTCGGGCGGAAAGTCTTCGACCCGGCTCAGGTATACAAGCGAACGGATTGAACGCTGCCGGACGGCGCGCGTTGGGCGTAAAACGCGGGAAAAGCCTGGCAACGGCGGGGCCCGCGAGGGTGGGGGGTAAGCTAAGCTTCCTCTGGTCAAGCTCTTGCGCTGCACACCCTTCCCGACCGCACCGCGCCCATGTCTTCGTCTCCACCGACGCTCGACTACTTCGTCCGCACGGCTCGCGACCTCTACAGCCTGCCTGCGGTGGCCCTCGAGGTCCTCGAGCTCACCGGGCATCCGCGCGTCGACACCCGCGCGCTCAAGGCCGCGATCGAGAAGGACCCCGCCCTCACCACCAAGGTGCTGCGCGTCGTGAACAGCTCGCTCTTCGGACTGAGCCGCGAAGTGCGCGACCTGAACCAGGCGCTCGCGCTCCTGGGGACCAAGCCTCTCAAGCTGCTCGTCCTGGGCTTCAGCCTGCCGCCGGCGTTGCTCACGGGGCTCGAGTCGCGGGTGCTGGGGCGCTACTGGCGGCTCGCGCTCACCAAGGCGGTCGCCGCGCGGGAGTTGAACGAGCTGCTCTGGCGGCAATCAGGAGACGACGCCTTCATCGCGGGGCTGCTGCACGACGTAGGGCTGCTCGTGCTCGCGCAGCGGCTGGGCGAATCGTACAACGGCTTCGTCGACCGCGCCGACGCCGAAGGACTCGAGCTCGGGCCGCTCGAGCGGAGCGCCGTAGGCTTCGAGCACACCGATCTATCGGCGGCGCTCCTGGGCCACTGGAAATTCGCGCCCTCGCTGGTCGAAGCGGTGCGGAACGCCACGCACCCCGAGGCGCCTGCCTCGGACGACATGGCGACGCGGCAGTTGACCTCCGTCCTGCGGCTGGCCTGCGATCTCACGCAACTCGTGCTGCACGGCGACACCTCGCGGCTGGGGCGGATGCTCGAGCAAACCGGCACGCCGCGCCCGCTCACGGCCGAACGGCTGCAGGCCATCGCGACCTCGCTCGCCGCCAAGGTCGCCGCGTTGGCGGACGGGCTCTCGGTCGAACTGCCGCCGGGGCGCGACTATCAGGCGGTGCTCGCCTCGGCGCATGGGGCATTGGCCGACGTGGCTGAAGAAGCCGCGCTCGAGCTGTTCCAGCAGACGCGCAGCTTATCGGCCGAGGTCCATCGCGGTTGGGACGAGACCCGCCGGCTCTCGCAAACCGTCTCGACGCTCGGCGAAACCACGCTCATGTCGAGCGACGCGCCGCGCGACCCCGACCGCGCGAGCAAAGCCTTCGAGCTGAAGTTCGAGTCCCCCGCAGCTAAATCGATGGAGCGTCCCGGCGACTACGATCCCGCCGTCCTCGGCCGGCTCTCGGCCGCCCTCAACCAGTGCCGGCAACAGCGGGCGCCTTTGAGCTTTCTGCTCGTAGAAATCGACCGCTATGAGGACTTAGTCTTCTGCTGCGGCCCCGACGCAGCCGCGCGGCTCGCCCAACACGTGGAGGAGTTGTGCGAGGCCAGCGACTTGCCGGGCGCCGCCTGCCTGCCGGCCGGCGAGGCCCGCTTCGCCGTGATCCTGCCGCGCTGCGATCGCGATCAGGCAGTCGACCTGGGAGACGAGCTCGTCCATGGGGCCCAGCGCGGCTCGTGGCTCACCGAGCCCACGCCCGTCACGCTCAGCGTGGGCGCCGCCACCGTGCCAATCGTCCCCCGCAACTTTAGCGGCGAGCAACTGCTGCAAGCGGCAGAACGCTGCCTCGGCACCGCCCGGCTCACAGGGGGCAACAGCCTCAAGAGCATCGGCGTGTATTAGCGATCCGCCGGCTTTCGGCTGAGCGCGGCATAGAGGCAAACGATCGTCGTCAGCACCAGCGCCACCGCCGCGAACATCGTCGGGTAAGCCGGCAGCTTGGCCGCCTCAGCCGCCTTGAGCAGGCCGCCCACCGCCGGCGCGCCCACGAGTTGCCCCAGGTCGAGCATCGCCAGCATCACCGTGGTGCCCAAGCCGCGATAGCGCTCGGGAAAGGCGCTCGCCCCTTCGGCCGTGATCGTGGGGAACAAGAGCGCGTGCGAGGTGCCCATCAAGACGGCGGGCACGCAGAGTTGCCATGGCTGCGAGACCCACAGAAACGATCCCACGCTCCCCACCAGTGCGGCAAAGCCGGCCAGGATCACCGGCCGGTTGCCGTAGCGCTCGGGAAAAGGCCGCATCAACACGCGCACGGCGAAGGCCGCCGGCGCGTAGACGGCGAAGAACACGGCGATTCGGTCGAGATTGATCGACTGGGCGAAGGGGCGAAGAAAGACCGTCGGCAGCGCCAGACCGAACCCCATCGCGGCCGAGGCCAGCATGATGGCCCCCGGATGATAACGCCGCAGCAGCCAGCCGATCGGCGGTTTGGCGCGGCTATCCTGCGGCGGCGCGTCTTTGCGGGTGGCCAGCCAGGTGGCGGCGAACGAAATCGCGCTCAACCCGGCGGCGGTGGCGAACATGGCCGTCAGCTCGTGGCGATGAACGGGCGCGCCGCCGCTGATGAAATCGCCGATCGCCGGCCCCAGCATCATCCCCAAAAAGCCCGAGGTGCCTAGGCTGCCGATGATTTCGGCCATGCGCTCGATCGGCACGCGCCGCGAAACGGAGGTGATCGAGGCGCCAAACGCCCCGGCCACGCTCGTCATGTAAGCGATCCGCAGCAGGTAGACTGCCGGACCATGGACGTCGCTCAGCACCAGGTGCGCGAGCAGCGTGACGAAGTTCAGCCCCAGCGACCACAGCCAAATCTGCCGGGCGCCGTAGCGGTCGATCCCCACCCCCTGGGCCAGCCGCATGCAGAGGCTGCCCACCATGCCGAGCCCCACGATCAGCCCCAATTCGAACTCCGTGCCGCCGAAAAACGACACGAAATCCGAATAGCGGAACAGCAGGCTATTGGCCACGCAGAGGGCCAGATTGGCGACGTAGGCCTCCCAGAAGGAGAGGTCGTAGGCCGAAGGCTGCGCAGGCGCCCGCGGCGCCTCCGCCGCAACTGCTTGAGAGCTTGAGACTTCTGCCTCTTCCTGGATGATCGTGCTCATTGCTTCCCGGCTGGGGGCGGTCTGACTGGGCCAATTATACGCAAAACCGCCCAATCGGTTCAGACCGACCTGCGGCCCGGCGCAGGTGGTAGGCTTGCAACAACCGCTGTTGTGCCCTGGGACTGGGATGCCAAGAATGCCCGCCATCGAAACGCTGCCCGCCGCCCCTGTTCAGCCGCACATGGCCGCCCCGCTCGCCCCGCCGGCCCGCTCGCTCATCACGCTGGCGACGTACAACGAGATTGAGAATCTGCCGGCGCTGGTGGCCGAGATCCTCCGCTGTGTGCCGGCGGCCGACATCCTGGTGGTCGACGACAACTCGCCCGACGGCACAGGGCGCTGGTGCGACGAGCGCGGCCACGACGAACCCCGCCTACACTGCCTGCACCGCCCCGGCAAACTCGGCCTCGGCACGGCCACGATCGCGGCCCTGCAATACGGCCTGGCCCATGGCTACGGCTACGTGATCAACATGGACGCCGATTTCAGCCATCCGCCGGCGAAGTTGCCGGAGCTGATCGCCTGCCTCGAGGCGAACGACCAGGTCGACGTCGCCATCGGTTCGCGCTACGTGCCCGGGGGCGGCATCGAAGGCTGGCCGCTACGAAGGCACTTGATGAGCCGGCTGGTGAACGCCCTGGCCCGTAGCGCCCTGCGGCTGCCGGTGCGCGACACGAGCGGCGCGTTTCGCGCCTATCGCACCGATTTGCTGAGGCGCGTCGATTTGAGCCAGGTCCGCTCGCGGGGCTATTCTTTCGAAGAAGAAATTCTCTGGCTGCTGAAGCGCGCCGGCGCCCGCTTCCAGGAAATTCCGATCACGTTCGTCGACCGCCGGTTTGGGCAATCGAAGATCAACCTGCGCGAAGCCTTCGCCGCGCTGGGCATGATTCTGCGGCTGGGAGTGCGGGAATGGTGCGGAGGCGCCGCGCCGCGCGTGGCCAGAGCGCCGCAGGGGCCGACGGCGGGCTAGCATTAGCCCGGCTGATTCAAACGGCGCAAGCCATGAGACAAGCCTCTGGCCAAGCCCGGCGTTCCCTTCGTATAGTGAACGTTCAGCGTACATTGATGGCGTTCGTCCAGCCGGCGGATCCGGGCGCACGCGCAGAGGATCGTTTTCTGCGAGGAGCAAGGGCGCCAGTATGGCTACTGCCAGCAATAAGCGGATCGGGGTGTTGACGAGCGGCGGCGATTGTCCGGGGCTGAACGCCGTGATCCGCGGCGTGGTGAAGAGCGCCTCGCAGGCCGGCTACGAGTGCGTGGGCTTCTTCAAAGGCTACGAGGGACTCGTCGACCCCGTCAGCTATGTCCCGCTCAACTACAAGAACACCTCGGGCATTCTGACCCAGGGCGGCACGATTCTGGGCTCGACGAACAAGGGCCGGTTCGGCGCCAAGAGCGGCGTCGACGACCGCGTGCTCATCGAGCCCGATCTGCTCGAGGCGGTGCAAACCACCGTGCGGCAGCTCAACCTGTCCGGGCTGATCTGCATCGGCGGCGACGGCAGCCTGGCGGTCGCGCAGCAGTTCCACGAACATGGCATCCCGGTTGTCGGCGTGCCCAAGACGATCGACAACGACCTTTCGGCCACGGCCTACACGTTCGGCTTCGACAGCGCGGTCACCTGCGCCACCGACGCCCTCGACCGCCTGCACACCACGGCCGCCAGCCACGAGCGGATCATGGTGCTCGAAGTCATGGGGCGCCACGCCGGCTGGATCGCGCTGCACGCCGGCATCGCCGGCGGCGGCGACGTGATCCTTATTCCCGAGATCGCCTGGAAGTTCGAGCACGTCTGCCACAAGGTGCTCGATCGCGAGAGCCAGGGCAAGAAGTTTACGCTGATCGTCGTGGCCGAAGGGGCCTGCCTGCCCGACGGCGAGATGGTCGGCACCGACCGCAAGTCGGAAGGTCGGCAGATGCGGCTGGGGGGCATCGGCCCGCTCGTGGCGGCGGAGATCGAACGGCGTTTGCACCGCGAGGCCCGCTGCGTGGTGCTCGGCCACCTGCAGCGCGGCGGTCCGCCGACGACGTTCGACCGCGTGCTCGCCACGCAATTCGGCGCGCATGCAGTGCGGCTGGTGGTGCAAGGGCGCTTCGGCGAAATGATCTGCTGCGTGCCGCCGCGGATGGAGAGCGTGCCCATCAGCCAGGCGATCCACCGGCTCTCGCAGGTCGATCCCAACGGCGACGCGGTGCAGGCCGCCCGCGCCCTGGGCATCAACTTCGGCGACTGCGAAGCGACGGCCAGTCCGTTCCTGGTGAAGCAGGCGCTGGACGAGGCGCCGCCGGTGCACGGGCAGCCGGTAAGCGTCGCCTAGTTCGCTGGGCAAGGAGAGCTACGCCGCCTCGGCGTCTTGCCGCAGCTTCGCTACGATCGCTCTGCCTCCTAGAGGCTCGGCGAGAGCAAATCCGACGGGCGGCGGCGCGCTTGTAGCGGCGGCGGCAACCTCCTCCGGCCGGTAGCGGACCGCGCCGATCTCACTGCGCACGTGCTCGAGATGCTGGGCGTCTGCGCGCGACGCGAGGAGCTCGACGATTCGCTCCTGCCACGCACGGTCGCCCGGGCGATCCATGGGCCAACTGGCGTAGTCGACCAGCGGCAAGCCCGCGGCATGAAAGACGGCCAGCACGAAGCTCGCGCACGTGAGTCCGAATCGACTGGGGCCGATCAGGAACGCGCCGGTCGCAGTGTCGAAGGCCGCAGACGGAGCGCTAAAGGCATAGGGTATGCCGCCCACTGAGTTCTTGCGTGCTATTCGCCTGCACAACGCGGCTATTTGCTGCAGACGCTCCGCCCGAATCGACAGCCGGATCCCATGGGAGATGTAGTCCGGAATGATCGGTTCATTCTGCAGCCGGCAATGCCACGCCAAATGGAGAAACGTTGCCGGACCCGTGCTGGCGCGGTGCAGAATGCCGATGTGAAGTTGCCCGGGCGAAGCCTCACCAAGAGCGATGCAGACGGAAGCCGCCAAGACAGGGTGACGTTGCGACAGGCGAATGACCCGCTCGAGCGGCAACACGCGCGCGTCCTATTCAGGATTCAAGACCGGCGAGCAGCTCTTTGACTGCCTCACCGCGGTCGCCCAGCGTCCGCTCGACCTTCGCGAACCATGCCCGCCGGGCAACCAGTTTGTCGCGAGCCGGAAGGGTCACCGTCAAAATCGCCAGGAGTAAAGGAGTGGCCAAGTTCGAGGGCTCGATTTGGTCGAGCAGCGTCGCCACTTCCGCAAAACTGCCCGCCAATAGCAGTTCGTCGAAGTAGTCGAACAGCAAATCGAGTGCGGCGTCGACATGTCCGCCCTCGGCGAGTTCCTGAGCGCGATCGACGAGGACCACTTTGTTGAGTTGAGTGCTCAATTTCGACTCCGGCGAATTCGTACGGCGTCTTCGTGGAATTATACCACGGGTCCCAAGGTTCGGCATTCCACGGATTTCGGCCTGCCCGCTTGTTGCCCGCCCCTGCGCCGGCTGACTACAATCCGCCGAACCTGCTCCTCGGCCTCGCTCCCCACACCCCCGCGGCTCCCCTCCACGCATGAGCGTCTTCCTCGGCATCGACATCGGCACCTCGGGCACCAAAACGCTGGCCATCGACGAGGCGGGCAAGATCCTGGCCGAGGCGGTCGAGCTCTACCCCTGTTATCACCCCAAGCCCCTCTGGAGCGAGCAAGACCCCGAGGATTGGTGGCAGGCCACGATCAAGACCGTGCGCAAGGTGGTCAAGGCCGCCAAGCTCGCGCCGGCCGACGTGAAGTCGATCGGCCTCTCGGGGCAGATGCACGGCTCGGTGTTCCTCGACGCCCAGGACAAGGTCATCCGCCCCGCGCTCCTCTGGAACGATCAGCGGACCGCCGCCGAATGCGCCGAGATCGAGAAAGCGGCGGGCGGACGCCGCAAGCTAATCAAGTTGGTCGCCAACCCTGCGCTCACTGGCTTCACCGCGCCCAAGATCCTCTGGCTGCGGAACCACGAGCCCAAGAACTTTGCAGCCCTCCGCAAGGTGCTGCTCCCCAAGGACGACATTCGCCGCCGGCTGACCGGCGAGTACGCCACCGACGTCAGCGACGCGAGCGGCATGCTTCTGCTCGACGTGGTGAAGCGCACCTGGTCGAAGCCGCTGCTCGCGAAGCTCGAGCTCGATCCGGCGCTCTTCGCGCGGTGCTACGAGTCGGAAGAGGTGACCGGCCAACTTACGCCTGCGGCGGCCAAGACACTCGGCCTCACGACCGACTGCGTCGTGGTAGGGGGCGCCGGCGACTGCGCGGCGGGGGCCGTCGGCAACGGCATCGTCTCGCGCGGCAGTCTGTCGACCTCGATCGGCACCTCAGGCATCATGTTCGTCCATAGTGACGAAGTGCAGATCGACCCCGAAGGCCGGCTGCACACATTCTGCCACGCCGTGCATGGCAAGTGGCACATGATGGGCGTCAGCCTTTCCGGCGGCGGCTCGCTGCAGTGGTTCCGCAATCAGCTTTGCCAAGCCGACGCGGCGGCGGCCAAGAAGGCCAAGACCGATGTCTACGATCTGCTCGCGCAGGAAGCCGCCGCGGTGAAGCCCGGCAGCGAAGGGCTGTTCTTCCTCCCCTACCTGGCCGGCGAGCGCACGCCCCACGCCGATCCCGACGCCCGGGCCTGCTTCATTGGGCTCACCCTGGCCCATACCCGCGGGCACATGACCCGCGCGGTGATGGAAGGGGTGGCCTACGCGATGCGCGACAGCCTGGCGATCATTCGCGAGCTCGGGGTGCCGGTGAAGCAGATCCGCGCTTCCGGCGGCGGTTCGAAGAGCCAACTCTGGCGGCAGATCCAGGCCGACATGTTTGGCCAGCCCGCCTGCACGATCAACGCCGAGCAAGGCCCGGCCTACGGCGTGGCGCTCTTGGCGGCGGTGGGGGCCGGGGCCTACAAGTCGATCGAAGAGGCCTGCGGGGCGACGATCAAGGTCGTGAAGGAGACGCCCGTCGTGCCTGCGGCGAAGAAGCACTACGACCGCGGCTTTCCGATCTACCAGGGGCTCTATCAGTCCCTCAAGGGGCGGTTCAAGGAGATCGCGGCGCTCGAGGCCTGAGCCGATCCCACCTTACTTGTTGAACATGCCGTCGTTGAGCGTGGTGTTCTGCACTGCGTTGATGAACCGCGGCGGGCCGCTGAGCGCTTTCTGGCCGGGGTCCCACGCCTGACGCCCATTCGGCGTCATGATCAGGATGTAGACCAGGTAGTCCATCTCGTCGGAGAGGAACCGCGTGCTGCCGTCGGCCATGGTCGCGTTCACGCCCCCCGAGTGATTGGCGGAGGGGCGGACGAAATCGAAGCCCTGGGCCACGTCGCCCCCTTCGTCTTTGCGGCCGTTGATCTTCTGGGCGTCGTTGGGAGTCAGCGTCGGCATCCAGATCATGCCGAGGCGGGATTCCATCATCGGGAACTGCTGGAAAGGATCAACCCCGGGAAGGACTGCTGGAGGCAGATCCAAGCCGCACCACGACGACGCCTGTACGTTCTCCGAGAGCAGCAGCGTCGACGACGCGCCATCCCAGCGGGCTAGATCGCTGATGCGGACCGTCGACGCATTGCGCAGGGCCAGAGTCGCGCTGGCCTTGGCCGGCTCGTTGGCGAACACATAGTGATCGTGAAACACGCCGTTGGCCGGCCAGTCAAAGGGAATGGCCGTACTATTGGTCCGCTTGTCCATCCGGCCCGTGTTGGCCACGTAGCTCGTGACGCTGCTGCCAAAGTTCGACGGCGGGTCGCTCGGACAAACGGCGATCTCCAGATAGTTGCCCCCCAGGGCCTTTTTCAAATTGGGCTCTCCGGAGGCCGGGAACGACTTGACGATCGCATCGTAAAGGTCTTGGCGGCTGAGTTGGGGCAGGATCACCGCCATCCAGCTCATGTTGATGAAGCCCGTGTTCTGCCCCTGCCGGGGGACGGCGTTCGCATAGCCGGGCAGCTTGTCTTTGTTCGTGGCGTACTGCGTCAGGGCGTTGCCGATGTTGCGCTGGTTGTTCATGCAGGTGGCGCGGCGGGCCGATTCGCGGGCGGCCCCGATGGCCGGCAGGAGCAGGGCCACGAGCATGCCGATGATCACGATCACCACCAGCAGCTCGACCAGCGTGAACCCGTTGTGCTTGCGCTCCACCATCGCCCGAACTCCTCGCAAAGATTAGACCCGCGGCCCGCTCCGGCCCCCGCCCTGCATTATCTGCGAGGTTGGCGAAAGTTGCCAGTGATTTTCCTTTTCGCCGCGGTCCGGCAGGCTTCCGTAGGCCTGCGCGGAGAGCGTTCCGGCGAGCGGCCGGCGTAAGCCGGCTGACCCGCCGAGCGAAACTGGGGGCGTTGACGCGGCGCTCGTCCGTCGACCGTTTCCCCCGCCGCTGATCCCCCATCGGGACCAGGCACGCTGCCTTTTCACGACAACAGCGTGGCAAATGGTCGACGTCTCGGGCCGGCTCGGCTGACTCGACCCAGCCCGAACGCGGGCCCAACCGGCCTATAACCCGCGTGGGCCCTACAGCCGCACGAGGGAGCGGGCAAAGTCTGCGGCGGGCACTCCCTTTGCAAAGAAGTGTCGCACCCACCTAGGGGGCAACCAGGGCAGACCAGGCGCGGCGCAAGGGGGCTATCGCGTTAGCCTGGGAAAGCATGGAAAGGGTTTACGGGACAAGGGGAAAGGCCCCGGAAAATGCGAGCGCCGCGAGCCGCCGGTTTGTTGAAAGGCGGGGGGCAAACCGGTATCTTGCAGACTGAGGCGCATGAATCGAGCGCGTCGATTGTGACTGGGCGGCAGGGATTGCCGACCCGCTGTCCGCCCAGGCAGCCGGCACACGTAGATTGACTTCCATGAATAAGCGGTTCATCTTGCGTCGCCTCTCGAAGCGGTCGTTTCTCGTACTGCTCGTCCACGCGCTGGCGTTCACGCTGGCGTATTGGTCGGCCTACGGAATTCGCTTCGATCTCCGCATCCCGGGGCAGTACTGGCAACTCTTGTTGCTCACGCTGCCAGCCGTGTTGGCCGTCAAGCTGGCCACGTTCTACTACCTGGGGCACTGCCATACGAGTTGGCGGTACGTCACGTTTTCCGACCTGGCGGCCCTGCTCAAAGCCTCGACCCTGTCGACGCTGTTCATCCTGGCGATGGAGGCCGTCCTTCATCAGCTCGGCATGCTGCAGCTGTTCGTGCCGGCGGTCATCATGTTCCTCGATCTGGTGATGACGATCCTGGTCATCGGCGGGTTGCGGGCGGTGGCCCGGCTGTCGCGCGAAGAGGTGCGGCCCTGGTTCTTCCGCAAGGGCTACCGCAAGGCCCTGATCGTGGGGGCCAATTCCGCGGGCGAAATGCTGGCCCGCCACCTGCAGCTCGACGAGCGGCTGAACTACCTGGTGGTCGGCTTCCTGGACGAAGATAGATCGCGTCACGGCTCGATGCTGGCCCGCATTCCGGTGCTCGGCGACCCGGCGCATACGCCGCGGATCTGCGCCGCCTGGGGCGTCGACGACGTGCTCGTGATCTCCGGCTCGCTGGCCGGCAAGGAGCTCCGCGAATTGATGGACGGCTGCGCCGAAGTGGGGGCCGACCTCAAGGTCATTCCCGGCATCGACGAGCTGTTGGCCGGCGACTACGCGATTCAGATTCGCGACGTCGACATCAACGACTTGCTCCGCCGCGAACCGGTCAAACTGAGTGACGAGGCGATCCGCCACCTGGTGAGCGACCGCACCGTAATGGTCACCGGCGCCGGCGGCAGCATCGGCTCCGAAATCTGCCGCCAGGTGCTGCGGTTCAATCCCAAGACCTTGCTGCTGGTGGAGCGGGCGGAGAACAGCCTGTTCTTCATCGAGCAGGAGCTGCGGGGCCTGCGCACCGAAACGCGGCTGGTCCCCTGCATCGCCGACATCACCGACGCCCCGCGGATCGAACAGCTCTTCGCCACCCACCGTCCGGACGTCGTGTTCCACGCCGCCGCGCACAAGCATGTGCCGATGATGGAGAACAACCCGGGCGAGGCGGTGAAGAACAACGTGCTCGGCACGAAGCGCCTGGCCGAACTGGCCGACCGCTACGGCGTGAACGAATTCGTGATGATCTCGACCGACAAGGCGGTGAACCCCACGAGCGTCATGGGGGTCAGCAAGCAGTTGGCCGAGCGCTACATCCACGCCTTCTCCGAAATCGCCACCACGAAGTTCGTGGTCGTGCGGTTCGGCAACGTGCTGGCCTCCAACGGCAGCGTGGTGCCGATCTTCCAGGAGCAAATTCGCCGCGGCGGACCGATCACCGTAACTCACCCGGAGATCGAGCGCTACTTCATGACCATCCCCGAGGCGGCCCAGCTCGTGCTGCAGGCGGCTTCGATGGGCAAGGGGGGCGAAATCTTCGTGCTCGACATGGGCGAGCCGGTGCGGATCGTCGACCTGGCCCGCGACCTGGTGCGGCTGTCGGGCCTGCGGTCGGACGACATCGAAATCGTGTTCACGGGGCTGCGGCCGGGCGAGAAGCTCTACGAGGAGCTGTACTTCGACGAAGAGCAGCGCCTGCCGACTCCGCATCCCAAGCTCTCGGTGGCCTACCACCGGCCCTACAACCTGGCCGAAGTGCGGTTCGCCATCGACGAACTGGCCCAGCTCGCCCACGCCACGGGGGACGAGCTGCGGCGGAAGATCAAAGAGCTCGTGCCGGAATACATGCCGCCTGAAGCGCTGCCGGCCAGCGGCTGGTCGGCCGCGGCGGCCGAGGCCCGCGGCGAGCAGGCAGAAATGCCTGACGTGGTGCCGCTCGAGGCCCGCAAGGCGGCTCGGGCCGCCATGGACCGCTCCGCCTAAAGGAATGCCTTTCGGGCAGTAAACCAAGGGGTAGACTTTTCTCAGCAAGCTTGGGGGCGGCTAAGGCCTTGCAGGAGGCCAGGCCGACCCCTCGGCGGACGACCGCCGTATGCACACCTGGGGCGACCGCCAATCCCGCATTTAGGGGCTCAGGACCTTCCACTGCGAAGCCCTGCGGCAATCTCATCTTCATCACCCGTTAGCGACCGCGTTTCGAGGAGCCTTCTTTGAGCCACGACGTGCCAGCCATTCTGGGCGGGTCGCCCCGCTTCGAGCGCCCCATTCCTTTCGTTCGCCCGACCTTGCCGAGCTTCGACCAGGTGGCCGACGAGTTGCGCTCGATCATTTCGAGCGGCCTGCTCACCAAGGGGAGCCGCCTGCGGCAGTTCGAGGAAGCGGTGGCCGCGCACCTGGGCGTGCAACACGCCGTGGCCGTGTCGAGCTGCACCACGGGGCTGATGCTGAGCTACCAGGGACTGGGGCTCACCGGCGAGGTCATCGTACCGAGCTTCACCTTCATGGCCACGGTCAGCGCCCTGGTCTGGAACAAGCTCACGCCGGTCTACGTCGACGTCGACTTCGACAGCACGAACATCGATCCGACGGTGATCGAGCGGGCCATTACGCCACGCACCTCGGCGATCGTCGGTGTCCATAACTTCGGCAACCCCGCGCCGATCGCGGAGCTCGAAGAGATCGCCCGCCGCCACAGGCTCAAGCTCGTGTTCGACGCCGCCCATGGCTTCGGCACGCTTTACCAAGGCAAGCCGGTTGGCGGCCAGGGTGATGCCCACTGCTTCAGCATGAGCCCCACGAAGCTGCTCGTGGCCGGGGAAGGAGGCATCGTGTCGACCAACGACGACGCCCTCGCTCAGCACATTCGCCTGGGCCGCGAGTACGGCAACGACGGCACCTACGACAGCGCCTTCGCAGGCATGAACGCTCGCATGCCGGAGATCAGCGCCCTGATGGGCCTGCACGGCCTGCCGCTGCTGGAAGGCACGGCCCGCTTTCGCAACGAAGTCGCCAAGAAATACCGCGCGGGGCTGGAAAGCCTGCCCGGTCTGCACTTCCAGGAGATTCGCTCGGGGGACCGCTCGTCGTACAAGGACTTTTCGATCGTCGTCGAGGCCGACGCCTTTGGCCTGACCCGCGATGAGTTGGCCCTGGCCCTGCGGGCCGACAACGTGGATACCCGCAAATACTACGATCCGCCGGCCCATCGCCAGACCGCCTACCAACACTTCACCCAGCCGGGCCAGCAATTGCCGAACACCGAGGCGTTGGCGACGGGCAGCTTGAGCTTGCCGATCGGCGCGCAGGTGGACGACCAGGTGATCGCCGGCGTGTGCGGTGCGGTCGCGAGCATTCAAGCCCACCGGAGCGAAGTGCGGCAGCGCTTGGCCGGGGCGGTGCCGGCGGCCGCGGGCGCCTAGGACTGCGGAAGTCAGCGGTTTCCCTTATTCCCCTGGTCAGCCGAGTTCTCCCCCGGACGTGTCGCTTAGTTTGGCAGAAATTGACGCTCCCGCTGACGACGTGCGGGCCGCGGCTCCCTCGGCCGCGGCGCCGTTGTCGCTGCGCAAAAACGTCAGTTGGACGTTCGTGGGCAACGTTCTGCTGGCTGTCGCGAACTTCGTCATCTTGCAGTTGTTGGTCAAGCTGGGATCACCGGAACTCGTTGGTCAGTTCGTGTTGGGCATGTCGATCGCTACGCCCCTGCTGCTGCTCACCGACCTGAGTCTGCGCACGGTGCAGGTGACGGACGCGCGCCGGGAGACGCCGTTCGGAGACTACCTCGGCTTGCGGCTGCTAACGACGGCTGTCGCGGCTTTTGCCTTGCTGGGCGTCGTGCTGGCCGGCGGTTATGCGGGCAGCGTGGCAGCGGTGTTGCTGGCGATCGGCGGCGCCAAATGCCTCGAGTCGATCAGCGACATCGCGCACGGTGCGATGCAGCAGCACGAGCGCATGGACTGGGTGTCCCGATCGCTCATCCTGCGGGGCATCCTCTCGGTTGCGGCTGTGGGCGCCACGTTTGTGGCCACCGGCAACTTGCCGTGGGCGATGGTGGCCGTGCTGCTGACGCGCATCGGAGTGCTGTGGGGGTACGATCTGCCGGCGGCGGCGCACTGCTTGGGAGCCAGCCGAGCCGCCGGGCCGTGGGCGGCTTTGCGGCCGCACTTCGACCGGAACGTCATGGCCCGGCTCTTCTGGTTGAGCTGGCCGCTGGGACTGGCGGTCACGCTGCTGTCGCTGAATGTTTTCATTCCCCGCTACTTTGTGGAGCGGTTTCACGGCGAGGCGGCGCTCGGAATCTTTGGGGCCTTTGCCTACGTGGTGATCGTCGGGCAGATGGTCGTCGCCGCCCTCGGCGCTGCGGCCAGTCCGCGGCTGGCACGGTATTACGAGGCGGGGGATCTGCGGGAGTTCTTCCGACTGATCGGCTGGATGGCCGGACTTTGCGCGGCGATCGGGCTCGGGTTGTTGGGTGTGTCGCTGACGGCTGGCGAGTGGACGGTGACCACGATCTTTGGCCCAGAATACGCCGCGCACTTGACCACCTTTACTTGGCTGTTGATCGCGGCGGGCGCGGGATACGTGGGCGCGATCTTGGGCTATGCCACGACCGCGACACGTCGCTTTCACAGCTTGACGATCCCCTACCTGCTGTCCGCATTGCTCACCGCGGCGCTCTCGTGGGCGCTCGTACCAGCCTATGGAATCCTTGGCGCAGCCTGGGTCACGCTCGGGTTCAGTCTGTCGAACGTAACGATTGGCATCGTGCTCTTGGGACAAGCCGCTCGGGAAAAGCGCCGCGAACGGGCGCAGGGGAGCGGCGTGGGGGCACGGGGTGCTTGGTCCGAGAACTAGCAGCCACGAAGCTGCTCCTTGGTAGAACGGGGTATTGATGAGTCATCCTTTGTCAACATTGCGGCGGCAACTGCGCCGCGCCGCCAGGTTCGCCCGCCGCACGGCGCAGCGTGGCTGGAAGGCGTCTGCGCTGCGTCTGGCCCCGGCTGAGGCGCCTGCGCAGCCGCGGTTCGTGTTTGGCTGCCAGCGGTCGGGCACGACGATGCTCGTGCAGGCGCTCGACCGTTCGCCCCACCTGTGGCTGTACAACGAATATCACCGCGCCGCCTTCGACAACCGGCTGCGGTTTCGCTCGGTCGACGTGATCGATCGCTTGATCGCGCGCTGCCGGGCCAGCCAGGTTTTGTTCAAGCCGCTGTGCGACAACCAGCGCGCCGACCGCATTCTCGAGGCTTATCCCAGCGCCCGGGCCATCTGGATCTATCGCGACTATCGCGATACGGTGAATTCCATGGTGCGTCTCTGGGGAGGCGACATGCGGGAGCTCGTGCAGCGCGTGGTCGACGGAGAATCGTGCGGCACGATCGATCCCGCGGATCGGCTCTTCTCGCAGACCGGCTGGGCGGGCGCGCGGCTGAGCGAGCAGGTGAGCGCGGCCTTGGCCCAGCGCACTCGCCCCGACCTAAGCATGCACGAGGGCGCCGCACTGTTCTGGTACCTGCGGACGCAGTATTACTACGGCTTGGAACTGAACCGGCATCCTCACGTGTTGTTGGTGCGGTACGAGGACCTGGTGCAACGGCCCGAAGAGTCGTTCCCGCGCATTTATGACCACTTCGAGTTGCCGTTCGAGCCGGACCACCTGATCGGAGTGACGCCGGAGTGCGTGGGCCGAGATCGCTTTCCGGCGATCGACCCCAAGATCGCGCAGTGGTGCCAGTCGCTGTTGAACCGACTTGACGCCGACCATCGGCGGACACTCGGCGACGCCGCAACCGTGCGGATGACGGAAGCGGCCTCCTAGCGCCGCCGGCGCCCCCAATTTCCCGAAAGATCAATCATGACCCAGCTTCGCGACCGCCTGATCGAGGACTACGCGGATCATTATGCCCGCGTCAACGCCGACATCGCTCCCAAGCGCGATCCGGCCCTGTTCGCCTACTTCGACGCCAATCTGGCCGACCTGGTGCGCGGATTGCCGCGCGGCAGCCGAGTGCTCGATCTGGGCTGCGGAACCGGGATGATGCTGCAGTGGCTCAGCCAATTCCCCAACCTGGCGGTGTCGGGCGTGGACAGTTCTCCGTCGCAGATCGAGGTGGCGCGGCGGACGCTGCCGGCGCTCGATATCGAGGGCGGCGACGGGCTCGAGTATTTGAGGTCGCACCGCGGAACGTTCGCGGCGATCTTCTGCACGGACGTCCTCGAGCACATTCCTGGGCAAGACCTGCTGCTGGAATGGGTGGAGACGATTCGCGAGGCCCTCGTGCCCGGCGGGTTCCTGTACTGCCGAATGCCGAACGGGGCCAGCCTGCTGGGCAGCTACACCCGGTACCGCGATCTGACGCACGAGAACAGCTTTACCAGTACGTCGATCGTGCAGTTGCTGACCGCAGGCGGACTGAGCGATTGCCGCGTGGCGCCGATTCGGGGGTTCGATGTCTCTTCCAAAGTGCGGCTGAAACTGGAGCACTGGCTGCACCGAGCCGTGTTCCGCTTGTGCGGCGAGGCCGCGGAAACGGTATTCACGACCAATGTCTGCGCCCTCGGCTACCGCCGCTAGAACCACGGGCTCGCCGCAGGCGGTGGGCGCGCTGCGCGTGTTGCACGTCGTAGCTCAGATGCGCCCCGGCGGCATCGAAACCTGGCTGCTCGAGGTCCTACGCCGAATCGACCGGCAGCGGTTCCAGCTCGATTTTTTGGTCCACACCGACCAACCGCAGCCCTACGACGACGAGATCCGTGCGTTGGGCGGCCGAGTGATCCCGTGCCTCGCGGCACAGCGGCCTTGGCGGTACGCGCCGCAGTTTCGCCGCGCGCTGGCCGCAAACGGCCCCTACGACGTCATTCACAGCCACATGCACTTGTATAGCGGCTTCATCCTGCGAATGGCCGCGCAGGCCGGCGTGCCCGTGCGGATCGCCCACAGTCACACGGACACGCGGCCAATCGTGGCCTCGAGCGGTTGGCTGCGGCGGCAGTACGCGGCGCTGATGCAGCGGTGGCTCGCACGGTATGCCACGATCGGCGTGGGTTGCAGCGGACAGGCGGTCGAATCCCTGTTCGGCGAAGACTGGCGCACCGACCCACGCTGGCGCATCTACTACTGCGGCATCGGCATGGAGCGGTTCGCCCAGCCGGTCGATCAGGCCGCGGTGCGAGCGGAGTTGGGCATTCCTTCCGGACGCAAAGTCATCGGCCACGTGGGCCGCTTCGAGCCGCTCAAGAATCACGCGATGATCGTCGAAACGGCTCGAGAACTGCGCCGCCGGCGAGACGACGTTCATTTCCTGCTGGTCGGCGAAGGGGACCTACGCCCCACGATCGAACAGCAAGTGGCGGCAGCCGGCTTGAGCGATCGGTTCTCGTTTCCCGGCGCACGCAGCGACGTGCCGCGAATATTGCGCGGGGCGATGGACGCCTTCATGTTCCCTTCGTTTCGAGAGGGCCTGGGTCTGGCGCTTGTCGAAGCTCAAGCGGCCGGCGTGCCAGCGGTGTTCACCGAAGCGATTTCGCCCGAAGTTGAGTTGGTTCCCGGCCTGATGCACCGCCTGCCGAGAAACACGGCCGCGGCGAATTGGGCGGATCAACTCGAGAAGTTGCTCGATCGCCCCCCAAGGATCGAGCCATCGCAAACGCTAGCCACGGTCGCCGACAGCCATTTCAATATCGACCAGGGAGTCCGTGAGCTGGAAAGGATGTACCGTGACGGCCGCCCCTAGTCAGCCCACGGGCGGTTGGCTGCCCCCAGCCGGCCGCGCGAATGCTGCTGGGTCTGGTCGTCGAGTTGGCTGTTCGTGGCTCGCCGCCGTATCTGCTGGCCCCGGCGCATGCCGGCTCCGCCGCCGAAACGAGCACGCGGCGGGGGGGATGGCCTGAGGTGCGGGGCTGGCGCCCGGGCCGTCTCCTTGCCTGCGGCCGGTGCGACCGCCGTAACCATCTCAATCGTACTCCCCGAAAAACGGCAGTTGGCCGGGAACCTGGGCGGAGCCGTAGTACGCTTGGGATAACCCTCTGCCCCACCGCATTCGCCGAGATCGCCTTCAGTCATGCACGTTATCGTCCCGCTCGAAGGGCGCTTCGTCCTCAAGGACGGCCAGCCGGCCTCGCGCTATATCACCTACGAGCAGTTCTGGAAGGAGTACGGCTACCTCGACGTCTTCGAGTCGGTCACCATTCTGGCCCGCTTTTTTCCCGAAGAAGACGCCGAAGCGAAGCCAGCCACCGGGCCCGGGGTGCGTCTCGTGCCGGTGCCGGGGTACATGGGCCCCGAGCAGTATCTGCGCAAACGCGGCGAGGTGAAGCGGGCCATTCGCGAAGCCTGCGTGCCCGACGCGGCCTACATCCTCCGCGTGCCTGGCGTCATCGGCACGCACGTGTGGAAGGAGCTGCGCCGGCGCGGACAGCCTTTCGCCGTGGAGGTGGTGGGCGACCCTTACGACGTGCTGGCGCCTGGCAGCCTCAAGCACCCTCTGCGTCCGCTGCTGCGCTGGTGGATTCCCCGCGAGTTGCGGCGCCAGTGCCATGAGGCGATGGCCGCGCTCTATGTCACCAAGGAGGCGCTGCAACGGCGCTACCCCTGCCCGAAATACTCCGTCGGCGTGTCGGACGTGTACATTCCGCCCGAGGCCTTCGTCAACGAACCGCGGCCACTGAAGCCGGCCGGTGGACCGCGCACGCTGATCATGGTGGGGCACATGAATCAGCTCTACAAAGCCCCGCACGTTCTGGTCGACGCGCTGGCGATCTGCCTGAAGCAAGGGCTGGATCTGCGGGTGAAATTCGTTGGCGAAGGCGTGCTGATGCCGTTCCTCAAAGAGCGCGCCGCGGCGGCAGGCGTGACGGACCGCGTGGAGTTCACGGGCGGGCTGCCCACCGGCGCTCCCATTCGCGCGGCGCTCGACCAAGCCGACGTATTTGTACTCCCGTCCTTCCAAGAAGGGTTGCCGCGGGCGGTGGTCGAAGCCATGGCCCGAGCGCTTCCCTGCATCGGCTCGACGGTGGGCGGGTTTCCCGAGCTGCTGACGGCCGAGGACCTGGTCGAGGCGGGAGACACCGCCGGGCTGGCCGCCAAAATCAGCCAAGTGATCGTCGACCCGGAAAGAATGCACCGTATGTCGGCGAGAAATCTGAAGCGAGCTCTGGAATATCGCCCCGACGTGCTGCGCACGCGGCGGCTGGAATTCTTTCGCCATGTCCGCGCGGAATCGGAAAAATGGCAGCGCACGCAGACCGCTTGACCCACCCCAAGACGGGGGGAGTGTAAAATGAAGGGCAGCACCCCGGTGAATCAATCCATGTCGACTCAAAGCGTCGGCGCCGCAGCTTCGAATCTCCGCGGAAAGCGACCTCCGAGCCTGTTGCTCGTGGCCACGACGCACCTCACGGTGCGCAGCTTTCTGTTGCCCTTTGCCCGCCACTTTCGCGCGCTGGGCTGGCGGGTCGACGCGGCCGCCGAGGGCATTTCCGCTTGTCCCGACTGCGGCCCGGCCTTCGATCGCGTGTGGGACGTCAACTGGAGCCGCAATCCGCTGTCGCTCGGCAATCTGACCGATGCCCGTGCGCGCATCGGCGCCTTGGCGACTTCTGTCGGTTACGACTTGGTTCACGTGCATACGCCGGTGGCTGCTTTCGTCACCCGCTTGGCGCTCCGCCGCCATCGCCGCGCGAAGCGCCTCAAGGTGATCTACACGGCCCACGGCTTCCACTTCTACAAGGGCGGGCCCCCCGTGCGCAATTGGGCGTTCATGGGACTCGAGCGGCTCGCCGGCCAATGGACCGACGAGCTCGTGACGATCAACCGCGAAGATGAAGCCGCCGCCGACCGACTGGGCATCGTGCCGCCCGAGCACATTCACTACATGCCGGGGATCGGCGTCGACCTGGCTCACTATTCGCCCGCGGCCGTCGCTGCGGCCGACGTGGCGCGCGTCCGCAAAGAGTTGGGGCTGGCCGCCGACAACCCTCTGTTCCTCATGATCGCGGGCTTCGACCCCGGCAAGCGGCATCGCGACCAGGTGGCGGCGTTCGCCCAGCTGCCGAACCAGCGCTCGCACCTGGCCTTCGCCGGCATGGGGCCCTTGCAGCCGGCGATTGAAAGCATGGTCGAAAAGCTCGGGCTTTCCCAGCGGGTTCACTTCCTAGGTTTCCGCCGCGATGTGCCGGTCCTGATTCGGGCGTCGGTGGCCACAACGCTCCCCTCAGAGCGCGAAGGGCTGCCACGGAGCGTGATGGAATCGATGTGCCTCGACGTACCGGTGATCGGCACGAAGATTCGCGGCTTGGGCGATCTACTCAGCGACGGTTGCGGACTGTTGCACGAGGTGGGAGATGTCGAGGCGCTCTCCGGCCACATGCAGACGATCGTCGATCGCCCGGCGGAAGCGCAGGCGCTCGCGGAGCGGGCCAAGCGCCGGATCGCCCACTACGATTTGACGCGCGTGATCGAGCTGCACGAGCGGCTCTATGGCCGGGTCTTGGAGGGAGCGGGGAATGTGGTATCCGTCGGTTAAGCGGGCCTTCGATTTCTGCTCCGCCGCCGTGGCGCTGCTCGTCTTCGCTCTTCCCATGTTGGCGCTGGCCGCTTTGGTGCGCTGGTCGATGGGCTCTCCCGTGCTGTTTCGTCAGCGTCGCGTGGGCAAGGACGAACGGATCTTCTCGGTCTTCAAGTTCCGTACGATGCGCAACGCCAACGGTTCCGATGGCCGCCCGCTGCCCGACGCGGAGCGGCTGACCTCGATAGGGAGATTCCTCCGCAAGACAAGCCTGGATGAGCTGCCGCAACTGCTGAACGTGCTTCGCGGCGACATGTCGCTCGTGGGGCCGCGGCCGTTGCTGGTCGAGTACCTCGAGGTGTACACCCCGCGCGAGCGCCGCCGCCACGACGTTTTGCCGGGCATCACCGGCCTCGCGCAGGTCAACGGCCGCAACCGCGCGAATTGGGACGACCGCCTGGAAATGGACGTGCAATACGTGGAGCGTCAAGGACCGCTCCTCGATCTGCAGATTCTCGGGAAAACCGTGACCAAGGTGCTCGCCCGCAGCGACACCGAGTTCGCCGACGCTGCGGCGGCGCCCCTCACGGAGCACCGGCGCCGGCAACGGGCGGCTGAAAGCGGCCCGTCGGCGGTCTGAAACCGAGACCCCGGCAAACCCGTCCCGGCTTGAATCAGCCCGGCATTTTCCCCACAATGCTGTCTTGCCGCGGGCCCTAGGCGGTCTGCCGGAGAAGAACCTCTCGGATCGAGCCGTGCCGATGCTGTTGGACCAGGTTGAAAAGCTGAAGCAGGAATTGACCGACAAGTACGTCGTGGTCGATGGATCGCGGCCTGAGTTGCGGCGTTTTGCCGGCACGACGGGGCAGGTCAAGACCGTGAACATGAGCGGTCGCGCGCTCGTCGAGTTCGACCAGTACAACAACATCGGCTGGTACGACATCAACCCGGCCTTTCTGAAGGTCGTCGATAAGCCGCAGCCGAAACCTGTCGAAGAAAAAGCGGCACGCAAGGCCGCGCCGAAGGCCGAGGCCGCGCCCGCCAAGGCTGCCGCGCCCGCCAAGGCTGGGGCGGCGCCGGCTGCGGCCAAGAAACCCTCGACGGCCGACATCTTGGCGGCTGCCCGCGGCAAGGCCGCCGCCCAACCTGCCGAGGCGCCGGCCGCGGAGGGGAAGAAGCCGTCGACGGCCGAGATTCTGGCCGCCGCGCGCAGTAAAGGCGCGACGCCTGCGACCGCCGCTCCTGCCGAAAAGGCCAAGCTGAGCACGGCCGACATTCTAGCGGCGGCTCGTGGCAAGGCCGCTCCCGCTGCGAAGGCGCCTCCTGCGGCTGCGCCGCCCGTCGCGGCGCCAGAACCGGAGCCTGAGCCCGAAGTCCAAGCAGCGCCAGCGCCCGTTGCCAAGGCCCCGGCCGGAAAGCTGCCGACCGCCACCGCCGACATCATCGCCTGGTGCCGAGCCCATGACGCCAAGGGCTAAGCGGCCGCTCTCCGAAACCGCCCCCGCATGACTCCGCCTCGGCAGGAGTTGCGCATGCCCGAGCTAGGAATTCAGTCGGCCGGCGTGGGCGACGACCCACCGGTGCTGGGCCAGTGGCTGGTGCCCCGCGGCGCCCAGGTATTCGCCGGCGAAGGAGTGCTCGAGATCCTGGCCGGCTGCGTGCTGATCGAACTGCCGGCGCCCGTCAGCGGCCGGCTCGTCGAGCAGTTCTGCTTTCAAGACGATCCGCTCCAGCCCGGCCAGATCTTGGGGCTGATCGCGGTTGCGGACTGAAGCGCGCCGCAGGCTCAATCGCCGCGCTCCCACCAATCGTCGTTCTCGTCGTCGGACATCCGTCGGCGTTTGAGAGCCTTGCGCTCCGCCTTCGTCAGCTTGCGCGGACCAGGTTCCTCGTCCGGGTCCACCGACTTGGCCGCCGCGGGCGCCGACGTTCGGGCAGGCGCGGCCGTCGTAGCAAGGCTGGCGACCGGCTTGGCGGCGACAGCCGCCTTCGCGGCCGCCGTGGGCGACGACAGATCGGTGCGAGCCGTGATCGGGCCCTTGAGACCCTGCGGCGGATCGACCTTGGCGACGGCGGCGAGCCGCTTCTTGCCCGCCAAGTCTTCCGGTTCGTCCGCGGACGAACCCGCCTGCGCCGCCCGCATGCGCGGCTTTTTCACCCGCACGGTCAACTGCCCCTCGGCGGCTAAGATCACCTGCCGGCCATAGACACCAAGCGACGCGAGCAACAACAGAACGGCGCAAAGCTGGAGCGAAACGAGCACGGCGGTATGCGTGCGGCCGGCTTTAAGCGCGATCCAATCCAACTCCACAGCCAAGCCGGCGAATCCCACCAGCAGCGCCGCAACCACGCCCGTGGTCGCCAACTTAGAGCGGCGCGTTTCGAACGCCAGCCGCACTCCGAGTGCCCCGAGCAGTGTCGCCAGGGTCAGAGGCCAGTAGGGCGCGGAGGCAGCGAAAAAGGCCCAGCCGGTCGCAGTCTCCAACCCGTCACGCACCGTGGAGTGCAGCGCCGCGGTCTGCTCCAGGCTCAGCCAGAGCAGCGCGGGAATCAGATAGAGCCACATCCGGTAACGGCCGCGATAGTCATCCAACCGATGACGGCGGACCGCGAAGATGACCAGCGCCAGCGGAGCAGCGCACGCCAGCCAGGCTGCGCCGAGCCAGGCCGCTAGGCTGCCGTCTCGCGCTAGGTCGAGCAGCGGCCAACGCCCGTCCACCGCGCCAGGCACGAACCAATACGCCGACACGACGGCGCCAATCGCAGCGCTGCCTGACAGAAAGAGCAGGGCATGCAACCACCCGCGAAGCGGCACCAAGTCGGTAACGTGCCATTGATGCTGCCGCCGCCCAGCCTCCGCGTAGCCCAGCGGAGGCCCAGCGGCGTTCGAACGCGTACGGGGCGACTCCGCGGCGTTGGGGTCTTCGCTCAGCAACCGGCGGCGGCGATCGTCGCTGTGAGACATGCCTGAGATCGTGGAGGCCTAAAGGTGGGAAAGCGCCGCAAGATGTGCGGGGAGGGGCGCTGCACCTCCCTGAGCCAAGGAAGGACTGCAGGCAACCGCAAAGTCCGCCAAGCTTGCGGCAAACGGCGCAACCCCTCCGCTCGGCAGCGATGGACGTTGGCCGCTCCAACAGCAGATTCGGCATTTCCGGGGCAACGACTGAAATCGGCCCCGGCGGTCTAGGCCGGCCCCGCCTCGGCCACCACCCGATTGCGAAGCAGGCCGATCCGCTCGATCTCGACCTCGACCCGGTCGCCGGGCTTGAGGAAAACGGGGGGCTTGCGAGCCATGCCCACCCCTGGAGGAGTTCCCGTGTAGATCAAGTCGCCCGGCTCGAGCGTCACCACCTGCGACAGGTACGAAACCAGGTGGGCGATGCCGTAAATAAGCTGGGCCGTGGTCGAGTCTTGCATCGTTTGGCCGTTGAGCCGCAACTGGATCCGGAGGTTTTCGGCGTTCCCCACCTCGTCGGCGGTGACGAACACCGGGCCGCACGGAGCGAACGTGTCGAAGCTCTTCCCCAAGAGCCACTGCTTCGAAGGTTTGTTCTTCTGCCAGTCGCGGGCGGAAATGTCGTTGCCGCAGGTATAACCGGCCACGTGCTCGAGCGCCCGCGCGCGGGGGATGTGTTTCCCGCCCTGGCCGATGACCGCAACGAGCTCGGCCTCATAGTCGACCTCGGAGCTCGCCGCCGGCAGCGCGACGGGCTGCTCGTGAGCCGTCAGGGCCGTGAGGAATTTGTTGAACACGACCGGCTCCGGCGGAGGTTCAGCGCCGGTTTCCTTGGCGTGATCCGCGTAGTTCAGACCAATGCAAATGATTTTGCGGGGATCCGGCACCGGCGGCGCCAAACGCGCCGTCGAAAAGGGCAGCCCGGCGCCACGCTCGGCGGCCTCGGCCACACGCGGCCAAAGGTCGGTTCCCTCGGCCAACAATTCCCGCAGCGAACTGGGCAAACGGGCATCTGCCTGCTGGAGATCGACGATCTCTTGGCCCCGCAGCGCTGCGGCGCGCGGTCCCTGGTCGGTCAGGTAGGAAACAAGTCGCATTGGCCGAGGAAACTGTGGAAGGGCGGGCGGGCGCGATCCGCAAAATCAGTTGTGCGGACCAGCCGTGGGTGGGCTCGAAGCCCTCCCAGGCTATCGCACATACGGTCGACCAACAAGCGCCAGCGGGGGGCTTCCGTCGCTCCAAACTTCTTGCCGCGTCACGAGTTTGACCCTCGGAGCGTTGCGACCTAGGGTTGAGCGTCATGAAAAAGCCACGGGCGCGGTGCTGGTTTGCACCGTCGCCGCGCGCCGGTCGAAGGGGCAGACCGGCGAGCCTCTTGCCACGTCGACGCAGCCGGGCGCCATTCACGATGCATCCTTCCGCGGGCTTCGCCCCAACTTCGTCGTTCCCCAGCGACAGCCTGCAGGGCACGATCACCGCGCCCGATCAGTTCGGCGAGCTCAGCGAGCTCGTGCAGCAAGCTACGGGGCAGGAGCCCGCCGCCGAAAGCGTTTTCGACCCAGGCGCCGACGAAGGCTCTCTCGTCGGCGCGCGATTGGGCATTGCCGCGGGGCTCTACCGTGCCTTGCGCTGCAAAGACGCCGCCACGGCGGCCCACGCACTACGGGTTTCGCTCGGCTGCTCGGCTTGGGCTCAGGCCGCCGGCTTGCCGGCCGAGACCCGCGAGCGCCTCGAGATCGCCGCGATCCTGCACGACATCGGCAAGATCGGTGTGCCCGACTCCATTCTCACCAAGCCTGAGCCGCTCAAGCCCGATGAGCAGGCGATCATGAATCGCCATCGCTCGATGGGGCTCGACGTCGTATCGGCCTCCTGCCGCGATCAGGACCTGATCGACATCGTTCGCTATAGCCCCGCTTGGTTCGACGGCAGTCGCCAGGGATTCGCGCTTTCGGGGCTCGATCTGCCGCTGGCTGCCCGCATGCTGTCGATCATGGACGCCTTCGACGCGATGACCTCCGACCATGTGTATCGGCGGGCGTTGCCGCTCGAGCGGGCCGTGCATGAGCTGTTCGAGTTCGCCGGCACGCAGTTCGACCCCGAACTCGTGCGCTCGTTCGCGGAACTGCGGCTGGGCTCGCAAGGGCTCTGGTATCACCGCACCGCCACGCAGTGGCTCCGCGAACTCGACGCCGACCAAGTTGATAGCCTGTGGCAGCGCGGCACCACGCTGGCCTGCGCCGGGCAGATGGTGCCTGAGGCGTTGTTTCAGCAGCGTCTGCTCGATCACCTATCGGATGGCGTGGTGTTCGTCGACCGGGGCCTGCAAATCGTGCTTTGGAACCGCGGGGCTGAACGGCTGACGGGCATCTCCTCGGAGTCGGCGTTCCAGCGTCCTTGGCAGCCTCGGCTGGTCGACATGCGAACCGTCGACGGACTCGAGCTCGAAGACGCCGACTGCCCGGTCCGCCGGGCGATCGCCGGCCGCACGCGCTCGCACCTGCGGCTCTCGATTCGCAGCCGGGGCGGCGGCCGCGTGATGGTCGACATGCACGTGGTGGCAGTCGTCGGCCCCGACGGCACGACGCACGGCGCCACGGTCACGCTGCACGACGCTTCGGGAGAGGCTTCACTCGAGGAGCGCTGTCAAAACCTCCACGAGTTGGCCACGCGCGACCCGTTGACGCAGGTGGCCAACCGGGCCGAGTTCGACCGCGTTCACGAACTGTTCGTGGCGGCGCACTTGCAGCATAATTTGCCGTGCAGCCTGATCATCTGCGACATCGATCACTTCAAGTCGATCAACGACAATTACGGCCATCCGGTGGGGGACGAGGCGATCAAGGGCTTCGCCGAGTTGTTGCGGCGAGCGTGCCGCGCCGGCGACCTAGTGGCCCGCTACGGCGGCGAGGAGTTCGTGGTGCTGTGCGCCGATTGCGGCAACGCCACCGCCGCGTCCCGCGCTGAGCAAATCCGCGCCTCGCTGGCCGGCACGACGCACCACTTTCTCGGCGGGCGAAGCTTCACCGCCAGCTTCGGCGTCACCGAGATTCAGCCGGGCGACTCGGCCGAGACCATGCTCAACCGCGCCGACCGCGCGCTGCTCGACGCCAAACGCTCGGGCCGCAACACGGTGGTCCAGCTTGGCACCGGCATTTCCGGCTGGCGCGAGGAACCCAAGCGCCGCTGGTGGCAATGGACACGCCGGCAGCCCGATCGCCTGATCACCCGCCAGTTGCTCACCAAAGTGCCGCTCAAGGTGGCGGTCGAAAAGCTGCGCGGCTTCTTGGCCGATCACCAGGCCGAGATCGAGGCCCTGGAGGAAGGCCTGCTCAAGCTCAAGCTCGACGGCAATCAATCGGACTGGCTGCGCCGCTCGCCTGATCAACCCCTGCCGCTGCAGATCGAATTGGCCTTCGTCGAAGAGCGCACGGGCGAAGGCAACGCGGTGCAAACCCGCGTCGACGTGGTGATGCGGCCGCTGAAGCACCGCGACCGCCGCCGCGGCGACGCGCTGCAACGAGCCCGCCAAGTGCTGGCGAGCCTCAAGGCCTACCTCATGGCCTGCGAAGTGTCGGCCAGCGTCGAGCTGACCAAACCCCGCCTGACGACCAACCTGCTGCTCCCCTGGCGGAGCAAGCGCGAGACCGCCTGATTTCCCACCTCCGCCGCCCGGCCAGGGGCGCGGCCAACCTGCCGATCGGACCATGGCCCGCATCAGCGCAAGCCTGTCGGGGCTCGAGCGCACGTTGCTCAACCGCCTGGCCGAAGCGCGCGCCGGCAGCGAACTGAGCACGCTGCGGCTCACCAGCGGACATCGCATCACGCGTCCAGCCGACGATCCGGCCGGCTTCATCGCGCTGAGTAATTTCCATACACGGCAGGCCGCGGTTCGCGCTACGCTGGCCAACGCCCAGTCGGCCACGAACGTCGCCAGTCAAGCGCAGCTCACGCTCGATCGGATCGTCACCCAGGCCAACCTGATCCGCTCGCTGGCCGCCGAAGACGAAGACCAGCAGCTTACGCCCCAGGAACGCGCGGACAAGCAGCAGGCCATCGACGCCGCGGTGGCCGAGATCGATCGCTTGGCCGGCACGAAGATCGACGGCCGAGCCCTCCTCAGCGGCGTGGCGAGCCCCGCGACTTCGGGTCGAAACGCGGCCCAAGTTAGCGATCTACAGATTGCCGCGGTCGGCGGCGGCGGGCCGCTCGTCTCGGCGAAGCGGGCAGAGCTCTACTATGCCGGAACCGGCGGGCACGTGGCGGCGGCCGCCACGATCCAACTTCAGGGGGAATTGGGCAGCACGACGATCGCCTTCACCACGGACCAGTCGCTCGACGAGGCTGCGCGCCGAGTGAACGATCGCTCGAACACCACCGGCGTCACCGCCGAAGTGCGTGGCGGGGGCCTGGTGTTTGTGAGCGCCGAGGCTGGCCAGGATCAGTTCGTGGACCTCGAGACGACGACCGGGACGTTCGCCATCACCGGCGGCGACGGCCAGGGGCACGCTGAGGGGCGCGACGCCGCCTACGGCCCGCTGCCGGCGATTTCCGGCTGGGTCTCGCAGGCGGCGACGCAGGCGAAACTGACCTACACCGGCACGGCAGGCAACATTGCGGCCAACGCCACGGTCACGTTCCGCGGCAATCGCGGCGAGGGGTCGATTGCGTTCACCACGGCCGACACGCTTGCCGCGGCCGCTACGCGAATCAATGCCCAAAGCCACCGGACCGGCCTGCTGGCCGAGGCCGCCGGCAACACGCTGACGCTCCGCAGCGTCGACTACGGAGCAAAGGTTGTTGCAGGCGTGAGTGCGACCGCGGGCACGTTTGCCGTGAGCGGCGGAACCGCCGGCTCGGCCAGCGGAACCGACGCCAGCGCGGTGATCGGCGGCGTGGAGTATGCGGGGTACCAGCCGGCCCGCGCGGCCGAGGCGCTCTATACCGGCTCGCAAGGCAAGATCACGCAGAACGCCGACTTCAAGCTCACCGGCCCGTTGGGCAACCACGTTTTCACGGTCACCTCGGGGCAAACGCTCACCGCCGTCCGCGACGCGATCAACCTACAATCGGGCGTCACGGGCGTCTCCGCGGCGGTGAACTTCAACGATCTCGTTCTCAGCACCACGACCACGGGCGCCACCGCGAACGTAGATGTCGACGTGACGAGTGGGACCTTTGGCACGACGTTGACCGCTGGCGCCGACGCCAAATCCAGTCCCCGCGTCGACGGCAATCGCTTCACGATCGATCAAGGAGGTTCGCGCTACACGATCGAATTCGCCCCAGGCTTCGTTGGGGACTTCGCGCCGATCACGTTTCACGACGACGGAGTCAAGTTTGCCCTGTCGACCGACCCCGGCCAGCGGACTCCGCTGCCGATTCCCAGTTTGCTCGCCGCACGGCTCGGCGGCCTGAGCGGCACGCTGGCCGACCTCGTCACCGGCGGCGCGGCGAGCGGCCTGGGGGCCAACGCCTCGCGGGCACTGCGCATCGCCGATGAAACGCTCGGCCGGCTTGACCAGGTTCAGGGTTTGATCGAAGGCTTCGCCACCAGCGCAGCCGCTTCCTCGGCCAGCTTGATGAGCGCGTTCGACGAAGACCTGACCGACGCGATCGACCAAGTCGACAGGGTCAACGACGACGAGGAGAGCATGATCCGCGACAAGTACGACGCTCTCGTGCAAAACGCGCAGACCGGCCTGGCGGTGTTGCAACGACAACGCCACGACATGCTGGCGATGCTGCGGCGGATCGCGGGGGTGGAGTGAGCTCCGCGCGGCAACGTACTTCGCCGACGGACCCGATTTAACCAGGCTGCCCTCTCGCAACTGGCAAGTAGGCGTCGGAAAAGCTACAAGAGGCGGTAATCGCCTTCATGCGCTGACGATCCGAACCCGGCCCCGGAGGGGCCACGAGAGAATAGCCCAGGGCCAGCGAAGCGCAGCCCTGGGTACACTGGGGCCAACGAGCTTCGTCATTAGCCCAGGAAGGACGAAAGACATGAGGAAGAACGGCCCATCAAACTCTCGGCGAAGCCAACGACTTGGCCATTTGGCAATACGAACTGGAAGCCTGTCCCCGTCGCGCGCTGCTAGCGGCGTTTCCGGCCTCACCCACCACGATCCCGCTCGAGTCACTCGAAGATCGAGATCTCTGGGCCGACCTGGAGCCGCCATCCGCGACGGAGTTGGCGTCGATCCTGCCGCCGGGCACGAGTTGGTCCCCTCAATTGAAGCTTTGGGGAAACCACGAGTCGCACGAGATCTCCTACTGCGTTGATGGCTGCAGGATCGACCGAGGAATCAGGATACGAATCGATTTGCGCGAGCCTGCCGAGGAACTGCTGCAACAGGTGCTCGAGATGTGCTCTCGTCACGATCTCCTGCTGCTGAACATGCAAGGTAAGGTGATCGAGCCACGTCTCGAACCCGTTCTCGAGGACCTCATGACGTCGGCGTCCTGGGAGTTCATGCAAGACCCCCGCGGGTTTCTGAGCCGGCTCGCCGAAGGGAGGACCGAGGAGCGCGGCCCCGGAGGGGCCAGCAGAGAATAGCCCAGGGCCAGCGAAGCGCAGCCCTGGGTACAGTTTCTTTCCCGGCGTTACACGTACGGCCAGTCGAAGCCCAGCCCGGGCTCGTTGAGCACGCCGGTTCCCAACACGCCGTCGTGAATGTCGAACATCGAGGGATACTTCTCGGTCCAGCCGCGATTCCCCGCGGGGCAGTACTGCCGGGCGTTGCCTTCGATAGCGGCGACCGTCGGAATGCGGGCCGAGAGGCTCGCTGAGTGCAGGAACGAGGCGCCGGGACAGGTCAGGTCCTGCACGCACAGGAACAGGCCGAACTTTTGGGCGGCAGCGCCCATCAACAGCGCCGCGCCGTGCCCCTTGCAGGCCTTGAGCGCCACGCCCGAGTAGCCCAACTCGCGACTCAAGAGCAGGCTCTCGAGGTCGACGAGCGATTCATCGATCACCACCGGCTTGATCCGCGCTGCGGCGTGCATGCGGTTCTCAGGATTTGCCCGCAGATCGCGATGCGTGGGCTGTTCGATGTACTGCACGCGGTCCAGTGCCGCCGGCGACCGCTCGCGCAGCTTCGCCAGGAAATCGAGCACGTACTGCACGTTGGGGCAGCGCTCATTGAAGTCGAGCGAGTACCGCCAGCTCGTGCAACCCCGCGCCGCCTGCGCAGGCGAGGCCACCCGTTCCACGGAGGCTACGCGATCGACGTCCCACGTCAGGTCATCGCCGTTGAGCTTGATCTTCAGGTGCGTCAGCCCATCGGCCGCGATCCACTCCGGCAGCGTCTCCGGCAGGCCGTCGTTCAGCCGCTGGGGCAAATCGGCGTCGGTCAGGGGGTCGAGCGCTCCCACCAGGTGATAGAGCGGCATCTGCGGCTTCGGCTGGCGGAGCGTGTAGCGGTCAAGGTGCTCGCCGGCAAACTCAGGGGAGAGAAACTCCGCCAGATCGGGGCTCACAAACTCGGGGCCCAGCAGATCGTAGGCATTGGCGCCCAGGGCGCGGCCATAGGCGTCGTGCAGAGCGGCGTCGACGGGGCTGGCGGCCACCAACTGAGCCAGCCGCGGCATCGGTTCGGCAACACCCACCGCTCGACATGCTTCGGCGGCCAAGCCCACTAGCGCATGTTCCCAGTCGCGGCCGATTTCGAGCGGATGGCCACAGCCAGAATAACTGTCTGCCGCCGCCACGCAGCGCTCGCCGAGCGCGGCCATGGCCGCGAGCGTCTCCGACGCCGAGGTTTGGTGGCTCGGCCAGCCCCAGACATTGCCCAGCGGCATCGAGCCTCGTCCCAACCCACGGCGACCGTCGCGCGTCTCGACCTCGAGGGTCACATGGAGCAGTGTCACCTCGGTGACGACGCGCCCACCGAACTTCATCGGCGACCGGTAGCGGATGCTCTCCGATTGGCTGGCGGCGGAAACGATGCGAACGTCAGTCGGCTTAGGCAAGGCGAAACACCTGGCGGGTTCGGGCGGAAGCCAAGGGGCGAACTGATCCGCACGATACCCCGCCGAATGGGGCTAGACCAGCCCCTTCCGCACCGCCCACACGGCGGCCTGCGTCCGATCGCTGACGCCAATCTTCCGCAGGATATGTTGCACGTGCTCCTTCACCGTTTCGTAGCTGATGGTCAGGCTCTGAGCGATTTCCTTGTTCGTCAGCCCGTGAGCGAGCTGCCGTAGGACTTCGCTCTCGCGCTGCGTGAGGGGGACGTCGATGTCGGCCGACACGCGCGGTGTGGCCAGGGCGCCCGTTACGCGGCGCAGTTCCTCGCGCGTCCAAATGTTGTCGCCCGCCGCGGCGGCTCGCAGCGCGGTGAGCAACTCGTCGCGAGTGCAGCCCTTGAGCAGGTATCCTTGGGCGCCCAGCGCCACGGCGCGGGCGACGTAGGTTGGATTGTCGTAGGACGAGAGCAGCAGCACCGGCACGTTCGGCTGATCGGTTTTGATGCGGCTGAGCGCCGTGAGGCCGTCGGAGTCGGCCATGCGGATGTCGAGCAACACGACATCGGGCTTGAGTTCGCGGGCCAACTCGACGGCCTTCTCGCCGTCGGCGGCCTGCGCAATGACCTCGATTTCTGTATCGTTCAAGAGACCCACGAGGCCGGCGCGGACGACTTCATGATCGTCGGCGACCAGCAATCGAATGCCCATGACTGGCGTTCCTCAGAAAAGGTCAGCGCGGGAAGGTGGCATTTTGGTCGGACCGGGGTTCCGCGCCCGGTCTCAATGGGTTGGACGCTGACAGCCATCCCGACCGCTCAAGACAGCAAAACACGCGCCTGCAAGCCTACCGGGCTTTTCCCGGCTTCGTCGGAACTGATTGTATGATCATGAATTGCGTCGCGTGCTGGCAGCGCGGAGGCCGCGAGAAGGCGTCGCTGACCTGGAAACGGCCGGTCGAAAATCCACCCACCTGGGTGGAAAGCGACCAGTTCCCTAGAGTCACTCGCAATGGTCGTAGGGGTGGGGGCAGCCCTGACGTTCACAGGGCGCCGCCGAGCCCCCCTAATCCGCTTCCATCGGCCGCCTCATCAAACGCATCCCAGGCGGCCCAAGCAGCCTCTAGGGCGGCAGAATTCTGAGTCGAAGCGCTGGCGGCCAGAGGCGCCGGCGATAGTGCAACGGCGCCCGACGAGCCGAAGTTCGCCTTGAGAATGCCAAAATCACTGAGGTCGACCTTGCCATCGCCGTTGAAGTCGCCTTCCGACCACTCGTCGCCGGCGCCAAAGTTCGCTTTCAGGATGCCGAAGTCGGTGAGGTCGACCGTGCCGTCGAGGTTGGCGTCGCCGGGCAACCAGGCCGCTCGGCTCCAAATTTCGCTGGGCGTTGCGCCCAACGCATTGCCGGCAAGGTCTGCGATGCCGGGACTGCCGATCAGGGACAGGGTGTATTGTCCCGGAGTGTTGGTCAGACCAGCCAGGTTGCCGAGCTTCCAGGTGGCATTGTCGTTGGTGCTGAGCGTTTGAGCGCCCGTCAGCAGATTCGGGCCGCCGTTGCGCGAGAGCACTAGGTCCGACAGATTGAAGCCCGTAATGGGTTCGTTGAACACCAGCGTGAGTTCGTTGACCGCGGCGGGATGAGGATCGGGATTCACGGGCACGATCGCCAGCGCGGGGGCCGACAAATCGACGACCCAGGTGTCGGCCGAGTTGGCCGCTAGGCCATTTCCAAGCAGGTCGACGATTCCGCCGCTCGACGAGACGTTCAACAAATAGCCGCCCTCGGCAGCGGTGATCGCCCCCAGGTTGCCTAGCGCCCACGTGATGTTGTCGTTGGTCGTCAACGTCTGCCCGCCGGTCAGCAGGTTGGGCCCGCCGTTGCGAACCAGCGTGATGTCGCCGAGATCGAACCCGTTGACGAACTCCGAGAACACGATCTGCAGGCTGGTGACCGGCGAGCTCCGCGGATCGGGCGACACCGGGCCGACCGTGACCGTCGGGGGCGTGATGTCGGCCGTCCAATGTTCGACGGCGTTCGTAAGCAGCGGGTTGCCGACCGCATCGGCGATGCCGCTGCCAGCGCTGGCCAGCGACAGCGTGTAGTCTCCGGACTGGCCGGTGACGGGCGTTAGGTTGCCCAACGTCCAAGTAATGTTGTCGTTCGTGGTCAGCGTTTGCGCCGCGGTCAAGAGGTTGCCTTGGCCATCGTTGGCGCGGTCGAGCAACAGATCGCCGAGATTGAAGCCCGTGACCGCCTCGCTGAACACGATGGCGATCGAACCGACCGGGCTGTTCCTGGGGTCAGGCGAAACCGCCACGATCGAAGGCAACGGAGAAGTCGAATCCTGGCTCCAAGAGTCTGTGGCCCCGCCGACGAGTGCATTTCCCGCGGCGTCGGTCACCCCCGCCCCCGCCGCGAGCGACAGCTGGTAGCTGCCGTCGGCGCCGGTCACTCCGCCCAGGTTGCCGAGCGTCCAGTGGATGCCGTCGACGGTGCCGAGCGTTTGCGCGCCGGTGAGCAGATTGGACCCGCCATTGCGCGAGAGCGCGAGATCGGAGAGATCGAAGCCCGTGACGACTTCGTTGAACACGATCGAAATCTGGCTCACGCCGCTCGTGCGCGGGTCGGGCGAAACATCGACGATGTCAGCCGTGGGGCCCGAAATATCGACCAGCCAACTCTCCACCCCTCCCGCCCCGAGCGCGTTGCCCGCCAAGTCGTCGACGCTGCCGCCCGCCAGCGCAAGCGAGTAGCTCCCGGCGGAGGCAGTTAGCCCGGCGAGCCCACTCAGGGTCCACGAGACGCCATCGGCGGAGGACAGCGTTTGGCTGCCGGTCAGCAGGTTTGCGCTGCCGTTGAGCGAAAGGGAGAGGTCTGCCAGCGTGAAGCCGCTGACGGCCTCGGAGAACACGATTTCGATCTCGTCGACGGCGGTGCTGCGCGGATCGGGCGACACCGGCACGATGGTGAAGTGCGGCGCAGTGAGATCGACCATCCAGCCCAATTCGGCGTCGGCCGCCAGGCCGTTGCCCGCCGCATCGACGATGCCCGATCCTGAGGAGACCAGATAGAGCACGTACGAGCCCTCGGGGGCCGTCAATGTGCTGAGGCCCGAAAGGGTAAAGTGAATGCCATCGGGCGAATTCAAGGTCTCCGCCCCGGTCAGCAAGTTGGCGCCGCCATCCCGCCGCAACACCAGGTCGGCCAGATTCACTCCGGTCACCGCCTCGCTGAAGACAAAGGTCACCGAGGCGAGCGACGTTTTGCGCGGATTGGGCGCGACGGGATCGAAGTTCGCCGTTGGCGCGCTGGTGTCGACCTGCCACGCGTCTTGTGCGTTCCCGGCCAAGGGGTTGCCCGCCAGGTCGGCGACTGCCGAACCCGCGGCGGTGAGCGTGACCTGATACTGACCGGCCGGCGACGTCAACGTGGACAGGCCGCCCAAGGTCCAAGTCACACCGTCAGTAGTGTCCAGCGTTTCGCTGCCCGTCAGCAAGTTGGCTCCGCCGTCGAGCGTGAGCGCAAGATCAGCAAGCTGCAATCCGGCGACCGCCTCGCTAAAGACGATCGTCAGCGAAGAAACGCCGGCGTTCCGCGGGTCGGGGACGACGTCGAGAATGTCGGCCGTCGGGGCGGTGAGATCGACAAGCCACGTGTCGCTCGTGGAAACCGCCAGCGGATTGGCCGCGGCGTCTTGAATTCCGGAACCGGAAGCCGCGAGCGAGAGCTCGTACTGTCCTGCGGTCGCCGTCAGCCCCGACAGCCCGCCAAGGGTCCACACGATGTTGTCGGCGCTGGTCAACGATTCTCCGCCCGTCAACAAATTCGCGCCGCCGTCGCGTGTCAACTGCAGGTCGGCTAAGTCGAAGCCGGTGATCGGTTCATCGAACACGATTTCCACCGCGGAGACGGCCGAGTTTCGTGGATCGGGCGCCACCGGCGTCACGTTCGCGATGGGAGCGTGGGTGTCGGTGGTCCAAGCGTCGCTGTCGCCGCCGGCGAGCGGGCTCAAGCCCGCATCGGTGATCCCGGAGCCGGCCGCGGTCAACGTGAGCAGATACTGACCGGAAACGCCCGTCAGCGGCCCCAAGCCCTCGAGCGTCCACGTGATGTTGTCGGCGGTGGTTAGGCTGTTCGCACCGGTCAGCAGATTCGCGCCGCCCTCGCGCGTGAGCGAGAGGTCGGCCAGATCGAAGCCGAGCACGGGCTCACTAAAGACGATCTGCACCGAGGAGACCGCAGAGCTGCGCGGATCGGGCGCCACATCGACGATGTCGACGGTCGGCGGCGACGGCTCGACCAGCCAAGTGTCCGCGGCGTCGACAGCCAGCAAATTGCCCGCGAGATCGGCAATCCCGCTGCTCGCAGCGGTCAACGTCACCTCGTAGGCGCCAGGCGTGGCCGTAAGCGCTGCAAGTCCCGAAATCGTCCAGGTGATCTGATCGTTCGTCGTCAGCGATTCCGTGCCCAAGAGCAGATTCAGGCCGCCGTCACGGGTCAACTGCAGATCGCTCAGGTCGAGCCCGGCGACGGGTTCGTTGAAAGTGATCGTCAAGGCGTCGATCGCCGTACCGCGTGGATCAGGCGTCACGTCCACGATATCGGCGGTTGGCGCCGTGAGGTCCATCGCCCACGAATCGGCGGCGCCGACCGTGAGCGCCCCGCTCGCGCCCGAAATCCCCGCGCCCCCGGCCGTGAGCGTGAGCTGGTACTGCCCCGCCGTTCCCGTGAGTCCGCTCAGCCCGGAAAGCGTCCAGGTGATGTTGTCGGAACTGGTCAGCGTTTCGCTGCCGGTCAGCAAATTGGCGCCGCCGTCGCGAGCTAGCGCGAGATCCGCCACATCGAAACCGCTCACGGCTTCGCTGAAGACGATGTCGATCGACGAAACGGCGGTGTTCCGCGGATCGGGCGCCACGTCCGTCACGTCGACCGAAGGACCTCCCACTACGGTCCAGGCGTCGGAGGCTGAACTCGCCAGCGCGTTGCCGGCGGTGTCGAGGATGCCCGAGCCGGCGGCGGTGAGCGTGAGTTGGTACGCGCCGCTTGCGGTCGTCAAGGCGCCGAGCCCCGACACGGTCCACGTGATGCTGTCCAGGGTTGCCAGAAAGGCGCCGCCGGGCAGCAGATTCGCGCCGCCGTCTCGCGTGAGCGACAGATCGCTCAGATCCAAACCGCTCACCGCCTCGCTGAAGACGAGGTCGATGCTGTCGACTGGCGTGCCGCGCGGATCCGGCGACACGTCGACAACGTCGACGGTCGGCGCAACGGAGTCGGTCACCCAGCTATCGCTGTCGCCGCTGGACAGCGAGTTGCCGGCGGCGTCTACGATCCCCGTCCCTCCCAACGTCAGCACGTACGCGCCCGACGAGGTCGTAAGCGCGCCCAGCCCGGAGAGGGTCCAGGTGATGTTGTCCAGCGTATTCAGGCTTTCCGCACCCGTCAGCAGGTTCGCGCCGCCGTCTCGGGTAAGTTGGAGGTCGGCCAGGTCGAAACCGGACACCGCCTCGCTGAAGACGATCGACACGCTGGCCACCGCCGTGTTGCGGGGATCGGGCACAACGTCGACTACATTGACGGTCGGCGCAGTCGTATCGACCACCCAAGCATCGCTGGCGTCGGCCAACAAGGCGTTGCCGGCCGCATCGACAATTCCCGAACCTGCGGCCGTGAGCAACAGGGAGTAGTTTCCCGCTGCCGCCGCCAGGCCGTTGAGCCCGCCGAGCGTCCAGGTGATGTTGTCGGCCGAAGTCAGGGTCTGAGCGCCGGTCAACAGGTTGGCGCCGCCGTTCCGCGTGAGCGCCAGGTCGGCCAGGTTCAAACCGGTCACCGGCTCACTGAAAACAATCGCGATCGAATCCGTGCCTGAATTTCGCGGATCGGGCGCCACATCCACGATGTCGGCGGTAGGCGCCATGAGGTCGACCGTCCAGGCGTCGCTCGCGCCTGCGGCCAGCGCGTTGCCGACGGTGTCGACGATGCCCGTGCCCGACGACGACACGGTGAGCACATACTGCCCGGCGGCCGCGGTCAGCGACGACAGTCCCCCCAAGTTCCAGTGGACGTTGTCCGCGGACGTAAGAGTCTGCGCGCCGGTCAACAGGTTGGCGCCGCCATCGCGCGTGAGCGAAAGATCGGCGAGGTCGAAGCCGCTCACAGCCTCGCTGAACGTGATCGAAAGGCTGTCCACCGCGGTGTTGCGGGGATCGGGGGTTACGTCGACGACGTCCACCGTGGGACTCGTTGTGTCGACGGTCCAGGCGTCGCTCGCGCCGGTGGCCAGCAGGTTGCCGGCGGTGTCCGAGATTCCCGATCCGGCGGCGGCGAGTGTGAGCGTGTAGTTCCCTTCCGCGCCGGTCAAGGGTCCCAGCCCACTCAAGGTCCAGGTGATGTTGTCGGCGGAGGTCAACGACTCGCCGCCGGTGAGCAAGTTGGGACCGCCGTTTCGAGAGAGAACGAGATCGGCCAGATTGAAGCCCGCCACGGCTTCGCTGAACACGATCGAGATTGCGTTGACCGTCGAGTTCCGCGGGTCGGGGGCTACGTCGACGATGTCGACCGCGGGGGCGACCACGTCGATCACCAACTCGTTGAGCGTCGCGTCCTGAGTGCGGGCTTCCGATTCATCCCACACGGTCGCCTGAACGTTGTAGGCGCCGGCAGCCAGCACCGGCAGCAGATTGTCGGCCAGGGTCCATGTGCCGTTGCCGTTGTTGGTGGCCTTCAGAGCGTGGTTTTGGACGACGGTCACGGTCGACGCGTCGGGATTCGCCGCGCCGATGGCGGCCAAGGAGCCTCGAGTCGACAGCCCGTTGTCCCAGGTCACCACGAGCACACCACCGGCCAACTGTTCGCCTGTGACGCCGCCCGGATCGATGTCGATCCGCCAGGAAATCGATTCACCGGGATTGAAGTCGTTGAACGTCATGACCAGCGTCTTGCTGATGCTGAACTGGTCGCCGTCGCTGGTCGACGAATCGGATTGCGGACTGAGCAGCCCTACGAGCGCCGGCTGCCCCGCGCCGGCCTCGAAGTCGGTCGCAGCGCCCGACCCGCCGCCGGTGCGGGTATGCATGTGGTAGTCTGGGATCAGATTCCCGAACGAGCCGAACCCCGGCAGGATGACTTCGGCCCGCACGATGTTGGCATGGCTGTTGGCGGCGTTCGCCAGGACGAAGGCGCCGGCGGTCGTCGAAAAGCCGTCGGCCGTGAGCGTGGCCGAGTCCGTGCCGAGCGCTCCTGGAATGCCCACGTAGACGCTGGCCGTCGCCGGAACGTCGGCCGTCAGCGTCCCGCCCAACGAGGGTGTGGTGTCATTGGTGGCTTTCGGCGTGACGGCGACGGTTGGCGCCGGGGCGAACCGGCCGCTATTCACCGTGTCCCAACCGATCAGCCCAAACAGCCGCAAATCGGTTTTCGTGAAAGGCAGGACCTCGGCGAAATTGATCGTCGGGTCCATCAGCCCGGTATAGCCCGAAATCTCTCCCGCCTTATAGTGGCTGGCCTGTTGGCCGTCGCCGGTCGCTCGGCCGGTCGACATCACGATGTCACCGGGGGCCAAACCAGCAATGGTCGCGGCGAAGGCGGGCGCATACTGGCCGACGTCGAATTGGCCGTCATACAGCACTTGATTGCCGCCGGTCGTCAGCACACGGTTCGCAGTCGAGAAGTTCGCGCCCTGTCCCGGCGCCAGCCGGAACAAGTCGAGCACCTGGGGATAGACATTGGTCGGCGCATTCCCGGAGTCCAGCACCGCGTCGACCACGTCGACCGTGCTGAAGAAGCCCAGGGCGTGGCCGATCTCGTGAATCGCGACCGACTCGAAGTCGAGCGAGCCAGGACTCACGCCGTTGCTGTTGTCGAAGTCGAAACTGAAGGCGCTGTTGAACTTGATCGTGCCGTCGATGAGCACGCCCGGCGAAAACGCGGAGGAGGGAACTCCGGTCGTCAGGTTCGTGAACCCCAGGGCCAGCGCATTGGCCCGCGTCACCGCCATTACGGGGTTGTTCACGCCGCTGGTGAGCTGCAGCAGCGAGGGCCCGGCCGGCAGGCTGAAGTTCAGCGCGCCGACGGCGGGCAGGCTGTTGACGAGCGACTCATTCGGCGCGGCATCGTAGGTCAACCGCGCACGGATGTCGCTGTACTGAAAGTTGAAGTTCTGGACGCTGGTGCTGCCGACCACGTTCGGGCCCGAGAACCCTACGCTCGTAAAGTCGGCGTCGAGCCGCACCGTGATCGGGTCGGAAAGGAGGCTCTCCCAGAATTGGGCCGCCCGCTCGAACGCCGCCTGCGCGGCGGCGTTCGTTTGCAGATCGGGCCCCTCGATCAGGTCCAGGTTGAAACCGCCGACCCCCACATCGGGATTGAGAATCCCAGCGGTTGCCCGCGGCGTTTCACTCGAGGCGTACGTCGGCGCGTCGTCGACCAAGCCGCCGCTGACGCTGCGCTCCATCACCCCCCCGCCCAGGGGCGACTGGAGCGTGTAGGCCCAATCGCCGGCCGCGCCGACGGCGAGCAGCCGTCGCGCTTCGAGGGGCTCCAAGCGGAGGGCCAGCCGTTTGCTGGGGCGCGTCTTCCATGACGTGCAGTGCACCAAAACCCAGGGCTTCTCCATGTTGCCGCGTCTTCCTCGAGGCTGTCTCCCGGTGCGCAGCGCCAGAGCGCCGGGGCGCCGCCCGGCGCCTTCCTCCGAGTATATCCGCAGCCTCGAAAAAACGGTGGAATTTGCGCATCTCGGGAGCAACGTCCCCTGACTTTGATGGCGCCAAAAGAAGCTCATCCGCCCAACTTGCGGCGGATGAGCTTGGAGAACTCGCCCTGAACCGGCCAAAATCGCGCTCTAAGCGCCGGGCGGCGGCGAGGGGGGATTGTCCGAGGGAGACGCCCCCGAATCGGCCGGCGCTGGCGCCGGGGGTACGTCCGGCGCCGGCGGCGGCGGGGCCAGGCCGTCGCCGCTGTCCGCACTTCCCTCGACCGCCATGCCGCCCGCGCAGCTCGCGTCGACCGGCGCCGAACCACAGCAACTCGTCGCCGCGGAAGCACACCCTTGGTAGGCGCCGCCACAACCATGATGGCGCAGGCGATGGTGGCGGTAGTGACCGCGGACGCCACAGCAGCCGTGTCGGCGGCGCCCCGCCTGCGCTTCCTCCGGGGCTGCGGACAGCGCTAAGAGCAGTACGGCGAAGAAGGCCGTGAGTCCAAGTCCAAAATTTCGATGCATCGAAGCACTCCCATACAGGGGTTGGAAAGAAGAGTGTCAGGCCCCACCGAGACGTCCTGAGCAGGCCGCCTGCAAAATCAGGCCGGCCGCCCCCCCCTGCGGAAGCAGATTCCGTGCCACGGCGGCTCGCTCGCGGTTCCCACCTTTCCTCCTCGCACCTAAGTAGTGCTGACGAAAAGACCCCATAGTTGCCCTCCTCCGTTCGCCCCTACAATGGTGTGCCTAGTCTCCTGGTCCTTTGCCGACCAGGCGGGGAGTCAAATCTGCAAACTGGCCCCTCGCATACTCTTCTCTAGTCTCGCGAGCACTATCCGTGTCGGAGCCGATCCTGTGTCTCGACCTGGACGGCGAATCGCCTTCGGCCGCCTCGCTGTTGGTCGAGGCCGGCTTCGAAGTGCTCCGCGCGTCTTCGTTGGAACAGGCGCGGAGGTTCGTGTCGCAGCAGTCCGTCGGAGCGCTCGTCGCGTGCGGGCAGGCAGCGCCTGCGGCCGCCGCCGCTCTGGCGCTCCCCACGGTGCTCCTCCTGCGCGAGTCGAACAACAATCACCCGCGGGCGCCGCTTCAGGGCCGAACGGTTGCTCTGCGGGACCCAGAAGAACTCGCCGAGTTGCCACGGGCCATCGAACGCCTCGTAGCGTTGTCCCTGCGAGATTCTGCATGGCGGGCTGTTGCCGATGCGTTGCCCCAGGCGATGCTCTTGCTGGACGAACGAGGGCGAGTGCTCGACGCCAATCTGGCCGCAGAGACGTTGCTGGGGCCTATCCTCCGCCAGACGCCGGGCCCTCCCCTCGCGGCCGTCCTCGGGTTGGCGGAAGGAGGACCGCCGAACCTGGCTGAGCGCGGCGCTATAACCGTTACGAACGCCCGTGGGCAGTCGTTCGAAGTGCAAATGCTGCCGCTCGCCAGCGAATCCGCCGCCCTGCTGTGTTTGGTGCAGGCGGCGGACCGCGTCACGGGCCCTGATTCCCGACCGACGCAGCGGTCTGCGACGACGCGCGAGGAACGCTACCGCCGCTTGTTCGAAGCCAACATCGCACCGATCTTTTTTTGGGAAGCCGACGGACGGATCACCGATGCCAACGAGGCCTTTCTCGCGCTCATCGAACGCACGGCCGACGAGCTGCGGCAGGGCCAAATTCGCTGGGATCAGGTGACAGCCCCCGAGGATCTCGCGCTCGATCGCCTGGCGATGTCGCAGTTTGCCGCGGGCGAACTGCAGCGGGCCACCTACGAAAAGCACCTGCTCGCGCGCGACGGTCGCCGCGTGCCCGTGTTGATCGGCGGAGCGCCCTTGGCCGGCCGCACCGACGCGGGCGTTGCTTTCGCGCTCGACTTGAGCAGCCGCAAGCGGGCGGAAGAGGCCTTGCGCGAAAGCGAGGAGCGGCTGGGCCTCGCGCTCGAGGCAGGGCGAATGGGGATCTTCGACTGGGATCTGGCGACTGGCCAGCTCGCCTGGAGCGCGTATCACTACGTGCTGTTCGGCTATCGCGCCGGGGAATGCACGCCGTCGCCGGAAGTTTGGCAGCGCTCGGTGCATCCCGACGACTGGCCGAAAGTGGAGGCCACGCTGCAGACGGCCATCGCCGAAGGCAACGACTTTCGGCATGAATACCGGGTTTTACTGGCCGGAGACGAGGTGCGCTGGCTGGCCAGCGCCGGGCGCTGCCAACGCGACGAGGCGAACCGGGTGGTGCGGCTCCGCGGCGGCGTGGTCGATATCACCGACCGGAAACACGTGGAGCAGGCGCTGCGCGACAGCGAAGCCCGCGCCCGCCGCATCTTCCACTCCGACATCGTCGGCGTCATCTACTGGGATCTCGAGACGGGGCAAATCCTCGACGCCAACAACAAGTTCCTCGAGACGACGGGTTACTCACGCGAGGACCTGCGCCGCGGGGAGCTGTTTTGGAACGCGATGACTCCCGCCGACTGGGCCGCGCCAAACGCCCAGGCCATTGCCGAATTGACGGCTTGGGGCCGCAGCCGCCCCTACGAGAAGGAGTATCTCCGCAAAGACGGCAGCCGCGTGCCGGTGATCGTGGGCGGGGCGCTGTTCGAAGGATCGCAGCGCGAAGGCGTGTCGTTCGTGCTCGACATCAGCGATCGCAAGCGCTCGGAAGAAGAACGCGCACGGCTGCTGAACGCCGAACGGCAGCGGATGACGCGACTGCTGAAGCTCTCGGAAGCCGCCACGGCGATCAACCGCGAAGACACGATCGAGTCCATCCTCGACGCAGGCGCGGGCTTGGCCGCCAACGTCATTGGGGCGCATCAGGCGGGCGCCAGCATGACCATCGGCCAGCAATGGTCGAAGGCCACGCACGCCCTTAGCCTCTCGGAAAAATACGCGGCTTGGCGTGAGTACGATGTGCGCCCCGACGGCACGGGCATCTATGGCATCGTCTCGCGCGAAAACCGGCCGCTGCGGCTCACCGATTCCGAGCTGCAAGAGCACTCCGCCTATCGCGACGCGAGGCCCGAGCGCGAACGCCAGCCGCCGCTGCGGGGATTGCTCGCCGCGCCCCTCATCGGCCGCGACGGCGGCAATCTCGGCGTCATTCAGCTCTCCGACAAGTTCGAAGGAGACTTCACCGAGGAAGACGAAGCGCTCCTGCTGCAAATGGCCCAGGTGATTGCGCTCGCGCTCGAGAAGGCGCATCTGTACCAGGAGATGCAAGAGGCGGATACGCGCAAAGACGAGTTCCTGGCGACCTTGGCCCACGAGCTGCGCAATCCGCTGGCGGCCGTGAGCGCGGGCGTGCAATTGCTGCACCTGCCTGGGGCGCGCGACGACTTCGAATGGACGATCGGACTGATCGACGACCAGATCAAGCAACTTGCACGGCTGGTCGATGACCTCCTCGACGTGTCGCGAATTACCCGCGGCAAGATCCAGCTTCGGCTGGAAACGGTCGATTTCCGGCAGACGGCGGAACGTAGCGTAGGTGTGGTGCAACCCATCTTCGACGAGCGGCGCCATCGCCTGTACGTCGAACTCGAACCGCGCCCGCTCCTGCTCGAGGCCGATCCGGCGCGTCTCGAGCAAATCCTCGTCAACCTACTTACCAACGCCGCCAAGTACACCGACGAGGGAGGCCAGGTGTGGCTCTCCGCGCAGATTGCGGGCAACGAACTGGTGATCCGCGTTCGCGACACCGGCATCGGCATTCCGCCCGAAATGTTGCCGCGCGTGTTCGATCTGTTCGCCCAGGCCGACCAGACGCTCGATCGGGCGCGGGGCGGCCTAGGCATCGGCCTTACGCTCGTGCGGCGGCTCACCGAAATGCACGGCGGCAGCGTGGCTGTCAGCAGTCACGGGGTGGGACGGGGGAGCGAGTTCAGCGTGCGGTTGCCGCTCGCGCCTCAGATCACGTCGTCGGGTTGGTTTCCCCGGCTCAATCTCGACACGCCGCCGCCGGAGCCGACGACGATCCTGATCGTCGAAGACCACCCCGACATCGCCCGCGGCGCCGCGCGGTTCTTGGAACAATGCAGCCATACGGTGCATGTGGCGCACGATGGGCCGCGTGGACTGGAACTCGCTGCGCAGGTCGCTCCTCAGGTCGTGATGCTCGACATCGGCCTCCCCGGCATGAGCGGCTATGAGGTGGCCGCCGCTATTCGCGCCCACGAGCGGCTGCGGCACTGCCTGCTGATCGCGGTCACGGGCTATGGGCAGGAACAGGATCGCCAGCAATCGCGTGCGGCGGGCTTCAACTACCACTTGGTGAAGCCCGTCGACTTCCAGTTGCTGCAACAGCTCATCGGCCAGTGGCAGGCGAACCAGCGGGCCGCTCCGCGCTGAGCGCGCCGCGGAGACGGTGGGGTCTGAAAATCGGCGACTCGTCTTGGAGCCGCCCGGCGGGAGAACCTAAGATTGAAGGCAGGCTCGGCGCCCGTTCCTGAATTCGCCCCATTCGGAGTCTTCTCGCATGACCGCCTTGACCAACTTTATGCGGGCACTGGCGGCGCTGCTGTTCGTGGGGCTGCTGTCGGCGGGCAGTTGGATCGGCTACCAGCGGCTGAGTACGCCCGATCCGAAACTGTTGGCCGCCGAGAAGGAGTTGGCCGACGAACGCGCCAAAGCGGAGAAGCTCTCGCAGGAGCTCGAGCTCAAACAGAAAGAGGTCGCCCGCCTCGACACCGCCGTCCGGCTGCTCAAGGTCGACCGCCGCGTGGCCCGGATCGACGTCCTCGAGCAGTGGACGCCGGAAGGCAGCGATCGCCCGCACACGAAGCTGCAGTTCGTCGAAGTCGACGAGGCTGGCCAGCCGCTGGGAGAACCCAAGGTGATGACGATCGATGGCGATCTGCTGTACGTCGACTACTGGGTCGTAAAGTTCGACGACAAATTCGTCGAGCAAGGCAACGACCCGTTGCGCGGCGCTTCGATCTGCCTGCTGCGCCGGCTCTTTGGCGAATACCAGCAACCGAGCGAAGGACAGGTGGTCGATGCTGCCGGAAAACGCCCCGCGGCGTACGGTCGGGGAGTTCCGCTCTCCGACTTCGAAAGCGATCTCTGGCAAAACTTTTGGCACTATGCCAACGACCGCGCCAAGGCCGAGTCGGCGGGCGTTCGCGCCGCCCATGGCGAGGCCCCCTCCATCAAGCTGATGCCGGGCAAGAGCTACAAGATCGTGATCCGCAGTTCGGGAGGACTGGCTGTCGAGCCCGAAGCGCCCCCGCCGAAGCCCGCGCCCTCCCCCGCCTGACGACGGACGACTATTCATCCCCTGTCGGCAAGTGCGCTGTGTAGCGGGCAAGTTCTTCGCGCATGTGGTCGTCGGTCCAATCGAGGGCAGTCGCCATCCACGCGGCGGCCTGTGCGGCAATCTCGCGGCGGCTGCTCAGATAGTAGTGCCAGCTCGTACGGTGAAACATGAGGTCCGTCAGCGTGAGCGCGCCTTCTTCGCGGCAAGCGCGTTCCACATGGTTGCGGCTCACCACCGGCGGGAGCACGTCGTCACCCGGCGCCGTGCGGCAATCGGGGCGCAGCGCCAGTTCCGCCGTGCGGCAAGGAATCTTCGGCAGTCCCAGCCACTCGACCAGGGCGTCGGTCGCTTGTTCGCCCATCAGCCGCGCCGTAGTCAACTTGCCCCCGGCCACGTCCAGCCAGCCGGGGCGCGCCCAGGAAATCCGGTGGGAGCGCGAGACCTCGGAGGGCCGGCCCCGCGACTGAAGCAGCGGCCGGATGCCAGCCCAACTTGCCCGAATGTCCCGCGCGGAAAGTTTCGCGTCGGGAAAGAAGCGCCCGAGCACGCCGAGCAGGTCGCTTCGGTCCTCGGCCGTGACCTCAGGGTTCGTGAGATCGCCTGCGTAGTCGGTGTCGGTCGTCCCGACATAGGTGCGGCAGCCCCAGGGGATGGCGAACACGATCCGCTCCCCGTGCGGCATCACGAGCGCAGTCGACACGGGTAGTCGCTCGCGGTCGAAGACCAAATGCACTCCCTTGGTGTGGCGGAGTTGCACACCCGCTTGGCGAAACTGATCGGCCCAGGGGCCGGCGGCGTTCACCACTGCGGCGGTTTCCACGCGCAACGTAGCGCCGGTCCTCAGGTCCTCGACTACGCATCGCCAACGCCCGTGGCCGACGGCCGCCGCTTCCTGCACGCGAACGTAGTTGAGCGCGGCGGCCCCTTCGCTCCGTGCGGACTGCAGTGTGTCGAGCACCAAGCGGGCGTCGCTGGTGAGCGCGTCGAAGTAGGCCACGCCGCCGTGAAGCCCCACGGTGCGCAAGCCGGGCGCGAGCGCCGCCAACTCGGCCGAAGTCAGCCCGCGCGACGGCCGAAAGTTGCCCTCGCCGCACAGCCAATCGTAGAGCTTCACCCCGGCTAGCAATTGCCAGTAGGGCCAACCGCTGCCGGCGTAGGCCGGAAACGCGAACTCGAGCGGCTGCACCAGATGCGGGGCGATGCGGCCGAGGATTCGCTTCTCGTGGCTGGCCTCGCGCACTAGTCCAACGCGCCCCTGCGCCAAATAGCGCAGCCCGCCGTGAAGCAAGCGGCTCGAGCGGCTGCTCGTGCCGGCAGCGAAGTCTTGCTGGTCGACGAGCGCCACGCGTAGCCCGCGGAGCGCCGCGTCGCGGGCGATCGAGGCGCCGACAATTCCGCCTCCCACGATCAGCGCCTGCCAGGGCTCCTGGGCCAGCCGCTCCCAGGCAGTGCGGCGAGATTCGGCCGGGTGCGACATTCGTCTGCGCCCCAACGGGCGCTGCCAAGGAGAGTACGGTCAAGACCACCCAGATTACCAGGCCGCTGCCGCTTTTGCCCCCTCAGTCTTGTTCAGGACTTCGCCCGACGGTCGCATTCTCACTCAGCGGCCCCGCGTTTTCGGAAGAATCCTTTCGATCGCTTCAACTGGCAGATTCCTCCCAGCCGACAAAGTTTATGGGCCTCGAGGGCCCGGCAAGCGCCCGCGAGGCGCAAACGCGGCAGGCAAGCCGCGGAAAAACTTGGGAAGCTCACCGCGACGAGGGGGGAAGACGATGCTGCGGGACCGATTCGCTCTGCTTATGGGGCTGGCTTTGGCCGCCGGCGGCCAGGCTGCCGCCAGCGAACTGCTGCCGCCGCCGGCAGCGCCGACCCGGGCCGTGGCCGCCGCGGCGGCCGAAGAGATGGACCTGATGCCGATCGCCGAAGGGGACGGCATGGCCCAGCCCTTTTCCGACGACGTGTGGTGGGATGAGTCGGGCGGCGGCGCCTATAGCGACTGTCCCCCCGTCGGCCGGATGGGCCATTTCATGGCCGATGCCGAAGCCCTCTTGTGGTGGGCCCAGGGGATGCGAATCCCTCCGCTGCTGACCACCAGCCCGAACAACGTGACTCAGCAAAACGCCGGCGTGCTCGGCCCCAACTTCAACCAGACGCTCAACACGCAGATCCTGCTCGGTAACGAGCGGATCAACAAAGACATGATGGCCGGCGGACGCTTCACCGCCGGCTACTGGGCCGACGACTGCGAAACGACAGGCATCTTGGGCAACTTCTTCGTGCTCAACGGCAAAAACTTCGACTACACCGCGAGTTCCAACGGCAACCCCATTCTTGCCCGGCCGTTCTTCAACGTGCAGCCGCAGACGGGCGACCCGCGGCAGGATTCGAGCCTGATCGCCTTTCCGAACGTGTGGACCGGCAACATTGCGATCGCCGCCTCGATCGACGTGCTGGGCGCAGAGGCCTATCTGAGCGAGAACATTCTTCGCTGCTACGGCCATCGCCTCGACTTCGTCTACGGCTACCGGTTCTTCAAGGTCAACGAATCCCTGACGATCAACGATCAGATCGTGGCCAACGATCCGAACGGCCCGATCGTGATCGGCACGACGATCACTTCGTTCGACCAATTCACGACCAAGAACAACTTCAACGGCGGCCAAATCGGCTTGCTGTGGGAATACAAGGAAGGTCGCTGGAGTTGGGAAGCTGGCGTGAAGCTGGCCTTGGGGTCTGTGAACGAGTCGGTGAACATCAATGGCGCCGCCACCACGACCGTGCCCGGCGGCGCCTCGGCCAGCACGGTCGGCGGCCTCTTGGCGCTCCCCTCGAACATCGGCGCCTACAACCACTCGCAGTTCGCCTTGATTGAGGAAACCCAGGTCGGCGTCGGCTATCAGGTGACCTCCAGCTTGCGAGCCACCGTGGCTTACAATCTGATCTACCTGACCCACATGGTGCGTCCGGGCGATCAGGTGGATCTGCTCGTGAACCCCACGCAGATCAACAGCGGCACGTTGGTCGGCGCGGCCCGGCCGCAGTTCGAGTTCAAGGACACCGACTTCTGGCTCCAAGGGGTGAACCTGGGGCTCGAGTACCGCTGGTAGGAGCCGAGGCCTCGGGCCAGACTATAGGGTCCACGGCGCCTACTGCCACGGGCAGCATGGCCCACTGGGCCTCGTACTCTGCGGAACAGGCGCGATGGGCTGTGGCGCTCGGCGCGCTGGCAGCGCGGTGGTCCCGACGGCGGCCTCGGTCGTCGGATCGCTGGCCTCGTCGGGCCTCTCTTGCCAACGCTTGCAGGTGGAAGACCAGGGGACGCTATCAATCCGCTTCGGTCCGTTGCTGCTCTTCCCCTAGAAAGTGCGCTACGCAGTAGTGGTGACCGTCGCGGTCGCCCGGAGCAGCATGCTCGACGGCTGGGGAATCCACCGGAGCCCGCAGGGCGGTTGGATCAGGAATCTCTGGGGCCGTGACTGCGTGATGGTGCAGGCACGTCAGGGACTGCCGAGGACGACGCGGTGAGCCTGGCAGCATTTCTCGGGCGCCGGGCCGGCGACTCCGATCCGCCGATTCCAGGCGGCCCGCTAGGAAACGAAACTGGCCCAGCGGCGCAAGACCGCTGGGCCAGTTGTTTCTCGGTACGGACGTCAGCCAGGCTAACTTACGCGCCGGCCAACGGCTCCTTCTTTTCGGTGATCACTTCGCACTGCGGCGCGAGCTCCGCGTTCAGCGCAGTGAAGTCGGCCCACTGCTCTGGCACGTTGTCGGCCAGGAAGATGGCCTCCACCGGGCACTCCGGCACGCAGGCCTCGCAATCGATGCACTCATCCGGGTGGATGTAGAGCATCTTCTCGCCCTCGTAGAAGCACTCCACCGGGCAGACCACCACGCAGTCGGTGTATTTGCAGCCGAAGCATGGTTCGCAAACAACGTGAGTCATCGGCAGAACTCTCCCTTCACGCGTCACCAAGAACAAAACAAAGGGATCGGCTCCTGTCGCCGCATCCTCTTGGAGCGATCGATCTTCCGTTCGGCGTTCGAACCGGGGGCCAGGGGCCGATCCCGTTCGTCCGCCGCCGGGACAAGTTGTTGCCTGCGAAGCACTTGAAGCACCCCAGGCAGCACTGCGCCCGAATCTTAGTAGGCTCGGTTGCAAGCGTCAAGCAGCGAAAAACTTTGCGCCGTTTACCAGGAGCAATCCGCACACTCTGTACGCTTGGCACCTTAGCTATCGGACCCGCCGCGAGTCTGACTTGCCCCTTCCGCTTGAATTCCCTACCATCCCCACCGTTTTCGCGCTCGCCGCTTGCGTAGTTCGCCGCGGCGAGCGGCGCCTGAGACCGCCCCGGCGGCCTCGCGCCGGCCCGACTTGAACATGAGGTGCAACGGATGGCCCTCTCCGATATCGACCGTAGTCTGCTCGATCGCTGCCTGGCTCGTAAGCCGCGCTCCTGGGAAGAGTTCGTCGACCGCTTCGTCGGGCTGGTGATTCACGTCGCCAATCACGCGGCGCAGGCTCGTTCCGTGCGCTTGTCGGCCGACGATCGAGAGGACCTGGCGGCGGAGGTGTTCCTGGGGCTGGTGAAGGACGACTTTGCTGCGCTGCGGCACTTTCGCGGCGAATCTAGTCTGGCCACGTACCTTACGGTCGTCGCGCGGCGGATTGTCGTGCGGCGCCTCATCGAACATGGCGCCCTGAGCCGGCTGACCGACGCCGCCGCACAAGGCGAGGTGGAACGCTCGGCGGATCCCGGACGCTCCCCCGCCGAACGGGCAGGCGACCGCGACCATCTCGAAAAGCTGCTCGCGAAGCTCGATGCTTCCGAGGCTCAAGCCGTGCGGATGTACCACCTCGAGGGGAAAAGCTACGAGGAGATCAGCGCCGGCACGGGACTGGCCTCCGGCACGATCGGTCCCACGCTCACCCGCGCTCGCCGAAAGATGCGGGTCGGCAGCGGCGACGAGGCGGCGTGATTTTCCATTCGTAGGGTGTGGGCGCTAGCCCCACCAGATTCTCCCCCGTTTAGACAGAAAACGGCGGGGCTCGCAAAGCCTCGCCGCCACCCTACGGCGCTCTCTCGCGGCCGCGGTTGGTTCGACCCATAATGGGCGGAATTCCCCAACCGCCTTCCGCTACGAGGTCGCACCATGCCGGCACGCCTGGCGTTCGTCCTGCTCGCTGCGTTGAGTTTTGTTTTGCCCAGCGTTTTCGCCCAAGTGCCGGGGCGCTGGAAGGCTCACGACACGACGCGTCCCAAGCCGGCGGTGGTCACGCCCGGCCGCCCCCAGCTACCGGCGGCTCCGCCGTCGGACGCCCTCGTGCTCTTCGACGGCAAAGACCTCTCCGGCTGGCAAAGCCCCGGCGGGCAGCCGCCCAAATGGGTCGTCCGCGATGGATACATGGAGAGCGTGCCGGAGAGCGGCTACTTGAACACGGCCCGCGGTTTCGGCGACGTGCAGTTGCACGTCGAGTGGTCGGCGCCCACTCCGCCGCACGGAACGAGCCAGGATCGCGGCAACAGCGGCGTCTTCTTGATGGGCCTGTTCGAGGTGCAGGTGCTCGACAACTACAAGAGCGACACCTACGCCGACGGCTACGCCGGCTCAGTCTATGGGCAGTATCCTCCGCTCGTGAACGCCACGCTGCCGCCGGGTGAGTGGCAGGCCTACGACATCGTCTTCCGCCGGCCGCGCTTCAAACCCGACGGCGCGCTCGAACGCCCGGCGCGGCTCACGGTGTTCCTGAATGGAGTGCTCGTGCAGGACAATGTCGAAGCGTGGGGGCCGACGAGTTGGCTGCAGCATCGTCCTTATGCGGCTCAGCCCGACAGACTGCCGCTTTCGCTGCAGGACCATGGCAACCCGGTGCGCTTTCGCAACATTTGGTTGCGCGAGTTGCCGGAGTGGGACGCATCGAGCCCACCGCCGGCGAACGAACCCGTCGTCAATCTGCCGGCGGCCGAGCTCGAAAAGTTCGTGGGCAAGTACCGTGTGGACGAGGACAACACCTATACGATCGAATTGGGCAACAACGGCCTCCGAGCCAATTTCTACGGCCCCTTGTTCCTCGAGCTGGTGCCCCACTCGGCGACCGAGTTCTCACTGCGGCACACCGCCGCGCGGCTCGTCTTCGAGGTCGATGACGCGGGGAAGCCCACAGGCTTCGTGTTCCACATCGGCGGCGCCACGCGCAAGGCGACACGCGTTCGCTGAGTCGGCGCGGTCTCTTCGGCGCAAAAGCAGAGCGGGCATTGGCCGCAAACAGCCAATGCCCGCTCTGTGGTTGGTCTCCACTGCGGAGGCGACTAGTACCGGTAGTATTCCGGCTTGAACGGGCCTTCGATCGGCACGCCGATGTAGTCGGACTGAGCCTTCGTCAGCTTGGTCAGCTTCACGCCCAGCTTGTCGAGGTGCAGGCGGGCCACCTCTTCGTCGAGCTGCTTGGGGAGCACGTGAACGCCCAGCGGGTAGTTCTTGGTCTCGTTCCAGAGGGCGAGCTGAGCCAGCACCTGGTTCGAGAACGAGGTGCTCATCACGAACGAGGGGTGGCCGGTGGCGCAGCCCAGGTTCACCAGGCGGCCTTCGGCCAGGATCAGGAGCGAGCGGCCGTCGGGGAAGGTGTACTTGTCGACCTGCGGCTTGACTTCGATCTTGGTGACGTTCTTCTGGGCGTTCAGCCAAGCCATGTCGATCTCGAGATCGAAGTGGCCGATGTTGCAGACGATGGCGTCGTTGGGCATCTTCTGCATGTGCTCGCCACGAATGATGTCGCGGCAGCCGGTGGCGGTGACGAAGATCTGGCCGCGCGGGGCGGCGTCTTCCATCGTCGTCACTTCGTAGCCTTCCATCGCCGCCTGCAGGGCGTTGATGGGGTCGATCTCGGTGACGATCACGCGGGCGCCCAGCGACTTCATGGCGTGGGCACAGCCCTTGCCGACGTCGCCGTAGCCGGCGACGACCACGACCTTGCCGGCCACCATCACGTCGGTGGCGCGCTTGATGCCGTCGGCCAGCGACTCACGACAACCATACAGGTTGTCGAACTTGCTCTTGGTGACCGAGTCGTTCACGTTGATCGCCGGCACCTTGAGCTCACCGCGGGCGTGCATCTGGTACAGGCGGTGAACACCGGTGGTCGTCTCTTCCGAGAGGCCGCGGATGCCCGCGAGCAGCTCGGGGTACTTGTCGTGAACCATGGCGGTCAGGTCGCCGCCGTCGTCCAGAATCATGTTGAGCGGCTGGCCGTCGGGGAAGAACAGCGTCTGCTCGATGCACCAGTCGAACTCCTCGTTCGACATGCCCTTCCAGGCGTAGACCGGAATGTTCTCGGCGGCGATGGCGGCCGCGGCATGGTCTTGGGTCGAGAAGATGTTGCAACTGCTCCAAGTGACCTCGGCGCCGAGCTCGACGAGCGTTTCGATGAGCACGGCGGTTTGGATGGTCATGTGCAGGCAGCCGGCGATCCGGGCGCCCTTGAGCGGCTTCTGCTTGCCGTACTTGGCCCGCAAGGCCATGAGGCCGGGCATCTCGTTCTCGGCCAGTTCGATTTCCTTGCGGCCCCAGGCGGCCAAGGACATATCCGCGACCTTGTAGGGCAGTTTGGTGTCAACGTGGGCCACGCGCGGATCTCCGAGGGTTCGAGCGGTTGAAAGCGAAAAAGCGGCGGCCTCGAGCCCGAGGCGCCGCGCGGCTGACGGTCACAAAGTCTTCAAGCCGTGCATGATAGGCCTGGGCGGCAAAGTTGTCCAGGAAACGAGCGTCCGGCCCCTGACTCGGCCCGGAACCGCTACCTGACTATACGTCTTCAGGTCATCGCATGAGCGGCGGGGGCGTTGGCCTGCCACTGCACGTTAAAGGCGATGGAGATCCGCTGGCCGTCCCCCACGAAGGGGTTTACGAAGTGGTAGAGCCAACTCGGGAACAGCACCATCGTGCCGGCTTCGGCCGGAAAGACGGCCCGCTTTCCGTACGGATCTCCCGGGGCGTGAATCATTTCCGTAAAGGGACGCGGATCGCAGAGCTCGAGCACGCCGCTAAGCGGCTGCTCCGGCGCGCTGCCGCCGGCGTCGACGTAGTAGACGCCCGACCAGGCCGCATTGGGATGATTGTGCAGGCGGTGATAGTTGCCGCGGCGAGAGACGTTGGCCCAGGCTCTGACGGCTACGCGGCCAGCGGGCAATTGTCCGCCGGCGGCGACCGCCATCATGTGCCGCGCCGCCTCGAGGATCTGTGGCTTGAGCTGCTGGATTTCCGGGTGCGGCCATTCCCACAGGTCCATCTTGGAATGCCACCCCCCCACGTTGGCGAAATCGTCCGACGGCTGCGCGGCCTCGCGCTCGAGGATGATGCGCCGCAGGCCTTGATTCAGGGCCGCCGACTCGGAGAGGCGAAAGCGGCCAATGGGAGTGGCGTACGCCTGGGCGACGCTGCGTTCGAGAGTGATCGGGGGGCTGGCGCTCATGGGTCCTGAGGGTTTCCCGCAAATCCAGGTGGGGGTTCGGATCGCGCAATTTTTCCGATGGGATTGTACGTGTCGATCATTCGGATCACAATTAATATGCCTCTCCGGAGGCATCCCGCGCGCGTGCGCCCTCCTTGGCTTGTGGCTCGAAGGTTTTTGTGCGGCGGGATTTGTGGCGATTGACCGGCGGTTTCCGGGCCACGGGAGCCACTAGTCGTTAGGGCCCGAATTAACGGTTTCTTCATTCCATTTTGTTGAATCCGCAACGTCGCCCTGGTAGCCTGTTGTTCGCTGCCACTGGCCCCCCCTGAATGGCACCACTGGAATAACCCACCGGGGCAAACTCCGAAAAGGACGAGCAAGAACTATGCGTCGACAGCCGTGGTCGAAGAAGTCTGATTCGCGCCGTGCCAAGAATGGCCGGCGCAGCCCGAGCTCACTGAGGCTCGAGTCCCTTGAAAACCGCCAGATGCTGGCTGCCGACTTGGTGTCGTTGCTGCCTGCGGACGGCGCTTCCAGCGTTGACCCGAACGCCAACCTGGTGCTCACGTTCTCCGATGACGTGAAGGCCGGTCCGGGCGCCGGCCGGCTGCTGATCATGAACGCCGCCGACGACAGCGTGGTCGAGGCGGTCGACATCAGCGATCCGGCTCGGGTGACCTTCGCGGGTCACACCGTCACGGTCGACCCGGTGAATCCGTTGCCGGCCGACGCCAAGTTGTACATCTCGATCGATCCGGGCGCGATCCGCGATGCCTCGACGAGCAAGACCGATGCGGTCTTGTTCAGCGAGAACTTCGAAACCTCGCACATGCTGGACAGCCCGCTGGACAATCCGACGCTCGACAACTACGCCGTGTTCATGAACGGCACGCTCGACGTGAAGGAAGCCGGCAACTATCGCTTTGGCATTGCCAATGACGACGGCGGCTACCTGGCGATCGACCTCAACGGCGACGGCAAGGCCGACATCAACGACGCCGAGGACATTGTCGTCTTCGACGACACGACCCACGGCGTCACCGACTTCTTCTCCGAGAACTCGATCACGCTTGCCAAGGGTGAGTACAAGTTCGAGTACATGTACTTCGAGGGGGGCGGCGGCTCGGGGGGCGAGTTCTTCTACGCCAAGGACGACGGCACGCTGCCTGACCCCATCGCCTTCGACGCCACCAAGTTCGCGGTGGTCGGCGATGACTCCAAGGGCATCGGCGTGACCGTTGACGGCATCAAGGCCACCGCCTATGTGGCGGCCGCCGGCAACAACATCGGCAACATCCAGGCGGCCTGGGACATGCGCGATGGCAATACGGAGTTGAAGGAGGGCTTCCCCGCGACCGTGACCCTGACCACCGCCGACGTGTGGGACTCGGGCAACAAGGGTCACTTCTCGGGCAACAACCCGGTGCCCGGCTTCGTGCCGCCGCCGGATGCTGATCCGAACGACTACAACGGCAACATGCCGTACGGGTGGACCAAGGACACCAACCTGCCGAACCCGGAGCCGGTCTACAACGGCTGGACCCAGCTCAACAAGGCCTTCTGGATCGCCCAGCAGGGAGACCAGGACCGCACCACGTTTACGTTGGGCGAAGGCACCGTCGCGGTGATGGATCCGGATGCGTTCGACGACTTCTCGTCGATCCCCAACCACAGCCTGGAGGCCTACACCACGCTGCCGGCGATCGACCTGACGGACGTCACGGCCAGCACGGTGAAGATCGACTTCGACTCGAGCTACCGCCCGGAAGCCCCGCGGTTGAACGACGATCATCCGGACTGGATCGGCCAGACGGCCCTGGTCGATGTGTCGTTCGACGGCGGCACGACCTGGGAAAACGTGATGCTGCAGAACCAGGAAACCGCCGGCGGCACCGGCAGCCTGGATCATGCCAACGAGCATCTGTCGATCGAAGTTCCCAACCCGGCGGGCGGCTCGATGCTCGTGCGGTTTGGCATCGTCAACGCTTCGAACGACTGGTGGTGGTCGGTCGACAACATCGTCGTCAAGGGTCAAGCGGTCGGCAACACCTACGCCGGTACGCCCAACAACCGCACGACCTGGAACTTCGCGACAACGTCCGGCGGCAATCCGGCCGACTTTAACAGCGACGGCAAGGTCGACCTGACCGACTTCGGTCTGCTGAAGGGCAACTTCGGCAAGTCGCCCGCCACGAAGGCCGAAGGCGACGCCAACGGCGACGCCAAGATCGATCTGTCGGACTTCGGCATCCTCAAGGACAACTTCGGCAAGGTGGGCGCCGTGGCTACGCCGGCGGTTGTGGCCCAGGCCACCGACTACGCGTTCGCCGTGGGCGTGGCCCAGGCCGCGAAGGCGGCGGGCGGCGCTGCTGCCGATCCGTTCGCTGACGATTCCGTGTAAGACCCGCGGAAACGGCCGGCTCGCCGCCGGTCTCCCGCATGGCAACCATAGCCCCCGGGTCGCGTTCAACACGCGGCCCGGGGGTTTTTGCTTGCGCGAAGTGATTCAGGCCGCCGCGCAGCCGGCCTGGCGCGTTCGCTTGTGCCGGCTTGCCCGCAGACTATAATCCGCTTCTTGTTGGTTCGTGGTTCCTTGGTTCGTCGTTCACCGTCGCCTGGGAGTTTGGTTCGCAATGAGTTTCATTCAGTGCGACGACTTTCTCAGCGCCCAAGAAGCCGATTCGATCGAGCAGTTGTTCCTTTCGAATCGCTTCCCGTGGTTCTACTACGGCAACGTCAACTACTTGGAAGCGCCCCCGGCGAACGTGCCAGGCATCTATGGCGCAGACGAACGATTCGAGGATTCCCACGGCTTTTCGTTCGTGCTCTTTCCGGGCAACGAACCGTCGACGCCCTGGATGCGTTCCGCGACCTCGATCCTCGCCAAGTTCTCCCAGCGCCATGGGTTCACTCCCGAAATGCTGGTTCGCATCAAGGCGAATCTCTTGGTCCGCTCGGCCAAGCCGAGTGGGCCGAAGCCCTTTGTTCCCCACGTCGACCTGCCGAAGCCCCACTGGGTGGTCATCTATTACGTGAACGATTCGGACGGGGACACCCTGTTGCTGGATAAGACGTACCCGGATTGGCAGGACGCGCGCATCGTGCGTTCCGTGTCGCCTAAGAAGGGCCGCGCCATTCTCTTCGATGGCCGGCACTACCACGCCGGCACGCCTCCCCACGCGCACGACGTTCGAGTGGTGCTCAACTACAACATCACGCTCAAGCAGCCGCCCAGCTGATCGCAGGTTTCGCGCCGGGCGCGGACTACGGTTTTCGCAGCCAGCGGTCGGCGTAATCGAGAAACACCTGCCAGTCCTCGCGCGTCATCGAGTGCTTGCCCGGGCGGATTTGATAGCCCAGCACGCCCGCGCTGAGGCGGCCGACTTCAGGCATGGTGCGATCCTCGAGTCCCCCCGCGCCCAAGAGTTTGTAGACGGGCTCGGCGGCCAGCAGCGCCTCGAATTGTCCGTTGGGGTTTGCCCACTGATCCTCGACTGCATTGGTGAACAGCAGCGGCCGCGGCGCCACCAGCGCCGCCAAGCAGTGCTGATCGAACGGCAGCTTGTCGACCTGAGCGTTGAACTGCTTGAAGTTGCCGCAAAACCAGTGCGGAAAGCGCTCGTTGATCTGCAGCACCGACTCCCCCACCTTGCCACGGCTGGGGGCGGCGCCGCCGCAGCCGGACTGGTGGGGAATGGCCAGCGCGATCCGCGGGTCGAAAGCCGCCGCCAAGAGCGCCGTCTTCCCCAAGCGAGAATGCCCCACCACGGCGATTCTCTGGGGATCCAGGTCGGCGTCGGTCACCAGGTAGTCAATCATGCGGCTCAAGCCCCAAGCCCAGGCGGCAATGCAGCCCCACTCGTCGTCCGCAGGGGCGGTCTGGCCAGGCCGCAGGAAATGCGGATGCACGCCGTCGGTCAAGTCCGGCTTGTCGGGGTCGAGGTCGCCGCTATAGGCCGTGGCCACGGCGTAGCCGCGGTCGATCGATTGCTCGATCGCCCATACATCGACCTGTTTGCCGCGCCCGGCTTCGTGCGCGCGGTTGCCCTCACAGCTTGGGCAATGCTCCGGCATCCAAATGCTCGGCAGCGCAATCGCGGGATCCTCGAGCACCGTGTGGTTGCCGCAGAAGTTGAGCCCCACGAACACGGGCACGGGCCCCTGTCGACCGTTGGGCACGACCAGCAGCAGGTGGATCGGGGGCGTGCCGGGGGGACCGAATTCGAGCGCCAGTTCCCTTTTTGTCGCCTTGCCGCCGAAGAGTTGGCGGTCCTCTCGCTCCCGCCGCGCGCGAACCGGCGGCGCAGCGGGCGCCCGGCCATACATGTAGTGCTCGAACAGCCGTTGCAACTCCGGGCGCCGCTCGTTGAACCACGCATCGCGGGTCGTCACGGGCTTCCCCGCCAGGGTGATCAGCGGGTCAGGCAAGGCGGAGTTCGCCGGCAAGTTATCGATCGTGGGATACTCAGCGGAGGCAGGCATGGGATCGAGCAAGGGGATCAAGGCCCCGGCGGCCAGCAGGAAGGAAGTGAGCAGGCGAGGGAGCGCAGGCATGGGGTGGCAACTCCGCGGAGGAAGGGCTGAACAAGTGCCTATCATAGCCCGTCGTCCGCCGCCTGAGGATCGCTTGCTCCCCCGCTTGCCCGGCGATTACTGGCTGGGGGGCTCTTCCAAGCAGTAGAGATGCCGACGGCCACGGAGAAACATTTGTCGCCCCACGATGGCGGGCGAGGCTTCGAATTGCTCGTCGAGCCGGTTCACCGCCAAGGCCTCGAACCTATCGCCCTGGCGGAGCACGGCCGTCGTTCCGTCGGCGGCCAAAAAATAGATGCGCTCGGCGGCCGCGACCGGGGAGGCAAACAGATCGCTCGCCGCCTCGGGGAGCCGCGACAACGGCCAGACGGGCTTGCCGGTTCGAGTGTCGAGGCTCAGGACCACCGAGGCCTTGCCGCGCGTCAGGTAGAGCCGGTTATCGGCCAGCAACGGGCTGGGACCGTAAGGCGCCGCCTGCGTGAAGGTCCAGCGCAATTGGTCGGCGGTCAACTCACCGCGGGCGTCGAGCGGAATCGCCAGCACTGCCGAATCGCCATACGAACTCATGCAGTAGACCGCGTCGGCGTCGGCTACCGGGGAAGAGATGACGTTCGTCGTCAGTCCTTCGCAACTCCAGATTACGTCGCCCGTCTCGGCATGGTAGCTCCGCACACGGCGCGTCGCACTGGTGATCACTTGCGTTCCCTGCGGCCGTTCGACCACGAGCGGCGTAGACCAGCTCGTGGGCTCATCGCGGTCGACGCGCCAGCGCTGCTCGCCCGTGGCCGCGTCGAGGGCCAGCAAATGCGATCCCGCCTCCTGATCGCAGTTTACGAACAGCGTGTCGCGCCAAAGTGCGGGCGAGGCGCCTTCGCCCCAGCCGGCGCGAGTCCTCATCGGCCCCATTTCGCGGCGCCACAGCAGCTTGCCGGACAAGTCGTAGCAGAAGAGTCCGCGCGAGCCGAATGACACGAAAAGGCGCTGCCCGTCGGTGATCGGGGAGGCCGAGGCATAGGTGTTGGCCGGGTGCAGACCTTCTCGGGGCAGGAATTGCGCCGCCGTAACTTGCCAACGCGTGGCGCCCGTCGATCGGTCGACGGCCAGCACTTGCAGATCGATGAATTTGCCAGGCGGAACCGTCTTTTGATCGGCGGCCGCCAACCGCAGTGCGGCAAGTTCCTCGGCGCCGCCCTCGCGCCCGGTGTCTTGGGCCGTGAGCACGATGACGAGGTCCTCCCACACGATCGGCGTGGAATTCCCTTCGCCTGGCAGTTCGCGCTTCCAACGGACGTTGGTTTGCTCATCCCAACGCAGCGGCGGATCGCCGAAGGGCGCAACCCCGTCGAACTGCGGGCCGCGCCAATGGGGCCAATTGCGGAGCCGGTGCGCAGGCGCCTGAGCGGGCGCCGCCGCGGCGGAAAAGTGGATGAGCAGCACAAACAGCGCGCTGGGCAGCGGCCAACCGCGCGAGAGACATTGCGATCGCATGAGTTCCTCGCAAGCACGGCGGCCAAGACCGCGTCAAGCTGTCGCCGGTCGACGCCTGGGACGTTTTTTCTTTGCGAGCCGCCCACCTGCTTTCTTTTCGTTCGGCCCCGCCGCCCCTGCCTGCTTTAGCCGTCGAACAGCCTTCGCCGGGATCGGCGCGCCTTTTTTCGTCGGTTTGTGCGCGCGGCCTTCGGTCCCCGCGGGGGCGTCGTGTTGGGCGGTGTTGTCGGCCGCGTCGCGTCGCGTTCCCTTGCGCTTGCTGCGGTGCGTGGCAAGGCGAAGCCGGCGGCGTTCCGAGGGCGTCAGGTCATCTTCCAGCGTGGTGATCCCGGCCTTGAGCGCCACGCGCACGAGCAGCGTCGCGGTGTTGATCTCGGCGGCTCGCATAGCGCTCGTGCGCTGGTTGTCGACCGTGCTCACGGCCTTGCCCAGCACGCGGGCGACCTCTTTTGTCGACAGCCCCAAGGTGATGAGTCGCACGACCCGTTGTTCGGCGGGGGTGAACTTAGGAACTTTCACAATCGCCTGCCTTGGCTCGAAGTTCGGGGAGTCGCTCCGGGTGCGGCGGCTTGGCCGCGGCCTCACTGCCATGGCCGCAACCGAACCGAAGGAGGCAAGAGCCTGCGAACGGCGCTGCTGGCGGCGTCCCTGTTATAATGGGAATCCGCCAAAAAGGCACCCCGCAAAACGGCGGGAAAGAGTGGCCCGGGGCCGACGCCGTGAGGCGGCCCATACGACCGGCGGGAGAGCTGCTAAGCAGGCCGCCGCGTTACTCGAGGGGCAAAGGCGCGTTGGAGTCGTTGGCGGGGCTGCGCAGGGCCAGCGCGTTTGGCTCGGCCTTTAGGCGACCATTGCGGCCCTTGTTGTGCGGCCCGGTGGCTGGTCCCCCTTCGGTCGCGCCTTCGCCATAGCCGTAGCCATATCCATAGCCATAGCCGTAGCCGTCTTGCTTACCCACAGCGGTTACGACCACGCCCAGCACTTTGGCGCCAACGTTCTCGAGGATTTCGTGGGCGCGAGTGGCCAGCGGGCGGCCGTTCTTCCGCAGCTTGAGCGTCAGAATGACGCCGTCCACGCGGGGGGCGACGGCGCTCGGATCGCTGACGGCCAACAGCGGCGGCGTATCGACGATGACGAACGCGAACTGATCGCGCAGCGTCTCGAGGAGCTCCTGAAACTTGGGTGAACTTAGCAGTTCCGAAGGGTTGGGCGGAATCGGGCCGCAGGGCATCAGATAGAGATGCTCGAGCTCCGTTTTCTGAATGGCCTCTTCCACTTCCGCCTCGCCATCGATGACGCTCGACATGCCAACTGAGTCGTCGATGCCAAACAACTTGTGAACGCGCGGCTTACGGAAGTCGGCGTCGATCAACAACACCTTCTTGCCCGACTGGGCAATGGCCACCGCGAGGTTCGCGGCCAGGGTCGACTTGCCATCGCCGGGCACCGGACTCGTGACCTGAACCACGTTGTGGCCGCTGCCGCGAGTGCTGAAGAAAAGGGCCGTGCGGACCGCGCGATACGATTCCGCCAGGGGCGACTGGGGGCGGTGCCAGGTGCGGAGCGTGCGGTCCACGGGCGAGCCTTCGAGAACCGGGAGGGCTCGAGCCGCCGGCAACATGGGAATCTGCCCCACGAGCGGCAATCCGAGGGTGGTCCGCACATCGTCGACGCCGCGGAAGCTCTTGTCGGCGAGTTCCACCGCGTAGGCCAAAGCACAGCCCGCCATCATGCCCATCACCCCCAAGAGCCCCACCGTGTGCAGCAAGCGGGGCAGGATCTTGGAACCGGCCTCGGCGAATTCGATGACTTGGGTGTTGTAGCCGCCATCGTCCTTCACCAGGCTCAACTCGTCGAGCCGCTTCACGACCGTGTCGTAAAGGCTGCGGGTAAGCCCGATTTGGTTGCGATGGTCCTGGTCCTTGTCGACGTACTTATCGAGCTTGAGAGCCTCGGCTTTCGCTTCTTCGAACTTATCCAACAACTTGGCGTCCTCAGCATCGAGGATCTTCAGTTGCTGGCGGATCGAAGCCACGTGCTGGTCGAGCTTTTCCTTGGGCGTCTTGTTCGCCCACAGTGCCGAATTGGCCGATTCCCGCTCGAGGGCAGCCTCAGCCAAGCGGATCTGCTCGTCCACGGCGACCACTTTCTTGTGCTGCGAGCCGTAGTTCCACTGTTCCATCAGCGCGGCCCGCTTCTGCTTGAGCGTCTCGAGCGCGATCTTGAGGTCGGAAATGATCCGCGGCTCCATGTTTTGCGAGAAGAGGGCGCCGGCCGCGCTCTTTTGCGCCATGCGGCCCTCGATCGTGAGCACCGAGATTTCCGGATCAACGCCGGCGGCAGTCGCCTGCTCGATCGTCTCCAAGTGCGACTCGAGTTCGGCTTTGACGACATACAGTTCGCCGCGTTGCTTCAAAATCTGGGCCAATTCGTCCTTGTAGGGGTTTCCGCCCCCATCCTCTCCCTGCGCATACATCAGGGGCGCCGTCTCCTTGAACTCCCGATATTTATCCTCTTTGTCGGCCAGTTCCTTGTTGATCTCGCCGTGCGCCTTGGTGATGGCCCCGAGCACCTCTTTGCCCACATTCTTCGACGTTTCGCTGAGGAACGTTTGATAGGCCTCGATGACTGCGTTCACGATCTGCTGGCAGTCATCGGGGTAGGGGCCGGAGAAGCTGACCGTGAGTACGTTGGCCAACTTGGCGTCGCGACCGCGGCCCCCCTTTTCGACCGAGAGGCCGCCGATCACATGGTCGGCTACCTCTTCCCCTTTACTGCGCGCCTTATCGAAGGTCGGCAACTGCGCGAGTTTGCCGTCCCTGACCGCGACCTTCACGACCTCCTTGCTGGTGATCACCATCATCTGCGTGGCAAGGTCGTCGTAGGTAAGCGACTCCTCGTAACCGCGCGGGCGCACCGCGTTGTCTCCAGGAAGCGCCGAGGCCTTGCGAACCACCAGCACTTGCGCCGACGACTGATAGATGACCGTGCTCTTGGCGTAATAGACCGCCCCCAGCGCAACGCCGACCACGAACACCACCCCGATCAGCCATTTATGCCGCCAGAGGACGTCGAGCACGTCCACCGTGCGCCGCGCGGCTCCCGTGTCGAGAACTTCGGTTTCAAGCAATTCAGTCGCCGGCATCAGCTTCGGTCACCTCGAGTCAAGCGGAAGGCGTCCGCGTTTTCCGGGGGCGCTGGCAACGTCTTGGTCGGGTATTCGCCCCATCCCTATCCCGCTGCCCCCGATCGGCTTGGCGTTCGAAAGTTCCAAGGGGAATCGCTGCTCACGCTTGGAGACAATCAAGCTCCATCTTAAGCAGTCCAACCCAAAAAAGCCACGAATGCGAACCCTCGCCCATTCCCTCCCCTCGGCCCCCCAAGCGGGGTGGGGTGTTTCTACGAGGCCGGTGGTCCGCACCCAACCCGCGAGAGGGCCTTCACGGCCGCCGGATTCTCCGCCAATTCCGCCCTCCGCTGGCCGATGACGCGCGCCGGATTGCCCGCCACGATGGCCCCCGCCGGCACTTCGCGGGTGACCACGGCGCCGGCGCCCACAATCGCGCCGGGGCCCACGCAAACGACGCCGGGAAGCACAATCGCCCGCGCTCCGATCCAGGCCCCCCGCCCCACCACCAGCGGCGTCGCAACTGGGTGCGACTTGGGGTCATGCCCATGGCTGTGGGTGTAGATCATCGCGTCTTCGGAGACCAGCACGTCGTCTTCCAAGGTCAGACCGCCCGTGTAGTCGAGATGAACGTGATAGTTGAGCTGCACGCGATCACCGACCACGAGCTCCGCCTCCAACGATTCGCTCACCAACTGCGCCCCGCGCGCGATCAGGCAGTCGGCGCCCACCGACACCAGCCGCGGGGCATAGATCAGCACACTCCGCTGAATCTGCGTGCGAGGACCAAGCGAGGCAAGGCAATACCGCCACCAGGGCCGCCGCACGCGATCGAGCCCGGTCCGCCAGCCGCTGCCTGCAGCGCGCACCAAGGCCAGCGGCCACCCACAGGCTTTGCTCAGCAAGATGAGCTTGGCGGCAACTCCAGGCATGGGCTTGTCAACGAGGCGAGGGATCTTGCCGGCGAACGGCATTTTCGATTTCGTCCATCAGTTTGATTTGCTCGCGATCGCGCGGAGCAAATTGGGCGCAGGCGACCGCCTGCCGACGGGCCTCATCGACGCGGCCTTGGGCAAGGAGCACGCGCGCCAACTCGCGTCGCCATCCGACTTCCGCGGGACGCAGCGCCAGGGCCTGCAGGTAGCCCTCGATGGCCTGACCGTGCTCGCCGCCCAAGTCGGCCAGCGCTGCCCGCAGGCGCAACTTTTCGGCCGTCGTAAGCTTCGCGGTCGACAGCAGGTGTTCCGCCTCGCTCAGCTTCTCCGACCACTGGTCGAGCGGGTCGCCGGCAGCTCGACGCGCACGAACGAATTGGGCAATCGCCTCGGGAGTGGCGGGCACAACCTCGGCGGCCAACTTGGCGGGTTCGAGTCGCTCGCCGGCCTGCGTTAGAATGCGTTCGCCGAACGGCGGAGACAGTCGCCAACTTTCGCGCCAAGCAGCCAGAGCCTCGGTCGTACGACCGGCGTCCCACTCGAGCGCGCCGATGTGGTAGAGCAGTTGGCCGTCCGCCGGCGAAAGTTGCTTGGCCCGCTGCAGCAGGGCCGCGTTGTCGCGCGGGTCACCGCTCAGAAATGTGAGTTCCGCTAAACCCACTAGCGCCTTGGCCAAGAGTGGGCAGGCGCGGTCGGCCCGCACCAATCGCTCGCGAGCCGGCAACAGGTTTTCGGCAACCACGGGTTCGGACCGCAACCGCGCGAGCCCCGCCATGTCTCCGGCCGCGGCCAACTGCTGGGCGCGACGATGCAGCACCCCCGTCGAAGCCGCGTCGCGCACCTGATCGGCGGAGATGGCCGCCTCGGCTTCGGCTCGCAACCGGTCTTCCGCTTGCAGACGATAGAGCATGATCCAGAGTTCAGCCGCCCGTAGCTGCGCCTCGGCGTCGTCAGGCCGCTCCCGGAGAGCAGCGGTGAGCGCGTCGAGGCGGCCTTTCAGCTCTTCCGCGCTCGGCAGTTCTCGCAGATCACCAAGCGACGCCTTCCGCGTGGCCATTTCCACGCGGCCCAGCCGCCAGGTGTCGAGCAGCGCGGGGACGCCGGCCGCCAACAATCCGGCGAGCACGCCCGAGCAGAGCCAGGCCGAGCCAGGCAAGGCGACGCGGCTGAGGCGTTCTGGCGGCGATACACAGATCGCCAACCCTGCAGCCAAGCCGCACCAAACCGCGAGCAAGGTCATGTTCGCCGGCAAGTACAGCCCGAAGTCGAACGCGCCGCTCGCGGCTTGCGAACTCAAGGCAAACACGGCCCCCAACGCAGCCGCCTGCACCGACGGACTCGCGTGACGGGCGGCCCGCGCCAGGCGATAGAGCGCGTAGCTCGCCAGCGCCAACGCGGCGAGCAACAGCGCCAACCCCGGCGCTCCGGCGTCGAGCACCGCCTCGATATATTGATTCTCGGCATGCTCGTACCAAGCGTGGTCCGAAAGATTGCGACGGTAGGGCTCGAAGACGTAGCGGAAAGTGCCCAACCCGCTGCCTGTGGCCCAGAACTCTGGCACGGCCGCCAGCGATTCGCGCCACATCGTGGGCCGAGTTTGGTCGATCCCGCTACCCATGGTGTCAAATCGTTCTTGAAGGTCGTACGAGAAGCCGAACCATGCCAGCAGCGCAGCGCCAACGACGCCGACCAAGCCAAGAGCCGCCAGGTGCCGCAGCCGCTGCCGCATTCCGGCCGCGGCGAGCAGCGTCGCACTGCCGGCGACCAGCATGCCGACTACCGCTCCGCGCGAGAGGGTCGCCATCACGCCGGCCACGAGCCACCCGGTGAGCGCGAGCGCGCCCGCCTTGGTTGCGTCAAGGTTGGCCAGCCATCCCTCGACGGTTCCGCGAACGCGTTCCCACCAGGAGAAACCGTCGGCCGAAAGATACTGCCAGTCGTCCTCCTCGCCTTCCAGCCCGCGACGCCGCAGCGCCCAAAACAACAATGCCACACCGCCGGCGAGGCACATATTCAAGAATCCACCAGCGTTATTGCGGTTGACGAACGGTCCAAAAGGCAGTCCCCCGCCTGACAGAGGCACCGCCCAGAACAGCCGATCGTTCCACGTTAGCCGCTGCACCAAGCCAAATAGCACGAGCGCCGCTCCGTTGCCGGCCACGGCCGCCGCCAAAGAAAGGGCGAGCGAGCCATTGGTAAAGCAGCGGACCGCAGTCAAGAACGCCACGGTGGCCAAGAGCAGCAAGCAGAGCTGGTGACGACTCGCGGCCGGATACAGCGAAATTGGCCGCGCGGTGACGGCAGGACTGCCGTCGGGACTCGCAGGCTCGAACAGGCGCTGCTGAAACTCAAAGGACTTGGGCGCCACCCTGGCGAGCGTCTCCGCCGAGAAGGGCACGAGCTGCACGACCGCCAACCCAAAGCCCAGCAGCAAGGGAATCGCCAGCCAGGGCAACGGCGGCGCCCAGCGCGAAAGCAAACTGATCGCCCCCGCCACGATCACGAGCGCGAGCAAGACGACCTGGGAATATGCGTGCACGGAGCCGAAAGCCCACGGGCTGAGCACCACCGCCAAGGTCAACAGTCCGACCGCGGCGCGAGCCGGCCAAGATGCCGGCGCCCCGTCGCCTCGCTGTCGAGCGGATCGATCGACCATGCAAATAGAGCCGGCGGCGCCCGGTTCGGGAGGAAGCAAGCGAATGATAAGACAGGCAAGGAGCCAAGATTTTTAGCCTAGTCGAGCGCAAGAATCGTCACAAGCGATTGGGCGGCGGCGCGCCGCCGACGAACCGCGCGGAACTCGTTGCCGGAAAACAACATGGATCGAATCGGCAACGCGCCTTCTCGCTTCGCGGCAGGGATGTGCGGTCGGGCAGCTTGGGTAAGCCCAACCGGACCATTAGGGCCGCTTCAATTCCGCCGCCCCTACAACCGATTCAGCCCTTACAGACCCGGCATTCGAACGATTTTCGGGAACGCCGCCCGCCGACCCAGCCGCGGCGTTCTCTCCCGCAGTACAGCTACCGCGAATGAGCCAAGCCGAAACGGTTGTTTCCACCGCCCCCCTTGCGCCAACCCGCCGTCGCCTCGCGGAAGGCTTCGTGGTCGGCGCCTGGCAAGCCGGGCCCTGCGAGGCTCGGGGGGCCCTCTGCGATCTCTTTGCCGCATGGCCGCGTGGCAGGCAAGGCACAGGCCGGGCCCCCTACCTGCTCAAGCTTGCGCGGACCGAATGCCAAAGTGATCCGCGGGCTCTTGCACTCCTCGAACGCGAAGCCGAAGTCGGCCGGCAGGTAACGCACCCCCACCTGATCTCAGTCCTGGATGCGGGCATTCAAGGCGCCGACCGCTTCGTCGTGCTGCCTTATTTGGAAGGCGCTACGCTCGCGGAAATCCTCGCTGAAGGCCAGCCGTTGCCACTGATGCTCGTGCTTTGGTTGGCGCGGCAAGCGGCCCAGGCGCTCCAGGCGCTGCACGCCGCGAACTGGCTGCATATGGACCTGAAACCGGCCAACCTGCACGTGTCGCCGCGTGGGCACCTCACCTTGCTCGACCTTGGGTTCGCCCGTCGGACGACCGCCGAGCGGTCGGTCGATGATGCGATCCTAGGCACGCCAGCGTATCTGGCGCCCGAAGCGCTCGCGCCCGCGCTCCCCATCGACGCACGCAGCGACCTCTACTCTCTCGGCGTCGTTCTCTTCGAACTGCTGACGCACCGTCAACCGTTTGAAGGCGATTCGGTGGCCGAGGTGCTGGAGCGGCATCGACGCGCGCCGCCCCCCGATCCCCGCGCGATCGCACCGGCGGCGCCGCGCGCCCTAGCGGAGTTGGTCCGCTCCCTCTTGGCGAAGGAGCCCCTGCGCCGCCCGCAGTCGGCGGCCGAATTGGCCGATCAACTCGTGCGCCTCGAGATCGCGGCGTTCGCTGAATCGTGGTGCGAATAGTCAACGAACTGCGGTCGCCGCCGGCGGCTTAGCACTCGAGCCCGTCGCTTTCGCCGGGCTGCCTGCCATGAAGCGATTGCAGCCGCTATTGCCCGACACCCGCAAGTGGTAGCCGAGCAGTTCTTCATCGATGCACATGCCGATCGTTTGATCGGCGACGTGCCCCTCCGGCTCGATCTGCCACCACTTGCACTCTTTGCACAATCCCCACTGCTCGCTCGACATGACGGGATCCTCCTCGAGAGGGACGTTGAAGGCGTGTTCGGCCCACGCATCCAACTGCAACCGTCATGCCCAACCGCTCGCGCAAGCAGCGCGTAGGTCATGCTTCAGCATAACGCCTCTGCCGACCGTGCCCTTCGCTTCATGTTGCCGACGCCAGCGGCAGCCAGCGCGGATGATCGGCCCCCAGGCCGTCGAGCCCCTTGGTCAGCTCACGGGCATTCTGGCCGCCCGAATCCATGATCCAGAGCGCCGGCAGCTCGCCCGTTGCCGCTCGACAAAAGGCAATCGCTTTACCGTCCGCCGACTGCGTTGCCCGAAAATCCCAGACCGGCGGTTCGCTCGCGGTGAGCCGCTGGAGTACACCGCTCTCTGGGTCGAGCTGGCAAATCTCTGTGCCGCCGCGAGCTTGGTCGGGCAGATAGTCGCGGTTGAAGTGATCGACGTCGGGACGCCGGGCCTGATAGACCCAAGCGACCTGCGCGCCGGGCAGTTTGCGGGGAAAGAGGATCGCTCCGTCGCGCGTCCAGGTCGGCACGTTCGAACCGCCGCCGCGATGTTGTGGGTTGCCGTAGCTGGCGGCGAACCACATCGTCTGGCCGCTCGTCAGGATGCGCTGCTCCGAGCCGTCGGGCCGTCCGATGCACACGTCCGACCAGTCGTGGCCAGGGTCCTGCTCGTGCAGGCAATCCTGATAGAGGAGCCACTGGCCGTCGGGCGACCACGCCGGCGCGAAGTAGAGATGCCCCCGGGCCGCGGCGACCTTGGTGCGCTGGCCCCCCTCCGCGTCGCTGGTCCACACCTGATAGCCCTCGCCCGTGGCCAAGTGGAACGCCAGCCGCTGGCCGTCGGGGCTTGCGCTCATGCCGTAGGGAAAGCCGTCTGCGGGGCGGGTGAACTCGCGGGCGTCGCTGCCGTCGAGGTTCATGCTGTAGATCTGCCCGCCCCCTTTGCGCACCACCTGCACCAGCAGCCGATCATCGCCCAACAACAGTTGCGGCGAGTAGAAGGGCGCCATCCGGCCCTGCGTGGCGATCTCCTGGAGCGACCCGGTGTCGAGGTTATGAATCCAGAGGTGCGTGGGCGTTTGGTGGTAGTATTCGTCGAAGGGTTTTCCCGGCCCGTCGCGCCGCGGCTCCATGCTCAGCAGCAGCACGCGGCCGTCGGAAAAAAAGCCGCACGGCTGCCAGGTGGCCTGGTTGGGCACGTCGAAGGAGAGATAGCGCAGCCCGCCGCCATCGGCCTGAACCACGGCGGTTTTGCCCTGGGAGGTGAAAAAGAGGCGTTGCGCCGGGCTGGGCGCCGCGGCGCGCGTCTTCGAGGCGGCAGGGGCGACAACTGCGCCGGCCGCAGCGGCGCGCAGAAACTGGCGTCGATGGAGAGTCATGGCCGCCAGCATAACTCGGCGCGCAAACGTCGGCGACGCTTTTGGGAGTTCTCAACAAACTCCCTCTGGTCCGCAGAGCGGACCCTACAGGGAGCGAGTCCTCCGCCAGGTGTGGCGGAGCAGCTTCATCGGCGGATCATCGCCGCGGAATTGCCAGTCCCACGCTTGCTCCACGAAAAAGCTCTCGATCATCGTGCCTGTCACCCAGGGATGGCGGACAAATGCGCGGGCGATGCGCCAGACGACCTTGGGGTTCGTGTAGAGCGCTCGCTGCATCCGCGCCAGGCGAATGTCGTTGGCCTGCTTGTAGCCGGCCGTGCCGTCGGTTTCGGCCTCGAGCTCGAACCAGGGCTCGGCGCAATGAGCCAGTTGGCCATCGACTGGGTAATAGCCGCCCATCCAGTGGTGCAACAGGCTGTAGTAGCGGGCGTCTGAGCCGCGGGGGTGGCGATACCAGGGCGTGAGCAACTGCTCGGGATGGACCTCGCGCTTCACGTGGATGGCGGTCGTCACGTAGCGCGCTTCGGGCAAGTTTGGATCGAGCGCGCGGGCGACGATCTCGAACGACTCGCGGTAGATGTCGTCCATCCGGCCGGCAAGCACATCTTCTGGCTGCACCCAATGTTCGAGCGAACCGTTGGCGATCACGCCGTCGAACTGGCCGTGCCAAGCGTCGGCCGTGAGCAGATCGCGGTAGTTGCAGCAGTAGGCCTGCAAGCCCTGGGCCTGGCAGTAGTCGATCTGCTCGGGCGAGACGTTGACGCCCACGGCGCGGGCGCCGCGCTGCTTCGCCGCGGCCAACAAGGAGCCATAGCCGCAGCCGATCTCGAGCAGCCGGAAGCCGGGGCGCGTGCAGCCGACGCGGTCAAGCAGTTCGTTGAGCTGGCGGTGAATGCCCTGCTCGAGCGTGGTGTCCTCGGGCCGATACTCGCCGTCGGCCAGGTCGCGGATGCCGGCCGCCTCGGCCGCGTGAACCAGCGTGTAGCACAGCTTCACAAGCTGAATGGGAGGCACCCGCGGCTCGGGCCGCGGCAGACTGAGCGGCGCCCAACATTCGTTGGCAGGTGAAGCAGGCGCTGAGGCATGCGATTGAGGGGTTTCGACGGTCGCCATGCGGATCTCCTTGTCGCCCCGCTAGGCTTGCCCTCTGTCTCCCTCTCCCCGTGGGAGAGGGCCGGTTCAGGGACGGTGAGTCCTCTCGCTCGAAAACCCCTTCGCTATCCTGCAACTTCAGTTCCGCAGCCGGCGAGGCCCTCGCATTGCCTCGGCCCCATTCTAGCGTGCGCCAAGAGGCAAACCAGAATAATCCGCGGGTACCTTGAGTCCGCAACCTCTTGAACGCGAGGACCGCCGCCTCCGGATAACCGCAGCAGGCGCCCTGGCGTTTTTCCCCTCGTCTGGTGCGGCTCCCGCTCGGCATTCTCCCCCAGCCCACCACCCCTTATAATCTTCGCTTGCCAAAGGACTTCCGCGCCACCCCTTCCGCTGCTTCCATGACCAGCGCCGACCGCAGCCGCATTCTGATCGCCGACGACAACCCGACGAACGTCGAGCTGCTCGAGGCCTTTCTGGCCGATCTCGAGTTCGACGTGCAGATCGCCGTCGACGGCCGCGACACGCTCGACAAGGTGGCCACCTTCCACCCGCACCTGATCCTGCTCGACGTGATGATGCCCCGGCTCTCGGGGTTCGAGGTCTGCCGGCAGCTCAAGAGCGATCCCGCCACCCGCGGCATCATGGTGCTCATGGTCACCGCGCTCAACGAGCTGGGGGACATCGAGCGGGCGGTCGACGCCGGCACCGACGACTTCCTCAGCAAGCCGGTCAACAAGCTCGAACTGGTGAAGCGGGTGCAAAACATGCTCCGCCTCCGGCACATCACCGACGAAGTAGAACGCCTGCGCCGCTACATTGAAGGCATGGAAGACGCGGACGGATTGGGCGAGTAGCGCCGCGTAGGGTGCGGACGAGGCTCTGCGAGCCCCACCGTTTTCTCCGGCAACCCTGGCGATTCGCATAGGTCACCGTGGCGCCGCGTTGGGCTGGCGCCCCACCATACGAAGATCGGAAGAGTTGGCAGGGCGTAGGGTGCGGACGAGGCTCTGCGTGCCCCACCGTTCCTCCGGCAACCAGGTGATTCGCGTAGGTCACCGCGGGTCCCCGTGGGGCAGGCGCCCCACCCTACGAGAGCGGACCGCGGAGAGCAAGGCGATGCCCAGCAGCAGGCTAGTTGCCGTTGCTGGCTCGGGAACCGCAGCCGCGCCTCCTTTGCCGAAGTTCGCCTTCAAGAGGCCGAAGTCGGAGAGGTTCACCTGGCCGTCGCCGTCGAAGTCTCCTTGGTTGCGGTAGCGGCCGCTGCCGAAGTTCGCCTTCAGCAGACCAAAGTCGCTCAGATCGACGCGGCCGTCGAAGTTGGCGTCGCCCGGCAGGAACGCGCCGCGCAAGTTGGCGATCCAGTTGTCCCCTAAGATCGTGAGCCCGTCGTCGGAGATCCCGCGGACGTTGAGAGGCCGCCCGGCCAAAGATTTAGCTGAATTCAGCCCGTAGTCGTTCACGAGCACGTCGAGCAGCGGACGCATGCCGCGCGCGGGATCCCAAATGTAGTCGGCGTCGCGGTCGACGCCTGCTGCGCCGGCAACAACGCTGTGCCCCACGATCGTGCGGCCATCGGCCGACACGCCCACCGCGTCGCTATAGAACGAGCCGCCCGCCAGATCGCCGAGCCCGACCATGCCGGTCTCGGCCGTCCAGCGAAACGCCTCTTGGCCGCGGGGCCCATCGACCTGGCCCACGATCACCTGGCCGCTGGGCGTGATCGCCTGCGCCAAGCTCGGAAAGAAGCCGGTCCCCGCGCCCCCCGGCAGCCCGCCCAGCGAGACGAAACCGGTCGCCTGGGTCCAGTAGGCGGCCTGCTGCCCCTGAGCCGAGGTAGCCCAACCGACGAGCTTCTGCCCATCGGCCGAGACGTCGGTGGCGCCGCTCGAGGTCGCCCCGCCGCTCAGATCGCCGAGCAGCTTGACGCCGTCTGCTTCGGTCCAGCGGAAGGCTTGGCGATTGGCGCCCATCTCCAATTGTCCGACGATCACCTTGCCGGAGCTTGAAACGCCGGTCGCTTGATAGGCCGTCACGTCGTTGGCCTGGGCAGGCGGGAGCGGCCACACCGGGACGATTCCGCTGCTCGAGGTCCAAGAGAACGCGGCCAGCGAAGAGTCGTCGGCGGTCCCTTTGCCGACGATCGTCTGGCCGTCGCTCGAAACGGCGAGCGCCGCGCTGCGGATGGCGGGCGTTTGTAGGTCGCCCAAGAGCTGGGAGCCCCCCTTGGCGGTCCAGCGCAGGGCCTGCCCGGAAAGAAAGCCACTCGAGCCGACAACGACCGAACCGTCGGCCGAGAGATCGGTCAGGCTCACCGGAACGCCTGTTTGGGCTTCCGGAACCACGATGAAATCGGCCGCCGGCAGCGCCGGCGCGGCGCCCCCCACAACGGCCAATAGCAGCGGCCAGGCACGGCGGACCACAAGAGCCCCCAGGCGAAAATCGAACTTCTCTGCCGCCCCCCGCGAACCGGCGAAGGCCGGCGTTCCCACGCAGGAGGCATCCTTCCACGATAGTCGACGCGAAGGGGCTTCGCACGGATTTCGTGCAGCCGGAGGGAGCCCGTGTGCTGGTTGGAGCCGGGAAGGGCGTGCGATTGGGCTTCGGTCGGCCAAGGGGAGCGGTCAGAATACGCCCGCGGCCGCGATCTTCCCCCCCTCGAACCCAGGTTTCAACGTATGTCCGGCAAGCTGCTTCCCGTGGTGATCACGATGGCGTTCAGCCTGGTGGGGGTCGTGGGCGACTACTTCCTCAAGCTGGCCAGCCGCGAACCGCATTCGCTACGCTCCCCCTGGTTCTACCTGGGCTTCGCCTTCTACGCCTCGACGGCCTTCGGCTGGGTCTTCGTAATGAAGCACCTAAAGCTGGCCACGATCAGCGTGCTCTACTCCGTGTCGATGATCCTGCTGCTCACGGCGATCGGCGCCGTGGCGTTCCGCGAGTCGCTGAGCACGGGCGAGATCGTGGGGCTGCTGATGGCCATCGGCTCGCTCGTGCTGCTGATGCGGTTTGCGTGAAGCGGGGGTCGGGCTTGGCTCGCGTCGGATTAGTTCACCGATCGTGGCTTGCTCGTGGTAGGCGGGGATGACGACGGTGAGAAGAGGAGGCATGGGGGCTGCGCACCGTAGGTTTCGCCGCACAACACTATTCGCCTGCGCCCGGGCCGGAGCTTGCGGGCGCCGCGCCGGCCGCGACTTCCGCCAGGCCCAGTTTGCGGCGGACGGGGTTCACCAGGGCGGGGGTGAGGTGGTAGATGTAGATCGAGTAGCCGGCCATGGCCACGGGCTCGAACTCGAGGAAGTATTCGTACTCCTTGGTGCGGCCGTGGAGGTGGTTGACGCTGATCGCGTACCAGCCGGGCAAGGGGCCTTGCCGCTCGGGGGGCGGTAGCTCTTGTTCGATCGCCGTGGGGCCGACCGGCGGCTTCGTGTACTCGATGCCGACCACGCTGGGGTCGAGGATGTTGTCGTACGAGACGCCGATCGGGCCCTGGGCGGAGTGGGCGGCCTCTGGATGCGCGTCGAGCCATTTCTTCAGGTAGAGCAGGTCCTGCCCCCAGTCGATGTTCGAGTTGCCCAGGTGCCAGTGGCCCCCCTTGGGCCCGCCGACCAACTCGTTGAAGTACGACAGGCTGTGCGGGTAGACCGACAGGCTGCTGACCACGCTCCACAGGAGCGCGGCGCAGGCCACGGCGAACGTTTTGTAGTGCTTGAGCTCGTAGGAGCGAAACACCTTGCTCGCCCAAATAAAGGCAAACGGAAAGATCGGCAGCACGTACCGCATGTGGTGCGAGAAGCCGGTCTGACTGCTGACGAAGATCAGAATGGTGAACAGCGGCGCCAGCAGCACCAGCTCATCCCGCCACCCGGCGGAGTACCCTTGACGGAACAAGCTGCACCAGGCCGCGAGCCCAATAAGCACCCACGTGCCGAGCGGCACCTTGATAGCCAAGGCATAGAGGTAGTAGTACCACCAGCCGCCCCGCCGCCATTCGCCGCCGAGGTAGGACCAGAGCTTGAACTCGAAATCGAGCTTCTGGCGATCGATGCCGAGGAGGTAGTTCTTGGGAAAGGGGATGGGAACATAGCCCAGATATGAGTCGGTGAAACGGTTGCCGTATTCGACTCGCTTCCTATCCTCGACCGTGTTTCCGGAAAGCGTCTGGCTGACGAATTGAAAGTCACGCACCCGCGTGAACGACCCTTCAAAAGCGTAGCCGAGATTGACGATGTAGATCGCCAGCAGAAGCGCGAACGCAAGTTGCCGGCATTGCCCCTTTGGCCGTTCCGCGGGTAATGTTCCTTGCCGCCAGATGAGAGTCACGACCGGCCAAAGGGCAAACAGCACGACCCAAGTCGTCTTGGCAAGCTCCGCAATACCCAGGACCATGCCAACGATCACCGCGCGCTTCCAAGTGCTCTCGCGAAGCCACTTCCAAAAACAATAATTGGCCAACGCACCGAGCGATGCCGCGCCGACATCGGGGGTGATCAAGTGGCCGTGGCCAAGGATGTTTGGGCACGCGCACCACAAGGCGAGAGATCCGATTGATGCCACCAGACCATAATACGACCTCGCCCACCACACACACACACCGGCCCCCACGAAACTAAGCGGCACGATTGCAACCCGCGCCGCTCGGAGGGCGCTAAAGGACGTCCGTGAATCACTCCGCGAGAAAAACTCATATCCGATCCAAAACTCGCTTCTCGCGCCGGGCCGGTAGTCACGTACGGTCCAATCGGGGTATCCACTCGTCGGACGCGGCGTAGCAACGAAGGGAACTGCCGCGATACTGCGAACTAACGGAGGATTGACGCAGTAGAGGTCAAACTGTGCGTAGCGCAAATGGCTTACACCAGCGCAAAAGTGACCAACCTCGTCCCACGTTACCGACTCCGCATCAGCCTGCCACAAAAGACCAACAGCCTGAAGAGCGACAATTGAGGCCACAAGGGCCCAATACATTCTCTCCCGGAGGGATGTTTTCATCGATCACTCTTTGCCGGGGTCGGCCTCGCTGCGCCGCTAGTGACGATTTGCGTTAGCGATGCCACAAGCCGGTCCTGGCACGGCTCGTCAAATAGTCCACACCCGCGCCCTTCCGAACTGGCAGGCCATGTGTACTCGATGCACGACACGCTGAGCGGGCGTCCATCGACCGGCACGCCCTGATGCACATGCACAAAATCGAACGGCGATACCTCGGCATCCCAGGCGAGCAGTGGAATCTCGGTCCGCGACAGCCCTGCAACGAGTCGCTCCGCTCCAGACTTTGCCCTCGCCCCAACCGACGACGATTCAAGGGAGCACATTAGGAGACTCACCTTACACGCATTGTCTGGCTCCGAGTATCGCTTAATCAGGCGAGCAAGTCCTTCGGGGTACAAGTGGGGTGCTCGTTGAATGCGTTTTAGGGACCGAGCAGTCAGCGATTCAAGCGACTTCAGCGCTTTCACAAGCTTCAAGGGCTCACAGTGCTGCGCAACACAGAAAAGCCCTACGCACACGGCACGGTTGTCGCCGAGCAATGACTCCGAATTCTCTGGTGAGTTCTTGTCCTCATACATGCGCAGGATCCGTTCGATCGTGGATTGGAGCGCCCCCTCGGCATGCTCATAGATCGCCCACGATTGCACGCTCGCCGCGTTGGGATCTAAGACATCTAGACTCTCAATGACCTTTGCGGTCCGCCTGCTACTGAGCGCGACTCGCAACGATTGCTGGTTTCCCTTCGTCTCCATGGACCGCGCGTCTTCAGCTTCATACTGCTCCTGTTCCGTGAGAAGCCGCACCGAGTCTTCCGTAGTTTCTCCGCGAAGGGTCTCCACAAACTTGGCTGCACGATCACGATGCACCAAGGATCCCTTGAATGGCGCGCGTCGCCTAAAGTACGCCGATGAATCAACGCAGGAGCGAAACGCGATCGCAACGGTCCCCAAAACCGCGAGAGCGACCAATGCCTTAGCAGGACGAACGCGAAATCGCATTGCCAGAGTACCTTTAGAAGTCACACTCGCGGTCCCGCCGCATCAGTAGCGCTTCATCAGCACGCGGCTGTCGTTCATGAAGTCATTGTACGGCGTCTTCCCTGAATACTTAGATCCCGTGTAGATGTCGCTCGACTGAAACTTTTCTTTAGTCTGAGTGACGTAGTTGAGGCTGTACGTTCCGGGGCCGCCAACAGCGGTGATCTTGGACATGTGATAGTTTCTGGGGGTCTGACCGGCATCGTCAAATGCAAGAATGTTGCCAACCATGAACCACGGATCGGCCAACCAATCGACCGTGCGCGGAATATCAGGATCTTGGATCCACATGTCGTATCCCATTGCGTAAGCCCAGCAGTTCTTTGTTACATCGACGCCGGTCGCGCCGTTGTCGGCCGTAAAAGTGCCACCTTGCCAGTCAGGCGACAGGTGTCCATAGTAGTCCTCGAAATATGCGTGAATATTGGCTTGAGTGACAACTTGAGCTTTCCCCTTGGGGTCCAGGCCAACGCAATTGCCAGCATTAAGCTGCGCCTGGTAAGTCGAATGGACGTGAGTAAAAAACCTCTGCTCTTTCGCGGGTGCCGCGATGCATGGCGAGAGTGCTTTGACGTGAGTGCGGTGGGCATCAATGCCGCAATTGTCGCCGCCCCCGAAAAACAACAGCTTACCAGCATCGGTCTTGAATTGAATCTTCATGTTCGTAGTGCCAACGCGAATCCACTGGTCGTCCTGCCCGACATCATATCCATTAACTACCGGACAAACCGCCAGGACCGTATACGCCTGCGGTGCCAAGCAGAGGATCACCAGACCGAGAGTGCGGATCAACAGCATGCGAAACCAGCGAACACGAGAGGCAGTGTAGGATGCCATGGAACGAATCCTTGCGATCTGTAGGTTAATAGTCGCTGTCGAAGATGGTTCGGTTCTCTTTGTCGTCCGACGCTTTCCCGAACGGCGTCATGAGTTGCACAAAAACGGCGTAGTCGATGTCTTCCCGCAGCCAGCGGGCACTGCTGTCGCACATCGTGATCTGCACGCCCCCTGAGTGGTTGCTGCTCGGGCGGGCGTGGTCGGCGCGCTTGCCGCCTGAGGGCAAGGCCGCGTCGAGCCAGCTATTGATCTTGCGCTCCTTCGTCTCCGCGTCGTGCCAGAGGAAGCCGGTCCCCTCTTTGGCCCCCTTGGCGTCGGCCGCCGTCCACTCGAGGGCTCGCAGGTTCTCGCTCGTCAACAACGTATAGGTCGTGCCGTCGTGGCTGTCGATGTAGTGCGTCGTGTTGCCGCGGGCATCGGCCTTGCCGGCGTCGAGAAAGACGCCGTTGGCCGGCTTCTCGGGGCCGGTGGCCCGCCCGCAGTTGACCACGAACGACAACGGGGCCTTCAGCTCTTTCGATACGAACGCGCTCGGGCAGAGCAGGATGTCGAGCTGCCCAGCGTAGGTCTTGCCGAGCTTGAAGTTGTCGAGCAGATCACCGCGCCCCAAGTACGGCAGCACCGGCAACACCCAGCCTACGGTCTTGCCGCTGACATGGTTCACGTACCCGGGAAAATACTTCTTACCCTGCTCGAACTGCACCATCGCCAGCGCGATGTTTCGCTGATTGTTCAAACAAGTCGTCTTGCGGCCCGACTCGCGGGCCATTTGCACGGCCGGCAAGAGCAGCGCGACGAGCACCGCGATGACGGTGATCACCACGAGCAGCTCGACGAGGGTGAACGCCGAACGTCTTTTCACCACGGAGGCACGGAGACACGGAGAGGAAGAAGAGGAGGACTGAATGTGAGCGAGGGCTCGAAGGGTGAACCCATAGAATGTGGCGGGACGACTCGCGCGGACGAAAGCCCTCTGTCCTCTCCGTGTCTCCGTGCCTCCGTGGCGATTCATAGCTTTGCCTCGTCGAGGATGGCGCCGTCGCTGCGGTGGCCGAGGGTGCGGTGGAGTTGGGGGTCGATCGCGAAGCGAATCCAGCGCACGCTGCCGTCGCAAAAGGCGAAGCCGACGTGCTCGGGATGGGCGCTGCCAAACCGCCGCAGTTCCCACTCACGCCCGTCCGGCAGCGGCGGCTCGAGCGTCCAGCGGTTCAAATCGAGATCGACGCCGGTGTACATCGTCTGGTCGTAGCCCGGGTCGTCATGCGTCTCATAGCCGCCGTAGCTCACGTACTTCTCGCCGATCAAATAGGTGTGGCTCAGGCCGTCGGTCACGTGGGCAGGCCGCACGGCGCTGCGTAAATAGCTGACCCCCGTGGCCGGCCCGGTGTCCTTCCACTGGTATTCGTTCTTGTCCCCTTGCTCGAGCGACTCCGGGCCCCCTTGCGTGTCGGTGATGTAATCGCCTTCGCAGATCGCGTAGTCGGTCTTGGCCACCAGCGGGAGGAACTCGGCATTGAAGGGGGGCAACCACGGCGCCGCGGGCCGCGGCCGCCCGTCGCCGCGGCTGGGACACACGAACAGCGGCGCCGGCTCCGACAAGAGCCGCTCGAAGGCCGCATGGCCCCCGCCGCGCGGGTCACCGCTCTTGCCGAGATCGCGATGCGTCTTCGGCTGCGTGTAGACGATCAGGTTGTAAATCCAACCGCCCGGCTGCTTGAGGTCGTTGCCGCGGTCGGGATCGCCCACCCACAGATATCCCCAGCCATTGCTGGGAAACCGGCCGAACGCCTGCACGTGCTGCTGCACAGCCAGCCCCTGCTGGCGAAGATTATTGGCGCACACCGTCTGCCGCGACCGCTCCCGCGACGCCTGCACCGCCGGCAGCAACAAAGCCACCAGCGAACCCACGATCGTCACGGCGACCAAGGCCTCGACGAGAGTGAATGCCGAGCGAGAACCGGAGAGCCGGCCCGCGTGTCGCGTAAACTCCTGCGACAGACCCATAAGCGACTCCTACCGTCGCTTGGGGCCGTGGATCGGAGTTGTCCGGCAAAGAACTCGCCGCCCGTCAGCCGTCGTTCCTTGACAGCCGCCGATCCACATGCACGAGTGGAAATCTAGCGGTCCGCGCGAAACACGTCAACTACTTTGAAACGAAACTTTCACAAAGAAGTTCAACGCCTCACCGCGGGGGAAAACCCTGATGCGCTGTCATAGCCAAGAGTAGGAGTTGCGCCAAAATACATCGGCGCGCGGCGCGCGCAACGAAAGCAACGCGACTCCTCGTCGAGCCCGCCAGATCACTTCGCGGGCCGGGCGGCATCTTCGGCCAGCGCGCTCGCCGGCGCTTGCGTCCCTTGCTTGCGCTGCGGGTTAGTGTGCGGACCAACCGGAAACCAAGCTGGACATTGCATTAGCAACTAGCCTAGCGCCTAGGTCACCGCTCCCCGGCGACTCGTCAGCGGCCAAAGTTTGCCAACCGCCGTTGGCATCCTCCGCCGCCCGTGCGAGTCGCCGGGGCCCTGCCCGCTACACGGCCGCCAACTGCTCGAGCTCTCGCGCGAGCCGCTGCCGGGCGACGTGCAGCCGCCGCTTGATGGTGCCTACCGGCGAGCGGAAGTTGTGGCTCATCTCCACCAAGGAGTGCCCGTCGACGTAGAACGCGACGAGCGTTTCCCGGTCGAGCGTCTTGAGCCGCTCCAGTCCGCTCCGCACCTGCTGCCGGCGCTCCTCGGCCAAGGCGTCGGCCACCGGTCCCTGCCCCCGCGCGCAGGTGACCTCGAGCGTGCTCGGATCGGTGGCGATCGCCGGCCCGCGCCGGGTAGCCCGGTTGATCGCCATCCGGCCGGCCATCGACCGGAGCCAGGCGCCGAAGCAGGCCGGCTCCCGCAACTGGTCGAGCTTCCGCAGCGCCTGGATGAACACCTCCTGGCACACCTCTTGCGCCTCGGCGTGGTCGCCGAGCCGGCGCTGGGCCACGGCGTAGACCGACCGCTCGAACCGCTCGACGAGCAAGCCGAACGCTTCCCGATCGCCGTCTTGCGCGGCCAGCACCAAGGCCACGGTTTCCGACTGCCCCTGATACCCCGGTCCCTCGAGCTCTGTCTCTTCGATGACGAGTGTCACTTGAATCTCTCCAACCGCTGATCTCGCGCTCACCCGTGGGGATCGCGAGAAATTGCCTTCTTCAGGAATGAACGCACGCGAGCGGCTGACGCCTAGCACAAGGCCCAAAGCCTTGTGCGGCGCAACCGGGGAACACGGCTAGCCAGCCCAGCTTGGCGGTGAGGCCAAGGCGGCGCCGGCTTTCAGGTCTTGTGGGCTAGGACGCTTGCGCCTGTGGGGCGCTCGCTCGTTAGCCCGCGTAGACCAGGGTTGGCGATTGCCAACCTTGCCGGCTCCGCGGCGGCCGGGCTGCCGGATAAGCTCCAGCAGCAGCGGCCGCGGTGGTAACGCTCGGCGGGACATGTTTCCCGACGACGTGCATTGCCACCTCGGCGAAGAAGGCGCGCAAGCGCTTCGCGCGGAGGTCCAGCAGGTCGTTCGCGAACACGCGGCCGCAAGCCTGGCTGATGCAGGTGCTGATGCTCGACGTGATGTTGCGAATGGACGTGCGCATGGGACGCTCCGGCGCGCTAGCGGCGCGGCTTGGGAAGATGATGAAACACTTAGCGGGCTTTGGCCCTAGATCCGCGCATCGGCCAGAGGCCGCGGCGCACTCGAACCAATCCCTAGAAGAATCCTAAGTTGCCAACCCGCTGGGGCCAAGTCGATCCTGGGCCGATTGGCCGGATTTTTGACCGTTCGCGGGGGTACGCGGGTTTAGAGATCGGACGGGCGCGAAAGGTTCGCGCGGAATTTCCGGATTTCGGGGCGGCTGACCGCGCGACGGCGATGGCATGCCGCAACGCCTTGGCAAATCGCGACTTCCGCTAGACCGCTTCCTGCGGCACGGCCGCGGGGGCCGCCACTTCGGCCGCCACGGCTGCCTGCGCCACCGTTCCTTGAGCCTCTGCGGCTTCCGGAGCCTCGGCCGGTTCTTGCGGTTCGGGCCCTTCGAGGTTCGCCTGCACGCGGGCCAGCAGATCGCGGAGCAACAGCCGCTCGTCTTCCGAAATGCCGCGCAGAGCCCGCCGCCGCACCTTGAGCGCACACTCCACCATCTTGTTCCAGGCGGGGCGGACCTTCTCGGAGGCGCGAATGAACTTACGGCGGCGGTCGGTCTCGTCGGCCACACGGTTGATCCAGCCGTCGCGCTCCATGCGATCGAGCACGCCCACCAGCGTGGGCGCCTCGATATTCATGGTCTCGGCGAGCTCGCTCTGCGACTGGTCCCCTCGCAACGAAAGGTGCGCGAGCACCTCCCACTGCCGCACGGTGATGCCGTGGGCCCCCAGTTCGACGTTCATCAGCCGCGACATCTCGTGGGCTGCGGAAAAGATCCACAGACCCAGGCTGTTCTCGAAGTCGTACTGCAGCATCGGGGCGGGAGGGACGCTTTCGGACATGGAACCACCAGCCAAGCGAAACGCTAAAAAGAAAATGTGGCTTTTATAGTAGACGCTAGGGCAGTCCCTCGGCAAGCCTTGCGCGCGAATCATTTGTTAGACTAGGCAACCTGCGGGGCCGACCTTTTTCTGGGATGCCTTTGCCCTGGCGGCGTCTTCTAGATGACGCCCCAAATGAACCGCCATGCCTGCCGCCGGCCCATCGCTGCTGACGGAACTGCTTGATCGGTACGGCCCTGCGCTCGTGCTGCTGGCGCGGCAGTGGTGCGACACGGCGGAGGATGTGGTGCAGGAGGCCCTGGTGCAGCTTACCCGGCAGCCGACGCTGCCTGACGAGCCCAAGGCCTGGCTGTTTCGCGTGGTCCGCAACGGCGCGATCAGCGCCGGCCGCGGTGAGAGCCGGCGGCGCCGTCGCGAAACCGCCGCAGCCCCGGCCCGGCCCTGGTTTGAGGACCGCCTCGAAGACGCGCTCGACGCCCAGTCGGCCGCCGCGGCGCTCGCCGGGTTGCCGGCCGACGAGCGCGAGGTGGTGGTGTCGCACCTGTGGGGCGGCTTGACGTTTGCCGAAATCGGCCGGCTGACCGACACCTCGGCCAGCACGGCGCATCGCCGCTACGAGGCCGGCCTGGCCGCGCTGCGAGAAAGACTGAGAGTGCCATGCACGACGAACCGCACACCTCCGAGTTCAGCCCCTTCGAACAGGCCCTCGCCGGCCTGACGCCGACCGCCCAACTGGCGCGCGACGAACTGTTGTTCGCCGCGGGGCGCGCGGCCGCCGAACGCGACGCCGCGCTCGCTCACAGCCCCTGGCGCCGCCGGGCCTGGCCGCTGTCGACCGCGGCGCTCGCGCTGCTTTCGGTCGGCTTGAGTGCGGCGCTGCTGGCGCGCTCGCCGCGGACCGAAATCGTGTACGTCGAGCGGCCGGCCTCGCCCACGACGGAGGCGCCCACGATCGCGGTTGCTCCGCCGGCGATGGCGCCCACAGCCCCGGAAGCGTTTTCGCCAAGGCGGTTTTCGATGCAGTTTCCGCCGGAGTCGTATGCCAGTCTCCGCGAGCAGGCGCTGCGGGGTGAGCTCGAGCGGCGGCCAGTAAGCGAACCAAGTGCGGCGTCGGGCGACGCTGCGACACCGAGCAGTGAGCCAACGTATCGTGCGCTGCGCGATGCGTTGCTCGAGGCCGCGGGATAGTAGGAACGTTAGACATCTGCGGCGGTCACCGCCTCAGCGTTCGGCGCACGAAGTGTGCCGGCTACGACAGAGAACCGATTCATCACGCCTCCCTTTGGTCCGCATCGCGGACCCTTCAGGAACAGATTATGCGATTCCCAACGCTCGTCCCGCTCGCTGTGCTGCTCGTGGCCGCGTCGGTCGCCGCCCGCGCGGCCGAGGATGGCCCGAAGGTCGTCAGGCTCGAGATTTCGCCCCAGGCAGAGCCGCGCCCAGCGCTCAAGTACCAGTTGCTCCCCGACCTGGCCGAGCAAGAGCCCGGCAACGCGGCGACGTTCTATTTTCGCGCCTTGGCTTGGGAAGGCCGCGATTTGTTCAACGACGAAGAATACTCGAACAAGGTCTACAACTGGCTGGGCGTTCCCTTGACGGATCTGCCGCTGCAGGACGTCGAGAACACGGTCGGCGTCTATCGCAACCAGCTCGAGGAAGTCCGCCGGGCATCGCTCCGGGCTGTCTGCAACTGGGAAGATTCGATTCGCGAACACGGCTTCGCGACCTTGCTGCCGCACCTGCAAAAAACCCGTGCGCTCGCGCGGGTGATTGCCCTCAAGGCCCGGCTGCAAATCGCCCAAGGCAAATTCGACGAGGCGGCCCAAACGTTGGTGCTGGGCTTTTCGCTCGGCCAGCACTGCGCGCAGGGCGCCACCCTGATTCACACCTTGGTCGGCGCTGCGCACGTGGGTCTGATGCTCGACGTCATCGAGGACTGGGTCGGCCGACCCGACGCTCCCAATCTCTACTGGGCATTGAGCATCGTGCCGGAGCCGTTGATTTCGGCCCGCAAGGCGCTCGAGTTCGAGCGGCATGGACTCGAGTTTTCTGCACATTTGCTAAAGCAACTCGATCGACGGGCGTTGTCGCCCGAGGAAGCGCAGACTCTGGCCCGCGAAATCTGGCAATGGGCCGGCGATTCGGCCGCGAGCCGCGATCAGATTCAAGACACGCTGTTCGTCGCCGGCTGGGCCCTCAAAAACTACGGTGCGGCTCGAGCAGATTTGCTCGCCCGTGGCTACAGCGAGAGCCAACTCAACGCCTGGCCCGCGCTGCAGGTCGTGTTGCTGCACGCCTGGAAGCAGTTCGAAGAGATCCGCGACGACTACTTCAAGTGGACGCTCGCGGCTCAAACCGCGTCGCCGGCCATGCGCGCCCAGATCGAGGACGTGGTGAAGGAGGCCGAACGGGAGGGAAAGGGGTATCCCTTCATTCGGATGCTGCCGGCGGTTGCGAGCGCGCGTGAGTCGCTGAAACGCATGCCTCGGCGAATCGATCTGCTGCGCACGGTCGAGGCGCTGCGGCTGTTCGCGGCGAAGCACGGCCGGCTGCCGAAATCGCTCGGCGAGATTCAGGACGTGCCGGCGCCCGTCGACGTGCTCACGGGACAGCCGTTTCCTTACCGCCTGGAGGGCGAGACCGCGATCCTCGACTTTCCGCCCCTGCCAGGCACAAGCCCCAACGACGCCCGCCGCTACGAGATCACCCTGCGCAAGTAGCTCTTTTTCCACCACGGAGACACGGAGCGAAGATTTACCGCGGAGGACACAGAGGACGCAGAGTAGATGCAACTGCTCGCCCTCTCTGCGTCCTCTGTGTCCTCCGCGGTGAAACAGTGTCGCCGAGTTCTAATCACTCCTCTCGCCGGAACACTCTCATGCCTAAACTCCTGTTCGCACTCGCCCTCGTCGGCCTGCTTCCCATCCCAGCCCTTGCTCAGGACGACCTTGCGCGGCAAGCCGCGGTCGTCGCGCCGTTTGTGAACGAGTCGACCAGCCTGGTCGCGCGGCTCGAAATCAGCGTCGACGCCGGTCAGGCGGCCGCCTTGTTTGGCAAACCGTGGATCACCCCAGAACAAGCCGCGCAGCTTGGCCAGCAGTTCGCCGGGCTGCGGCAGCCATTCGAGGCCCTTGGCGTCAAGGAGGTTTTCCTGTTCGCTTCGCCGACTGACCTCTGGAGCAAGGACGCGCCGCTGCAGGCGTTCTTTGTGGTCGTGCCGGTCGCCGAAGAGGCCAAGGCCGACGCCGTGCGGCAACTCTTGCACGGGCTCTCCGGCAACGCCGCCGAAGTCCGCGGCAAGGTGGTGGTGGCCGGCGCTCAGGTGGTGCTGGACCGTCTGAAGAAAACCCCTGCCGCCGCCCGCCCCGATTTGCAGTCCGCCTGGCAAGCCACCGGCGGCGGCCAGTTGCAGATCGTCGTGCTCCCGCCGCCGGGGTTTGCCAAGATCGCCAGCGAAACGCTGACGGAGCCCGACCCCAAGCTCGGCTTCGCTCCGGGGCCTGTCGTGGCTCGCGCTGTGAAGTGGGCCGCGCTTGGGCTCGAGTTGCCTCCCAAGTCCTTCGCCGGGCGGTTCGTGATCCAATCGGCCGACGAGCAGGCCGCCGAGCAGTTCGAGAAGCTACTCGCGCGCGGGCTCGAGGAGGCCGAGCGGTCTGACGGCTTCGCGCTGCAGTTTCCGTCGTTCCTCGGCCGCGCCAAGGTGGCGCTCCCCAAACGGGCCGGCAGCCAACTCATCACGCGGATCGACGCGGAGCACGTGAAGCCCGAGGCGTTTCTCGAACTGTTTCAGGTGCCGACGGCCTTGGCGCGCGAGAAGAACTTTTTCGTGAAAAGCGTGAACAACCTCAAGCAGCTTGCGCTGGCGATGCACGTCTACTACGACGTACACAAGTCGTTTCCGCCGCGGGCGAGTCTGAGCAAGGACGGCAAGCCGCTGTTGAGCTGGCGCGTGGCGATTCTGCCGTATCTCGAACAGCAGAAGCTCTACGACGAGTTCCACCACGACGAGCCGTGGGACAGCGAGCACAATAAGAAGTTGATCGCCAAGATCCCCGATGTTCTCGAGCCGGCGACCGACCAGAAGATCGAACTGGGCAAGACCTGCTATCTCCTGCCGGTGGGCCCTGGCACGATTTTCGAGAAGGCGGAAGGCGCGAAGTTTCAGGACATCAAGGACGGCACGTCGAACACGATCCTGATCGTGGAGGCGGCGCCGGACCGCGCGGTCGAATGGACTCGCCCCGACGACTGGCAGTTCGATCCGCAGAATCCCAATCAAGGGCTGATCGGGTTGCGGCCCAATGGCTTCGCCGCCGCCTTCGCCGACGGCTCAGTCCGCGGCGCCCTCGGCAAAACGGACTCGCCAGCCAACCTGCGACGCATGTTCCAAATGGCCGACGGCGAGCCGCTCGAAAACCCGTAGGATTCATTTACCGCAAAAGGACGCGGAGGACGCAGAGAGGAACCAGAGATTGAACCACCAAGACACGAAGGCACAAAGAATGTCAGCTTCGTGTCTTGGTGTCTTTGTGGTTCAAATCTCTTTCTCTCTTCTCTGTGTCCTCCGCGTCCTCTGCGGTGAATATCGTTCCGACTACCCCTACTTCAGCCCGCGGGCACGCAGCAGGTTGCCGTGGCGCTGGGGGCCTTGGTCGGCTTCGTAGGCGGCGCGGGCCTCGGCGTTTTGCCCCAGCGCCTCATAGGTGCGGCCCAGGTTGTAGCGGGCGCCGCTGGTCCAGATGCCATCGGGATATTGTTCGAGCACGCGCTTCTGGAAGTAGTCGAGCGCGACTTCGTAGTTCTTGCGGGCCGCGTCGTCTTTGCCCCCCCGCGCGGCTTCCTCGAACACGATCAGCCCCAGCCAATAGCTGGCGTCCTGCTTGCCGATGCCGATCACATCCTGCTGGCTCGGCAGCAGCCCGGAGTTGCTAATCGCGGTGTTGGCCGGACGCGATTGCAGGTAGAAGGCCTTGGCCCCGTCGTGGTCTTCGGTCTCGTAGATGCCTTTGAAGTGGAGCACGCGTCCCTTCCAGAGGATCGGCTCGGTGGGGAAGACGTAGAACTGCCGCACCGCCGCTACCCGCTCGTCGCGGGTCATGTTGGACTGCCGCACCAAGGTTTCGAGCGGATAGGTCCAGAGCCCGACTTCCTGCACGCCGGCCGCCTTCTTCACGCGGGCGGCCTGGGCCGAGGGCTCGGCGGCCAGCACCACCCTCTGCTTGCCCGCTAGCTTGGCTTCGACCAGCTTCATTCGCCGCGACAGATACGACGGCGAACCTTCGAGCAGGATCTTGGCCTTGGCAAGCTGCTCGGCCTTGAGCGGGTAGGGATGTTCGGCGTCCAGGTCGAGCTGGCGCAAGAGCGCGTCGTCGGCGGCAAGCTGATCGAGCGTCGCCACCCCTTGGCCCGCGGGCCCCGGCAGCGGCAGGCCGAGCGCCGGGTCGAACAAGTGCAGCTTGCCGGAGTGTGAGAGTCCGATGAGCAGCGGCGCGGCCGCCGCCCCCTCGCCGCCGGCGGCCGGTTGCACGACCGCCAGATCGAGCCCTTGTTGGCGTCCCAGCAGCACGAGCAGCCAGGCGCGCTCTTCGGCCGTGCCGCGGCCGTAGAGAAGCGTTTGCCAGGGCCGGTTGAACAAGCCCTGCTGGCTCGCGCGGGTTTCGAGCTGAATGTTGCGCACTACCCAATCAAAAAGCTTCTGCGTGCGAGCCAAGTCATCGAGGTCGGCGCCTTGTTCGCGGGCCGCAATGTCGCGCAGCCACACGGCCTCTTGCAGAATTCGCCCATCCTCGGGCTCAAACGTCAGCCCGCCCAAGGCCTTCACCTGCGGCAGCTCGGCAAGTTCAGCCGGCAAGCCCTCGAGCAGCGGGTCGCGCTGCCAGGTGTCGTCTCCCTTGAGCGAGCGGGCCCACTGGTTGAGCCGGTTGATGATCTGCACCAGCACGTTCTCGTCGGGCGAAGGCTCCCAGAAGAACTTGGGCTCTCCGCTCTGCGCCCAATAGTTGAGGCGGTCGGCCACCCGCATCAGCTCGCCGCTGTATTTGCGCCAGATTTCGATCTTCTCCGGCGAATAGATCGGCTGTGGCAAGACGACGCCGAGCCGCAGCGTGTAATCGTTCAGCACCTCGGCGACGGGAAGCTCCACGTATTTTTCGCTGCCGAACTCATCGCGCAGGGCAAAAAACCGCACAATGTCGCCCGCTTGAATACCGTTCTTGAGGAACTGGCTGTTCCGTGCCACCACAGACAACTGGTCGAATTGCGCCGCCGGATCGTTCGAGTTCCGTTTGTGGATGATCGCCTTGGCGGGCTGGCCGTCGGTCGTGTTGCCGGCCCCCAGCACGTTGATCGGCTGGTCGACGCGCGTGTTCACGAACCGCTCGAGCGTTTGCAGGTTCTCCGCCACCGTGTCGAAGAGAATCTGACCCGTTTGCGCGTCCCCTTGCTCCCCGCCGGCCGTGCCTGGGCCGCTGCGTCCGCGGGTGGAGGTCGGCGCACAGCCAACCCCCGACAACAGCCAGACGGCGCCCAAGCAGCCGGCGGCTAACACGAGCCAGGCGAATGGTGAAACGGAGCGAGGGCGATTCATCGCGAAAAGCTTTCCACCGTAGTGCGGAGATCGAGAAGACGGCGCAAGAGTGCGGCGAACTGATCGAGCGGCACCATGTTGGGGCCGTCGCTGGGTGATTGATCGGGGTTGGGGTGCGTTTCGAAGAACAGCGCGTCGACCCCGACGGCGACCGCCGCGCAGGCCAGCGGCTCGACCATCGCCCGGTTGCCCCCGGTGGTGCTTCCCAGCCCGGCCGGCTCCTGCACGCTGTGGGTGGCGTCGAACACCACGGGCGCGCCCAAGGCCTGCATTTGCGGCAGCGCGCGGAAGTCGTTCACCAGGCGTCCATAGCCGAAGAACGTCCCTCGTTCGCAGAGCAACACGTTAGGGCAGCCCGAACTCTCGAGCTTGGCCACCACATGCTTCATCTCGTGCGGCGCCATGAACTGCCCCTTTTTCACGTTCACGGGGCGCCCCGTGGCGGCGGCGGCGGCCAACAGATCGGTTTGCCGCGCGAGAAAGGCCGGAATCTGCAGCAAGTCGCACACCTGGCCGACAGGCGCCGCTTGCTCTGATTCGTGAATGTCGGTGGTCACCGGCAGCCCGGTGGTCTCGCGCACGCGGCCGAGAATCCGCAGCCCTTCGTCGATGCCCAGCCCGCGCCACGAGTCGCCGCTGGTGCGGTTGGCCTTGTCGAACGAGGCTTTGAAGACGATCTGCACGCGCAGTTCGTTGGCGATTTCGCGCAGCCGCCCGGCGATGCGCAGCGCCAGCTCTTCGCTCTCGAGCACGCAGGGCCCGGCGATTACGAGCAGCGGCTGGCCGCGGCCGCAGCGGTGCGGACCGATCGCCACGGGATTGTTCGGCACGAACGGACTCCTGCAAGACAAAGGTTAAGCGGCCGCGATCGCTAAGCAGTCTGCCCACGGGCCGCAGGGCAGCGGAGCGCCGCCAGCCGCGCCGGCGAGGCGAACAGCGTGAGCCGCCCCGGCAGCGTCTCGACCTCCACCGGCAGGCAGCCCCCCGGATCGCCATCGAGTTGGTAGGGCACCCGCTCGTCCGCCTCCAGCCGCACGCGCTGCACCGGTCGCGTCGTAAAGTCAGGCATGCGGCGATGCATTCCGGTCAACACGCCTCCAAGATACCACAGACCATGCCAGAACGATCCCCGGGCAAAGGTGCACAGATCGAGCGCGCCATCGCCGCCGTCGGCGTGCGGCGCCAGCCCCAATCCGCCGGCATAGCACGGCAGATTGAAGAGAAACGCCCAACACGCCTCGTGGCTCGCGGCCAGCTGGTCGCCGCCCGGGGGAGGCTCGGTCACGCGCACCGACGGATACCGATAACTACGAGCCGCCGCCAGAATCGGTTTGGCGTAGGTCCAGCGGCGGATGTGGCCTGTACGGGTTGCGCTGAGCTGATGCACCACCTCGGCGTCGAATCCGCAGCCCAGCATCAACAGAAAGATGCGGCCGTTGGCCCGGCCGGCGTCGGCTTGCAGCGCCTCGCCGCTGGCGATCGCCCGGCACAGGCTCTCGGCGTTGGCCTCCATGCCGAGATGCCGGGCGAGCAGGTTCTCGGTGCCGACGGGAAAAACCGCTAGCGGTACGCCGGGCATCGTGCGGTTGACCAGTTCGGCGGCGGTGCCGTCGCCTCCCAGCGACACCAGGGCCCGCAGTTCGCCGGCTGCCTGCAGGCGATTCGCTTCGGCGGCGACTCGGTCAAGATCGCAGAGCACTTCGGCCTGATAGCCGGCCTCATTGAGTTGACGAGCCAAACTTTGGGCAAGCTCGCCGCGTCCGCCGGCGCCCGCCTTGGGATTGGTGCAAAGTAGCACCCGCCGGGCCTGCGCCGGAAGCGTTATGGTGGACAGGGGCATATGGAAGACGCCGAGACGCGTGCTGCCTGGGCGGGAAAGAAAGAAGTTCGCCGCCAAGATAGGCGGGAACGCGCCTCGGTTACAACGACGGGTCGCCAGCCAATTTACCGCGGCTGCGAAGTCGACGTCGAAACTGCGAGACTGGGAAGCTGAGGCAGTCTCAATTCTGGACGAAGTGACCTTCCAGCGGCAGCGAACGGCACGAAAGCTCCCCTCGGCATCTGCTCGCGGCCAATCGTCTTAAGCAATAACATGATATAACCTTGCGCCGTGAAGTCTCACCCTGAGACACTCCGGCCGGATTATTCGCGTTTTGTTGCGGCCTGCAACAAGTGCGCTAATTCGCGGCGCACCGCCAAGCATGGCGTCGCAAACGTCTAGGGGCCGGGCCGCTGGCGACAAATCGCCACAACATGCTAATCAGCAATCTCTTGCAACGATCTTCCCGGCCGGTCCCAAACCCATTTTGGGACTTGGCACTCCGCGTGCTTAAGCGGGACCCCGGCGATCTGACAGTCGCCGACGCAAGAGATTGGTTGAGCTGGCCCGCGGGGCCTCTGACGACGAAACGCCGAATGGCAGTCTTGCCCCTGGCCATTCGACCTTGCCAATGCGTACTTGGCGCGTCAGAGGCCCCACACTTTTTGGCTCTGACCAGCTTTACGCAGCCGCGGAAACGCCGGTTCGTCTTGCCTAGGAACCGGAACGCCTGCCTGATTTCGCCCGCGCTGCTCTCCCCTGATTCTAACAGAAGCGGCCAACTTCGCACGCGTTTGGTGCGGCCGGCCTAGCTCGCGATCCTAGCCTCGCAGCCGCACCGCTCGATGTTTGACCGCGAACTCCGGCGGGTCGACGGCCGTCGGGCCGGCCCCCTCGTCGAGGAAGCTGCGATTCCGCCCGCCGGCTTTCGCCGCCGACAAACACTTCGCCAGCCGGGCGAACAACTGCTCGGGCGTCTCCCCGGCACGAAACTCTGCGATTCCGGCCGTGGCGGTAAGTGCGATCTCGGATTCGCCGTTCTCGAACGTCGTCCCTTCCACCGCCTGGCGAAACCGCTCGCAGGCGGCCGTGGCCTGGCGGGGGCCGGTGTCGCCGAAGAACAGCAGGAACTGTTGGCCGGTGAAGCGGGCCAGCACGTCGAAGCCGCGGTCGCGGCGGACGTGGCTGTCGAGCAGCTCGGCCACCACGCGGAGCAGTTCGTCGGCCAGGGTGGCGCCGTGCTGTTCGTTGATGCGGCCAAAGCGATCGAGGTCGAGCAGCGCCGCGCTGCTCAGCCGAGTGCGCCCCGGATCGGCCTCGAGCCATTCGCTCATCATGGCCGCCAGCCCCGCGCGGCTGCGGAAGTTGGTGAGCCCGTCGACGAGCAGCCGCGGATCGCAGCCCGAGAGGCTCTTCTCGCTGTCGAGCACTGTGGCCAGCGAGGCGTGCATCTGGTCGCGGAGCGCATGCGCCAGGTCCAATAGGCGCCGCAGTTCTTCGAGCAGCTTCTTGCGGGCTACCGCCGGATCGGCGGCCAGCGGGATCTGCCGCAGGTTGTTGAGCGTGGTTTCGATCTGCGCCTGCTGCATGAGCAGGGTCGCCTCGAGCTCGCCGGCCAGGTTGTTGCCGCTGGTGAGGTCGGTCTGGCGATCGCGCAAATGGCCGGCGGCCTCCGATTGCTGGGCCAGCCAGGCCTCGTTCATTTCGGCCAAGCGCTGGCTCCATTCGCCGAGCGCCTCGGCCGCCGGCGGATCGCCCAGGCCGCGCAGCTCGAGCTCGAGCTCGACCAGCCGGTTGCGGTACTTGCCCACCTCGAGCCGCAAGACCTGGATGGCGGCCTCGATGAACGTGCCGGTGACGAGCGACTCCTCGAGCCGCTCGAGCCACTCGCGGGGAACGTCGGCCTCGCGAGGGACCTCGCGGGCGGGAACCACCTCGGGCGCCTCGGCAACAGACTGGACCGGCGCCGCGGCTTCGACGACCGGTTCCGCAACGGGCTCGGGCGGTGGCGGTTCGGCAGCTTGTGGCGCAATGACGACGCGCGTCCGCCGAGGCGGCAGCAAGAAATGCGCGACCGCCGCCCCGAGGGCAAAGTTCATCACACCGATGGCGACGACGAAGCCGACCACCTACCGCTCTCCGCACAGAACCGCTTGCCACCGCTACGTTCCGCAACTCTTGAACCGAGCTGCGAACGACTCCTGCCGCGCGTTGATCACCGTCAAATGTAGGTTGCCGAAAAATCCGCCATAGGCGATTCCCTGAAACGGGGCGCCCGCACAATCGGGCCAACCGGCGCAACCGCCACGCCGCACTAACCCGCAGCGCGAGAGCGCGAGCAAGGGAGAGCTACGCGCCCATCGCCGAATCTGGTGGGACCCTTCATGGGCCGGGCGGCATGTTCAGCCAGCGCGCCAATCCGGCGCTCGAGTCCCTTGCTCGCGCTGCGGGTTGGTGTGGTTTCGCCGGAACCCCAGCCATAGCACTGCCCTACCCGCCCGCCGGCCCCCGATAGACCTCCTGGTGCAGCACATTCTTCCGCGAGGTCGCATGCCCCGCGCCGGCGTCTTCGCGGAGCACGGCCGCCATCATGTGGAACTTGGCGTCGATGTCGTCGGCGTAGTGGACGAGCAGCGCCTCAGGCGTCATGGGCGGCTTGGGGGAGCCCCACTCCGGCAGCCGCTGGTGCGCCAGAATGATGTGCTCGAGCCGCAAGAGCGTGTCGGCGTCGAGCGGGCCGCCGGCGGCCGCCTCGCGCACCAGGTCACGCCCTTGCAGAATATGTCCCACGAGCGTGCCGGAGGGAGTGTGCTCCGCGCCCGTGGCCGTGGGAGCGATCTCGCGCAGCTTGCCGATGTCGTGCAGGATTGCGCCGGCCGTCACCAGGTCAACGCGGAGCGGCGGCTGGAGATCGGGGTACTCGGCGACGTACTTGTGCGCGAGCCACACGGCGTTCCGCGTCACGGCCAGCGTGTGCTCGAGCCAACCGCCGACATACGCATGATGATTCCGCCGCGCTGCGGGCCACACCAACAACTCGGCCCGATGCCGCTCGAGCAGGCCCAGCGTTAGTTCCAAGAGGGGCCCGGCCGGTATTTCTTGCCGCGCGAGCGACGTTAGCTCCGCCGCCATTTGCTCGGGATCGTGGCGCGACCGCCGCTGGCACATCTGCGGGTCAAAGCCCTCGGCGGCGTCCGCCTCGACGACCTCGCGTATTTTGCGAATCTCGAGCTGCGGGCCGTAGCTCGTGTCGCGGAGGATTGCCCGCAGCTTATAGAAAACGCCGGCGGTCCAGGCTGCCCGGCAGTCGTTCATCCAGGCGGAGTCGTGCCAAATGGGAAAGGTGGCCTCGCGGCCGGCGTCGCGAAAGGTGACCTTGAAATACGGCTTGCCGTCGCGGGTAGTCAGCTCTTCCTTGGCTGCCAGCAGGACTCAGACGTGATACGATCTACTGCGATCAGTCGTGTTCGTTGCGTTCGTCTCCGACGGAAAAGATAAGAAGGAATCAGGGAGAGTCGGGGGACAGAGGGTTCCCCACAAATGAATCGAGCCGCCAGGGGTGTACTAGACCCGTGACGGCTCTGACCACAACTAAGGGTGAGTTAGTCATGGCTGCAACCATTCTGCCCCAAAATCAGGTTCGGGGAAACTGCAAGAGCCCTTTACGGGGTGAGCCAGCAGACCCTACGCCAGTGGATCAAGAGTGGGGCAGTGAAAGCCTACCGGGCAGGGCAGGGTTGGTATCGAGTGGACCAACAGAGCTTGCTTGCCCATCTGGGGGCGACAAGTGAAGACGAAGAGAAGATGAATGGGGGTAGGCGGGTGGTGTGCTATTGCCGAATCAGTAGTGGCTCTAGAGCCGATCTTGCCCGACAAGTTGCCGAAGTCCGGGAGTTTGCCGCTCGGGAGTATCCCGGCTGCCCCGTCGAAGTCTTGTCCGAAGTTGCCAGTGGAATGCAGGTCGATGGAAGGAAGATGTTTCTGAGGCTGTGTGAGCGGCTGATCCAAGGTGACCTGACCAATGCCGTCGTGCTTTGCACGTATAAGTGCAGATTAGCCCGAATCCCGCTGCACTCTCTCTTTGAGTTGTTGTGTGAGAAGAACAACGTGGAAGTCCGCTACATGAATGAGGCGGATAAGGACCCCTCTAACTTGGAGGAAGCCTTTCAAGACATTATTAGGTTCATGCATTCACATTCTTGTCGCGTTTATTCGGCAAGGTCTGCGGAGAAGCGGCGAATCCTCGTCAGCCAAGATACGAGGAACCTGATCGTGGAACTGCAAGCCAGTGGGCTTAGCTACGACAGGATTGTAGAAGAGTTAGATAAGAGGGAAGTCAGGGGTTTTCTGAAAGATGGAAGCCCCCGGCGGATCAGCGACAATGTCGTGTGCAAAGTCTTGGCGGATCATTCCAGACTTGTGGAAGCTTCGGGGTGTGGGGTTTCCCCACTTAAGACGGAAGCCTTGGATCGATTCGTGGCGTTGAGGGTGAGCAGCGTAGCTGGCGAAACCGAGGCAGATCAACTTTACCGCGATTACTGCGGCTTCTGCAAAGAGAAGGGATTGGCACCCACGACGAAAATGGCACTCTCTACCTACCTGATCGGACGGGGCTACAAGAGTCGGTTTACCAGTGCAAGGTTCGGCACCAAGCGGCTCAAAGTCAGGGTGTGGGCTCTGCGGCTGAATGAGCAGCGTGGCAGACCCAAGGGCAGCTAGACTGCGGATCGATTCCCCCAACGTCTCTTCACAGACCCCGGTCTAACCCACCGGGGTTCTTCTTTGCCGTGGATTCGGGGTGTGGGGTGTCCCCACTCTGAGTCCTGTCTGGTTCTTCCTGAATTCGTGCATCCTTGCCACCAAAGCAAAGAAATCGGCCTCCACCCCCGGCAGGAGCGCGGAGAGAGGCACCTGGGCGATCGAACGCTCGCGCATGGATGAGCCAGGCCTGTAGCGGTTGCCCCAGCCCCGAGTGAGCTCTAACCTGCCCCGCCGACACACGCCAAACTACCCGACTAGGATTCGAACCTAGACTGAGGGAGCCAAAATCCCTAGTGCTACCGTTACACCATCGGGTATCAGCCGCGGGGCAAATCGCCCTGCGGCTTGGTCACATCATAGCGGGCGTGGGCGGAAGCGAACAATGCCCGAAACGGGCGATCGGCCCTGGTCGCGGAGCGCAACCTCCGGCGTTGCCCACGGTTGGGTGACACGCGGGTGGCAACGGCGGTTCACCGCCGTCATCGGAGAGAACGCAGGCCGATCGCTAGGTCCGACGTATCAAGCAGCCCCACTGAGCGGCACGATCGGGGCCTCATAGGGCGAGCGCGTCGGGGCGGGCTCATGCCGCTTCTCGGGGACGACAACTTTGTATCCAGCATTCGGCCCAGCGTTCGTGATGGGCGGACTCAGTGGCAATGCTGGCGGGACTTGCAGGCCGTTGTGATGGCGGGTCCAGAGCATGGTTCCGGCAATTGCCCCGACTAGCGAGAGAATGACCACCAGTGACCCGAGCTTAACCCGTCGATTCATCGTGAGCGCTCCTTTCAGTTCGTGCCCTGTCGGACACTCTATCTGAACGGCAAGCCGGGTCAAGCAACGCGGGGACGAGCCGATCGCAGTGTTACGAGCGTGCCCCTTATTTGCCCGCGTTTTCCAACGTCGACCGACCGCGGTTCGCCACGTCTACAGGTAATACAACCACGCCAACACCGTGTGCCACCAGCGCGTCAGGTTGGCCAGCGTCCCCGTCTCCTCCGTGTAGACCGACACGCTCCCCGTCTGCCCGACTCGCAGCGGCGGGAGGTGGGGGTCGTCGAAGGCCAGGCGAACCTGGAAGCGCTGCGAGGGGCGGACCCAGCTCGTTTCGCGTTCTACGTTGGGGAGCACGCCCGAAGGGATCCCTTGCCCTTGCCCCACGCCCCAGCCGACCGTTTCCACGCGGGCATGCAGCAGCCGGCCGGGGGCGGCGGCCAGGGCCACGAGCGCGGGCTGCCCCGGCTGCAAGCGTTCGAGCGAGTTCTCGCGGAAGTTGGCCACGATCCGCCATTGGCTCGTGTCGATGAGCGCGAGCGCCGCCTCGCCCACCCGCACGTAGGCCCCTTCGCGCAACTGCAGGTTGGTGATCACGCCCGAGCAGGGCGCGGTGACGCGGGCATAGCCGAGGTTGAGCTCGGCCTCGGCCAGCTCGGCGCGGGCAGCCGCCACCAGCGCATGTTCCTCGCCAATGCGGGCGGCCAGGGCGTCTTCTGCACGTTGGATCGCCTGGTCATTTTGAGCGAGCGTGGCCTGGGCTGCTTTGTGGCGCTGCAAGGCTTCGAGATACCGCCGCTCGGTCGTCGCTTCGTTGCGAAAGATCTGCTCTTCCTGCCGGTAGACCGCCGCCGCGTAGTCGGCGTCGGCCTGGTTGCGGGCACGATTCGCCCGGGCCGCCGCCAAGTCGGCGTCGAGCTCGCGCACCTGCTGCCGGGCTTCGGCCAGCTTGGCCTGCAGCCGCGCCACCGCGTGTTCGAAGGGACGAGGGTCGAGGGCGAAGAGCAACTGCCCCGCCTCGATCTGCTGCCCCTCGCTCACCGCAAGCTGCACCACCTGCCCGGCCACCTGCGGCGCCACCTGCACCACGTAGGCCTGGACGAAGGCGTCGGTCGTGAGCGGCGTGCGGCGGTCGGCCAGGGCATAGTAGGCCAGCAGCAGCACGAGCAGAAGGAGCGCGGTCAGCACCCAAAAGCTAAAGGCGCCGATCGCCCGCCGCAGCCCCCGCGCGAGCGCGCGGAAGGGCCAGGCGATTGCCTGGGCCACGCGGCGAGCAGCATCGAGGTTGGCCATGGCGCGGTCGATCCTTAGGTGGCGCCGGGGGAAGGAGACGCGGGGGCCGCCGGCTGCGGCCCGTTGTCTGCCGACGGCGCAGGGCTGTCAAGCGGCGGCGAGGCCGGCACGCCGAGCGCGTAGTCCAAGCGGGCGAGCGCCGTGCGGTGTTCGTAGAGGGCAGCAAAGTAACGCTGCTGCGCCTGCGTGAGCGCCGTTTCGGCGTCGACCAGGTCGGTGGGGCTGGCGTCGCCATTGCGATATTTCACCCGTTCGAGCCGCAGGTTCTCTTGGGCCTCGTCGATCGTCGGCTGGGCGAGCGCCACGCGATCGCGCGCGGCGAGCACCGCACGATAGGCGAGGGTCGCCTCGAGCGTGACGGCGTCGAAGATAGTTTGCGCTTGAGCAGTTGCCTGGCGGACCTCGGCCTCGGCCGCCCGCAGTTCGCCGCGGCGGCGGCCACCGGCGTAGAGGGGCTGGTTGAGATGGATGCCGGCCCCTTCCTGGACGCCGCTTTGCACGTTGTGACCGTCGACATAGCCCAGGCTGGCCAGGGCGTAGATCTTGGGCATCTGGTCCCCCGCGGCGGCGGTGCGCTGGTACTCGGCCGCGGCCACCGCCTGCCGCGCGGCGGCGATTTCGGGACGCCCCGTCACGGCGACCTCCACGCTTTCGGCCAACGAGCGCTGCAACTCCGGCACGCCGCGCTCGTCGGCAAGTTCCAGCGGAAGCTGCGCCGGGCGGCCCAGCACGTTGTTCAACTGTGCGAGCGCGGCCAGCTCGGCTTCTTCGGCCCGCACGAGCTGCTCGCGAGCGGCGGCCACCTGCACTTTGGAGCGGAGCACGTCGTCGCGATCGGCCACGCCGCCGGCACGGCGAGCTTCGGCGTCGTGCAGCGTCGCCTCGGAACGGCGGACCGCCTCGAGGGCGATGATGCGGCCATCGCGGGCTTGCAGCCCGCGCCAATAAGCGGCCCGGGTCTCGAAGACGATCGTTTCACAGGCCCGCTGCGATCGCAGCCGGGCGATTTGGGCCTGGGCGGCGCTGCGGCCGTAGCGGCCAGCCGTGCGGCCAAAGTCGTACAGCGTCCACTGCACCTGTAGCTCGCTCTGCACGAAGCTGTGCCCGCCGCGAGTCTCCGGTAAGATGCTGCCGGTGAGGCCGGGGGCGCCGGGGCTCAAGTTCGAGTCTGTGCCGCCGAAGCGATTGAGCAGATCGACTTGCGGCAGGAACGGTGCGAAGGCGATTTGCTCGTCCGCCAGGCTGCGGTCGACCTCGGCCTGCGCGGCGCGGAGGCGGGGGTTGTTGGCCAGGGCAAAAGCCACCGCTTCGGCGAGCGTCCAGCGAACTTGTGCGCCAGCGGGGCCGCTGGCGACATCGGACGGGGAAAGCAGCGGCGCCGGCAGGCCAACGTCTTCCCTGGCAGCGAACGAGCGCGGAGGAAGCTGCCGGTTGCCGGGCGGGACAGCATGAGCTCCGATCGGCCGCGGCGGAAGCTGCCCCCGCGCCGGGATGGGCCACAAGCAGACCGCCAGCGCACTCGCCGCGAAGGCGAGGAGGGCGCGCGGTGGTGCGGTTTCCCCCGGCATGAACGTAGGTCGACCTTACCAAGCCAGTCCGGCCTTGTCCGCGCGCAGAAGGTGCGCGCAGTACGCCGGATCATTCGTCAAGATCGACAAACTCGCCGCAGCTTCCACAGGGAAGTTAGGCAACGCGGGCAGACGAGCTTCGCGCTGCTAGCACCCGGCCGCCGTTAGTGCGGCTTGTGGAAGTCGTCCCCCTTCATCCCCTTGGGGGTGGGGCCACGGAAGTCTCCCTTCGCTTCTTCGGCGCGATGCGTGGGCCGCACCAGCAGCAAGACCCCCAGCCCGACCAGCAGCACGACGATCGAATAGACCGGCACGTAACTCTTGGGCCCGGCTGGGGCTGCCGAGGCCTGAGCCCAGGCCGCTTGCAGCGGGAGCGCGGTGAGCCCAAGGAAAACGAACCCACGGAGCAGGGCGGCGGCATTCGGACGCAGCATCGAAGGGAGCTCAGGTTGAAAGGAACAGGGCAGCGGAACGTCAGCCGACAAACGCTTCGAACGGCGCGGCGATCTCGCGAAACCGGTCGCGGGGGATCGCCAGCGTGTCCCAGCGGCTGGAAATCGGCCGGGCCAGGCTGGCGTAGTCGTGCCGACGGATCGCCACGAAGCCATACAGCGCGCCTCGAAAGGCGAACAACTGGTCGCGCGGCAAGGGCGCTCGCCGGCCCACCACATTGTAAGCAAAGACGAACAGCCCGCCAAACTGCTGCCCAAACAGCGTTTCCCACTGGGCCAGGCTCTCCAGGTCGTCGCGGGTCGACCAGTTTTTCCAGTACTGCTTGCCTTCGCCGGAGGGGAACCGCCGTCCTTTGACGTCGACCAGCCAGGTCCAGCCGGAGCGTGCGGTGACGATGAAGTCCAGGCTTTTCAGCGACCGCTCGGCCAGCAGGCTGCGGCGGGCCTCGTCGACCGCCACGTAGCCGATGTGGCGCTCGCGGAGCAGGGCCTCGAAGGCCAGTTCGTAGTGGTTGTCGCGTTTGGTCATGGAGCGGCTCGAGAGGGCAGGACTGAACGTCCCGAGGGGTTAAACCTATCCGCCGATGCTGGGGGTACAACCGGCTTCGTCGGCGCTCCGGCGTGCCTTCGGTTGACCTAGGGTTGACAAGCGTCCCGGTCGATCCACCTGCTCGCGGAGCCCACCTCTCATGCGCACTCTGTTCCTCGGTCTGCTCCTTGCCGCCGCCCCCGCCGCCGAGAGCGAAGCACCTCCGCCGAAAGCGGTCGCCGCCGCTCCGGCCACCCCGGCAGCCGACGACGCCACGGAAGGCCAGAGCATCGAGTTCGACGGCGACCGTTACGTCGAGCAGTTCGAGAGCGCCACGCCTGACTTCCGTCTGATGGAGTTCGTGCGCGCCGACGAGACGGTCGACAACTGGACCAAGCTGCTGGCCGTGCGCAACTTCATGAAGCTCGAAGACCCCGGCCAGTCGGCCGGGGCTGTGGGCAAGACGCTGCAGCAGATGCAGCCCGAGGCCAAGTACCGGCTGCTCGAGAAGGAGGACGGCAGCGAAGCGATCATCGACTTCATCACCTGGCCCGCCGACGGCAGCTACCTGGAGTTCAACATCCACCGCTACCTGAAGAAGCCCGGCTACCCCGGCCTGATCAGCTACCAGTTCGCCTACAAGTTCACCGACACTTCGCCGGAGAGCCAGGAGAAATTTCAGAAACTGCGGACGAAGTGGGTCGACGAGATGTCGAAGGCCGACTGGGACGTGGCGTTCGGCGAGGAGTGAAGGTCTCCCCTCTCCCTGTGGGAGAGGGGCCGGGGGTGAGGGACGGTGCAGGTTCGGACTACACGAACACAACCTTAGAAGCGCGCCGGTTGGAGCGTTGGCGAAGGTCGCCGCGCTCGAGTTCGGCCGTCCCTCACCCCAACCCTCTCCCTGTGGGAGAGGGAGTCAGGAGAGCACTTCGCGGACTGCTTCTCCTTCCGACGCCAGCATCGGCCGGCCGTCGGTCGTGTGATAGGTGATCCGCCGCGCGTCGTAGCCGAGCGCCGCGAAGATCGTGGCGTGGACGTCGGCCGGCGTCAGCGGGCGGTGCTCGGGATGGGCGCCGTGGGCGTCGCTCTGCCCCACGACCTGCCCGCCGCGCACGCCGCCGCCGGCCAGCACCATGCTGTAGCACTGCGGCCAGTGGTCGCGCCCCGCGTCTTTGTTGATCGCCGGCGTGCGGCCGAAGTCTCCCATCCACACGACCAGCGTTTCGTCAAGCAGCCCGCGCTCGTCGAGATCGTCGAGGAGCGCGGCGTACGCCTGTTCCATCGGCGGCACGAGCCGGTCGCGCATCTGCTTGAAGTTGTTCGTGTGCGTGTCCCACGTGATGCTGGGGCCGTTGACCGTCGTCACGAAGGGGACGCCTGCCTCGACCAATCGCCGCGCGAGCAAGTGCGACTGTCCCCACGTGTGCCGGCCATAGCGCTCGCGAACCGCCTCGGGCTCGCGCGACAAATCGAATGCTTGCGCCGCCTGGTTGCTGGAAAGCAGCGACAGCGCCTTGGAGTGGTTCAAGTCGATGTCGCGCGCGGCCGCGGTGCGCACCGGCCGACCTCGGCTCTCGAGCTCGCCCAGGAGCAGTCGACGGGCGGCGAGGCGCTCGTGCGAGAGCCCTTGCGCCAGGCTCAGGCCCTGCACCTTAAAGTTCTTGTCGTTGGGATCGGCGTTGAGTACGAACGGATCGTGCTCAGGACCCAGACAGGCGCCGTACTGTCCCGGAGTGATGTACTGGAAGCTGTCGCAATGCGGCCGCGGCGTGATGACGTAGGGCGGTAAGGGCCGGGTGTAGCCGTCGCGCTTGGCCAGCCAACCGACGAGCGTGCCCACGCTGGGCAGATCGGCCCGGCTGGGATTGATGAGCGTGCTGTCGATGCGATAGGGCCGGCCGACGATCGACCAGTACATGCCGGCGTTGTGCTGCCCATGCTCGTGGTGGAGCGTGCGGAGGATCGCCAGCTTGTCGGCTCGCTGCGCCATCCGCGGCAACAGCTCCGTCACCTGAATGCCTGGCACGTTGGTTTGAATCGTGCGGAACGGTCCACGGATGTTGTCAGGCGCCGCCGGCTTGGGATCCCAGAGGTCGAGATGGCTAGGTCCGCCGCAGTTAAAGATCAGGATGACCGAGCGGGCCTTGGGGCGCGCCGGCGCCGTGGTTGCCGCTGCAAGCTGCCAGTCCGACCAGAGGCAGCCAAGCCCGCCGAACCCCGCGGCGAGCGCTTGCCGGCGGGTGATTGGTAGGGTCCGCTGGGCGGACCTCTGCTCGCTCGCTGCGTGGTCATTGGTCCGCACAGCGGACCCTACGAGCGATTCATCTTCGCGCGTCGGCATCGGATTGCTCCTGCGAGGCGGGGCAGTGAGGAGCGGAAGGGGGGCCGTCGACAGTCTAGCGGATTTCAAAACCTCGTGCCAATTCGTTGAGTTCCCCTTTTCCCGTGGGCCAGTGATCTCCCACTGACCCAGCCAACTCGCTCCGCTCATCACTGCTGTTCTTTGTGTATGCACGCCAAGATTGCCCACGCTTGCAACGGGTGCAGCGCCTTGGTAAGAACGGCTGCTGCGGCACTCCCAACCAGAGGCCTCGTGGCTTCGGTTCCGCCGCTCGAGTGGCTCGTGGTGCATGATGTCTCAGCCAATCAGCCGCGAGGACGTGTTGCGGCTCGCTCCCGATTCCTCGTCGGCCAAGAGCGGTCAAGAATTGGGCCAAGATCGCAAGTGGATGTCGCGCGGTGGTGATCGCCAAGGGTTGTGGGGAGAGTGCCAGGGGAGCGGCAAGCTGCCCTATCAAGTCCGCGTCGACCTGAGCGATCTGGCGACCAAGTGCTCCTGTCCCAGCCGAAAGTTTCCCTGCAAACACGCGCTCGGCCTGTTGCTGCTGCACGTCGAAAAGCCGGTCGCCTCCACAGCGCCGCCCGCTTGGGTCGTCGAGTGGCGCGCCTCTCGAGAGGCACGGGCCGCACAGGCAGCCGAGAAGCCGAAGCGAGCGACAGCCGCGTCCGATCCGGCTGCCAGCGCCAAACGGCGAGGGGAGCGCTGGGACCGGGTGAAAGCCGGCTTGGCGGACCTGAAAACGTGGGCCGAAGACCTCGTGCGCGTCGGCATCGCCTCGGCGCCCGGCAAAGGCTTCGAGTTCTTCGATCATCAGGCCCGGCGTCTGGTCGATGCGCAAGCCCCGGGGGCAGCACGCTGGGTGCGCGAGTTGGGCTCGTTCGCCGCTGCCGGCGAAGGATGGCAAGGGCCGTTTCTCGAACGGCTGTCGCTGCTCCATTTGATGACCGTCGCCGCTGAGCGAGCCGACTCGTTGCCGTCGACGGTCCGCACCGATCTCGAAGCGACATTGGGACTCACCGTTGCAGCGGCGGAACTCGATCAGCTTCCGGCGCTTCGGGACGACTGGCAGGTTGTGAGTCATGAGGTGGAGCTCGACGACCGGTTGCGCGTGCAGCGGCACTGGCTCTTTGGCCGGAAGCACCGCCGCACGGCCCTGCACCTCAGCTTTGCCCACGGGAATACGCCCCTCGACGCCCGGCTGAGACTTGGAGAGTCGTACGACGCGGAACTCGTGTTCTATCCCGGCTCCGGAATGCGCGCCGCCCTCCGAGGCGACTTCGCTCCGGCGGCGGAAGCGCCCTGGAACGGCTGCGACTCCCTTGCCGAGTTGCTCGACCGCTATGCGCACGGCTTGGCGGATTGCCCTTGGTTGGAGAGCTTGGGCCTCCCGCTCGTCGCGGTCGCGCCACAACGCTGGTCGTCCGGTTGGTTGCTGTGCGATCGCGCGGGTGAGGGCCTGCCCTTGCGCGCCCCCGAGCCCTCGATCATGGCGCTCTTGGCGGTCTCCGGCGGCAACCCCGTTGACATTGCCGTTGAGTTCGACGGCCGATCCTTGCGCCCCATGTGCCTGGCCACGTCCAGAGAGTTCATCAATCTGATGCTGTCCAGCGGCGAGGGAGTCGGACGGTGAAAGGATTGCTGACCTCTGCCTTGCTGGGCGCCCAGCGAGGGTCGCCTGACCTTCAGGGTCTTCCTGACCAGGTGATGGCGCTTCGAGAATCGATGACGAACCTGCCCGGAGAAGTGCAGTTGCTGGAGTTGGCCGCCGCACAGTCGCTGTACGAGCGGGCAGGAGTCCGCCCGCTCGCAGCGGCCAACGCGCTGCCGCTAGCCCCGCTCGACGTGCAGGAGTGCTGCACGCAGGCGGCGGCCGACCTCTTGGAGCGAATCGTTCAACGTGGGGGGAGCGAACTGCTGTTCGAGTGGCTGGCGCTTGCGGCGCGAGCGAAGCGACGACCTCCCCCGCGGCTGTTGCCCCGGCTGCTGGATCTCGGAGCGTCGCAGGCTGCGCTGCGTCGCGCGGTCGAACGAGTGATGGACGCGCGCGGCGCCTGGCTCTGCCAATTCAACGCGGCCTGGTCAGCCCCGCTGCCCAGCGACAGTGACTCCGATTGGGAAACCGGCACAAAGGTCCAGCGAATCTCCCTGCTCGACCGCTTGCGCGAGTCGTCGCCGGCGCGTGCGAGGGAGCTGATTCAAGCCACCTGGAACACGGATCCGGCCGACGAGCGCGAGCGCTGGCTGACCGCACTGGCGGTCGGGCTGAACGCAGGCGATGAGCCATGGCTCGAAAGCTGTCTCGACGACCGTAGCGCCAAGGTGCGCGAGGCGGCGGCCGAGTTGTTGGCGCGCCTGCCCGACTCCGCCTACGTGCGGCGCATGACCGAGCGGGCGCAGGCGTGGCTCACGCTTGCTGCGCCTTCCAAGCGCGGCCTGCTCGGGCGCACGAAACCGCCCCAACTCGAGGCGGCTTTGCCGGCTGAGTTCGACTCGGCCTGGACGCGCGACGGACTGCGCGAGAAACCCGCCGCAGCGATCGGCCCCCGGCAATGGTGGCTCGAGCAGGTGTTGAGCCGCGTGCCGCCGGCTGTCTGGTCGCGTCGATTCGAACTTTCTCCGGAGGCCCTGGTCGCGGCGGCGCCCGAAGAGCACCGCGCACTGCTCCTACGAAGCTGGGCGGCCGCTTATGCGCGGCATCCTTCCGCCGAATGGACGATGCCGCTGTTCGGCGCTCAGAGCCTTCAGCCAGGGTTTCTGGCCGCGACGCCGGCGGAGCAGCGGCCCGAGTTGGTTCGCCGACTCGAACCGCTGGGCGCGGCGGGACAGGAGTGGGCGTTGCTCGCCGAGGTCCGACAAGCGTGGCCGCCGCTCGACGAGACCACCTCGGCGGCGCTCATGGAACATTGTAGCCCGCCAGCATTGCTGGCTGCCGACGCGGCCCGCTGGATCGCGCCGGGATCGCTTGAACAACTGGAAAAGCGGCTAACATCAGTCGCTGGCGCGGGCGGCAAAAAGTTGGACCAGGCACTCTTCGAAATTGCGCTGCGGCGCGAGCTGCATCAGGAGTTCGACACATGAGCAAACAGGCCCGTCCATCGAACTCCGCGGGCGACGGCGTCTTGAGGGCGCACGCCGAGACCCAATACCGGCAAGAGCTCGAGGCCCTGGCCGCGATCGACGATCGCCCGCGGCCGCCCCGCTGGCGTCTCAGTCCCTGGGCGGTCAGTACGTATCTCCTGGGAGGACAGGCCGGCACAACCGAGATCACTCCCAAGTACATCGGCAACCGCCGGCTGATCGAAATCGCCATCGCCACGCTGGCCACCGATCGCGCCCTGCTGCTGTTGGGCGTGCCCGGCACCGCCAAGACCTGGGTGGCCGAACACCTGGCGGCGGCGATCAGCGGTAATTCGACGCTGCTCGTGCAAGGAACCGCCGGCACGGCCGAGGAACAGGTTCGCTACGGCTGGAACTATGCTTTGTTGCTGGCCAAGGGACCCAGCCGCGAAGCACTTGTGCCCAGTCCGATCATGACGGCGATGGCCGAGGGTTCGCTGGCTCGCATCGAAGAACTGACGCGCATGCCAGCCGACGTTCAAGACACCTTGATCACGATCCTCTCGGAAAAGACCTTGCCGATTCCCGAACTCTCCGCAGAGGCTCAGGCGCAGAAAGGCTTCAACGTCATTGCGACGGCCAACAATCGCGACAAGGGAGTGAACGAGTTGTCGTCGGCGCTCAAGCGCCGGTTCAACACCGTGGTGTTGCCCACGCCGGCCACGGACGACGAGGAAGTCGACATCGTGCGGCGGCGCGTGGAGGCGCTGGGCCATGCGCTCGAGATTCCTGCGCAGCCTCCGGCGCTCGCCGAGATCCGCCGAGTCGTAACGGTCTTCCGCGAGCTCCGCGCAGGACAGACGGCCGATGGCAAGACCAAGCTCAAATCGCCCAGCGGGTCACTGAGCACGGCCGAGGCCATCAGCGTGGTGGTGAGCGGGCTCGCGCTGGCGGCCCACTTTGGCGACGGCGCCCTGCGGGCAGCCGACCTTGCTTCGGGGTTGCTCGGCGCCGTGGTCAAGGATCCCGTCCAGGATCGAGTCGTGTTGCAGGAATACCTGGAAACGGTCGTGAAGGAGCGCGACGGCTGGAAGGACGTGTACCGTGCTTGCCGTGAAATGCTCTAGCGGGCGCGGGTAAAAAGGGTGACTCGTGACGGGAAGTGTTCACGTCTTCGGCGTTCGACACCACGGACCCGGCAGCGCGCGGGCCGTGCTGCAGGGGCTCGAGGCGTTGCGCCCCGACTGTGTGTTGATCGAGGGGCCGGCCGACGCCAACAGCGTCCTTCCCCTGGCGGCACACGAAGAGATGTCGCCTCCTGTCGCCCTGTTGCTCTACGCCGTCGACGACCCGCAACGGGCAGTGTTCTGCCCCTTCGCCGAATTCTCGCCGGAATGGTGTGCCCTTCGCTGGGCGCTTGCCGAACGCCGGGAAGTGCGGTTTTTCGACCTTCCTCAAGCGCATCGCTTGGCTTCGGACCTTGCTGATCGAGCTGACGGCGGAAGCTGCGAGACCCCCGCTCCGGCGGACGCTGATTCCACGCGCCCCGATCCGGCGATCGAGGCCCTGCGGTTTGATCCGCTTGGCGCCTTGGCGCGAGCGGCCGGCTTCGACGACGGCGAACGCTGGTGGGACTCGCTCATCGAATCGAGGAGCGAAGGACACGCCGTGTTCCCGGCGATCGGCGAGGCGATGGCCGCGCTCCGCGAGCAGGCCGGCGACGCGACTGCAGACGGGCATGCCGCCGTCGAAAGCCTGCGCGAAGCCTGGATGCGGCGCGCCGTTCGCGAAGCCCGCCGAGAATTCGCGACTGTTGTGGCCATCTGCGGCGCCTGGCACACGTCAGCGCTCACCGACGAGCAACTGGCGGCGTGCAAGAAACAGGACGACGCTCGTCTCAAAGGTTTGCCGAAGGTCAAAACCTCGGCCACGTGGGTCCCCTGGACCTACGGCCATTTAGCCTTCACGAGCGGCTACGGGGCGGGGGTCGCCTCGCCCGGTTGGTACGAGCACCTGTGGCGCCGCCCGGCCAATGTGTTGGACCGTTGGATGACGCGGGTGGCGCGGCTGCTCCGCGCAGAGGGGCTCGACTGCTCGAGCGCGCATGTGATCGAAGCCACGCGGCTGGCGACGACGTTGGCCGCCTTCCGCGGCCGCTCCCTGGCGGATCTCAGCGACATCGCCGACGCCTGCCGAGCGGTCTTTTGCTTCGACAGCGATCTGGCCATGCAGTTGATCGCTCGCAAGCTGCTGGTGGGGGAGCGCTTGGGCCGCACCCCCGCCGACCTTCCGCTCGCGCCCCTCCAGCAGGATCTGCAGGCTGCCCAGCGGCGGTTGCGTCTCAAGCCCGAGGCGCTCGAGCGCACGCTCGATCTCGACCTGCGCAACGAGACCGATTTGGCCCGCTCGCACTTGCTGCACCGCCTGCGGCTCTTGGGCATCGAATGGGGCGTCCCGACCTCGGGCCCACTGGGCAAGGGTACGTTTCACGAGTTGTGGCGGCTGCGTTGGGACCCGATGTTCATCGTTCACCTGATCGAGCAAGGGCGCTGGGGCAGCACGGTGGCCACCGCCGCAACGGCGCGCGTGGCCCAATCCGCCCAGGAGGCGAACGACCTGACGACGCTCACCGCCGCGCTGCACGATGTGCTGCTGGCCGATCTGCCTGAGGCGGTGTCGGCGCTGCTCGATCGGCTCTTGGCGGTGGTGGGGAGCGGGGCGGACGTAGCCCTGTTGATGGACGCGTTTCCCGCGCTGGCCGCTGTGTTGCGCTATGGCAACGTCCGGCAAACCGACGCGACGATGGTCGAACGCGCGATCCACGGCGTGCTGCCGCGCATCTGCGTTGGGCTGCCGCTGGCGGTGCAGTCGCTCAACGACGAAGCGTCGGAAGCCATGAGGGCGCGACTGGCTCAGGTGCATGACAGCGTGCAACTGCTCGAGTCGACGAGCGAAACCGAGCCCTGGTTGGCGGCCCTCGAACGAGTGGCCGACGGTCTAACGGCGCATGGCCTGGTTCGCGGCAAAGCAGCCCGCTTGTTGTTTGACGCACGTCGTTGGAGCCTGCCGGACGTGTCCCGCCGGCTGAGCAATGTACTGAGTTTAGGCACGGACGCCGCCCAAGGCGCAGCCTGGATCGAAGGCTTCTTTCAGGGATCCGGCTTGGTGCTCGTGCATCACGCGGCGTTGCTCGGCGTCGTCGATGGCTGGCTGAGCTCGATCTCGGCCGAAGTGTTTCAAGAGCAACTGCCGCTGTTGCGACGCACATTTTCCACGTTCAGCGGCGCCGAGCGCCGGCAGCTTGCCGAGCGATTGCGCGATCCGAGCTCCGGCCCGGCGGCGACGCGCGACGAGGACCGCGGCCTGGACCAGCAGCGGGCGGCGCGCGTGCTGCCCGTGCTCAGGCTTATTCTGGGGGCGGCCCCAGAAGGGAGCTCTCGATGAGCATCGATTCAGCAGAACGCTTGCGCCGTTGGCGGCTCATTCTGGGAGGCGCCGAAGCCAGTTGCTTGGGGGCGTCGCTCACGGGGGCCGACCTGGCGATCGACGGAGCTCTCGAGGCCCTCTATCGCAATGTCTCCCGCGGCGAAAGTAGTGGCCGGCGCAGCGGCGGCCTGGAATCGTCATCACCCAAAGTGGCTCGCTGGCTCGGGGACATTCGGCAGTATTTCTCCACGCCTGTGGTCCGCGTGCTGCAGCGCGACGCGTTCGAGCGCTTGGGTCTGCGGCAAATGCTGCTCGAGCCCGAGCTGCTGGCCCACGTGGAGCCAGACGTGCATCTGGTCGCGAGTCTGCTCTCGTTGGCGGGCGTGATGCCGAGCAAGACGAAGGAGACCGCTAGGCTCGTGATCCGCAAATGCGTCGACGAGATCGAGCGGCGGCTGGCGGAACCGCTCCGCCAGGCGGTGACCGGGGCGCTCAACCGTGCGGTGCGCAATCGTCGGCCCCGTCACCGCGAGATCGACTGGAACCGCACGATTCGCGCCAATCTGAAGCACTATCAACCGGAGCACCGCACGATTATTCCCGAAACGCGGATCGGCCATGGCCGCCGCCGCGCGGCGCTGCGCGACATCATTCTGTGCATCGATCAATCGGGCTCGATGGCCACGAGCGTGGTCTACAGTGGCGTCTTCGGCGCGGTGCTGGCCTCGCTGCCGGCTGTCAACACGCGGGTCGTGGTGTTCGACACCGCCGTCGTCGATCTGTCCGACAAGCTCTCGGACCCCGTCGACGTGCTGTTTGGCACGCAGCTCGGGGGCGGCACCGACATTCACCAAGCCCTGTCGTATTGCCAAGGGCTGATCCGCCAACCGAGCGACACGATCGTGGTGCTGATTTCCGACTTGATCGAGGGAGGCGTGCGGGAGAACTTGCTCAAGCGGGCGGCCAGCATCCTGGCCTCGGGCGCAACGCTGATCACGTTGCTCGCGCTCAGCGACGATGGGGCGCCCTGCTACGATCACGAGAACGCGGCCGACCTGGCGGGGCTCGGCTCGCCCGCGTTCGCCTGCACGCCCGACCTCTTTCCAGACCTCATGGCGGCCGCGATCCAGCGGCGGGACATCGCGCAGTGGGCCGCAAGCCGAGACATCGCCGTTGCAGTCCGACCAGGGCCTGCGTAGGCTGCACTTGGTTTCGGGATGAGCCCGCCGGCGGGGCGTTGCGAGTAGACGCGCTGCGGATACGCACTTGTGAGAAGGGGCCCGGCGAAAGCGTTGACGGTGCTCTGGCCGAAAGGCCGAGTAAATGAAGCTAAAGTTTGCCGCGTGTTCGCGCGGACTGGCAATCTGCCCGATTCCGCGGCAAACTGCTTGGACCGCCGGGCGCAGCGCACTAGACTGCGCATCGCCACACGGCCGCCCGCTCGGCTCTCCCGCCTCGACGCACCCCGCACCCGCGCATCTCTGAGGGACTTCCTACCATGGCCAGCGAAACTTCGACCGACGGCGCTCCATCCCCTTTCGCAGACAATTCGCTGACGGGAGCCCGAGCGGCAAAACCCGCGAGCGGCCGTCGGCTCAGTCGGCGCGAGGCTCTGTCGATGGCGGCGGCCGTCGCCGGCTTCACGATCGTGCCTCGCCACGTGCTGGGGGGCCCGCGGCATGTTGCGCCCAGCGACAAGCTGCAGGTGGCCGGCGTGGGGCTCGGCGGCATGGGCACAGGGGACCTGAGCAGCGTGGCGGCAGGCAACCACGTCGTGGCCCTCTGCGACGTCGATCGCCGGGCGCTCGAACGGAACGCCGAGCACTACCCTGACGCCAAACGCTACGCAGACTTCCGGGAGATGCTGGCGCAGCAGCCCGAGATCGATGCGGTGGTGATCGCGACGCCCGACCATTCTCACGCCGTGATCAGCGCCCTGGCGATGGAGATGGGAAAGCACGTGCATTGTCAGAAGCCGCTGACACACAGCGTCTACGAGGCTCGGCGCATCGGCGAGATCGCGCGGCGCACCGGGGTCGCCACCCAGATGGGCAATCAAGGCCAAGCCGGCGAGTCCGCGCGGCTGATCGCCGAGACGATCCTCTCGGGCGCCCTGGGCGCCGTGCGAGAAGTCCACGCCGGCTCGAATCGGACGCCGGCGATCACGCCGCGCGGCGTCGCCCGACCGCAGGAGTCTCCACCGATTCCTGACTATCTGAACTGGGACCTGTGGCTCGGTCCCGCGCCCGCGCGTCCCTACCACCCGACCTACCATCCGTTCAGTTGGCGCAGTTGGTGGGATTTCGGCACGGGCGTGCTCGGCGACATCGGTTGCCATCAACTGTCGGCCATCTTCAAGGCGCTCAAGCTCGGGCGCCCCATCTCGGTGGAAGGCTGCTCTTCGAACCACCAAATGCCGCCCGAGATCTCCGGCGAAACGGCGCCGGTGTCGTCGATCACCCGTTGGGAGTTTCCCGCGACTTCGGAACGCGCGGCCGTCACCGTGACGTGGTGGGACGGGGGACTCAAGCCGACTCGTCCGCCAGAGTTGGAAGCAGACCGGCCCTTTGCCGAAGACGATTGGCTCTACATCGTGGGAGACGAGGGAAAGATGTACGGAGACCGGTTGATCCCGGAGACGCGTGCTCAACAATTCGGAACTCCGCCCCGAGTCTTGGCGCGGTCGCCAGGACACTACGTGGAATGGATCAACGCTTGCAAGGGCGGACCGCCGGCGGGGTCCAATTTCGTCGACCATGCGGCGCATCTGGCCGAAGTGGTTTTGCTTGGGAACATCGCCCTGCGCACCGGCAAGAAACTGGACTGGGACGGCCCGAACCTGCGATTCAGCAACAGCGACGAAGCGAACCGGTTGATCAATCCGCCTTACCGAGCCGGCTGGGAGCTACCAGCCCAGGCATGACACGGGGCGCCTGGACCATGAGTCTGGTGGCGCCAAGGACTCGGGTCGCCAAGAGCACCGAGCCAAACTGCAGGACGACGAGGCCGAGGGCAGGCGCTTGGCGAGCTGCGTCGGACCAGATCGCGCCAGGCACGTCGTCGTGAACGTCAGCCCGTGCTCGGCATTCGCCCACCCTGCTGGTCCACATAGCGGACCCTACTGCACCACCGGCAACTCCAAAAAGCTCGTTTGCTGCGGCGCGTGGTAGATCCGCTGCGTCGCCGGTTTGTAGTCCCCCGGCTTGGCCCAAAAAATGTTCGGCACGAACGTTTGCGGGTTGCGGTCGTAGAGGGGGAACCAGGCCGACTGCACCTGCACCATGATGCGGTGCCCAGGCAAGAACACATGGTTGGCCGTGGGGAGTTCGAAGCGGTAGACGAGCGGCTTAAACGGCTCGATCGGCTGCGGCTGCTCGAAGCTCTGGCGGTAGCGGCCGCGGAAGATGTCGGCCGCGATCATGAGCTGGTAGCCCCCCATCTCCGGCTGGCTGGCCACTTCGTCGGGATACACGTCGATCAGCTTCACCACCCAGTCGCTGTCGGTGCCGGAGGTCGCGGCCACCAAGTTCGCGATCGGCAGGCCGCTGATCTGCACCGGCTTGTCGAGCACTTCCGAGGTGAACGTGGCCACGTCGGTCCGCCCCGAGGCCTCGCGCTGGTCGTCGACCAGCCACTCAGCCCAGGTGAGCCCGTTGCCGTAGCCCATCGGCTGGATCGGTCGCCGGCGAAAGGGGGTCGGCTTCGCCGGGTCCGATACGTATTCGTCGTAAGCCGTTTCCCCTGGCAGTGGGCCCTCGAAGGCGAGCTTCGAGCCTGCGCGCAGATAGAGAGGCGTCGGCTCGATGCGCCGGTCCCCCTCGGCCGCCGGCCACTTGGGCAAGCTCCGCCACACGTTGGTCCCGGTCTCATAGGCCACCACCGGCGCAACGTTCGCCTTGGGGGCGCTATCCTTCAGATACTGCGCGAGGAAGGGCGCTAGGATCTCGCGGCGGAAGTGGCGCGAGGTGTCGCTGCCGAAGTGGATCGCCCCCAGCTTGCTGCCATCTTCGATCTGCTGGCCGTGGAACCAGGGGCCCATGACGAGAAACACCTTGTCGTTGTTCTTGTCCTTAGGCTCGAGCGCGCGGTAGACGGCCGGCGCCCCGTAGATGTCTTCCTGGTCCCAGTAGCCGTGGACCAGCATCGTGGGGATCGACAGCGGCCGAGCGCCCAGCAGCTTGTCGACCGCCTGCTCGCGCCAGAAGGAGTCGTACGAGGGATGCTCAGTGAGCTTGCGCCAGAAGCCGAGCTGATCGAGCCCTTTGCGGCGGCCCAACTCGCCGGCGGAGCCTGCCTCGAGGAACATGTCGTACACGTCGTGGTGCGACGTGTGCAGCTTGTGGATCGCCTTGCGGGCGCCGACCTGGCGATAGATCCACCATACGTTCAACTGGCGGAACGCGCCGTAATGGAACCAGTCGTCTCCGAGCCAACCGTCGACCATCGGGTTCATCGGCACGCTCACCTTGAGCGCCGGATGCGGATCGACCAAGGCCATGAGCGGCAAGAAGCCGTCGTAGGAGATGCCCAGGATGCCGACCTTGGCGTTGCTCTCCGGCACGTTCTTCACGAGCCAATCGACCGTGTCGTAGGTGTCGGTCGAGTGGTCGACCGGCGTAGGGTTGAGCGGCCCGCGGAGCGGCCGGTTGATGATGTAGTCCCCTTCGGAGTTGTGCTTGCCGCGGATGTCCTGCACCACGCGGATGTAGCCCCCGTCGACGACCACATCGGCGGCGTTGTCGTAGCCGGTGAGCACCGGCTCGAGATGCACGCTGTCGGCGTTCTTCGTCAGCGAATCGGCGTCGTAAGGAGTGCGCGTGAGCAGAATCGGCGCGCCCTTGGCCCCCTTGGGCACGAGGATCACCGTGTGCAGCTTCACGCCGTCGCGCATGGGGATCATCGCCTCGCGGCGCTCGTGATCGTAGCCATCGAGCGTCGGGGAGAACTTCTCGGGAATCTCGCTCGGCAATTCGGCATAGGTCTTGGGCGCGGGCGCCGATTGGGCCCAGGTCGAAGCGGCGGCCAACAGAAACACAGCAAGCGAATTCGCGATCCGACGGCCGACCATGAGATCCTCCGAGAAAAGAAGGCGCGCCTAGGCGGGCCATTGTAGCGGCGTTCGAACCCGAGTTCATCCGGCTAAGAGGCCGACGGTCAAGGAGCGGCCTGGCTAGGGGCTGATCGGCGGTTCTTTGTGTATGTCCAGAGAGCGCCGGCTACTCCAAGGATGCTCGACGTCCTTAAGCAGCTCCAAACGCGGGGATGGAAGGCGTCCGGACGCGAAATTGCCCACGGCCAGGCCAGGATGACCAAGAGCAAGAAGTGGCTGTAGATGAACCCACCAAGAAACCGCATGCCCCTATAGTAGCAGCCGGCGGGGCGGAAGGGACCACTTCACTCATTCCACAAGCGCTCGAGTTCCTGCAGATACTCCGGCGGAAAGGGATGCTCGACCGGGCGCGGCGTCTCGGCATTATCCTCGGCCTGCGCTGAAGCCGGCGAGTCATCCTGAGCCTGCTCGGCGAGCAGCGATTCCTCATTGCTGGCGAACTGCGCCAGCCAATAGGCCACGTCATCGCTCGCGCTGACAGGTTTCGCCGGCGCCCCGGCCGGGTCGGGGCGGGCAAATCGCCGGGCGACCAGTTGCCGTTGCCACACATCGCTGTCGACGGGCGTCGCCCGCCGCCGCCGCGCGGCGCGGTGCAGCCGGTGGTCGCTCGACACGACGACCAACCTCCGCGGCGCGCTGTCGAGCCGGATCAGCTCCTCGATCCGCTGATCGGCCCCTTCGGGGCCGCGCGCGAAGTAGACCTTTAGTCCGCGATGCACTTGCTCGGTCGGCCGTCCGCGGGCCGTTTCCGGCGCGTCGAACACGATGGCCGCCCGCGCGAGCTCCGCCGGCTCGAGCGACTCGACGAGAAAGTTCAGGAGCGCGAGCCGCGCCCGCTCGAGGCCCCCGGGTCCGCGGCCGCGCGGCAAAATGCCCGAGGCGTGCAGCAGGTTGTAGCCGTCGATGAGCAGGGCCATGGCTTGTGCGCTCCCCTCGAGCTGCCGCTCTCTTAGAACGCGTGTCCCGCTTCGCGCATCACCCGCAGGTACTCGGCGTCGAAGGCGGCCGAGATGCTGTCGCGCGGCGAATACGGCCCCGGCACATAGGCGGCCGAAGACACGCCGAGCTGCGTGCGCTCGCAGATCGCCCAGTCCTGCCGGTTGGTGTGGTCCCAGAAGCCGACGCCGTCTTCGGGATCGTAGCCGGGCGCCGCGGCCGCGTCGGGATGGAACAGCCACTCGCACTCGATCCGTGTATGCCCCGGCGACTCGGGCCAGAGGGTATGCACCATCACGAAGTCGTGATGCAGACTCAACAGCACGTTGGGGAAGATCGAGTAGTAGTAGACCCGCTGGAAGTCCTCGGGAGGCAGGTTGCCCACCGGCGTGGCGCAGGCTTGGCCGCTCGTGGTCATGCTGCCGCCGGGGCGGGGCACCTGCATGTAGCCGCCCAGGAAAGGTCCGGTCCCCAGGTCGTTCGCGCCGCTGTCGGCGGGCGAGAGCTTGACCAACTGCGGATGAATCGTGGGGCAGTGGTAGCACTCCGAATAGTTCTCGAAGATCAGCTTCCAGTTGGCCGCCACTTGGTATTCGATCTTCTGCACCGAGCGTAGGGCCGGCAGGTTATAGCGATCGAAGCGGCCGAGCAGCGGCGCATAGGCCTTGTTGAACGGCAGCGCCGGCTCGCCAAACGTGATGAAGAAGTACCCTGCCCATTCGGCCAGGCCGGCCTCGAGCAGCGGGTAATCGGTGCGGTCGAAGCCGGGCAACTCCTCCATCGTGGGCGCCGAGAGGAGAGCGCCGTCGAGCCCCCAGGTCCAGGCATGGTAGGGGCACTGGAGAGTCCGCGAGAGCTTGCCGCAAGCATCGACGCACAATCGCGCCCCGCGATGCCGGCAGACGTTGTGATAGGCGCGGGCCTTGCCCTGCGCATCGCGCACCAGGATCACGCTTTCGTGCCCGAGCGTGCGGACCACGAAGTCGCCGGGCTGGCTCAAGTCTTCCACGCGGGCGGCGCACATCCAGTGGCGCGCAAAGACCGCCTGCTGCTCGGCGGCGAAGACTTCAGGGGACGAATAGCAGCGCCCCGGCAAGGACTTGGCGCCGCCGGTGCCGATTTGGGCGGCGGAAAGAAACGTCGACATCGTTCGAGTACCCGTGAATCTGACAGAGGCGCGTGCCACTGGCGATGATGCCACGATACACCGGGGCGCGGGCGGGCACCAAGGGCGCGACTGGGTGGCCAGGGCGGTGTCAGGGTGGCTGGGGTCGAGCGAAGCGAGCCCCCAGCGGTCCGCGGTCTCGCTGGGGGCTCGCCTCACGGCTCGACCCCCAGGCACTCTCGTTTAGCTCGAGAGGGCAGTCCGTTCAGCGAGTTGCTGGAGCCGGGGTTTGCGCCAGCGTTTGCGGCGGCGCAGTGGCCGCGGCCTGCACGGCGTCGCGGCTGGAGGCGGCTGCCCTCGACACGACGAGCGACGGCGCCACGCCGACCACGAGCACGAGCACGCTGCACACGCTCATCGCCGCCAGCGCCCCAGGTCCGCCGCTGGGCTCAGTCGGCGTCGGCGACGGGCGGAAGTACGAGACGGCCACGATCCGCAGATAGTAGGCCGCGGCAACGGCCGCGTTCAGCACGCCGGCAATCGCCAGGAACGAGAAGTACGGCCGCAGCGCCGTGGACGCCGGATCGGACGCCAACTGCACGGGCCCCATGAACAGCGTCAGCTTGCCCCAGAAGCCCGCCATCGGCGGCACGCCTGTCAGGCTGAACATGCAGACCGCCAAGCAGAGCCCCACCCAGGGCTGGGCCCAGCCGATGCCGGCCAGGTCGTCGATCGTTTCGAGCGGCTTGCCTTGGCGGCTGAGATACGCGAGCGCGGCGAAGGCCCCGGTGGTGGCCAGAGCATAGGTGGCCAGATAGAAGAACGAAGCGGTGAGGCCGTCGGCGGCGCGGCCGGCCGGAGCATTGCCGAGCGCCGCTTCTTGTGCGCCGGCGAAGGCCACCGCCAAGCCGATCAGCAGATAGCCGGCGTGAGCGATCGACGAATAGGCCAGCATCCGCCGCAACCGGGTTTGCCACAGGGCGACCAAATTGCCGAGCGTCATGGTGATCACCGAGACGATCAGCGCGACCTTCCAGCCGACGCTCTCGAGCCCGGGCATGCCCAGCACCGCCACGCGCACGAGCGCCACCAGCCCCGCGACCTTGGGAATCACCGACAGCAAACCGGCGTTCTCGTGGTTGGCGCCCTGGTACACGTCTGGGGCGTAGAAGTGAAACGGCACGGCAGCCAGGCGAAAGCCCAACCCCGCGAACACGAACACGAGCGCGATCCGGGCCAGGTTGTCGACCGCCAGGCCGGCGTTGCCGCCGGCGACCGCTGCGCGAATCGCCGTCAGCGAGGTCGAGCCCGCCGCGCCGTAGAGGAAGCTAAACCCGTAGAGCAGCAGGGCCGACGACAGAATGCTCAGGTAGAAGTACTTGGCAGTCGCCTCCTGAGCCAGCGTGTCCCGCCGGCTGAGGAACAAGAGGATGTAGGTCGGAATCGAGATCAACTCGAGCCCCAGGAAGAGCAGCACCAGGTCATTGGCCCCGCACACGAACATCAGCCCGGCGATGATCAGCACCAGCGAGCCAACGAACTCGGGCGTTTGCACCGAGCGGGCCGCGCGGTCGGAGAGGAGCACGAACATGGCCCCGAGCAACAGCGCGAGCCCCCGCAGATTGAAGGCCAGCAGATCGAGCACCACCGGTCCCGAGTAGAGCAGGCGAGCGCCGTCGACCGGCTCGACTTCGCGCGGAAATAGGTCGCGCAGGCCGATGCCGGCGCCCACGATGCCGATCAGCGCCACCCAGCTCCAACCCTTGAAGGTGGGCGTGAACGCGCCAACCACGTAGATCAGCGTGGCGGTGCAGATCAGGATCAGCTCCGGCAGGAGCGTGAGAACGGTGTTCCAATCAGTCACGCGAAAGCTCCGCAAGGCGCGGCGTGGATTCTGGCGCCAGTTCGGCCGCAACGCCTTCGGCCCCTGGCTGGGCCGCGGCGGCGATCGTCACCCGCGAGCTCACGCGGGCGGCCACTGGCTCGAAATGCTTGATGAAGAATTGAGGGTAGAGGCCCACCCATAGGCTGCCCAGCAAGAGCGGCACGAGCGCCACGACCTCGCGAAACGAGAGGTCGACGATCGGCGCGTCGTGATGGCTGGGGTCGTGCCCTGTCGTGTGATGCACGACTGGTTCGTGCAAGGGACCGAACAGAATCCGCTGCACCAGCCAGAGCATGTACCAGGCGCCCACCACGACGCCGAACACCGCCAGGACCGAGATCCACTGCAAGTGCCAAGCAATCGCCGGCGGCGCTTCGGCAAAGGCCCGCTGGAACATGCCGGTGAGCAGCATGAACTCGCCGGCGAAGCCGCCCAGGCCGGGCAGGCCGATGCTGGCGAGCGTGAACAGCACGAAGAATGCCGCGAGCACCGGCAGCCGCCGGGCCATGCCGGAGTAGGCCGCGATCTCGCGGGTATGGTAGCGCTCATAGAGCATGCCGACGCAGGCGAAGAGGCCGCCGGTCGACAGGCCGTGCGTGAGCATCTGAATGATGCCCCCCGACACGCCCAAGCGATTCAGCGCGAACAGACCCAGCATGCAAAAGCCCAAATGGCTCACGCTGGAATAGGCGATCAGGCGCTTGATATCGGTTTGCGCGAGCGCAACAAGAGCACCGTAGATGATGCCCACCACGCTCAGCCCCAAGATCCACGGCATGAAGGCCGCCGTGGCCTCAGGCAGCATGGTGATGTTGAACCGCAGGAAGCCGTAGGTGCCGATCTTCAAGAGGATGCCTGCCAGGAGCACGCTGCCGGCCGTGGGGGCCTGCGTGTGCGCGAGCGGCAGCCAGGTGTGCAGCGGAAACAGCGGCACCTTGATGGCGAAGCCCGCGAACAGCGCGACGAAGATCAACATCTGCACCCGCAGGTCCATCGTATTGTCGGCCAGCCAGTCGGTGAGCGCGGGGATCGAAAAGATCAGCGTGCGGCTGTCGACCGGCTGGTGCTGGTAATGCCAGAACGAAATGGCGAGGAGGCCCAGGAACGTGAACACGCTGCCGGCGAACGTGTAGAGGAAGAACTTGACCGCGGCATAGCGGCGGTCGTCGCTCCCCCACACACCGATCAGGAAGAACAGCGGGATCAGCGTGAACTCGAAGAAGACGTAGAACAGGATCACGTCGCGAGCGGCGAAGACCCCCAACATGCCGGTTTCGAGTAGCAGCAGGAGCGCGTAGTAAGCGGCGGCTTCGTCTTCGATCGCTTCCCAGCTCACGAGCACGGCCGTGACCGAGAGCAGGGCCGCCAGGCCGTAGAGCCAGACGCTGAGGCCATCGAGCCCGACGCTGAACTGCAGATCGACGCCGCTTAGGCCCGAGAGCCAATCGAAGCTGACCGCGGCATAGTTGGCAGAGTCGGGCGAGCCGGTGGGGAACTGATACACCACGTAGCCGGCCACGGCCAACGTGAGCAGGCTGGCCACGAGCGCCACCCAGCGCACGGCGTTCCGCCCCAGCGCGGCGGCCGGCCAAATCCAGGCCGCGCCCAACAGCGGCAACGCCAAACTCGCAAGCAAATACCTATCCACGGCGGCGCTCCATTCCGTGAGATTCACCACGGAGACGCGGAGACACGGAGAAGGCGCCAACGGATTGGTTGCGTGTCCGCATCAATGAATCGATATAGTCGGAGGATCGTGCGATCTCAAGCATCAACAGGCTCAGCTCTCACTCAGATGATTCTCAGGCAAAGGACGCCGGCTTGACCTCTCCGTGCCTCCGTGGTTCAAGAATCACCCCAGTGGCCAGCGGAGCAGGGTGGCCACGAGTACGATCGTGCCGAGGACCATCGCTAGGGCGTAGTACTGCACGAGGCCCGGTTGCAGCAGTCGCAGGGCCGAGCCGAACAAGGGGGGCAGCTTGCCGATCAAGTTCACCAGGCCGTCGATCAGCAGGCGGTCGATCCAGTAGCTGAGCGCCGCCAACGCCCGCAGCGGCCAAACGAACAGCACGGCGTAGATCTGGTCGATGAACAGTTTGCCGTAGGACGCTTCGTACAACAGGCGGACGCCCGGCAGATCGGTGATGCGGGCAATCTCCGTCTGCTTGCCCAAGTAGAAGAACGCCGCCATGCCAATGCCGGCCAGGGCAAAGAACGTGCTCTGTACGGCTACGCTCACGTGGAACTCTGTAGCAGGCCCCGTCGCCCGCACCGGAGCGTAAGCCAGCGAGGGGGCGAGTTGTAGAAAGTTGGCGATGCCGTGGGTGAACTTGAACGGACCGCCCATCAGAAAACCGATTGCGAATGCGAATGCAGCAAGAATCCACAACGGAGTGGTCATCACCGGCGGGGACTCATGCGCATGGTGCCCCGCTTCCTCCGGCACCTTAAGCGGGCCGAAGAAGGTGAGGAACAAGGCGCGGAACGTATAGAAGGCGGTCATGAAGGCCGCGATGACCGAGGCCCAATACGACGCCCGGTAGACCCGCCACAAGATCCTCTGGCGCTCGACCGGCAGTTTCGACCAGGCATAGGTCCGTGGGCCGGTCTCCGCGTGGCCGTCTCCGTGATGTTCCACTGCTTGGCCGGGATATAGCGAAGCTTCCAGGGCGTGGCTCGTGTCATGCACGGCGCCGATGATCGCGTCCTTGCTCCAGAAGCCCGCGAAGGGAAACACGCCAGAAAGGGCCAGCGACCCGAATACAAACGTCACGAACGTCGCCGGCATCAGCTTGCGCAGGCCGCTGAACCGCCGCATGTCGACCACGCCCCCCATGGCGTGCATCACACTGCCGGCCCCCAGGAACAACAGCGCCTTGAAGAAGGCATGGGTGAACAAGTGGAACATGCCGGCGATGATGCCGGCCAGCGAACCCGTGCCGAGGCTCAGGAACATGTAGCCGAGTTGGCTGACCGTGGAATAGGCCAGCACGCGCTTGAGGTCGGTTTGGGTGATCGCGATGAAGCCCGCCATCACGGCGGTGAACGCGCCGATGGCCGCCACTACGGCCTGCGCCTCGGGCGCGGCGAAGAAGAGCGGCGTGCAGCGGGTGACCATGTAGACGCCGGCGGTGACCATCGTGGCGGCGTGGATCAGCGCGCTCACGGGGGTAGGGCCTTCCATGGCGTCCGGCAGCCAGACGTGCAGCGGAAACTGGGCGCTCTTGCCGCAGGCGCCGACCATCAGCAGCAGGCAGATCGCCAGGCCCACGCCCCCGCCGACATAGAGCGAAGGATCGGCCAGCCGCGTTTGCCCGAGCACGCCAGCCACGCCGCCCGCGTCATGGAAGTTGAGCGTTCCGTAGGTGGTCCAGATGAGGAACAGGCCCAGGGCAAAGCCGAAGTCGCCGACGCGGTTGACCAAGAAGGCCTTCTTGCCGGCGGCGGCCGCCGACGGCTTTTCGTACCAGAAACCGACGAGTAAGTAGCTGCACGCGCCCACCGCTTCCCAGAAAACGTAGAGCAGCAGGAAGTTGCTCACCGAGACCAGCATGGTCATGGAGAACACGAACAGCGACACGTAGGTGAAGAACCGCCAGTAGCCGCGGTCGCCGTGCATGTAGCCGCTAGCGTAGATCGCCACGAGCGACGAAATGAACGTCACCATCGCCAGCATCAGCGACGTGAGCGTGTCTGCCCGCAGCGTGACTTCGACGCTGAAGGGAACCTGCGGGGCCACGTTGGGCGTGTCGGCCGGCGCGCCCGGCAGCATCTTGGCGGCCGCGGGGCGCGGCTCGGCATCGGCGATCTCGGCCCAGGTCCAAAGCGTGTATACCCTCTCGAAGCCGACCGATTGGGAGGCCGACCCTGGTCCGGAATCGCGGGCTTCGAACTGCACCTCGCGCACCAGCAGCAAGCTGAGCACGGCCGAGCCGATCAGCCCCAGGATCGTGGGCCAGTGGCTCTGCTCGCGCAACAGCTTCGGCCCGAGCGCGGCAGTCACCAAACAGGCGACCAGCGGCAAAGCCGGAATCAGAACCAGCAGCGTCTCGATTTTGAACATGGGCTATATCTACCACGGAGACACGGAGGCACGGAGCCGAGAAAGAGATGAAGCGGTCCCATTTTGACTCAGCCGTTCATCGATCCCCCAACTCGTGTGATCTCGCTGTTTCTCTCCGTGTCTCCGTGTCTCCGTGGTTTAGTACAGCCCAGGCTAAACGCCGCTGCGGTGTTCGAGTTCTTCTTCGTCGACTTCCGGTTCCAGGCCCGCTGGCGTGAGGTGGGGCCAGTGGGCCTCTTCGTCGTCGACCTCTTCCGGCAGCTCGCGGTCGAGGTAGGCCGGCAGGCAATCGTCGCGCAGCTTCTGCCAGAAGGCCACGTCCAGGTTGCCCGAGGTGCGGAACAGCATCAGGATGAGCGCCAGGGCGATCGCCGCCTCGCACGCCGCGACCGTGAGAATGAAGATCACCAGCATCTGGCCGCCCCAATCGTTGTGGTAGCGGCCCCAGGCGACCAAGCTCAGCGACACTCCTTGCAGCATCATCTCGGCCGCTAGGAACATCACGATCAGGTTGCGGCGGGTGAGAAAGCCCACCAGTCCGATGCCGAACAGCAGTGCGCCGATGAACAAGTAATTTTGCACGAGCGCGGCTTCATTCATGGGCGGACTCCCGCGCCGGCTGCGGCGTTTGACGGCCATGGGTGATGATGGCGGTGGCGCCCACGAGCGCCGCCAACAGCAGCGCCCCGGCGACCTCGACCGACACCAACTGCCGGCCGAACAATTCGCCGCCCAACTGCGCCGAATGGGCCGCGGCCAGCACGCCCTGCTCGCGCTGCAGATCGGTGATGGGCAGGCGCCCTGCGCCGTCGGGGGCGACCGTGGGCGGAAAGACGCCCGCGATCACGGCCGTGAGAATGCCTACCAAGAGCGCGCCGGCGGCGGCCGCCCACAGCGACTCCCAGCTCAGCCGGTCGTAAAACGCCTGGCCTTCCGGCTGGGCGAGCATCAGCACGAACAAGAAGGTCACCAGGATGGCGCCGGCATAGACCACCACCGTCGCCAAACCAAGGAACTGCGCTCCCTGCAACAGGAACAGCCCGGCCGTTCCCAACAACGAGAGCGCAAACCAAATGGCGCAGTACACCGGATTGCGAAAACTGATCGTGGCCACGGATGCGGCGACGGTTAGCCCCCCCAGCGCGAAGAACAGAATATCGCCCGGCAGCGAACCCAGGCGGCCTAATTGCGCGCCGAACAGACCAAGGCTAATCAGCCCGGCGAGCACGCCGACCCAAATCGGCCAGGTCCTGACGCCGCCGCGCGGCAACAAGAGCCACAGGGCGAGCGCGGCCAGCAGCGTGGCGATGCCAAACGACCACTGGGTAGGGCTCATACGGTGCCTCCCATGCGCACCGACTGCATCGGCTCGGCGTCCTTCGTCTGGTCGTACACGCTCAGCAGCTTCTCCTTGTCGAAGATCATTTCTTCGCGGCTGCGCCCCGTCAGGTCCATCAGGCTCGTCAGCTCGATCGCGTCGACGGGGCAGGCTTCCTCGCACATGCCGCAGAAGATACAGCGCAGCTCATCGATCTGGAAACTCTCGGGATACTTTTCCCGGTCGGGCCAGGGGCTCTCGATGCCGACGATGTCGATGCAGTGCGCGGGGCAGGCTGTGGCGCAGAGGAAGCAGGCCACGCACTTCACGCGGCCCTGCTCGTCCTTGTTGAGGCGATGCACGCCGCGGTAAATGAGCGGATTGCCGATCTTGGGCCGCTCCTCAGGGAAACTGACGGTGACCTTGGGGCTAAACAAGTGCCGCGTAGTCGTCGTCAGGCCTTGCACGAACAGCGGCAAGTACATCTTGCCGCTCAGGCCGAGCTTTGGCTCTTCGATCCACTGGATGCTGGGGTCGTCGGCTTTCATCGGGGCAGGCCTCGCAGGCGGGAAGACTCGGCCAGCTCGGCGGGGAGCATGCGCGGTCGGTTGTCGGTTTGGAAGGGGCTGGCCACCGCGGTGTACACCCAGCCGGCCGCCAGCACGGCCCAGCCGCCGGCCACGAGCAGCAAGCGGCTGTCGAGCCCGGTGGAAGCCTGCACCTGATCGCCAAACTCGAGCAGCACCGCCACGGCGGCGAAGTTGAGCAGGCCCAAGGGGAGCATGACCTTCCAGGCCAGGTCCATGAGCTGGTCGAAGCGGAACCGAGGCCAGCTCCAACGCACGATCATGAAGAACACGATCACGAAGAACACCTTCACGCTCAGCACGACGATGCGCAAGATGGCCGTGATCCAGCCAATCTCGTCGCTCGAGCCGGTGATTCCCCAGAAATGCCAGCCGCCGAGGAACAGGATCGTGATCAGGAACGAGGCCGTGATCATGTGCAGGAATTCGGCCACGAGGAACAGCAGCAGCTTGAGGCCGGCGTATTCCGTGTGGTAACCGCCGATCAGCTCCTGCTCGCATTCCGGCAAGTCGAACGGCAGGCGGGCGGCTTCGGCGAAGGCGGCGGTGAAGAAGACGATGAATCCCAGCGGCTGAGCGAACACGTTCCACAGTCCGGTGGTGGCCTGCGCGGTGATGATCGTGTCGAGCCGCAGCGTGCCGGCCGATAGGACCACTCCGAGCAGCCCCAGGCCGAGCGGGATTTCGTAGGCGATCAACTGGGCGCTCGAACGCAGGCCGCCCAGGAAGCTGTACTTATTGTTGCTCGCCCAGCCGCCCAGGATCACGCCGTAGACGGCGATGCTGCTCAGGGCGAAGACATAGATCACCCCGACATCGAGCCCGGGCGCCACGAGCAGCGAGATCGGCTTATCGAAGCCAAACACGCCGGGGGCCGGAATCACGCTGCCGAAGGGCACTGCCGCGAACGTGGCCAGCGCCGCGGCCAGGATCGAGATCGGCGCGAGCAAGTAGAGGAACTTGTCGACGTGCTTCGGCGTGTACTCTTCCTTGAAGATGAACTTGAGGCCGTCGGCCAGCGGCTGGCCCAGGCCAAACATCTTGATGTTCGTCAGCGGAATGCCTACCCGGTTCGGACCTTTGCGGTCCTGAATCCAGGCGGCCATCCACCGCTCGAGGAGCACGAAGTAGGCGGCCGCCGTCATCATCCCGCCGATCAGCAGGGCGATTTTGACGATCGCTTCAAGGATTGCGTGAGGCATGGGGTTGGTTCGTTTGGAGAATTTGTTTCTCGCAAAGGCGCGGAGACCGCAAAGTTGGCGATCGTATTTCTTTGCGTACTTTGCGCCTTGGCGAGAAATGTCTCTTGTGTTTTTCTCTTATCTGGCCGCCGCGAGTTCCGCGGCTTCGAGTTGCACGCCGGTCGCCGGCACAGGGTTGGCCGCGGCGGCGAAGTAGGGGATCTCCGCGGCCATCTCCACCAGCACGATCCGCGGGTTATACAGGCCTTGCTGCCCGAGCAGCCGCCAGTAGACGTGTCCTTCGATCCAGTTGCCTGCGGGCGGCCGCACGGCCCAGTTGAACGACTGCAAGAGCCCACCCGCGTTGACGTACGACCCGGCCCGCTCGGGATAGGCCACGCCAGGGAGCTGATAGTTGGCGCGATTCCACAGCGGCGAGGGGAACAGGTCCTGCATCACCAGCAGCTTGGCGCCGGCGGTGCGGGCGGCGGTCGCTTCGTCGATCCACGGTTCGCGATAGCCGCCGGTCACCCACAGGGCGCCGAACTCCCCCTTTTCGACGCGCGGCAACAAGTCGGCGAAGGGGAGCGCCTTGCCCATGAAGTGGTTGAGCACCGCCTCGACGCCGCGGCGGTTGGGGCACTTTTCGGCGTGAATCGTGAAGCCGTTCTTGAAGGTCTCGTCCTGCCCTTCGACAGGCACCGGCCCGAGCGCGAGGACCGCTTGCGGATCGAGCTGACGCAGCAGTTTGCCGAGGAGATACGCTTCTTCGACCGTGAGATGGGGAGAGACCACTGCGGCGAGTTTGCCGGATTGGCTCAACTTGGGCGGCAACTCGGCGAAGGCCGTGTCCCACTCGATCGCGGTCGAACCCTTATCATCCTGGCGACGGGCTTCGACGAGCCGCTCCGGGCTATGTACATGATGGAAGCCGTAGCGGCCTTCATCGCACATCCACCACTGATTCACCGCCTGATTCTCACGCGGCTTGATTCGGTAGACGTGGTCCTGGTTTTCTTCCACGAAGACCGAGCAGCCGGTGGAGCAATGGGCGCACACCTGGGGCCGCCGCCGCATGAACCACACGCGTTGCTGGTAGAGAAAGTCCTTGTCCCCCAGCGCGCCCACGGGGCACAGGTCGACCACGTTGCCCGCCAGCTTGTTGTCGAGCGGGAAGCCCGGAACCACGTCGATCTCTTCGTGGCTGCCGCGATGGGTGACCATCAGCTCGGACGTGCCGGAGATCTCGCGCGTGAACCGCACGCAGCGGGTACACATGATGCAACGGTCGACGAACAGCGTGACCGTGGGGCCGACGTCGCGCCGCCGGCTGGTGAAGGGCTGCAGGTCGGCGCGGCGTTCCTTCTGGCCGTAGCGGAAGTGGTAGTCCTGCAACAAGCACTCGCCTGCCTTGTCGCAAATCGGGCAGTCGATCGGATGGTCGAGCAGCAGGTCTTCTTCGACCATGGCGCGGGCAGCGCGCACCTTGTCGCTGTCGGTGACGAACACCGTGCCGGCCTTGGCCGGAGTTTGGCAGGCGGGCACCAGCTTGGGCACCATGGTGACCTGGCCGGTTTCCGGGTTCTTCGTGCCGGATTCGACCAAGCACATCCGGCAGCTCGCCACGACGGTGAGGCCGGCGTGCCAGCAGTAGTGAGGAATCTCGACGCCGGCGCGCTGCGCGGCCTGCACGCCATTGAGGCGCTCGTTGTCGCCGACCTCGACCTCACGATTGTCGATGTAAACGATGCCCATGTTTTCTCGGAGCCTTAACCACGGAGGCACGGAGACACGGAGAGGAAAGAGCAAGGCAACCACCAAGGCACTAAGACACCAAGCAAGGCACTTCTTCGTGCCTTCGTGTCTTCGTGGTTCAAATCGTCCTCTCCGTGTCTCTGTGTCTCCGTGGTGAGTTGTACTTTGAGTTAGTGAGCCCCGGCCAGGGTGAGGGCCGGGACGGGGTCGGTGGTTTGGTAGCCGCTGGGGTTCGTGCGCTTGATGTACTCTTCGAACTCGCCGCGGAACTTGCGAATCGCGTTCTTGATCGGCCAGGCGGCGCCGTCGGACAAGCCGCAGATCGTGGTGCCGGGGATGATGCCGATCGTGTCGCCGATCTCGAGCAGCAGGTCGAGATCCTTGAGCCGGCCGCGTCCGGCGCGAATTCGCTCGAGCATCCGCAGCGACCAATTCGTCCCTTCGCGGCAAGGCGTGCATTGGCCGCAACTCTCGTGCTGAAAGAACCGGCAGCTATTGTGCAAGAAGTCGACCATCGAGACTGTTTCGTCGAGTACGACGACTGCCGCCGTGCCCAGGCCCAAGCAGCCCACAGTGCCCGGGCCGGCGAAGTCGAGCGGGGTGTCGAACTCGGCCTCGCTGAACAGTCCCATGCTGATGCCGCCGGGAATCGCCGCCTTGGCCTTGCGGCCTTTCCACACGCCGCCGCCGAGTTCGTCGACGAGTTGCCGCAGCGTGATGCCCAGCGGCGCTTCGTAGCAGCCCGGCTTGTTCACGTGGCCGCTCAAGCAGTAGAGCTTGGGGCCGTAGCTGCCGGGGTCGCGGGGATTCTTGGGGTCAGGCGGAATGCCGATCGATTTGAACCAGTCGGCGCCGCGATCGATGATGTGCGTGACGCAGGCCGCGGTTTCGATGTTGTTGACGACCGTAGGCTTGCGGAATACCCCTTCGATGGCCGGAAACGGCGGCTTGATGCGCGGCCAGGCCCGCTTGCCTTCGAGGCTTTCGATGAGCCCGGTTTCCTCGCCGCAGATATACGCCCCCGCGCCGCGGTGCATGTACACGTCGAGCGAGAAGTCGCGGCCGTGGATGTTCTTGCCCAGGTGCCCCGCGGCATAGGCCTCGTCGATCGCCTGCTGCATCCGCTTATAGGCCAGCGGATACTCGTAGCGAATGTAGATGTAGGCCGTGGTTGCGCGCGTGGCGTAGCAGCTCAGGATCACGCCTTCGAGCACCTGATGGGGATCGTCCTCCATCAGGATGCGGTTATTGAACGTGCCGGGCTCGCTTTCGTCGGCGTTGATGCACATGTAGATCGGGCCGGGGTGGTTCTTCGGCAAGAAGGTCCACTTGAGGCCCGTGGGGAAGCCGGCGCCGCCGCGCCCGCGGAGACCGCTCGACTTGACCGCCTCGGTCACCGCCGCGGCGTCCATTTCGGCCAGCGCCTTGCGGAGCGCCGCGTAGCCGCCGTGCGATTCGTAGTAGCGCAGCGTATGGCTCTCGGGCTTGCCGATGTGAGCCAACAGCACAGGTTCGAATTTGGTCGAAGGCATCGGTTAGCGTTCGCTTGTAATTGGTCCGCACAGCGGACTCTACGCAGGGTCCGCTGTGCGGACCAATGGTTTAGTCAAGGTTCTTCAAGAACTCGTCGGCCGAGGCTTCGGTCAAACACTTGTGCAGCGTCTCGCCCGCCAGCATGCAGGGGGCATACTCGCAAGCGCCCAGGCATTCGGCGAACTCGAGCGTCAGCCGGCCGTCCGAGGTCGCCTCGCCCGGCCGCGTGCCCGTCTTATGGCACAGGTGCTCGAGGATTTCCTCGCCGCCGCGGAGCGCACAGCTAATCGATCGGCAGACCCAGGCCCGCGTGCGGCCGTGCGGTTTGTCTTGCTTGAAGATGCCGTAGAAGCTGAGCGTGTCTTGCACTTGAGCAGGCGCGAGCTCGAGCAACTCGGCGATCTCGATCACGGCCCCCAGCGGCACATAGCGCAGCCTCTCGTTCACCAAATGCAAGGCCGGCAGCGTGACCGCCTGCTTGTTGGGATAGCGCGGAAACAACGCCTGAATGGCCGCGACCATCTCGTCGGTCAACACGCGCTCGCGAATTACTTCAGACATGAAACTCTCAACCGCGGAGACGCGGAGACGCGGAGAAATGCAACGTTGGGAAACGTCACTTCGTGCGTCTGCGGGCCTCGGCCTGGGGGCAATACCAATGTTTCTCTCCGCGCCTCCGCGTCTCGCGGTTCAACATCATCGGTCCAGCTCCGCGGCGATGATGTTGAGGCTGCCGAGGACGGCCACGATGTCGCTCAGCGTGTGGCCGCGGATCAGTTTCGGAAACAGCGAAAAGTGAATGAACGATGGAGGTCGGCAGCGGGCACGGTAGGCGACTTCGCTGCCGTCGCCGACGATATAGAAGCCCAACTCGCCGTTGGGGCTCTCGATCGCGGCGTAGCTCTCTTCCTCGGGGGCCGGGAAGCCGCGGTTGCTCATCGACAACTCGAAGTGCGAAATCAGCCCTTCGATCGTCGAATAGACCATCCGCTTGCCAGGAAGCGCGGTCCGCTCGTCGATGCCGACGTTCACCGGGCCGCTGGGCAAATTCTCGATCGCCTGCTCCACGATTTTCAGGCTTTCCCACATCTCGGCCATCCGCACCAGATAGCGGGCCAGGCAGTCACCGGCCGTGGAGCAGCAGACCTTGAAGTCGAAGTCGCGGTAGGCCAGGTAGGGCTCGTCCTTCCGCAGATCGCGGGTGACGCCGCTCGCGCGGGCGATAGGCCCGGTGGCGCTGCGGTTGGTGGCCTCTTCCTTGGTGAGCACGCCCACGTTCTTCGTGCGGTCGATGAAGATCCGGTTGCGGTTGAGCAGCCGCTGCATGTCGTCGAGCGTTTTCGGAAACGTTTTCACAAACGTCCGAATCTTTTCGATCACCAGCGGCGTGAAGTCCTGACTCACTCCGCCCACGCGGGTGTAGCTGTTCGTGAAGCGAGCGCCGCAGAGCGTCTCGAAAATGTCGTACAGGACTTCGCGCTGATAGAAGCCGTAGAGGAAGAAGGTGAAGGCGCCCACGTCGAGCCCCACGGCCCCGTTGCACAGCAGGTGGTCGCTGATGCGGGCCAACTCGCACAAGATGGTGCGGATGTATTGGCAGCGTTTGGGCACCTCGAGCCCCAGCAGCGTCTCGACCGAATGGTGCCAGGCCACGTTGTTGGCCATCGGCGAGATGTAGTTCATCCGGTCGGTGACCGTGACGTACTGGTTGTAGTTGAGGTGCTCGCCGATCTTCTCGAAGCCGGAGTGCAAGTAGCCGATGTCAGGCAGGGCGTCGACCACGCGCTCGCCGTCGAGCCGCAGCACGATCCGCAGCGTGGTGTGCGTGGCCGGATGCTGGGGGCCGAAGTTCAGCGTCCACAGGTAATCCTGCTCCGTCTCCTGGTGGACGTCTCGCAGATCGAGCGTTTCGTGCGTGAGCGACATATCAAAGCGCCTACTGCCCAAGGACCGCAGAAGAGGGTGGCTGGGGTCGATCACGCAACATGGCTACGCCTCTTCCCGGGTAAGGACGGGGAAGTTGTGGCGCTCGCCGCGGCCTTGCAGGGGGTAATCCTTGCGGAGCGGGAAGGCGGTGAACTCTTCTGGCATCAGGATGCGACGGAGGTCGGGGTGGCCAAGGAACACGATGCCGAACATGTCGTACACTTCGCGCTCGAGCCAGTTGGCCCCTTCCCACAAGGGAAACACGGACGGAATCGACAGATTTGGTTCGTCGAGATATACCCGCACCGTGATCCGCTCGTTGGTGGCGGTGTTGGCGAGCAGGTAAACCAAGCCAAAGCGATGCGCGGCGTCGCGGAAGTTGAGGTAGTCGACGCAAGTTACGTCGACCAGCAGATCGAAGCCGCGCCTCTCCTTGAGGAACTCGAGCGCTGCGAAGGCCTCGCCCGCTGGAAGGACCGCGCGCGTCTGACCGCGAAACTCGCTGGTGGTCGCTGCGGGAAACGCGGCGCTCAAGGCTTGCACGGTATCGGGATGGATCATCTGCGTGAGGGCAACCGCTCCGCGGGGGCTAGCGCGTCAGCTGACCGCTGGGGCCAACCAACGTGTTCGTGGGAAGAATCAGGCTTGGCGACTCCACCAAGGCCCGCTTCGGCTGCTGGCGGGAAGCCAGGTCGAACTCGCGCCCCATGATCGTCCCTTCGCGCTGAATCTTATCTTGCAGGTCGATGATCGACTGAATGAGCTGCTCGGGACGTGGCGGGCAGCCCGGCACGTACATGTCGACCGGAATGAAGCGGTCGATCCCCTGCACCACGCTGTAGGTGTCGAACACGCCGCCGGTCGAGGCACAGGCGCCCATCGAGATGCACCACTTGGGCTCGTGCATCTGCTGCCAGATGCGCTGCAGCACCGGCAGCATCTTCATCACCACGCGGCCGGCCACGATCATCAGATCGCACTGGCGGGGGCTGAAGCGAAACACTTCGGCGCCAAAACGAGCCAGATCATGCTTGCTCGCACCCGTGGCCATGAGCTCGATGCCGCAGCAGGCCGTGGCGAAGGGCATCGGCCACAGGCTGTTCTTCCGGCACCAACTGGCCAAGGCGTCGAGCTTGCCGACCACCACGTTTTCCGGCAGCTCTAGCGCCACTGGAACACCCCTTTTTTCCAGTCGTAGACGAGCCCCAACACGAGCAGCACGAGAAAGAACGCCACGCCTGCAAAGACCAGCCCGCGGCTCGAGATCAAGCCAGCGGCCACAGCGCCATTCACGCCGAGTTCGGCGGCCGAAAGACTGCCTCCGCCGGGGGGCACGGCGGGTCTGCTGGCCACCGCCCAGGGATAGAGAAAGAGGAGCTCGACATCGAACACCAGGAACGCGATCGCCACCAGGTGAAAGCGGAAGTCGAACCGGCGGCGCGTGTCGTGAATCGGGTCCATGCCCGACTCATAGGGCATCTCTTTGACCCGCGTATTTCGCTTGGGCCCCACGAGTGTGCCGATGCCGATCATGCCCGCGCCGAGCCCCGCGGCCGCGAGAATGAACAACACCACCGGCAAAACGACGGTATCCATAATCCTCTGTTTTGCAGAGACTTGCGTCTCGACGACCGAAGCTTGTGATAAATTTCACAAACTCGCCCAAAGAGAACGCTCGGTCATGCATGCCCGAGCGTTCCAAAATCCTATCGCTGGCCTCCGGCACCGTCAAGGACACACCGAGCCCCCAGCCAGAGAGTTGCGGTTGAGCGCCTCGAAGGCGGCGCTGCACGAGCCCGCAGCGCAAGCAAGGGACGGGAGCGCCCGACGGGCGCGCTGGCCGAAAATGCTCCCCGGCCCGTGCAGGGATCCGCGCGGCTCACCAGGGCAAACGTGGCTCTCCCTTGCTCGCTGCGGGCTGGTATCAGAGGGCCGAGTACTAGGGCTTCAGCTCGAGAACGACGTCCCGCTGCGGGTTGCCGCCGTCGTCTTGTCCGTTGGGCCCAACGCTGTAAACCAGCCAGCCCCCGGCCGGCGCTGGCTTGATCACGAGCCGCCCTTGAGCAAAGGGATCGGCCAGCAACTCCGAAGGAAGCCCCAGTTCCGCGGCGGTCGGTGGGCCGGCTTGCGGCGACCTGCCTGCGAGCGCCACCAAGATCCGCGCCGCCCGCAGCGCGGCGATGTCACGCCGCACGGCTTCAGCGGCGCGCTGGAGGGAGGATTCGACCTGGTTCGTGAGAGCGCCCAGGCGCCCGCGGGCGCCGGATGCAGGAGGCGCCACCGGCAAGCGCTCCCGCGGATCCGGCATCGACTGGTCGATGAGCGTGAGATAACGCGAGAGGTCGTCATCCCAGAGCCAGTTGGTGAGGAAGCCGGCGCCTTGCTGCTTGATCTCGTCGAACGAGGCGATTCCGAAAACCCGCTCGGTGGCCAAGGCATGCCGCCAAGCGCCCACTGGATCGTGCCGCGCGAGCTCCTCGGCGATTTGCTGGCGCTCGGCGGACGTCGGCGCCGTTCCGGCCAGCGACTCGGCCAGGGCTTCCAGGGCCGAGAAGCGAATCGCGCGAGCCATCAGATAGCCGTTGAGCAGCGGCTCCTGCTGCGCGTGGCGAGCCAGACGCAGCATCGTCAGGCAGGTTTGCCGCGCCTCCGCCGTCTGCCCCGCCGCAAGCTGCGTAGAAACCCGCGTCCGCAGCACGCGCAGCGCCTGCCGCACGTCTTGCTGCCGGTCGAGCGCTTCCTGCGAAACGGCCGCCGGTGGCTTCGAGTAGTCGGCCGCGGGCTGGTAGGCCGACCGCCGAGAAACGTCGTCGAGAGCGATGAACAGCGCATCGTGCCCCGCGAGCGCGGCCGCAGCGGCGGCGAGCTGCGCTGCACTCGGCCAACCGGGCTGATCGGCGTCGGTCAAGAAGGCCGACGTGGCCGGCTCGAGCGCCTTGAGCTGCGGCCCTAAAGCGGCCAGCCCCGCGGCCGCGTTATCGGCCTCGGCGAGCGGCGGGCCGGCGAGCTCGGCCAAAGCGACCGGCTGCCCCTGCGCGCGGAGTTCCACTAGCTGCCGGCTCGCCAAGTGCGCGCGTGTCCCCAAGCGCACCCAGAGCCAGAGCCCCAGCGGCAACGCCAGGAGCGCCATGGCGCCGATCACCAGCACGACGAGGCCGCGGTTCTTCATCGCAGACTTCCCCTCAGACAAGCGAAAACGCCAACTGCGCCAGCTATTCGCCGCCGAGAGGAGAAGCTTGAGCGACGCCTGGCATCACTCCGGGAACAGCTTCGTCGACAGATAGCGCTCGCCCAGGTCGGGCAGGATCGTGACGATCGTCTTGCCGGCGTTCTCCGGCCGGCGGGCCAACTCGAGAGCTGCCCAAGCAGCGGCGCCGCAGCTAATGCCGCACATGAAGCCTTCGTAGTGGGCCATACGGCGGCTGGTTTCCATGGCGTCGTCGTCGGTCACCGTCACCACATCGTCGATGATCGACACATTGAGGATGTCGGGAATGAAGCCGGCGCCGATCCCTTGGATCGTGTGGCGGCCCGGCTTGATCGCCTCGCCGGCCCGCTTCTGGGTGATGACCGGGCTGTTGGCCGGCTCCACGGCCACCATCTTCAGACTCGGCTTGCGCTTCTTGAGCACCTCGCCGACGCCCGTGATCGTGCCACCGGTGCCGACGCCCGCCACCACGATGTCGACCGCGCCGTCGGTGTCTTTCCAGATTTCTTCGGCGGTCGTCTTGCGGTGGATCTCGGGGTTGGCCGGATTCTTGAACTGCTGGGGCATGAACCAGCTTTTGTTCTCGGCCAAGTACTGTTCCGCCGTGCGCACTGCGCCGGGCATGCCTTCGGCCGCGGGAGTGAGAATGATCTCGGCCCCAAAGGCCTTGAGCAGCCGCCGCCGTTCCAGGCTCATGCTCTCCGGCATGGTGACCTTGAGCTTGTAGCCGCGAGCCGCGCACACGTAGGCCAGCGCGATGCCGGTGTTGCCGCTGGTGGGCTCGATGATGACGGTGTCTTCCTTGATCTTGCCGTCGCGCTCCGCGGCGTCGATCATCGCCCGACCGATGCGGTCCTTCACGCTCCAGAGCGGATTGAAGTTTTCGAGCTTGCCGAGCACCGTGGCCCCGGCGCCTTCGGCCATGCGACGCAGCCGCACGAGCGGGGTGTTGCCGATGCAGTGAGTGATATCGTCGAAGATGCGGCCGCGAGCGACGGCAGTGGCCATGTTGACCTCGAAGGGAGGGAGAGGTGTCTCTAGGTTTGGCCGCCAGTGGACCCGCAAGGGAGCCTGGTTTTCCGCGAGCTGCGCAGCGTCCCATTCGTGGGCGGCGTTGGGCCGGAGTATAGCAAAACCGCACACCATCAACAACGAGGCCGTGGGCCTCCCGGCCGCGCGCCTGACCAAGCGAATGTTGGTCGGGCGAAACCACCGCGCGGGTCTCCCTCGAGCTCGCTCCGCTCCCACGTTTGGACCGTTGTCGCCCACACGTGGACCGCGGTTGGAATAACCGGTCGCTCGGACCGAGGGGACGTAGCCGGCCCCTTTGCGAAGAAGGCGTCGCGCATGCGACCAAAGCCGTTTGTGAGCTTTGTCGCAGGCGACCTTACGGCATCGCAATGGAAACCGCGCCGTCGCCCTTGAATTACCGCGCAATCCGCAGAAACCAGCCACTACAGGCTCTGTCAGCCCGACCGCGCCCTGACGACGAAGCCGAAACACCGCTGAAACGCCGGCAACTCGCGCCAACGAAAATTAATTGCCGGGAAATTCCCTAGACCACCTGCTCGGGCTCTTGGCGACCTCGACCGACCGTTTACTCTCAAGAAAGGCGATCGGGGCAGGTTCTCGATTGCCGGTTCGATCGAATCGCTAGGGCAGTACGGCTCGGCCCACTTCTCGGCCGAGTCTCTCGTGATCGCTGCGCGATGCCTGCGGCAGCGCGCCCGCTTCTTGCTTGTCTACCTTCGCTTCTCTTCTCTTCTCTCGTTGGAACCACCACCATGCAACGCTTCCTGCAATTCGCCGCTCTCGGCGCGCTGCTGTTTGGCCTGGCGCAAAACGCCGAGGCCCAAGTGAACGTCTACGCCGGCTATCTCAACAATCTCTCGGGCGCCCCGAATCCGGCCGACATTCCCACTCCTTTCGACGCCGACGCCACGACCATCTTGATCGCCAGCGGCGGCGTGAACACTGCCCACGACACGGGCGTGATCCGCTTCGAAAACCTGTGCCCCACGCCCATGACGATCGACCCGGGCCTGAAGGTCACCACGCAGGGCGCCTCGTTCCAAATCTGGGATTCGTCGCTCCCCTTGATTCTCGCCCCCGGCATGAACCTCGTGCTGGCCGAGACGGCCAACTTCAACTTCGACTCGAGCGACTTCGGCCTGGGCAGCGACCCGGTCGTTTCGGGCAGCATCGGCGGCACGGCCTTCAGCTTTGTCGACACCGCCCGCATCCTGCTGGGTCACGAAGAAGCGGCCAATACTCCGGAAACCACGCCCTACGGGCTGCTGGGCCGCGTGGAGTGCGTGCCTGAGCCCAGCTCGATCGTGCTGTTGAGTTGCGGCGCGCTGTGCGGGCTGGCCCTGCTGCGCCGGGCAAAGAAGTAGACTGCGATCTGCGCAACCCTTAACAGCAGGCGTGGAGAGCAGGCCGCTCTCCACGCCTGCTGTCGTTGATACAAGAACGCAAGTGAACCATCGTGAGCCCAGCGGCGACGGAGGGCCACTCCAACCGGCGGGCGACCCCTCGAAGCAAACGTCAGATTTCCGCCGCCACACCCATCTTCACCGTAGCCACCAGCTCCCGGTAGTCCGAGGCGGCGCCCGCGAACATGCCGGAGATGGGCATCACGCCGCGGGGATGGTTGCTCACCCCGGCGGCGACGTGCTCGGGGCCGGTCGGCCGGTTCACCGTCGGGTCGAAGCCCTGCCAGCCGCCGAGCGGAAAGTAGAGCTCCACCCAGGCGTGCATCGAAGCGCGGCCGGCCACGGAGGCGGCGCAGTCCAGGTAGCCGCTCACGAAGCGGGCGGCGAAGCCAAGCTGCCGGGCCGCATCGAGCATCAGCGTCGCAAGGTCTCGGCAGGAGCCTGAGCGGAGGCGGAGCGTTTCGGCCGGAGTCTGCACGCCGCGTTCGCTTCGCCGCTGGTAGCGAATCTGGTCATGCACCCTCCGACCTAGGTCGAGCATCAGTTGCTCGGCATCCTGCCGATCACCGGGCAACCTCTCCTCGTGCAGCCAGCCGCGAACCGCGTCGACGTCGTCGGGATAGGCCACGGCCTGATAGGCGCTGGCGACCGTGGTTTCGAGCGTGTCGTATTGCAGCGGATAAGCGGCCGGCAGGGGCGAATGGCCGGTGGGCCGCGGAAACGGCGCCGTGTGGCGGAGCAGTACGTCGCTGTTGATCTCGAGCTCGGCCGCCGGCTCGAGGAAGTCGACCACGCCGACGGAATTGCCAAAGACGTCGCGCGTCCACACCAGGTGGTGGGCCGGGCGAATCTCGAGCGTCATCCGCTCCACGCGCACGTCGTGCCCCTCGCGCGGGCGCAGCACCAGCCGGTGTCGGCCGAAGTTGACGGGCCGCGTGTAGGTATAGAGGGAGCGATGTTCGATCCGCAGCAGGCTCATGGCAAGAACTACGCTGCGGCCGCAGCATCGAGCGACACGCCTTTCTGGCCAATCTGCTTCCGTCCCCAAGGCACGAACTTTTGGTCGGCCAGCGGCTGACAGTCGACCTGCATCAGGGTGCAGCTTGCGCGGCCAAAGATGCTGGCCACGGCCGCGTCGGCGGCGTCGCGTCCCGTGGCGATCCGCACCAGGCCGTTGAGCGGCGCAAGCCGCGTGGCGTCGAACACCAGCCAGCGGCCGCCGACATGGGCCTCGAAGCAGGCATGAAAGTCGGGCGGCTGGAGCTGGTAGGCATAGCCGGTGAAATAACGGGCCGGCACGCTGAGGGCGCGGCACAGAGCGATGCCCAGGTGGGCGTAGTCGCGGCAGACGCCCGTGCGCTGCGTCACCGTGTCGAAGGCCGAGGTCTCGGAGTTCGTGCTCCCGCGCACGTACTCCACGTTTTGGCTGATCCAGTCGGCGATCGCCACGACCTTCTCGTACGGATGCGGGATCTTGCCGAAAAGGTCCCAGGCCAGCCGCCCCAGCCGATCAGATTGGCAGTAGCGGCTGGGGAACAGATAGGGAATCACCCGGCGGTCGAGGGCCGACACTGGCAGCGCGTCGAGCTTGCGGGCAGGCACCAGCTCATGGTCGACGTCGACCGTGGCCTGATACTCGATGGCCAACTTCTTCTTGCGGCCGGTCTCGAGCCGCACGAAACGGTTCTCCCCGCCGTCGGCAAGGAACTCCTCGACCTTCACGTAGGGCTCAACGGAGAAGTGCTCCTCGAGGATCGTCTGCGAAGGGTTCCGCTGGGCGTGGATGTTGAGGATCAGCGTGGACGGCTGGGCCACGTCGTACTCGAGGCGGCCAGAGACTTGGAAGCGCATGGTTGGGGGAAAAAAGTTGCGGGAGGCTCAGAAACGCCACAGCGGCTTGAGCCTGCTCCGCAAACAACATGCCAATTGGGGGGCGGCTAGATTCTGAGAGGTCTAGCCACGAACCTGGCACTGCGGCAAAGCTCGCTTCAACTCCTGCATGCCCTCGACGGAGATGCGGGTTTCACCGACGTCGAGCTCGTCGAGCGGCAACCGCTTCAGCGCCGGCAACGCCTGGTCGGAAATGCGCGTCTCGTCGATCTCGAGAGTTCGCAGCGCCGGAAACCGGCCAAGGTGCTCAACGCCCGCGTCGGTGATTCGGCTCCCCAGCAAATGCAGGAAGGAGAGTTTGGGGAGCGCGGGCAATCGGCGGAGGAACTCGTCTCCGACGAGCAGGTTCCGCAGGTTGAGTTGCTGGACCTCAGGCATCTCGGCAACGATCCGCGCCAGGCAAACATCGGAGATCGGACTGTCGAACAGCATGAGGCGAGTGATGGGCTCGCCGGGCCGCGACTTGTCGACGGTGACCTCGCCGCCCAGCTCTTTGATTATGGCCAGGAGTTCTGCGCGCGCGGGATGGGTTCCGTCCGGCCACAAGGCAACGTCCTGTGGCTTGCGGCTGAGTTCTTCGGCCGTCGGCCGGATCTCGCAATTGGGTAGGGCGCGCTGCAGATCGGCGACGCCGGCAGCCGTGACCAGCGTGCCACGGAGCGAGAGTTGCTGGAGCCCCGTCAGCGCCGCGAGGCTTGGGAGACCGTCGTCGGTGATGTCCGTGTTCGAGAGTTGCAACGATTCGAGCGACTTGATAGCGGCCAGGTGAGCCAGGCCTTGGTCGCCGATGCGCGTGCTCTTTAGCTGTAAGTTCCGCAGCCTGCCGGCGGCTCGCAGGGGGGCAAGGCCTTCGTCGGTGACAGGAGAGTAACTCAGGCTAAGGGTGCGAAGCGACTCGGCTACCGCGCTCAGTCCCACGCCCGTCACGCGCGTACGGTGCAGGTAGAGCACGCGAAGGTTCTTCAGGCCGGCGAGATGGGCTAGTCCAGCATCGGTCACCGCCTGATTGTTGGCCAACTCTAGCGTTTCCACATCCGGCAGCTTCGCCAGCCACGCAAGGTCGTCGTCATCGACCATCGAGCTCTCGGCCTTGAAGCGAGCGCCGCTTCCCGTAGCGAAGTCCACGGTCTGTACTGTGCGAAAGAAGTCTTCTCCGAGCGCGCGCCGTAGCCAGGCGGGCTCAGGCGTCGTCCCCGGTTGCTCCAAGAAATGCACTTCCCCATGCAGTTTCCGAATGGCCTCGATTGCGTTCGCTTGATCGCGGACCCGCGCCATTTTGAGCGCCAAGAGCAAGAAGAAGAGACAGCAGGCCGCCATCAGCACGAGCAGCGCGCGCAGACCGAACTGGGGCCGAAAACGCCAGAAGGGTTTCGCCGAGGATGCCATCGACCGGACCCTCAATGTTGAGCGCCGCTGCGGTCAAAACGCTGCTAGGCGTCGAAAGCCCCGCGCAGCATCGCCAGGCTCTTCGGCACGCCGGTCGCCGGGTCTTCCTTCCCCTCGAACTCGAGCGACACGTAGCCCTGGTAGTTGTGCTTAGCCAGGAGCGCCGCGATGCGCGGATAATCGAGGTCGAGCGTGTACCACTCGCCGCCGCCGTAGTAGGTCTTGGCCTGCACCAGCACCGTGTGCGGCAGCAGTTGCTCGAGCTTGTCGTAGGGGTCTTCCAGAAAGTTGCCGGTGTCGAGCGTCACCTGCAACCAAGGGCTGTTGATCGCCTCGACGATCTTGAGCACTCCCTCCGGCGTGCGTCCCAGGCCCCAGTGATTCTCGAGGCCCAAGAGCACGCCGCACTCCGCCGCCTTGGGGAGCAGCTTCTCGAGGCTTTCGATCACCCAGGCGAAGCCCTGCTCGTCGGTATAGCCCGGCAAGTTGGGCTCGATCCCGCGGTTGGCCATCAAGTCGTCGAACGACTTGGTCGTGTTCCAGCGGCCGGTGTTCACGCGAATCGTGGGAATGCCGAGCTTGTAGGCCAGCTCGATGCAGTGCAGCGTGTGATCGATGTTCTTCTGCCGCTCGGCCTCGTCGGGATAAACAAAGCCCTGGTGCGTAGAGAAGCCGCAGAGATCGAGGCCATGCACAAAGGCCAGCCGCTTGAGCTGCTGGAGATAGGCGTTGTCCTCGCTCGTCATCTGGCGATGCAGGATTTCGACGCCGTCGAAACCCATCGCCGCGGCTTGCTCGATGCAGCTATCGATCGAGACCGGCTCGCCGCGGAAGTGCCAGAACGAGTAGGTCGACACGGCGAACCGGGTGCGGCGCTTGGCGGGGGCGGCCTCGGCGGCCGGCGCCTGCTTGCCGCCGGTGAGCGCGAGCCCCGCGGCCAGCCCGGTTCCCACGAATCCACGGCGAGTAAGCGACATGTTCGGCGGCTCCCAGGTTGTTTGATCGAGAGTGCGCCGAATAAGCAGGTCGCCCCTTAAGCGAGCAACTTGCCGACGGCGTCGAGCAGCCGATCCATGGCAAACGGCTTGCGAATGTAGTCGTCGACCCCCAGCATCTCGGCGTAGGCCTTGTGCCGGCTCCCTTCGTTGGCCGTGATCATGATGATTCGCATCGGCACGGGGCGGCTGCGGCGGAGCTTCTCGAGCACGAGAAACCCGCTCCGCTTGGGCATCATCATGTCGAGGATCAGCAAATCGGGGTCTTCGCGCTCGGCCAGAGCCAATCCCTGATTGCCGTCGCGGGCGACCAGGATCTGGTAGCCCTTCGACTCGAGCGCAAAGCGCATCGACTCCACGATTTCGTAGTCGTCGTCGACCAGGAGAATGCGTTTCGCCGCCGGCGGAGGGCTCGCGTCGGACATCAATTACTCATCCTGAAGGAATTGCGCTCGTTCGGTTCGCCCCGCCGCTGGCCGCCCGCGCGATCAGTCGCCGCGGAGCTTGAGTCCGTGCACTTGCAGCTTCTCGCGCACCTCGTTGAGGCTCGTCACGCCGAAATTCTTGCACTCGAGCAAGTCGTCCCCCGTGCGCCGCACCAGCTCGGAAATTGAGTTGATGCCCAAGCGGATCATGCACTTGCGGGCACGCACCGAGAGGTTGAGGTCGGCGATCGGGCGGTCGAGGAGCGCCTGCTCGTCGGGCGAGAGCAGAGCCGGCTCAAACACCGGCTCGGCGGGGCGCTTTTCGTCGGCGAATTGGCCCAGCCGCAGCCCCTTGGCGGCCAGCATCTCGCGGATTTCCATCAGCGAGGTCTCGCCGAAGTTCTTGCTCGCGAGCAGTTCGGCCTCGGTCGTGCGGGCCAAGTCGCCCAGCGTCATCACGCCCATCTTCTGCAGGCAGTTGCGGCTGCGGACCGAGAGTTCGAAGTCGGTGACCGGGATGCTGAGCACCTGGCCCATGCGGTCGCGGCGGCGCTGGGCGTCTTCGTCGACGAACATGTCGCCCGAGGCCTGCGCGTCTTTGAGAAACAGCTTGGCCCGCGCGTGATTGGGAAACACCTCGAGAATGCGCTGGTAGCAGTGCGCCGCCCGCTCGTACTGGTTGTGATCCTCGTAGAGGATGCCCAGATTGAGGAGCGTGCCGACGTGAGCCGGGAACTGGCCGGCCGAGCGCTCATAGTATTGAAGCGCGAGATCGTCGTTGCCGCGGCGATCGTTTTCGAGCGCCAGGCCAAAGAGCGCGCCGGGATGACGACCGTCGGCGGCGACCGCCCGCTCGAACAGGGCCGCCACTTCCTGCGGGCTGCCGTTGAGCGTTGCGACGCAAGCGCCCCGTTGATACAGGTACTCGGCCGTCTGCTCGATGGCGCCTGAGAGCGAGTCAAGCGTAGCCAGGGCAGCTTCGGAGTTGCCGGCGTAGCGCTGCGATTCAGCCTTGGCCACGGCGCAGGCGTTGGGGTCGTAGCCCCCCTTGGCGGCCGTGGCATAGGCTTCCATGGCGGCCGGATACTGCTCGAGCGCGAAGAGCGCCTTGCCCAGATAGAACTGGGCCAGCCCTCCGCCGTCGGCGTTCCGCAGCGTATCGGCTGCAGGCTGAAAGCGGCCGAGCAGGTAATAGCACACACCCAACCGCACGGCGGCCGCGGGGCTGCGGTCTTCGCGCGTTTCGAGCTCGGCCGCGGCTTCGCGGAGCAGCCGATAGTTGGCAAAGTCTTGAGAGATCGCGTCAGTGATCTGCTGAATCTGGGCCGGGCCAAAGGCGCCGCTCGAGACCACCGTTTGCTTCAAGTCGAATTCCAAACCCTGTGACACTGCCGCGTTCTCCCGCGTTCGATGGGGCTAAGGCTCGCCAGGCGGCCGCCGCGCCGCCCAAGGACCAGTCCGACTAAAGATGCACTCCGCAACTTGCCCACGGCAATACGACCACGATCTCTGGAGAAACCAGCGACCGTCGAGCAGGTGGGGTCAAGAGGCCGGCAGCGCCGGCGCATAGAGCGGCCACAAAGCGCATCTGGAAAATATACCCAAACTGGGCCGGTGCGCAAATGGCTGCCGCGGGCCGCAAAGGCCAACGCGAGCCGGAACGCGGACTCGCGGCAGCTGGCGAGGACGCGAATGACGCCGCAAGCCAATGGCACAAAAGATGTTGTGTCTTTCGTCTATTGAGGGGCGGTCGCGCTGCCTCGTTCGGCGGCCGCGCCGCCGCGGTCCGCCCAGCGGCGGTCTTGCCGCTGCTCGAGTGCGGCCAGCTCCCCTTCGGCGGAGATCAATTGCTCGGAAAGATGCCGCGCGTGAACCTTGAGATTCTCGATCTCGGTCGCTTGCGCGCGGCTTTGCTCGACAAGCGCCTGATTATGGTTCTGAACCGCCACGAACTCGCGCTTCGGCACATACTGGCAGCCGGGACCGCAGAGCGCGGCCAGCAGCACGAGACCGCTCGCCAGCAATCGCATGATTCGACTCCTTTCGAATCGTGACTTTCATCCTGAGCCTAGAGGCCCAGGGCGCCCAGGATTGTATCCATGAGCGTCTTGTTGACCGACATCGGTTCGTCCCAGGCGCCCAAATTCCGCAGCAGATCGAACATCATCATGCCGGTGAGCAGCATGAGCAGAGCGCCGAGGACCAGGAACGTCATTTCCAATCCTCCCCAGGGCGCCTCGCCTGCCATCGCGGCCGCGGGAGCGCCCGCCGGTTGCAGACCGCCCGCCGCCAAGCCAACGGCGGGACCGGCGCCCATGTCTTCCTCGAGCATCGAGGCCATCGCCGGCTCGCCGCTAGCTGCCAAGGCGCCCCCCATGTCGGCGAAGTCCTCGCCGCTGTCGAGGGCGATGACCTGCGACCCGCTTTCCGAGGGTTCTCCCTCAACTTCCGAAAACGGCGTGAGCTGGAAGTCCTCGGCCGAGCTGAGCGGGGTCGGCTCGGGGGCCAGGGCCTTCGAGTCGTCCGACATAATGAGCTGATCTTCGTCGAGGTCCGAAGATAGGGCGTCGCCGTCGTCCAATCCCAGCGGATCGTCGCCTCCCAACTTGAGCTCGGCGCTCTCGGCGTCGGAAAGCAACTCGATGTCGCTGTCGCCCACGTTGAGCGTCAACTCGTCGCTCTTCGATTTGGGAGAATCCGCCAGGCCCAGCATTTCGTCATCGCCCAGGGCGATGTCGTCGCTGAGCGAAATCTCCTCACCGAGCGAAACATCATCGGCGTCGTCTCCCCCGCTCTCAGCAGCCAGCGCCGCATAGGGATCGAGCTCGGCCGCCGGAGCGGCATCGGAGCCCCCTGGAGCAAGCTCAAAGCTGTCGTCCGTGGCCACCGACGAACCGCTCGCAGGCATGGCGAGGGGAGGCCCCGGAGGCGCGGACGGCTCGAGGTCGAGCTGATCGTCATCGCTTAGAGAAAGATCGTTGCCGCTCGAGAGCGAAAGGTCGTCACTGCCCAGCGACAGGTCGTCATCACCGCCGAGCTTAATTTCGTCGTCGCTCGAGAGTGAAAGATCGCTGGAGGCCGACAAAGCCAGATCGTCGTCGCCGCCGAGAGACAGGTTGTCGTCCGACGCCAAAACCAGGTCATCATCGCCGAGCGACAGATCGTCGGCCGAAGCAACCGGCGCGCTGGGCGCAGCCTCGGCCGGCAGCGCCAGGTCATTTGCGAGGCTGAGGCCCAGTTCATCGGAATCGCCCACGTCGGCTGCAGCCGGCGGCGATAGCTCGGGCCCCGAGAGGCTTGGCTCGTCGTCGAGCGATAGCGACAAATCGTCGTCGATGTCGCCCAGGCCGCCCAAATCGTCGCCCGACTGGCCGGCGCGGTTCGCGCGCTCGCGGGCCAGGCGTTCGATATCGGTCGCCTTGAACTTCCAGGTCGACCCGTCGCGGTAGGCCGAAATGCCCTGCTGTTGGCGGAGTTGATTGAGCTCGTCGGGCGAAATGCCCAACATGCGAGCCGCTTCGTCCAGCACGACAAACTTGACCGCCATGGCGCCTCCGATGTCCTCCAACCCACCAGCAGGGCCGGCAAAGGACGCGCGTCGCGGCGTCCAAGGACGAATTATTTTCGTTCCACCAACGTGCGCACTTCCTCCGGCAGCGGAGACTTGCCCTCGAAGTCTTCGATCTGCAGGTCCCAGTGAATTCTACGCACGCTTTTCAGCTCGCATTGGCCGTTCTGCAGGTCGATGTGATAGACGGCCAGCGTTCGCTCGCGGGAGTCGATCACCGACACCTGTTGCACGTGTCCGTAGACCGCCGTGAGGGCAAGCAGTTCGCCCGCTGCCCCGGCGCGCGTCGCCGGAGGCCGGCTATCCGCGGCTGGCCGCTCGCCAGCGGCCAGAGTCACCGTTGCCGCCAGGGCCGACAACGCCACGAGCGCCAGTGTCCATCGCATCGCACAACCCTCCGTGGAAAAAACGACTTACGTCGCACAGCCTTCCTAGACTTCTTATTCTAAAAGGCCAGAATCTCAATTCAAGTCGAGCAGCCGCTTGAATTTGCGATTCGAACCCGGCCCTGAACCTGGGGCGGAGGTAAATCCGCAAGCCTTTTCAGGATAGCGAGTTGCGGTCTGGTTCATTGCGCAACTGGAGCGGCCCGACTCCGGCCGGCTAGCTACCGGGGGCGAAGCCTATCGCGGGCGGCCACACGCAACAAGGTCAGCCACGGCCCTACTGCTGGGCGGCAATCGCCCTAGACTTAGGGGTGCCCCGCATCCTGGCTCTCGCTCCCCGCCCCATGTCCCAGTCGTCGCTCGAACCTGTGGCCCTGCTGCTCAGCGGCGGCCTCGACAGTGCGATCCTATTGGGGCAGTTGCTCGGTCACGGACGGCCGGTCCACCCGCTCTACATCCAGTCGGGGCTCCACTGGCAAGGGGCCGAACTGCAGGCGGTGAAGACGTTCCTGGCGGCATTGGCTTCGCCGCGGCTGCAACCGCTGACCGTCCTCGAGTTGCCGCTGTCGGATGTCTACGGCGACCACTGGAGCGTGCAGGGTCGGGACGTGCCTGACGAACGCACGCCTGACGAGGCCGTCTATCTGCCTGGCCGAAATTTGCTGCTCACGGTGAAGCCGGCGATTTGGTGCCGGCTGCACGGAGTCGAGAAGCTCGCCTTGGGCGTGCTTGGCTCCAATCCCTTCAGCGACGCCAGCGACGAGTTCTTTCGCTTAGTTTGTGCCACGGTGGAACAGGCGGTCGGCGGCCGGCTCGAAATCCTCCGCCCCTTTGCCCACTTGCACAAAGTCGACGTAATGCGGCTCGGCGCGGAACTGCCGCTGGAATTCACCTTTTCGTGCATCGATCCGCAGGGGTCGCTGCACTGCGGGCACTGCAACAAGTGCGCGGAGCGCAAGACGGCCTTCGCCGACGCGGGCCTGCCTGACCGCACCGCGTATGCTACGTCCCCGGCGCCCGCAGGCAACGGGCAGCTGCAGCGCCTAAGCGTCTCCCAATCCCATCCTCCTCGGTAGCGAGTCGCCATGTACCTGGTCAGCCGCGAAATCGACTTCTGCTATGGCCACCGGTTGCTGCAGTACGACGGCAAGTGCAAGCACCTCCACGGCCACAACGGCCGCGCCATCATCTCGCTGGCCTCCGAGCAACTCGACGAGATCGGCATGGTGATCGACTTCACCGACATCAAACGCGTGGTGAGCGGCTGGATCGATGAAAACCTCGACCACCGCATGATCCTGCACCGCGACGATCCGTATGTGCCCGTGCTGCGCGACCTGGGGGAGCCGCTCTATCTGGTCGACGCCAACCCGACGGCCGAGAACATTGCCCGGCTGATCTACGACTGCGCCGCGGGGCACGGCTTTCCGATCGTCGAAGTGAAGCTGTGGGAAACGCGGAACTGCTATGCGACGTATCGGCCGTGATGCACCCCGGTAGGCGCGGAGCGCGGGGTCTCTCCCCCCGTCATTGACGGGGGGCTAATCGGGGAGGCTCCGACGTCGAAGGGCTAAACGCGGACTTCGGCTTGCGTGCTGAGGGCGGCCGCGTATTGCTCGCGGATCGGGCCCACGATCTCGGCGATGAACTCGTCGACCTGCTGCGGCGCCCGGCCGACGAACCGGGCCGGGTCGGCCGCCTGGCGTAGGTCGACCGCGGCGAATGCCTTGTCGCCCGCGATCCGCTCGAGCAAGTCATTGGGCCGGCCGTGTTCCTTCACCTCGGCGGCCGCCGCCAGGCTGTGGCGGCGGATGTGCTCGTGCAGTTCCTGCCGATCTCCCCCCGCAGCCACCGCGGCCATCAGAATGTTCTCGGTCGCCATGAACGGCAGTTCCGCCTGCAGGTTCTGGGCGATGACCTGCGGATAGACAACCAGCCCGCCGGCCACGTTCTGATAAAGCGACAAGAGCGCGTCGATCGCCAGAAACGCCTGCGGCAGCGTCAGGCGGCGATTGGCGCTGTCGTCGAGCGTCCGCTCCATCCACTGCGTGGCCATCGTCTGCGCCGCGCTCGATTGCAGGCTCATCACGAACCGCGCGAGCCCGCAAATGCGCTCGGCCCGCATGGGATTGCGCTTGTAGGCCATGGCCGAGGAGCCGATCTGCGCTTCCTCGAACGGCTCTTCGATTTCCTTGCGGCTCTGCAACAGCCGCAGATCGCTCGCGGCCTTGTGCGCGCTCTGCGCGATGCCTGAGAGGGCGTCGAGCACTTGGGCGTCGATCTTGCGGCTGTAGGTCTGCCCGGTGACGGCGTAGGTGGCGTCGAACCCCAGCTTGTGCGCCACCAGGTGCTCGAGCTTGCGCACCTTGGCGTGGTCGCCCGCGAACAACTCGAGGAAACTCGCTTGCGTGCCGGTCGTGCCCTTCACGCTTCGCGCCGCCAGCCGTGCAAGACGATGTTCGAGCTCCGTGAGATCGAGCGCCAGGTCGTAGGCCCAGAGGCAGGCCCGCTTGCCCACGGTGGTGGGCTGGGCCGGCTGCAGATGCGTGAATGCCAGGCAGGGCAGATCGCGATAACGATGGGCGAATTGCCCCAGCCGATCGATCACCGCCACCAGCCGATCGCGGACCATGCCGAGCGCTTCGCGCATCAGGATCAGGTCGGTGTTGTCGGTGACGTAGCAGCTCGTGGCCCCCAGATGGATGATCGCGCGCGCTGAGGGGCATTGATCGCCGTAGGCATGCACGTGGGCCATCACGTCGTGCCGGAGCCGGCGCTCGTGCTGCTCGGCGGCCGCAAAGTCGATCGTGTCGACGTGGGCCCTGAGCTCGGCGATCTGGGTTGCGGTGATCGGCAGCCCCAGCTCCGCCTCGGCTTCGGCGAGCGCTACCCAGAGCATGCGCCAGGTCGAAAACTTCCGCCGCGGCCCCCACAACTCGCACATCGCGCGCGAGGCATAGCGGCCGATCAGCGGATTGTCGTAGAGCAGATAAGGATCGTCGGGCATGGGGCCGAGCCGGGGTCGCGGGAGGGCAAACCCTGATTATAGGCTCCGCGGGCTCTAGCCGCGAACCGTTGCGGAGAACTCCCGCCTCCTACTTCTTCACTGCCGCGATGCGGTGGCGGCTGGTGAAGCGGTTGAGCGGAAACCAGGTGGCGCGGCCTCAGGACATTCGTTGGTCGGGTCGTGCGTCGCACTCAGCCTGCGCACTGGTTGAGTCATCCGGCGTGCGAAACTCCGCCTTGAGTTGGTATCTGCCGTCGCTGACGCTCACGCACGTCGCGATCTCCTTCAGGATCTCGTCGGTCCTGCCGCCATCTTTCCCTAGTTCGTTCCGTGCGCGGAACGGGTGGGACGCGATGCTGTCGGGCGCTGACCGCATTTCGGCCAGCAATCGCTCGCGGCTGCATCGTCTCACCGTTGGTAGTAGCCGAACCAATCCTCGAGCCACGGGTTGAAGACCGTGTCCACGCCATACTCTCTCTTAACCACGCGAGACTCGTCGGGCCATCTTGTCAGTTGGTCTTTGGCGCGGTCCCATTGCTCTTTGGTCTCGAGAACTTCCCAATCCACCCACTCCTCGCGCGGATGTGGTTTGGTTTGGCACACGAACAAGAGCCGCTTACTGCTTCCCTGACGTTTAATCCAATCAAAGCTGGCTTCGTCGATATTCTTCTTGGGCGGTAACGGCTCATTCCGATTGCGGCGGACCAACCATTCCGCAAAGTAGAGGATTCCTGCCGCCCCGCCGACGTACAGCGTGGTCATAACCACCATTACGGCGGCATCGGGAAACGTTTGAGCGGCAATCGCCAGACTCGTGCAATTCGAGGCCACAAGCAACACCGCCTTGGGCGAGAGCCTTACGGGAACGCCGAACGCCTGCACGATCGCAAACAGCGTAAAGACTGCCAAGCCGAAGAACACTGCCCCGCCCAAGATATAGAGCGTCATGGTGGGGAAGTTCATGAACCCCCAGACGCAGGCCGCGAGAAGCGCAATCAGCGAGAGCACGGAGAATGCGGTCTTCATGGCCTACCCGTCGACGCCGTTCACCGACACGTCCCAGGGCAGCTCGCGCGGCGTCGCAAATGTGCCGAAAGCGGCCCAGTTATGCTAAAGCATAACCTACCTCTTCACCGCCACCACCCGGTGAAAGTGCAACTGCACCTCGCGCTCGACCACCCGCCGCACTCCTTCCACCAGGCAGCGCGGTTCGTTGTCTTCTTGGCCCAGGCGGATCACCTCTTCGAGCTTCATGCCAGGCGGCACGCTGAACGTCGATTGGTGGATGATCTGGTTGCCGGCGTCGAGTTCCGGCGTGATGAAGTGGCAGGTGGCGCCAAAGGTGAGCATCCGCACGGCGTGGGCGGCGTGGTAGGGGCGAATGCCGGGGAAGCTGGGGAGCAGCCCATGGTGCAGGTTGATGATCCGCCCGCCGGCGTACTTCCAGCAGCTCTCCGGCGGCAGGATGCGCATGTAACGGGCGAGCACCACGTAGTCGACGTCGTGCTCGTCGCAAAGCGAAATTAGCCGCTCGTCATCGGCTGTCCCCTCTTCGTCGCCGATCGAGTGCCAGGGCACCCCGAACTGCTCGGCGATCGATCGGCAGCGCGGCCGGTTGCCGAGCATCACGGCGGCCGTGCCGCGGACATGCCCATCGCGCAGGGCCCGCAAGACGGCCAGCGCCGGCTCGGGGCGCAGCGACACGCAGATCGCCAGTCGCGGGTTGGCCGCCCGCTCCTCGGGGCTCCACACACGGACCGAGAGCCCTTTTTGTTTGCCGATCTCGGTGAGCGCCGTTCGGACCTCGGCCAGCGCCCCAGCCGGCATCTCGACGCGCAGCAGCATCGCGAACAGAGCCCGCTCATCGTGGTCGTACATCTGGATCTCGGAGATGTTGCCCCCCGCGCTCGTCACATAATGAACGAGCGGATCAGCCAACCCCCGATGATCCGGCCCCACGGCGGTGATCACGATCTGCATGAACGGCGCTTTCTGAGGGAGCATTTACCGCAAAGGACACAGAGGACGCAGAGGATCGCAGAGTCTTTCAACTCTTCGCGTCCTCTGCGTCTCGGCGGGTTCGAATCCTGTACGGAAGAGCCCACGGCTCGAACTGCGAACTTCCCGCGGCCACGATTACCATCGGGGTTCCGTCGGAGGTCCACCCTACGGTCCAGAACTCGGCATTGAGCTTCCGCGCGTCTTCCGGGATCCACCCCAACTCCCAATCGTCCTCCGCGTAGAAGAATCCGTTCCCTCCGATTGCGACCCGCGCGATGCCCGGGCGAAAAAACGCGATGACGCGGACCCGCATGCCCGGTATGCCCGGGACTCGTGGAGGTTCGGCACGCTTCCGAGAAAAAGGCCACACGGCTCCACCGGGGATCTGGTCCGCACAGCGGACCCTACTTCGCGTCTTCGCGGTTCGTTACTCCGCGAACGCCGCGTCGAAAGCTCGGCCGCTGGGTTGGAAGTCGAGCTTCTGGCAGAACTCGGCCGCCTCGCGGGCGCCGTGTTCGCGGTCCATGCCGGAGTCTTCCCATTCCACGGAGAGAGGCCCGTCGTAACCCACCTGGTTCAGGGCGCGGATGATCTCTTCGAAGTTCACCGCCCCGCGCCCCGGCGAGCGGAAGTCCCAGCCGCGGCGCGGATCGCCGAAGTTCAGGTGGCTGCCCAAGATCCCTTGGCGGCCGCCGAGCGTGACGATGGCGTCCTTGATGTGGACGTGGTAGATGCGGTCGGGGAAGGCCCGAATGAACTCGACCGGGTCGACGCCTTGCCAGATCAAGTGGCTGGGGTCGAAGTTGAAGCCGAACTCCTTGCGGTGGTCGAGCGCCTCGAGCGCGCGTTGGGCCGAGTAGAGGTCGAAGGCGATTTCCGTCGGATGCACCTCGAGGGCGAAACGCACGCCGCACTCCTCGAACACGTCGAGAATCGGGTGGAAGCGGTCGGCAAGCAGCTTGAAGCCGTCGTCGATCATTTTGGGGGAGACCGGGGGGAACGAATACAGCAGGTGCCAGATGCTCGAACCCGTGAAGCCGTTGACCACGCCGACGCCCAGCTTCTGGGCGGCGCGGGCCGTGTTCTTCAGTTCCTCGGCCGCCCGCTTGTTGACTTCCTCAGGCTTGCCATTGCCCCAGACATAGGGCGGCACGATCAGCTTGTGCCGCTCGTCGATGATGTCGAGCACCGCCTGACCCACCAGGTGGTTGCTGATGGCGAAGACCTGCAAGTCGTGCTTATCGAGCAGTTCGCGCTTGGCCGCGCAATAGCCGTCGTCGGCCAGGGCCTTGTCGACCTCGAAGTGATCTCCCCAGCAGGCGAGCTCGATGCCGTGGTAGCCGAACTCGCTGGCCTTCCGTGCCATGTCTACCAGGGGAAGGTCGGCCCATTGGCCGGTGAACAGCGTGATCGGACGAGCCATGCGTTGCTCCTTGGGAAGGAAAGATGCCGAGGGGAATGCCGCGCAGCCGCCTCGGCCGCAGTGCTCGGCCCAGCGAATGCAAACAGCCATTTTGTCAGATTCGCACGGCGGTGCAACTGGCGAACAGCCATCGCGTTTCGGCAAGTGGGCGCAGACCGGAGGCCGCCGACCCCGAACATCGGCCCGAGTCAAGAAGCCGCGACAGCCAAGGGAAAAACGCTAACCGGGCGAACGAGGCTTCTCGATCCCCGACAACTGCAGCGTGAACCGATTCTGCGGCCCCTCGTTGCGCTGCTGGCGGGTTGGGGAGTAATCGTAGACCTCGACGGTGGCGCCATCGGCCTTGAATTCGAGCAGCCGCAGCCAGCCGTCGCCCCCCTTGGGCCGCATTTGGTAGTTCACCAGCACCTGATGGACGTCGCGGCCACGGGGCGTTCGCGCCGTCAGCCTGCCCAGACCGTCTCCCAGCACGTGCCCGTTGAAGGTGAGCACGAAGTTCTCGTGCTTCGACACGAGCGCGTCCCACAACTGTTGGCCGTCGAACACGTCATCGCGAGTCGCCTGGGCCACTCCGTAGGCGTGCGGGTTCCAATGCTGCTTAGGCCCATACTTCTTCCAGTCGTAACGCGAGTCGTCGTAGTAGATGAACGCGTGAGTGATGAGCAGGGTCTCGCGATCAGGATGCGCTGCTACGATCTCGTTGGCCCACCGCACCACGTCGGCCCGTGGCCCGAACTCGAGCGCCAGGACCAGGAACTTTCGCCCCCTGGCGTCGAACCGATGGAAGCTGTTCTCCATCCCGCCCGGCTCGCGGTCGTACACGCCGCCGAACGTCGCGCCGCGGAACCGCGAGACCGGAAAGTACTCGTTCAGCAGCGTGCTGCGATCCTGGCACGCGCCGCCTGCGCTGTAGTCGTGGTTGCCTGGACAGAGCGCGTAGGGGATTTTGGCGTCGTCGAGAACCTGCATCGCCCGCGACGCGTTGACCCACTCGCCCTTCGTGCTGCGGTTGGTGATGTCGCCCAGGTGGAGAACGTAAGCGATGTTCCGAGCCCGCTGGTTCTCCGCGATCCACCGCGTTTGGGCCAGGTACGTGGCCGGGTAGGCCTCGCTATAGTTCTGCGTGTCCGGCAGGACGACCACCGTGAACGATCCGGGGGCGGGCCTCGGCGGCTCGCCGGCAAGCAGCAGCCCGTCGGCATAGGGATCGGCAGCCGCTTCCTCGGCGGCCACTGCGCCCAGCGGCGCCAGGGTCAAGGCAGCGGCGTTCTTGAGAACCGTTCGGCGGCTGATGAAGGGCATGGCACGAGTCCGCGGGGGGCCCCGGGCGTCGATGTTTCGACGAGAGAATCCTCGGCGCGTGTGGGCGGCCGCGCCGCAGGCACGCTGAGTATAATCCAGCCGATCCATCGCTCTCGGCAGCATAGCCAACGGCGTTGGCATGGCACAGTCTGTCGCCGCCCTCGAGTCGGCGTCTAAAAGCGTGCTAGCCTTGCAACGCGTTACGCCACGCATCCCGCTCTTTTCGATGGCCGCCCCTCGGTGAACCAGCAACTCAGCACGACACGCGAACTCGCGGAACTGAACACGCAGGTAAAGGCCCTCCTGCCTGCGCGGTATCAGCACTGCTACTCGTCTGTGCCGGCAGGTTCGATGGGGTCGGCCGCGCTGAAGTTCGGCGCGGACGGCCAGGTTCTATGGGACAGCATCTGGACGACCTTTTGCGACCTCGCCCTGGTCGGCGGTCCGCCGCATCGCGGCAAGCTCCTCGAGCCCGTCTCCGAGGCGGAGGCGCTGTCGGACACGGCACGCTACGAAGCCGTGGTTGCGGAAACGCGCCGCGCGATCGCATTGACCGCGGAGCTACCCACCGTGCCTGGCTACGCCCCCGGTTGGTTGGGCGTGCAGTGTGAGTCGGCCGGCCACGCGGCCTGGCTGCAATTGGCGATTACCGCCGAGAACGTGTCGGCTCGGCGGCGGGCCGCTGTTTTACAGCTCCCGGCCGGCCCGGGGTTTCGCATCGAGAAAGAGCTCAAGAATGTCGTGGTCGCCCTGGCCAAGTCGCACCACTACTGGGACGGGCATCTGAGTGAGGTCCAGCAGACGCTCGGGGAGGGCAACCTGTGGGAACCGGCAGCGCCCTGGGAAACCGACACGCCTGATCATCGAGCGGCGTTGAAGGGGATCGCGCAGCGCATCCGCGCGCTGGGGCTCCAAATCGATCCTTCCCGGTATGCAGGCTGGATCGGCGTCGAGACTGAGGACGAGGCCGTGGCGGTATGGTTGCTGCGCGCCGCGCTCGTCAATCGGCTGCTCGCCCGCCGGGAAGGAGCAACGCTATTCCTCCCGGTCTGCGCCGCGATGAGCACGGGGCAAGCCGATCACCTGGTCGACTCGCTTGCGCGGGCCTGGCGCTTGCATCGCGAAGCCGCGGCCCGCGCCTAACCTGCTCTTTCGCTCTCTTGCCGCCGCGTGGTGCTCTCGACGCGCACTGCCGCGGAACGGCAGTTTCCGGTAAACTGACCTCGTCCCCCAGTTTTGCCGTCTTCGGAGTTTCCGCGTGCCCACTCCCGTCGAACGTTCGCTGAGTGTCTTTCCCGCCGGTTCCAACGGAGAATTCAATCTCCCTCCCGAGTTGGCGATCGTCATCGAGCGTGGCCAAGGCTGCGAATTGTGGGACACCGCGGGCAAGCGGTTTCTCGATTTCTCGCTCGGCTGGGGATCGGTGCTGGTGGGGCATGCCCGGCCGGAGGTTGTTGCGGCGGTCACGCGGCAGGCTGCCTTGGGGTCGAACTTCTCGTACATCACGGCCCCGTCGCTCGCGCTGGCCGAAGAGCTCGTGCGGTTGAGCCCCGCCTGCGAAGCCGTTCGGTTCTGCGCCTCAGGCACCGAAGCCACGATGTACTGCCAGCGGCTCGCGCGGGCCTTCACCGGCCGCCGCAAGATCCTGCGGTTCGAGGGAGCGTATCACGGGGCGAATGAGATCGGTGTGACGAGCCTGTTTCCGAGCGGCCCGGCCAACTACCCGCAGCCCCAGGCGACGAGCGCCGGCCTGGTGGATGACGAGGTGTTGATCGCCCCGTTCAACGATCTCGAGGCCACGACGGCCATCGTGGAGCGGCACTCGAGCGAGTTGGCCGGCGTAATCGTCGAGCCGCTGCAGCGCTGCGTGCCGCCTGTGCCCAAGTTCTTGCCAGGGCTGCGCGACCTGACGAGCCGCCATGGCGCACTTTTGTTGTTCGACGAGGTCGTCACCGGGTTCCGCCTGGCCTACGGCGGCGCGCAGGAGTACTACGGCGTCGTGCCCGACCTGGTGGCCTACGGCAAGGCGCTCGGCGGCGGCTACCCCATCGGCGCCTTCGGCGGCCGCCGCGAAGTGCTCGAGCTGGTGCGCGAGGATCGGCTCGGCAAGTCGACCTATGTGTGGACCGCCTCGACGTTGGGGGGCAACCCTATTTCATGCACTGCGGCCAGCGCAGCGCTCGAAGTGTTGCGAACCCCTGGCACGTACGAGCGGTTGCACGCCCTAGGCAAGTACCTGCGCGAGGGCCTCGCTCGCGTGTTGGCCGACGAGGGACTCGAGGCGGTGGTGATTGGCGATGGACCGCTCGCCCAGTTCGTGCTCGGACGGGGCGAGGTCGTGGACTATCGCTCGAGCCAGCACCGGGAGAAGGCGCTGGCGCGGAAGATCTCCCTGGGATTGTTCGAGCGGGGGATTTTTCTTAACCCCATGGGCACGAAGCTCTATCTGTCGCTCGCGCACAGCGAGGCGGTGTGCGACGAGTTCCTTGAGCGGTTTGCCGACACGTTGGCGGCGGCGCGTGGAGCGGCCGCGGCGGCAGTCTGACTTCTTCCAACGCACGCGTTCAACCAGCAGCCAGCCAGGCCCCTCTCGGGAAGGGGCGCTGGCTAGCCGGTGCATTGCATTCGTGGGCGGCGCTCGTCACCATTTGCGGAAGTTCGTCCGCTTCCGTCCGTAAGCCTTTCTCGGTTTGTAACAACGCCGGCTGGACGGCGCTTGTGCATACAGAGTTCGACTCGAGCTCCGTGAACGAGGAAAGCAAGCTGGCCGTCGCGCAACTCGTTGCGCGCCGACCCAATCACCGCCGTCGGCCTCAGGCCCAACCTTGGAGTGACCCCCGTGTTCAATAATCGTTGGACGAATTGGCTCCGCCGCACGAAGAATGCCTTCCGCTCCCAATCCCCGCGTGGACGAGAACGCTCTGCTCGGTTCGAGACGCTGTCGCCGCGGCTCACGCCGACCGTGACCGCGTCGTTCACTCCGGCCGCCGGCGTGCTGACCGTGTTCGGCGACAACCTCGACAACTCGGTCGTCGTCAGCCGCAACGCCGCTGGCGCGCTGCTCGTCAACGGCGGCGCCGTGGCGGTCCAAGGGGGGACGCCCACGGTGGCCAACACCTCGCTGATCCAGATCTTCGGCCAAGGCGGCAACGACACGTTGTCGCTGAATGAGGCCAACGGCGCCTTGCCCAGGGCCAACATTTTCGGCGGCGCCGGCAACGACGTCCTTACCGGCGGCTCGGGCGCCGACATGCTCTTCGGCCAAGCCGGCAACGACACGCTCCTGGGCAAGGGAGGTTTCGACTTCCTCTTTGGCGGCGCCGACAACGACACACTCACGGGCGGCGACGCCGACGATCAGGTGTTCGGCGAGAGCGGCAACGACCGCATGATCTGGAATCCCGGCGACGACACCGATCTCAACGAAGGGGGCGACGGGACCGACACGGTCGAAGTCAACGGCGGCAACGGCGCCGAGACCTTCACCGCTACCGCCAATGGCGCACGTGTCCGCTTCGACCGCTTGAATCCCGCCCCCTTCTCGATCGACATCGGCACTTCGGAAAACCTCGTGCTCAACGCCAACGGCGGCGACGACAGCTTCTCGGCCACCGGCAACCTGGCGGCGCTGATCAAGATCACGGTCGACGGCGGATCCGGCAACGACACGTTGCTCGGCAGCAACGGGGCCGACACCCTGCTCGGCGGCGACGGCAACGACTTCATCGACGGCAACCAAGGGAACGACACGGCCTTCCTCGGCGCCGGCGACGACACGTTCCAGTGGGACCCCGGCGACGGCAGCGACACCGTCGAGGGTCAAGACGCGGTCGACAGGTTGCTCTTCAACGGCGCCAACATCGGCGAAAAGTTCGACGTGTCGGCCAATGGCGGACGCGTGCGGTTCACGCGCGACATCGGCAACATCGTCATGGACCTGAACGGCGTCGAATCGATCGACCTCAATGCTCTGGGGGGCGCCGACTCGCTCACCGTCAATGATCTAACCGGGACGGGGCTCACCGAGGTCAGCGCCAATCTCGCCAGCACGATCGGCGGCGGCGCCGGCGACGGCGCAGCCGACGCCGTGATCGTCAACGGCACGAACGGCGACAACAAGGTCGACATCGTCGGCGCCGGCACGAGCCTGTCGGTCTTGGGCTTGCCGACGCGCGTGAACGTGACGAACAGCGAAGCGGCCAACGACGCCCTGGTCGTCAATGGACTGGGAGGCAAGGACTGCTTGACCGCCACCACGCTGCCGGCCGGTGTCATCAAGCTGACGCTCGACGGCGGCGCCGGGGACGACACGCTGCTCGGCTCGCAGGGCGCCGACACCCTCATCGGCGGCGACAGCAAAGACTTCGTCTTGGGCGACAACGGCAGCGACGTGGCCTTCCTGGGCGCCGGTGACGACGTGTTCCAATGGGACCCGGGGGACGGCAGCGACATCGTCGAGGGGCAGGCCGGGCTCGACAAGCTGCTCTTCAACGGCGCGAACATCGCCGAGAACTTCAACGTCTCGGCCAACGGCGGCCGCGTGCTGTTCCTCCGCGACATCGGCAACATCGTCATGGACATGGATGACGTGGAGACCATCGACCTCAACACCCTGGGAGGCGCCGACAGCTTGGTCGTAGGCGATCTCTCCGGCACTGACATGAAGACGGTGAACGTCGATCTCAAGGCTCCTGCCGGAACGCCGGACGGCGCAGCCGACCGGATCACGGTGAACGGCACGCAAGGCGCAGATACGATCTACGCGGCCACCGTCGTCGGCATCACCACGGTCACCGGCTTGCCGGCGACCGTGAACTTCCGCAACGCCGACGCGAATCAGTTCGACGCCTTGGTGATCAACGGCCAAGGGGGCGACGACGTCATCAACGCTATGTTCCTGGCCTCGAGCATTGCGCTCACCGTCAACGGCGGCCTCGGCAACGACGTGCTGACCGGCAGCGCCGGCAACGACCTGTTCAACGGCGGCGACGGCAACGACACGGCCTTCATGGGCGCTGGCGACGACACCTTCGTGTGGAATCCCGGCGACGACAACGACATCCTCGAAGGCCAGGCCGGGACCGACAGGATGCTGTTCAACGGCGCGAACATCGCCGAGAACATCGACATCGCGGCCAACGGCGGCCGCGCGCGATTCTTCCGCAACATCGCCAACGTGGTCATGGACCTGAACGACGTCGAAAAGATCGACTTCAACGCGCTCGGCGGCGCCGACGTAATCACTGTCAACAATCTCGCCGGAACCGATGTCACTGAAGTGAACTTGAACCTGGCGGCCGCTGGGGGCGCAGGCGATGGGGCTGCGGACAGCGTAAGCGTGAACGCCACCACCGGCGACGACGTGGTGCTCGTCGCGGGCGACGCGACCGGCACGCAGGTGTTGGGTCTGGCTGCCCGCGTGAACATCACCGGCGCCGAGGCGGCCAACGACCGCCTGACGGTGAACGCGTTGGCAGGCGACGACGTGGTCGAGGCCTCGGGCCTGGCGGCCGCGGCGATCGCGCTCACGATCGAAGGCGGCGACGGCGACGACGTGCTGATCGGCGGCGACGGCAATGACACCCTGCTGGGCGGCGCGGGAGACGACGTGCTCATCGGCGGCCCCGGCGCCGACGTCCTCGACGGCGGCCCCGGCAGCAACGTGGTGATCCAGTAGCGAACCCCTCTTCCCGTGGGTTGCGGGGTCGCTGCGTTTGAGCAGCGACCCCCGGCTATTTTCTGGCAACCCGTTGGGTTGCGATCTGCGTCCGGGCGCTTGTCGAGGGACTGGTGCAAAACCCGACAAAAAAGGAGATAAGACGCCGTCGACTCGCTCACTTCCCCAAGCGGTATAAATGCCGGTCCGTGCGCAAGAAGATCGCGCCCCCGGCCGCCGCCGGCGAAGAGCGGGTTCCCTCCTCGAGTTCGTTGCGGGCAACCTGATCGAAGTTGTCGCCTGCCTTGACGACCGTTGTGCGGCCCTGCTCGTCGCAAAGATACAGCAAGTCGCCGGCGACGATGGGCGAGGCGACGAAGTTGCCCCCCAGCCGTTTCGACCACGCTTCATCGCCGGTCGCCGGGTCAAGGCAGTAGAGCACGCCGTTGTCGGTGATCATGTAGAGCTGCTTGTTCACCAGCACCGGCGACGGCAGTTTGGCGCTGCCGCGCGGGCGCCGCCAGGCCACGTGGCTGTTGCTCACGTTGCCGCGCGTCGATTCATCGAGCCGCACGGCCAGCATCCCGCCGTGCCCGGTGGCGAGGACCGCCAGGTCGCCCACGAACAAGGGTCTCGCCGCGGCGTTGAAGTCCTCGTGCTCCACCGTCCAGATCTCTTCGCCGGTGCGGGCGTCGTAGCCAAAGGCGGCCCTCGAGCCGACCGACACTAAATGCGGCCGCCCGCCGACCAGCTTCACAGCGGGCGTCTGATAGGCCTTGCGAAAGTCTCCTTCCCCAATCGGCTTGCCATCGGGGCCGATGTCGTGGTAGTTGGTCGAACGGTTGGTTTGCCAAACCGTTTGGCCGGTCGTTTTGTCGAGTGCGATCAAGAACTGCCGGTCGATGCCGTCGAAGGTGAGGATCAGCAGGTTCTCGAAGAGCACGGGGGACGAGCCTGGCCCGCGGAAGTGCCGGCAATGAATGTCGCGCCGCTGCCACACGACCTCTCCGCTGGCCGGATCGAGCCGCGCGGTGCCATAGGTGCCGAAATGAACGTAGAGTGCGTCGGGCTCGAGCACGCAGGAGGGCGAGGCATAGGTGTTCACCGAATTGCCCAGCGGCTCGGGCTCGGGATTCTCGAACAGCAACTTGTGCATCACGATCTGGCCGCTCGAGGCGTCGACACAATCGACAAACTGCTGCCGACCGTCGGGCGTGGCGGAGGTGAACCAGAGCTTTCCGTCGCCGATGATGGGCGTCGACAACCCTTGCCCATCCAGCCCGGTCTTCCAGGCGATGCCTTCGCTGCGCTCTTCGTTCCACTCGGTGGGCAGGCCGGCGGCGTCGGCCGCGGCGATTTGTCCGTCCTGCGTCGGTCCGCTCTTCTCGGGCCATGAAATGGCGCTCCATGCAATCGCTGGCGCCGAGAGGCTGACGGCGAGCGCGATGAACCAAGAACGCCGCTCGAGCGCGCGGCAAGCGAGAGAAATTCGAGGCGGGAGATGGGGCATAGCGTAGCCGCCGCGTTGGGGGTGGGACGTGCCGCACGGTGAGCGGACGCTGGGTTCCAGCATGATGCGGCGGCCGGCCGGCGGCAAGTAAGCAGCCGACGCAATCGGCCAGCAGCGCCTTCGATCCCGGCGCCGCAGTCCGCCGCGAATCCCTGTCGCTCGACGCAAATTCTTGACAAGCCCCCGCTTCGAGCCCTAAATTGCCCATTCACTCGTATCTGGGGCATCCCGCTGGAAGCGGCCGAGAAATTCATCGTGGTTGAAGCCGGTCTGGTCGCCACGCCATCGATCGATCTCGCGCGCCTCGCGCGCGACCTGGGCATGCCCGCGCACCAGATCGAGGTGACGGCCGAGTTGCTCGACGCCGGCAACACGGTTCCCTTCATCACGCGCTACCGCAAGGATCAAACCGGCGGGCTCGACGAAGAGCAGGTGCGCGAGATCCAGGCCCGACTGCTCAAGCTGCGGATGTTGGCCGATCGCCGGCAAACGATCCTCCGCTCGATCGAATCGCAGGGCAAGCTGACGCCGGCGCTTGCGCGGCAGATCGAAGCCGCCGACAGCACGCGGCTGCTCGAAGACCTGTATCTGCCCTACAAGCCGAAGAAGCAAACGCTGGCCGCGCAAGCCCGCGAGCGGGGGCTCGAACCGCTGGCCGAAGAGCTGCGCACCGGCAGCCCCGCCGCGCTCGATCTCGATGCCCGCGCCGCCGACTTCGTTGACCCCGACAAGCAACTCACGAGCGTGGCCGACGTGCTGCTCGGCGTGGGGCACATTCTGGCCGAGGAGTTCAGCGAGTCGGCCGAGTTCCGCGGGCGGCTGCGCAAGATTATGCGCCGCTCGGGCAAGCTGGTGAGCGTGCGGACCGAGGTCAGCGAGGAGCAGGCCAAGGGCTTCCGCGACTATTTCGACTACCACGAAGAACTGAGCCGCGTGCCGCCGCACCGGGTGCTGGCGATCAATCGCGGCGAGCGGGCCAAGCTGCTCCGCGTGCGGATCGACGCCGATCTCGAAGCGATGCAACAAGTCGCCGACGAGCTGTTCACCACCGCCGAACATCCGCACGCCGAGTTCTTGAAGAACTGCGCCCGCGACGCGCTCGCGCGGCTCGTGCTCCCCAGCCTAGAGCGCGAGTTCCGCCGCGAGCTGACCGAGCGGGCCGAGAACCACGCGGTCGAGGTGTTCGCCAAGAATCTGCGCAACCTGCTGCTGCAGCCGCCGGTGCGCGGGCGCCGCGTGCTGGCGATCGACCCCGGCTTCAAGAACGGCTGCAAGCTCGCCGCGGTCGACGAGTTCGGCCGGCCGCTCGAGTTCGCCGTCGTGCATCTGGTCGGCAAGGAGCAGCGTCGCGACGAAGCCCGCGCCAAGCTGCAGGAGCTGCGCGAAAAGCACCAGCTTTCGCTCATCGCCGTCGGCAACGGCACCGCCAGCCGCGAGACCGAAGAGCTGCTGTGCGAGCTCTTGTCGAATGAATGGAAAGACCAGGGGCTGTCGTACGTCACCGTCAACGAAGCGGGCGCCAGCGTCTATTCGACGAGCCGGCTGGGCCGCGAAGAGCTGCCCGATTGCGACGCCATGCAGCGCGGCGCGGTGTCGATCGGCCGGCGGCTGCTCGATCCGCTCAGCGAGCTGGTGAAGATCGATCCGGCCAACATTGGCGTCGGCCTCTATCAGCACGACGTGAAGGCGAAGCACCTGCGCACTTCGCTCGACGCCGTGGTCGAATCGTGCGTCAATTTTGTAGGGGTCGACCTGAACTCGGCCAGCCCGGCGCTGTTGGGCTATGTGTCGGGGCTCAATCAACTCACGGCGCGGCGGCTCTTCGAGCACCGCATGGAGCATGGCCCCTTCCGCAGCCGCGAGCAACTCAAGGAAGTGCCCGGCATCGGCGAAGCCTCGTTCGTGCAGGCGGCGGGGTTCCTCAAGATCAGCGACGGCGAGAACCCGCTCGACGCCACCTGGATTCACCCGGAAACCTACCCCGTCGTGCAGCAGTTGCTGACGGACCTGGGAGGAACGGTCGAGGACCTGGCCAACCCGCAGCGGTTGAGCGAGCTCGTGCAGCGGGCCAAGGAATCGGACCTGGGCGAGTTGGCCGCGCGTTTGCAGATGGGAACTCTGCTGCTGAACGATGTGCTGGCGCAGCTCTCGCGTCCTGGCCGCGACCCGCGCGAGGATTTGCCGCCGCCGGTCTTCAAGCAAGGGGTGGCCCGCTTCGAGGACCTCGAACCCGGCATGGAGCTGAGCGGCGCGGTGCTGAACGTCGTCGACTTCGGCGCCTTCGTCGACATCGGCCTGCACGACAGCGGCCTGGTGCACATCAGCCAGATGGCCAATCGTTATGTGAAAGACCCGCACGAAGTGGTGGCGGTCGGCCAGAACGTCAAGGTTTGGGTGCTCGAGACCGACAAGAACCGCCGCCGCGTGTCGCTGACGATGATCCCCCCCGGCACGCCGCGGACCCCCGCCGAACCCAAACGGCAGCGCCCGCCGCGCGGCAAGAAGCCTGGGGGCCCGCCCGCGCAGGCAGGCTCGGCGCCCGCTCCCGAAGGGGGCGCGCCTCCGGCTGGCCAAGGCGGACAACGGCCGCCGCGGCCACCCCGCCCCCAGCGCCCGGCTCGGCCACAGCGCGAGCAACGGCGCGATCGGCCCCCTCACCAGCGGCCGGCCGTGGTCGCCCAGCCGCGCCCGAAGCCCAAGCCCCTCAAGCCGATTTCCGAGGCAATGAAGCAAGGCCGCGAACCGATGCGGACCTTCGGCGACTTGAAGCAGTTCATCGAACTCAAGGACCAACCGCCGCCTGCCGAGCCGGGGGCGGAGGGCGCCTAGGCGATGGAGCGGCCTCCTTAGGCGCCCCGGATTGGTCTCTTGTGGCCGCTGGGCGAACGGGCAGCCCATAATTCCTAGGGGGATGAGCTGCCTTGGGAGGGAACATCATCATGTCCGACGCCGCTCAGCCGCTGCGAGGCGTCGTTCACGGCCGCCTGATCGAGTTGGAGACGCCGCTGGATCTGCCCGACGGCCAGCAAATCGAGGTGTCGTTGCGGCCCTGGACTTCGCACGCCGAAGCAATCCGGCAGACGTCGGGAGCTTGGATTGACGACGCCGAGTCGTTGGACGCGTTGCTCATCGAACTCCGCGGATTGCGGCGGATGGACCGCGTGGATCCGGCGCCGCGCTAAGACTCGGCCGGCTTACGCCAGGCCGCTCGCCGGAAGGGTTAGTGCGCCGCCAGCGGCGCGTACAGCGCCTCCGGATCCTCCTCTTCCGGCTCGGTGTGGTCGTAGCGGTGTTCATACACCTTGCGGCCAAACTTGAAGAACAAGGCCGGCGTCACCAACTGGTCGAGCAGCGTGGAGCTGACGAGGCCGCCGATCACCACGATCGCCAAGGGGTGCAGAATCTCCTTGCCCGTCTGCCCGCCGCCAAGCGCCAGCGGCACCAGGCCCATGATGGCCGTGAGCGCGGTCATCAGCACCGGCACGAGCCGCTCCAGGCTGCCGCGGATGATCATGTGCTCGTCGAAGTGCTCGCCTTCGTATTTCATCAGGTGGATGTAGTGGGAGATCATCATGATGCCGTTGCGGCAGACGATGCCCACCAGCGTGATGAACCCCACCCAATGCGCCACCGAGAGACTGCTCGTCTCGAGCCACACGCGCGGCCACTGCCAGAAGGGCGCCGCCGAGAGCGCGGCCCACTCGGGCCAATTGGTGAGCACGAGCGCGGCTACCGAGCCGATCGCGGCCAGCGGAATGTTGGCCATCACCTGCAGAGCCGCCCGCCACGAGCCGAGGCCCTTGCAGAGCAGCAGGAACACGCCCGCGATGGCAAAGCTGCCGAGCACCGCCAACCGCAGATTCGCCTGCCGCTGCGCCTCGAACTGGCCGTCGTATTCCACGAAGTAGCCCGGTGGCAAGCTCGGCAGCAGCTTGGCGGAAACGGCCCGCTGAATGTCGTCGACCACGCTCGCCAGGTCGCGCCCCGCCGTGTTGGCCTGCACCACGATCCGCCGCACGACGTTCTCGCGGTTGATCGTGTTGGGGCCGGTCGCCTCGAGCACCTCGGCCACGCTCCCCAGCGCCACCCGCGCCCCGCCGGGGGTGCTCAGCGGCGTCGAGCGAATCCGCTCCAGATCGCCGCGGGCCTCGGCGTCGAACCACACGACCAGGTCGTGCGTCCGCTGTTCTTCGAGCACCTCCGAGACTTTGCTTCCTTGCAGGGCGATCTCGAGCGCCTCGGCCACCGCCGCCGGCGACAGGCCGAACCGCTTGGCCTCGTCGCGGCGCACCGTGATGCGAATCTGCGGCACCTCGACCTGCGGCTCGACCTGCAAGTCGACGACGCCCGGTACGTTCGCCATCAAAGCCCGCACCTCTTCGGCGCTCCGCCGCAGTTGAGTCAGGTCAGGTCCAAAGATCTTCACGGCGATCTGCGAGCGAATGCCCGACATGATGTGATCGAGGCGGTGGGAGATCGGCTGACCGATGTTGCAGGCGACGCCGGGAATTCGCGTGAGCCGATCACGAATGTCGGCCAGCACCACCTCGCGCTCCCGTCCCTCGTGGTTCGTTCCCCAGGAGTGCAGCCCCGGCACGATCCGCACCAGGCTGAAGAACAGTCCAGGCTTGGGCTGCTCCGGCTCGAGCAGGCCGACATCGAGCTCCGAGTAATTCACGTTCTCGGCATGCTCGTCGAGTTCGGCGCGGCCGGTGCGGCGGGAGACGTGAGTCACTTCGGGAATCTCGAGCAGCGACCGCTCGATCCGCGTTCCCAGCCGGTTCGACTCGGCCAGGCTCGTGGCCGGCGGCGCCGACACGCCGATCGTCAGCGTCCCTTCGTTGAAGTCCGGCAAGAACTCGCCCCCCATCCAAGCCAGGCTGGCGATCGACGCCACGACCAAGAGGGCAACCACGGAGAGCACGGCCGAAGAATGCCGGAGCGAGAACCGCAGCAGCCGCTCGTCGCCCCATTTGAGCCAGCGGACGAGCAGCGGGTCGTGTTCGTGGGCGAGGAACTTGGCGTTCGGCAACAGGTACGACGCCAGAGCCGGCGTCACGGTGAGTGACACCAACAGCGACGCCACGAGCGTGGCCACGTAAGACAGCCCCAGCGGTGCGAACAGCCGCCCCTCGAGCCCCGGCAGCGCAAACAGCGGCATCACCACCAGCACCACGATCAGCGTGGCGTAGACAATGCTGCTACGCACTTCGCTCGAAGCCAAATAGATCACGCGCAAAGGATGCAGCGGTCGCGGCAACTGCCGGTTTTCCTTGAGCCGGCGGAAGATGTTTTCGATGTCGACGATCGAATCGTCCACGAGCTCGCCGATCGCCACTGCCAGGCCGCCCAGCGTCATCGTGTTGATCGACACGCCAAACCAGCGGAACACGAGCACCGTGATGACGATCGACAACGGGATCGCCGTGAGCGTGATCAGGCTCGTGCGCAGGTTCCAGAGGAACAAAAACAGGATGATCACCACCCAAATCGCGCCGTCGCGAATCGCTTCCTCCACGTTGCCGATCGCGGCGCGGATGAAGCTGGCCTGGCGAAAGACCTCGGTCTCGATCTTCACGTCGGCCGGCAGCCCAGCCTGCACGTCGGCCAGCACCTGGTCGATGCGGGCATCGAGCGTGAGGGTGTCGCCGCCGGGCTGCTTCTGAATCGAGAGAATGACGGCCGGCTCGCCGTTTACGCTCCCCGATCCGCGCTGCGCGGGACCGCCCAGCTTAACCTCGGCCACCTGCCCCACGGTGATCGACAGCGGGTCGCCGGCGCGGACCACCGTGTTCTCGATATCGGCCAGGCTCGTGGCGCGGCCGACGATGCGGATCAGCGATTCCTCGTTGGGGCCTTGCAAGAAGCCGCCGCCGCGAACGACGTTGCCGCCGCCGACGGCGCGGGCCAGCTCGTCGACCGTCACGTCGTACTTGGCCAACCGCTCCGGCGAAGTGAGCACCTGATACTGCTTCTGCTCGCCCCCCATCACCGTGACCTGCGAAACGCCCGGCACCGCCAATAGTCGGCGGCGGAGCGTCCAGTCGGCGATCGTGCGCACATCCATGGCGCTCGTCTTGCCGGTCGAGCGGAGCCCCACCAGGCGGATTTCGCCCATGATCGAGCTGACGGGCATCATCACGGGATTCGTGCCGGCCGGCAGCCGCTCGCGCACCAGCCCCAGCTTTTCGGCCACGATCTGCCGGTCGACGTAGACGTCGGTCCCCCAGGCAAATTCCACCCAAACGATCGAAATGCCGATCGCCGACGCCGAGCGCACGCGCTCGACGCCGGTGGCGCCGTTCATCGCCGATTCGATCGGCAGCGAGACGAGTGTTTCGACCTCCTCGGGCGCAAGGCCATGGGCCTCGGTGAGCACGGTGACCGTGGGGCGGTTTAAGTCGGGGAAGACGTCGATCGGCAGTTGCAGCGCCTGGTAGCCGCCGAAGAGCAGCAGCACGATCGCCAACGCTACGACCGCCGCACGGTTCTTGAGCGACGCGATGATGATGTGATTGAGCATGAAATCCGCTTCCGCCCCTAGAGTTTGTCCGCCGCCAGCTCCGAACGCGGCGTGGCGACGAAGATCAGCGCCCGCGCGAGCATCCCCTCGCGGAGTCGGCCGCCGGGATTGTTGATCTCGATCCAGGCCGAGCCGGTGCGGCCCGTCTCGCCGACGACCGGGGTTACCCGCGCCACCTGGCCTTCGACCTGCAGCCCCGGATCGGCCGTGAAGAACACGCGGGCTTGATCGCCAACCTTCACGCGCCCGAGATCTTCCTGGAACAGATCGGCCCGCACCCACAGCTTGCTGCGGTCGTGCAGTTCGAAGAGCCGCTCCTGCGGGGCAACATGCTGGCCGACCGCGAGTTCGAAGTCGGCGAGCCAGCCGTCGGCCGGCGCTCGCAGCGGCAGCCGGGGGACCACCGGTTTGTCGCCCTGCATCGACTGCAAGTCGAGCTCGTCGAGAGCCGCCAGTTCGTCCGGCGTAAGCGCGGCCAGCCGCAGGCGTTCCTGGTTCGCCTTCACCGCGGCCTGGGCCTGCGTGAGCCGAGACCGCATTTGCCAGAGTTCCTGCCCTGGCAGCGCCGCCTGCACGCTGGCGGCGGCGGTCCGCTCGACCGCGGTTTGCGCGGCGGTGAGCTCGGCCTTGGCCCGCAGCGTGTCGAGCACCAGGCTCGTCAGTTCCAGGCTTTCGACTTCGGCCATCAGCGTGCCGGCGCGCACGAACTGACCGCGTTCGACGAGCAAGTTCGCGAGCCGTCCGGAGAAAGCCGGAGCGACGAACGCCTTTTGATCGGTCGGAGTCTCGATCTCCGCGAGCGCCGCGAGCACGCTCGATCCCTCGGGCCGGCTGACGAGCGTTTCGATCGCCGGGCTGGGGGCGCTTTGCGGTGGAACGCTCTCATCGCGGCCAAACAGCGAGGCCAACTCCTGCAAGCCGGTGCTCACCACCTGGTCGCCGGGGAAGAGGCCGTCGAGCACCTCGGCTTGCCCGCCCGCGCGCAGTCCGATTTCGACACGGCGGCGAAGGTACTTTCCGGGCGACTCTTCAACGAGCGCGAACCAGCTCTTCCCATCGCGGCGCAGCGCGCGCTGCGGGGCGACCACTGCCTCGGCGATCTTGCCCACCGGCAGCCTCACTTGGCCCGCCATCCCGGGGCGCAGAGCGCCTGCGCTTTCTACGGAGAACCAAATCGGCAGGGTGCGCCGGCGGGGATCGAGCCGCACGCCGACCGCCTCGGCCTGGCCCGAAAAGGAACGCCCGCCGAACTCCGCGTGCATCGGCGTGCCTGGGGCCACCTTGGCCGCTTGGGCTTCGAGCACTTGAGCCATGACCCACACTTCGCGGCCGTCGACGATCGAGAACAGCGGTTGAGTGGGTTCGACGATTTGCCCCGGCCGCACGGAGACCGCCGAAACGTTGCCGGCGATCGGGGCCCGCACCGGCAGACTGGCGATGAGCTGGCCTGACGCGCGCAGTTGCTCGAGCTGTTCGGCCGTGGCGCCGAGCGCGAGCAGCTTCTGCCAGGCCACGCCCAGCTCGACCGCCCGCTGAGCGCGGTCGGCCCGCGATTGCTGGAGCACCTTGCCCGGCAGGGCGGCCGCACTGCGCTCGCGCTCGACGAGCAGCTTGTCGGCCAGGTCGAAGGCCGCCGTCGCCGAGAGCAGCTCCCCTTGCAGCCGCTCGAGCTCCAGGCTTTCGAAGCGGGCCAGCGTTTGCCCTGCCTCGACCGGCTGACCGGTCTGCGCAAGCACTTCGACGATGCGCCCTGGCGCGAGCGTGGCCGCCACGGCATGGCTATGGCACGGGGCCTCGGTGGTCGCGGCCAGCGTGATCTGCTCTTCGAGGTCGCCGAGCGTGACCTTGGCTGTGGCGATGCCCAGCGACTTGACGGCCGCCGGCGAGAGCGTCGCCCAATTGCCGCGGACCGAAACGCCCGAAGCAGGCAGCGCCTCGTGATCGCCGTGCGCTCGGGCGATGCCAGTGAACGCGAAGGAAAACGCGATTACCGTCAGTCCTAATCGGAGCCCAACAGGAACGGAGCGCGGCATTAGCGGTTCTCCTCGCGAGGCGGCGGAGTCTTGGTGGTTTCAGTGAGGGTGGCGAGCGCGGCCTCAACGGGCGCCCCCAGCGTCTTCCAGTCGACGGGCTGTTCGGCGTCGATCCGCTCGTGAACTTGATCGAGCCCGTTGCGGATCGAGCGCGCCGAAACGTTCACTGCTTCCCATTGCTTGCGCGGCACGCCGCTGTCGCGGGCCACGCTGGGCAGGCGAAACAGCTCGTCGGCCAACTCATCGAGCGCGTCGTGCGCCGAGTGGGGCTGCTTGCGCTCGAGGTGCGTGCGGATCTCGGTTATGCGGCTGCTCACCCAGCCGACCGCATCGGCAAAGGTGTCTGGCATCGCAGGGCGGCGCGGCGGCGCGTGAGCTGCGGTCGCCGCGACCGCTGGCGCTTCTTTGTGCGGAGCCTCGTCTCGACCGCAGCCCAGCAGCAAGGGCGCGACCAAGAGCCACGGCAGCCCACCGATACGGAACATCGGAAATCGCTCGAGCGAGGAGAAGCGGACGCACTTTGCAAGCGCAGCGCGAAGGAACGCTCACTTGCGACGACCGGAAGGCGCGGACCGAGAGAAAAGGCCGCGCGGCTTGGCTAGCTCAACAGCACGCCCGAACGCTCATGGCGCGCGGCATCACACAGCAGCACGCTGGCCGGCGCGCGTGTCTGGGCGGCGCGGAGTTCGGCCGGGCAGGACGCGCCTAGACCGCAAGAAGTGTTGACGGGGCAGAGCCACGGTCCGACTGGGGCCAGCGGCGACTGTACGTCGATCTGCCCGTCACTATGCGCCGCCGAGTCGAGCAGCCGCACCACGATGTGCTCCGCTTGGCCATCGCCGCTCGAAGAAGATCCGACCGGCCAGGCGAACGTCACTTCGAGCCCCAGCCAGGCGAAATGAACATGGGCGAAACGCCCGGCCTCGTTCGACGCCCAGCCTGCGGCAGCGATCACCGGCTGTTGCGATTCAGGGGCCGCGTGTCGTTGGCCGTCGTGGTCGTGGGCGTGCTGATGCGGCCGATCGCCCCCCGCATGCGCGTGCCCCATCGCCGGGGGCATCGTCGTCACTACCGCCAAGCAGGCGGCTAGTGCGGCGCGAATCAGGCGTGGCGGACGGGCGGAAGACATGGAACGCACAGGGAGAAAAACGGAGACCTACCCAAAAGATAGGCAGATCCTTGGGCCTGGGCAAGACAATTCTGGCGGCTGCGGCGACTTCGGCGATTTGCCCTATCTCCTTGCCAGCTTGGCGGATTGAGCCATTTTCGCTTTAATCGTGAGGCAAGAATGGCGTCCGCCCGGCGAACGCTCATTCCAAATATCCGCCATCCCCACCGCCTCCAATCGTTCCCAATCATGCATGCCGGCCAGGAGTGGATTGTCGACGCCCTGGGCTGCTCGCCCGCTCGGTTGGCCGATCTGGGCGCGGTGCGCGCAGTGTGCGACGCGGTCGTGCGCGACCTGGGGCTGCAGGTGGTGGGTTGGCCCCACTGGCATCGCTTTCCCGCGCCGGGGGGCGTAACCGGACTCTACTTGCTGAGCGAGTCGCACCTGGCCTGCCACACGTTCCCCGAACATGGACTGGCCACGTTCAACCTGTACTGCTGCCGGCCGCGCGCCGGGTGGTCTTGGGAAGCGCGGCTCGCAGAGCTGCTTGGCGCCGAACGCGTGGAGCTGCGCTGCGTGGCGCGCGGCGAGGCGTTGGCAACCATGACGCCGCCGGGGCAAGGAGCGCCGCGGTGAGCCCCGTCGAGGCGACCTGCCCTACCTGCGGCGCTCCGGTGGTGTTCGAGATCGGCTCGTCGATCGTCAAGATCTGCGAACAGTGCCAAACCGTGATCGCCCGCGGCGACCGCGACCTCGAGAGCCTAGGCAAGGTGGCCGCGCTCGTCGAAACCGATTCGCCGCTGGCGGTCGGGCTCGACGGGCATTTCAAGGACCGCCCGTTCGAACTGGTAGGCCGCGTGCAGTATCGCCATCAGGCGGGGGGCGTGTGGAACGAGTGGTACGCCGCCTTCCGCGGCGACCGCTGGGGCTGGCTGGCCGAGGCGGCCGGCAAGTTCTACCTCACATTCGCCAAGAGCCAAACCAAACTCGGCGCCAAGCTGCCTGCCATCGAGTCGCTCGAACTGGGCCGCAAGTTCAGCTCGCCGGGGCTCGGCACGCTGCAAGTGGCCGAGATCGGCGTGGCCCAGGTGGTGTCGGCCGAGGGAGAAATCCCCTTCAGGGTCGAACCAGGCCAAGACCTGCGTTACGCCGACCTCTCGGGGCGCGACGGCGTGTTCGCCACGCTCGACTATTCGGACGATCCGCCGCGCGCCTACTTGGGCCGCCAGGTGACGCTCGCCGAACTGGGGCTCGAACACGCCCCGCTCGCCGGCGAGGACCAGCCGCGCACCATCGAAGGCCTGCAGGTGAGCTGCCCCCAGTGCGGCGGTTCGCTCGATTTGCGCGCGCCCGACGAGACGTTGCGCGTAGCGTGCCCCTACTGCGGCGCGCTGCTCGACTGCGACCATGGGAATCTCAAGTTTCTCAAAGTCCTGCAGAAGCCCAAGATCAAGTTCGCGCTCCCGCTGGGCGCGAAAGGGACTCTGTACGGCGTCGAATACGTGATCATCGGCAGCCTGCGGCGCTATGTTCGCTTCGGCGGCGTGAAGTATTACTGGCAGGAGTACCTGCTCTATGCGCCCAAAGTCGGCTTTCGCTGGCTGGTGTTCAGCGACGAGCACTGGAGCTTCGTCGAAGCGGTGCCGCCTGGAGACGTCGACGACGAGGCGACCGTCGTCCGCTACGGCGGCGACAAGTTCAAGCTCTTCCAACGGGCAGACGCGGTGGTCGACCACGTGCTGGGGGAGTTCTACTGGAAGGTCGAAGTGAACGAAACGGTCGAGGCGCTCGACTATATCGACCCACCGCTGATGCTGAGCAAAGAGGTGTCGATCAGCGGGGCCGAGGTGATGGCCGCGCTGCGCAGCAACAAGCCGGGGCGCGAGAAGGCGCTGGCCGGCGAGGTGAATTGGTCGAAGGGGACCTATGTCGAACCTCAGGTGATCGAAGCCGCGTTCGGTGTGTCGGGCTTGCCGCGTTCTTGGAAGGTCGCGCCCAACCAGCCGTTCCGCTACAAGGGCATTTACACGAGTTGGGCTGTACTCGTGAGCCTGGCCGCGGTGCTGATTTGGGCGCAAATGATGACTTCCGGACGCCGCCTGGTGCTCAAACGGAGCTTTGCGATCGAGTCGACGGTCGAGACCGCGCCGCAAACGTTTTTTGTGCCTGATCTCGAGCTGGGCTCGTGGCGGAACATTCGCGTGACAGCCGCGATCTCCTCGCTCGACAATGCCTGGATGGACGTCGAGGGGGATCTGCACCAAGACGCCGACGGCCTGTTGCAATCGTTCTACGTGCCGCTGTCCTTCTACCACGGCGTCGAAGAAGGCGAAGCCTGGACCGAAGGGAATCGCCAGGGCTCGGCCTACTTGCGGCGCATGCCGCCGGGCAAGTACACCATGCGGCTGGAGGTGACGCGGGAAAAGCCCACCACAGGCGGCACGCTCGACGTTACTGTGGAACAGGGCGTGCCGCGGTGGTCGCGGTTCTGGGGGCTCGTGGCGCTGCTCAGCGCGCCGGCGATCTTCACGGCCGTGTGGAACCTGTCGTTCGACATGCGCCGCTGGAGCGACAGCGCGTATAACCCCTATGAGTCGTGGACGTCGGGTTGGGAATCGGATGATGATGATGATTGAGCAAGGATTGTTTCTCGCCAAGCCGCAAAGGACGCCCAGTTCGCTGCTCGAGTCCTTGGTCACAATCCACTTCTCCTTGGTCACAATCCACTTCGTGTCTTCGCGTCTTTGTGGTTCGCTTCCCTGTTCGCAGTCAGGAGTGCGCTAGGTGTTTCCCAAGCTCTATCTGATCGTCGGCGGCTTGTTGCTCGCTGGCTATGCCTACGCCGGGTTCACCGGCTGGGAGCCGTCGGCGCCCGAACGCGTGGCGCAGGCAGGCACGGCGCGGCAGTCGCCGGGGGGCTATCGTTCGTTCTGGTTCTCTGGCTGGCGAGGAGGAAAATAGATGGACCTGTCCGAGCTCTTGCGTCCGCTCGTGCTCTCGATCGTGTTCGCCGCGATCGGGCTGGGGATGTTCGCGGTTTGCTTCCTGATCGTGCTCAAGGTCACGCCCTTCTCGGTGCGGAAGGAGATCGAGGACGACCAGAACGTGGCTCTGGCGATCATCATCGCCTCGATGCTGCTGGGGATTGCATTAATCGTGGCCGCGGCGATTCATTGAACGGCCGATGAACACCACCTGGCTCCTCTTCCTCAATGTCCTGATCATCGCCACCTGCGGCCTGGTCTACGAGCTGCTGGCCGGCACGCTGGCCAGCTATGTGCTCGGCGACTCGGTGACGCAGTTCTCGCTGATCATCGGCCTGTATCTATCGGCGATGGGTGTGGGGGCCTGGCTCTCGAACTATGTCGAGGAGCGGCTCGCGCGCACGTTCATCGAGGTCGAGCTGGGCGTGGCGCTGCTCGGGGGCCTCTCGGCGCCGCTCTTGTTCTTTGGCTTCGGGCGGCTGTCGAACTTCCACGTGCTGCTCTATTCGGTCGTGTTTGCGATCGGCGTGCTCGTGGGGCTCGAGTTGCCGCTGTTGATGCGGATCTTGCGCAACAACATGGAGTTCAAAGACCTCGTCGCCCGCGTGCTGGCGTTCGATTACTTAGGGGCGCTCGTGGCCTCGCTGCTGTTCCCCTTGTTGCTCGTGCCGCGGCTGGGGCTCGTGCGCACGTCGCTCGTGTTCGGCTTGCTCAACGCCGCGGTCGGCCTGTGGGGCACGTGGCTGCTGCGGCCGCAGCTTGCGCGTGGCGTGCTCGGCTTGCGTGTACGCTGCGTGGCCGTGCTCGCGCTCTTGGCGGTGGGCGTGGTCTACGCGGAGCGGCTGACCTCGCTCGCCGAGGACAATCTTTACGCAGACGAAATCGTGTATGCCCGCACGAGCCCCTACCAGCGGATCGTGCTCACGCGGAGCCGGGCCGGCTTTCAGCTCTTCTTGAGCGGCAACCTGCAGTTCAGCTCGGCTGACGAGTACCGCTACCACGAGGCGCTCGTGCATCCGGCGCTGCTCCTGGCCGGCGCGCCCAAGCGAGTGCTGATTCTCGGCGGCGGCGATGGCTTAGCCGCCCGCGAGGTGCTGCGCTACCCGAGCGTCGAGCGGGTGACGCTCGTGGACCTCGACCCGGCGATGACGCAGCTCTCCGAGCGTTTTCCGCCGCTCGGCGAACTGAACGGCGGCGCCTTGCGCGACCCGCGCGTCGAGGTGGTGAACGAAGACGCCATGCTCTGGCTGGAGACGCCGCGCGAGAAGTACGACGCGGTGCTGATCGACTTCCCCGATCCCAACAACTTCGCCCTCGGCAAGCTGTACACGACGCGCTTCTACCGTCTGCTGCGCGGGCAGCTCACCCCCGAGGCGGCGATCGGCGTGCAATGCACTTCGCCGCTGTTTGCCCGCAGCGCGTATTGGTGCATCGTGCGGACGATGGAGGCCGCGGGGCTGCACGTGCGGCCGTATCACGTGGCGGTGCCGAGCTTCGGCGTGTGGGGCTTCGCGCTCGCGCGGGCAACTCCCTTTGAGCTGCCTGCCGGTGATCTGCCGCGAGACTTGAAGTTTCTCGACGCGCAGAGCCTGGCGGCCATGTTTACGCTCTCGCCCGACCTGGGGCGGGTGCCGGTGGAGATCAACCGGCTCGACAACCAGGCGCTCGTGCGCTACTACGACCGCGAATGGCGGCGGTGGAATTGACGCCGTATGGGAGTTCGCGCTCCATTAGCCCCCGGCGAGTCGCCGGGGGAGGAGCATGGTGATTGACCAATCGCGGTGACCAACGCGTGCGCGCCATCAGCCGGAGCTTCCCCCCGTCATTGACGGGGGGCTAAGAGCGCGCCACGGCGGGAGAGCAGCGCGATTCCGAGCACCAAGAGCAACCACGCCGCCGGCTCCGGCACGGCCGTGATCTTCAGCACCTGCCCCTCGCTGCCGAAGGGACCGAGGTTCTTCCCAGCCATCAGGTAGAGCTCGCCGTCGGGGCCTTGGCCGAAGCCTTTGACGAACAGGCCCAGCGGTCGGTCGGCCACGCCCAACTGGAATTCGTTGATCACGCCCGTGGCCAGATCGGCGTAGAACAGCCGCCCCGAGGGCCCGTCGAAGGTCTTGGAAAAATCGCCGAACACGTACTTGCCGTCGAGGGCCGGAATGGCCGAGCCGTGGTAGACGAAGCCGCCGATGATCGAGATCCCTTCATCGTGGTCGTACTGGGCTACCGGCTCGATCAGGCCGGCCGGCAAGCCGCTGAGATCGTTGCTCACTGTGCCATCAGCCTGCAGGAACTTGAAGGTCCCTTCCTTGAGCGGCCAGCCAAAGTTGCCGCCGAGAGTCGCAAGATCGATCTCCTCGACGTTGTTCTGCCCGACGTCAGCCACCACGAGACGGCCCGTCGGCGCGTCGAAGCTGAAGCGGAACGGATTGCGGAAGCCGTTGGCGTAGATTTCGTCGAGCCCGGGCGTGGCGCCGGCGAAGGGATTGTCGTTCGGAATGCCATATTGCCCGTTGGCGCTCGACGAGCCGTGCGGATCGATCCGCAGGATCTTGCCAAACGGGTTCGAGTTGTCCTGCGCGTTGCCCCCGGGGCTATGGCCAGGGCCGTCGTCGTTCGCCGCACCGCCGTCGCCAATCGCGACGTATAGGTAGCCATCGGCGCCGAACGAAATCATGCCGGCGTTGTGGTTGAACTGCGGATCGTCGATGCGGAACAGTTCGCGGCGCGATCCGGGATCGACATGGTTGGTGTTGGCAGGGTCCGTTTTCCATTCGGCCAGCACGATCTGGTTGTCGAACGATTCGCCGCTGGGGAGCGGCGCCGTAAAGTCGGCCTTGCCGCTGCCCGCCTTTTCGCTGGTGTAAGTGTAGAGCCGGTGATAGCCGGCGCTGGTGGGATCGGCGTAGCCTGGGTCGAAGGCCAGGCCCAAGAGCCCGCGCTCGTCGTAGTCCTTCTCGTCTTTGGTGCCGAAGAAGCCGAGATCCACGAGCCGGTCCTTCACGTCGAGGAACGGATCGGGCTGCAATGCGCCCCCTTCGACGATCCGCACCTGGCCCGCCTGATCGACGACATAAAGCTTCGAATCGTCTCCCGGGGCCGGCGTGAGGTAGACGGGAGCGGCCATGCCCGAGGGCACGACGGTCTGCAGTTCAATGGCGATGGAGCCCTTGGCGATGGTCGCCGGAATCGGGTTGGTGAGCTGGGCCCAGCTGGCCAGCGGCAAGGCAAGCGAAACGGCGAGAGCGAGCAGGAACGCGAAGCGCAGCATCGATCAGCTTCCTTTGCAGAGAAGGAAAGGGCCGAGTTGAAACCTCGAAAGAATCCTCTTGTTCTCCGACGGGCAACAACGTTGACCCGCCGAAGGTTCCACTTGGGCTAGCCCGCCACGGCCAGCGTCGCTGCGACCCCATTGTTGTATCTGCACGCATTTGAATCGGTCAAGCTTCTGGCGCGCCGGGCCTCCTTTTCATTGCTGGCTTTGCGCGGTCGGGTTGATTGAGTCGCGGCTGAACGATTCGTAAGGTCGGCAAGGCCAGCGGGCATGCCGCGGCCCGAGGGCTCGGACGTGGCCCACGCCGCACGTTCGGAACAACGCTCGTCCCCGGCAGCGCTGCCGCAGTTTTCTCGCGAATTTGCCGCGTACCGCGTTGAGTCGGTCTGCGTGGCCTGCCAACCATGGCGAAGGCGGCGATTTCGTCAGCGATACGCGTCGCCCTTACAAGAACACTTCGCGAAACACCATCCGAGCGGGCCTCCCCCTCGCAGAAGGATAAGCACCATGGCGCCTCGAAACCCCTGGCGCGCGCTGGCGAGCGCGGCGCTGGCTCTCATCGCCTTGGCCTGGGGCAGCGCCTCCGGTCAGGCTGCCTCGATCAACTACGGCAACTTTGGGCCGGTGCCCCCTGGCATCACGTTTCTAGGCGTGACCGAGTCGTCGATCACCGATCCCGTGCCCCTCTTCGGGCCGCCGACGCCGTTCGTCACCGGGCTCGATTTCGATCCGACGACCTTTGCGTCGTCGGCCGCTGCCGGCGGCCTCGACATCACCGATGGCCAGTTGAACTTCACCATCAAGAGCGGCCCCGCCGGCAGCATCGATGCGGTGAGCCTGTTCGAAGGGGGCGATTACACCCTGGCTGGCCTAGGGACCGCGGCCACGCAGGCCATCGCCGGAGCAATCTTGCGGCTGAGCGTGATCGAGATCGATGGCGCGGGCGTCGCGCCGATCAATCTGGCCCCCTCGAGCGCCTCGGTCGGCTTCAACCTGCTCGCCAATCCAGGGATCGTGCAGCCCTGGAGCCTTGGGCTCACCGCGAACATCGCGTCGCAATTGGCCCCGGGGCTGCATGCCACGGGCGTCAAAGTGGTGATCGACAACCAACTGCTCACGTTGAGTGAGGCCACGAGCCTGGCCTTCTTGGCCAAGAAGGACTTTCAGATCAGCGTTGAGTCCCACATCGTGCGTCAAACCGTGCCGGAACCCTCCACCGCGCTGCTCGCCGTGCTGGGCGGTCTGGGTTGCACTTTGCTGGCTCGCAGCCGCCTGCGGTCGCGGAGCCGCTAACGGATCGTTGCCGGGGCAAGTTGCTTCGAGGCCACGCAGCACGAGATGCGCACCATGAATGCTTCAGGCTTGCAAGTTCGCCGCGCGCTGGGGCTCGCCACCCTCGCGCTGGCGATGGTCGGCGGCGCCGCGAGTGCGGCGCAGGCGGCCTCGATCAACTACGGCGCTTTCGGTCCGGTCGCGCCGGGCGTCACGTTCTTCGGGGTCACGGAATCGTCGACCACTGATCCAGTGCCGCTCTTTGGACCGCCGATTCCGTTTTCCGCCGGCTTGGATTTCGATCCGATTGGCTTCGCGTCGGCGGCCGGAGCAGGCAGCTCCGACAAGACTGCCGGCCGGCTCGAGTTCACCATCACCACCGGACCCAAGTTGGCGATCACCGACCTTAACTTGTGGGAAGCCGGTGATTTTACGCTGGCGGGCCTCGGCGGCGCCTCCACGACGGCATCGTCCAGCGCCATGATCACGCCTATCGTCACCCAGATCAACGGCGTCAACGTGGCGCCGATCAATCTGCTTCCGGTGAGCGCCAGCCTCGGGTTCAATCTGCTGTCGAACCCGGGTCTCCTGCAGCCGTGGAGCCTGGGCCTGTCGACCAACGTGGCGGGCCAGCTCGGCCCAGGGCAGTGGGCCACGTCGATCGACCTCGTGATCGAGGACGCCCTGATTACCGCCAGCGAAGCTCATAGCTTGGCCTATCTGGCGAAAAAGGATTTTCAGTTCTCTGTAACCACTCAGGCTGTGCCGGAGCCTTCGTCGCTACTCCTGCTGAGCTGCGGCGGGCTGCTGGGTTGGGCGGCAGCGGTGCGGCGCCGAAAGAAGGCTTAGTTTTCTTCGACTCGTCCGCCGGTTTGCCTAGGCTCCCTAGTCGCCGTTGTTTCTTGCGGCCCAGATCGCTAATATCCGGCCCCTCGCGCGAGTGGATCGGCCGGTCCGGAGTTGCGCGAGGTTGCCTGGAGGGCTGCGCGCCGCACGCGATGGATCGCCTCGCCGGACGAAATCGAGATTGGAGTATCGCCGCGCGGTGCTGCGCGCTGTGGGCCTCCCTCGGCATGATGGCGTGTGCTGGGGGCTGCTCGCTCCCCTTTGGCGCGCCCCCCGCTCCACGAGCGGATGCCAGCGGCGAGCCGCTGCTCAAACCGGGCGGTGCGCCTGGCGCCAACGCAGCCACACCTCCAGACGTCTCCGGCGCCAAGGCCACTGCCGACTCAGGCCAGCCGCTGCCCCCCGAGCTCGCCAAACTCGAGCACCTCGATGAGGCCACCAAGCGCCAGGTAGCCGCAGACCTCGAGAAGGTGCCCCGCGCGCTCTGGCCCTACGTGCTGCTCTACTATCAAGATCAAGCTCAAGGCACGGCGAGCCAACAATTGGCGGGCCGCGGCGAACTGACGCCGCACCGCATGGCGCCGCGTAAGTCCGAGCCCACCTTCGAAGAGGCGCTGGCCAAGGCGCGCGAGCGCGAGGCCGCGCAGCAGCCTGCCGAGGCGACGAAGGCGCCGGCGGCGGCGCCAAATCAGGCCGCGTTCATTTCCGACCTCGCGCCTGCGGCGCCGCCGGTCGAGTCGCTCCTGCAGCAGCCGACCTCGGGCGCTGCGCAGATCGCGCAGCTTGCGGCCCTCGCACAAAGTTCCGCCGCTGCGGCAGCGGATGCCCAACCCCTCGGCTGGCGCGAACACTTGCAGGCCGCCATTGCGCAGCTCGAGCGTCAGTCAGCCGCAAGTGGAAGCAACGCAGGGGAGCTCGAGCCAAAGCTTCGGCTGCTCTATCTGGCCGCCGATCGCGGGCCCGACGCGCTCGAGCCGTGCCCCAGCCTGAGCGAAGGGGAGCAGCAGTTCTGGACGGAAGAGCTGTTCGGCTTGCACGCCGCGCTCGACCACAGCGTTTCGCCCGTCGAACGCCGCCACACTCTGGCCGCACGCCATCTTCGGCAAGCCGCCACGCTTTTGGGGCAGCAAGGCTTGCTCGACGTGCGCAGCGCCGCCTTCTGCAGCCGCGTCGACAGTTACGGCATCTACAAACGCCTCAACACAGGACCCGACGAGTTCAAGCCTGGGCAGGAGGCGTTGCTCTACGCCGAGGTGGAGAACTTCTCGAGCGAGGCCCGCTCTGAAGGCTTTCACACTTCGCTCGCCAGCCGCTACGAGATCGCCAACGACCGCGGCGAGATCGTCGCCCGCCACGAGTTCCCGCCTCTCGAGGAAATCTGCGCCAACCAGCGCCGCGACTTCTTCATTCAGCATCACATGCAAGTTCCGAAGGGGCTGCCGGTCGGGCGCTATCGGCTGCGGCTTGTGCTCACCGACGTTCATGCCCGCAAGCAGGGCGAGGCCCTCCTCCCGTTCGCCATCCGCGGCGAGTAGACTCGGGGCCTGAATGCTTCCGAGTCGCTTTGGCCCCGCGTTCGAGTTTGCGCATGCCCACCTACGACGCCATCGTTCTCGGCCTGGGGGGCGTCGGCAGCGCGGCCGCCTACCACTTGGGCCGCCGCGGCCTGAAGGTCTTGGGCATCGAACAGTTCGAGATCGCGCACGCCCAAGGGAGTTCCCACGGCCAAACGCGGATCATCCGCCAGGCCTATTTCGAACACGCCGACTACGTGCCGCTGGCGCTCCGCTCCTATGACCTGTGGCGCGAACTCGAGGCCGTGAGCGGGCGGCAACTCTTCACGCAAACGGGCTTGCTCCAGGTAGGGCCCGCGAACGGACATGTCGTGCCGGGCGTGTTGGGGAGCGCGGAGCGCCACGGGCTGAACGTGGAAGCCTTGAGCCCCGCCGAAGCGATGCGCCGCTTTCCCGGGTTTCATGTGCCGGAGGATGCCGCGGCCGTCTTCGAACCGGCGGCAGGCGCGCTGCGCGTGGAGGAGTGCGTCGCCGCCCATGTCGCCGCTGCGCAGGCATGTGGCGTGGAAGTGCGCATAGACAGCGTTGTCCGCTGGTCGGCGAGCGGCAACGGCGTCGAGGTCGCGACGCTGCACGGAGGCAAGGTCTCTGCCGCGCGATTGGCGATCGCGGCCGGCCCGTGGTCATCTGAGGCGCTTCAGAATCTGAGCCTGAACCTGCGCGTGCTCCGCAAGCCGCAACTCTGGTATGCCACGGACGACGCGGGGTACACCGCCGCTGGCGGCTGCCCGGCGTTTCTGTTTGAAACGGCTGACGGCGTGTACTACGGCCTGCCTGGCTTCGACGAGCGGGGGCTCAAGGCGGCCGAGCACAGCGGCGGCGAATTGGTGGGCGATCCGCTGAGCGTGGATCGCGAGCTGCACGGCGCGGACCGCGAGCGCGTCGAGCGGTTCCTGGCGGCGCACTTGCCCGGCGTCGAGCCGAAGCTCACGGCCCACGCGATCTGCATGTACACGATGAGCGCCGACGAGCATTTCATCGTCGATCGGCATCCCGAGTGGCCGCACGTGGCGTTCGCCGCCGGGCTCTCGGGGCATGGCTTCAAGTTCACGCCCGTGCTCGGCGAGGCGCTCGCCGATCTCGTCACCTCAGGCCGCACGGCTTGCCCGATCGGCTTCTTGGGCGCGGATCGGCCGGGACTTCGCAAAAACGCGCCGTAAAACGGCCGCGCCGCGCGGACAGGTCGATATCATGCCGGGTGGCCGCTGCGCGCCTCATCGACAATGGCTCGCCGGCGACCCCCTTGCAGGCCCCTCGACGGCCAAAAACCTCGACGATTTCCGGAGGAACTTCGCATGGCAGCCCCCCGCACGGCAATCGGTGTGTTCGCAGATCCCCGCCGCAGCGAGCAAGCGCTCGACGAGCTCCACCGCTCCGGCATTCTCGAGGACCAGATTCGCATTCTCGCGGCCGACGAGGACCGCTCGAACCCCAATCCCCCGCCGCGAGTGCGCGACCAGGTCGACGACGACGAGCCTGAACGGCTCGAACGCCTGCGGCAGCCGGGGCACACGGTGGTTGCCGTGCGCGGCCACGACTGTTATCACGAAGTCTTGGCCATCCTCCGCCGCCACGGCGCAGAGGAGCCTGCGTAAGGGCAGGGACGCTCGCTTTCCGTCGATCCGATCGCAACGCGAGTGCAACCGTGAACCAGGCCGCCGCTTGGCTGCTCGCCGCCGTCGAGCGCGGCGCGTCGGATTTGCACCTGGTCGCGGGGCACCCGCCGACCATGCGGCTGCACGGCGAGCTCGTGGCCTTGCCGGGGCCCGAGCTCTCGCAGGCAGCGGTCGCCGCCGCGCTCGAGCCGCTCCTGCCGGAAGCCCTCCGCTCGCGGTTCGCCGCGGAGAAGAACGCCGACTTCGCGCTCGTGCTCGAGGGACCTCACGGGCCGCAGCGGTTCCGCGCCAACTATTTCGTCAGCGGGCAGAGCCTGGGCGCTTGCTTTCGAGTGATCCCCGACAAGATCCCCACGTTCGAGTGGGCCGGCTTTCCGCAGCCGCTGGCGGAGCGACTGATCCATTTTCGCAACGGCCTGGTGCTCCTCTGCGGCGTCACGGGCTCCGGCAAAACGACCACGCTCGCCATGCTCGTCGATCTCTTGATCCGCGAAGGGGGCTATCGCGTGCTCACGATCGAGGAGCCGATTGAATATGTCTTCGCCCGCACGCCTGACTCGGTGGTCACGCAACGCGAGGTGGGGCGCGACGTGCAGTCGTTCGCCGACGGCCTGAAGTATGGCCTGCGCCAAGACCCCGACGTGATCCTGGTCGGCGAAATCCGCGACCGCGACACCGGGCAGATCGCGCTCAGCGCCGCCGAAACGGGGCACCTGGTGCTGGCCACCATGCACACGCGCGACGCCAAGGGGGCGATCTCGCGCTATGCTGACCTCTTCCCGCAGAGCGTGCAAAACGAGGTCCGCGCCCAGTTGGCCACGGCGCTGCGGGCGGTGATCAGCCAGCACTTGCTCCCCAGCATCGTGCCGGGGGAAAAGCGGGAGCTGGCGCTCGAGGTGATGTTCAACAACGCGGCCGTGTCGGCGGCGATCCGCCAGGCCAAGCTCGAGAGCATCGACAACTGCCTGGTGACCGGCCGGTCCGACGGCATGCTGCCGCTGTCCGAAAGCATCCGCCGGCTCTACGCCGCGGTGCGGATCAGCGAGGCGGTGGCGGCGGAGTTCGTCGACGACCCGGCGATCCTGCGGCGGTAGGGGCCGAAGTCGCTTCTCTCTAGCCCCGGCGGGGCGTCGGAAGTTAGCCCAGGGCCAGGGCAGCGCTAGCTGACCGCAGCCCTGGGTTGAACGGAAATGAAGGCCTGAGCCCTGAAAGGGCGACAGGAAGGATACCCGCGCAAGATGCTCGCCCACGCCAACGGGTTCAATACCCCATGGATTACTTTCGCCCCTCCGGGGCTCTTCGTTTCCGTTGACCACGCCACCCAGGGCTGCGTCCGGCTAGCGCCGGCCTTGCCCTGGGCTACTTTCTGTCGCCCCGAACGGGGCTGCGTGACCTGCGACGCCGATCGTCCGTGGTGCGCAGCAACGCCATCTGCCAGAATGATGCGCTTTCCAAACAAGCGCCGCCGAACCTTATCTCCCCCGCATGACCGAAACCGCCCCCCTGCAGCTCTCCCTGGCCACCGAAATCGAACGCGCAGGCTTGGACGTGCCGCCTGACGCGCTCGCGGGGTTGGCCGATTACTGCCGGGTGCTCTGGGACTGGAACGGTAAGCTCAACCTCACGCGGCACACCACGCCGGAGTTGTTCGTGGCCCGCGATCTGGTCGATACGCTGGCCCTCGGCCGGTTTCTCGAGACGGGGGAGCGCGTGCTCGATTTGGGGTCCGGCGGGGGCGTGCCAGGCATTCCCCTGGGGATCGTGCGGACCGATTTGAGCGTGGAGCTGTGCGAGTCGGTCGCCAAGAAGGCCCGCGTGCTGCAGGAGATGGTGCGCGAGCTCGGGCTGGGCTGGCCCGTCCATCATGCGCGGGCCGAAGAGCTGCTCGAGCGCCGCGCCTACGACGCCGTGCTCGTGCGGGCGGTCGCCCCGCTCCCCAAGTTGCTCACGTGGCTCCAGCCCTGCTGGGCGAACATCGGCCGGCTGCTGGTGGTAAAGGGGCCGAAATGGGTCGACGAACGGGGGGAGGCTCGACACCACGGGCTGATGCAGGGGTTGGAATTACGGAAGCTCCTCGAGTACCCCTTGGCGGGCACGGAGGCGCAAAGTGTGGTTCTGCAAATTCAGGCCAAGTCGGGGTGACGCAGCCCGCTGGCACGACTAGAATTTAGGTCGACCGCGGACCGGTCCCCCGCCTGCCGACAAGAGGGAAGTCGGCGACCCTGCCTGCCCCACCCTTCTATTCCCCCAGGGATCGGAGCAGGCCCCCACCGCTTGCCCTGGGAGTATCGGAATATGGCTAGCTCGCAATCCCGCTCGGGCGCCAACGGGCGCGGCAAGCTTGCCCGCAAGGGGGCCGTGGCCCTGGCCCTTGTGGCCGTGCTGGCCGCTGGCGGCTGGTATGCCTTTGGCCGCCCGCAGTCGGGCAGCGGCGTCCCTTCCGCGTTGCTGCATCGGGTGTCGCGCGGCGAGTTCTCTCAGGAGGTGGTCGAGCGAGGCGAACTCTCGAGCAGCAAGAACACCGAAGTCCGCTGCGACGTGAAAAGCCGCAACACCACCGGCACCGCGATCCTGCAGATCGTGCCGGAGGGAACGTTCGTGCGCAAGGGAGACTTCCTCGCGCGGCTCGACTCGTCGGCGCTGGAAACCGAGCGCACGACGCAGCAGATCGTGGCCAACACCAGCAAGGCGGTGATGATTCAGTCGCAGAACGTGCATGACCTGGCGGTCATCGCCCGCAAGCAATACCTCGACGGCGACTACCGGGCGCTCGAGCAAACGGCGCAGAGCGCGATCTTTGTGGCCGAAGAAACGGTGCGGCGCTCGGAGCAGGTCCACGAGTTCAGCAAGCGGATGCGCTCGCGCGGCTACACTTCGGCCATCCAAGTGGAAGCCGACCGCTACAGCCACGAGAAGGCCAAGATGGACCTGAAGGTGGCCAACACGGCCCTCGAGGTGCTGCAGAACTACACCAAGGTCAAAACGCTCAAGCAACTCGAAAACGACATCAAGACCGCCGAGGCCAAGTTCAAGGCCGACGAGAGCACCCACGAACTCGATCTATCGAAGCTGCGCGACATCGAAACCCAGATCGCCCACTGCGAGATCCACGCCCCGCAAGACGGCCAGATCGTTTACGCCAACCGCCGCGATCGCGGCGACGACGACATCGTGATCGAAGAGGGCGCGCTGCTCCGCGAGCGGCAGGTGATCTTCTTCCTGCCCGACCCCACTAAGATGCAGGTCGACGCCAAGATCAACGAGGCCCGCGTGGGTCTGGTGGCGGTGGGGCACGAGGTGACGATCGGCGTCGACGCCCTGCCCGACCGCACGTTCCGCGGGCGCGTGATCAAGGTGAACGAGTTCCCCGAGCCGCAGCGCTGGAGCTCGAACGCCAAGGAGTACGCCGCCACGGTCGAAGTGATCGGCACGCATTCCGAGCTGCGCCCGGGCCTCACGGCCCAGGTCCACATTCACGTCGAGCGCCAGCCCGACGTGGTGCAAGTGCCGGTGCAGGCCGTGGTCGAGCGCAACGGCCGCCACTTCTGCCTCAAACAAACCGAGAATGGTCTCGTGCCCCAAGAGGTGGCCATCGGCTCGGCGAGCGACAAGTTCGTGATCATCACCGACGGCCTGAAGGAAGACGACCAGGTGGCGGTGAACCCCCGCCAGCTCCTGCCCGACATGAATCTGCCGGAACTGCAGGAAGACCGCCTGCTGGCGGCCGGCGGCCAGAAACAAGGCGACCCAACCAAGCAGGCCGCTGAGAAAGCCGCCGCGGAAAAGGTCGAGGCCGGCAAGACCGCGCAGGAATCGGTTACGTCGACGCAGAAGCCTGAGGTCAACGCGGGCCGGTAGGGGGCGGAGCGCTACTAGTGCATCGTCACAGCCGATTTTTCGGGTTGTGCCACACTAGGCGCGCAGCGCAAGCAAGGGACGGGAGCGCCCGCCGGGCACGCTGGCCGAAAATGCTGCCCGGCCCGTGCAGAGGTCCGCAAGGCTCGACCAGGGAAACGTGACTCTCCCTTGCTTGCGCCGCGGGCTAGTGTGGGCTTGCCGGCCCTCACCCTAGCCCTCTCCCACGGGGAGAGGGGATCGGAGCGTGCGGACCGGTGGGGCTTCGACTATCCTGAAGCGGACAAACACCGCCACCCCTTCGGCCCCTCGCGCGATTATGAAACTCGCTGCCCGCATCGAAGATTTGAAGAAGGAATACGTGATGGGGGGCAACGTCGTGCGCGCTTTGCGCGGCGTGAGCCTGGATGTGCCGGAGGGGGACTATGTGGCCATCATGGGTCCGTCGGGCTCCGGCAAGAGCACCCTCTTGAACCTGCTGGGTTGCCTCGATCGGCCAACCTCGGGCGCCTACTATCTGGGTGAAGACGACGTGGCCCAGATGGACGACGATGGGCTCTCCGAAATCCGGGCGACGCGGATCGGCTTCGTCTTCCAGTCGTACAACCTGATCCAGCAGCTCACGGTGCTCGAGAACATCGAGGTGCCCCTCTACTACCAGGGGCAGCTCACCTCGGCCAGTCGCGACCGCTGCCATGAGCTGGCGGAGCTCGTCGGCCTGGGCGAACGGCTCGACCACCGCCCCACGCAACTCTCCGGCGGTCAGCAGCAACGCGTGGCCATCGCCCGCAGTCTGGCCAACGACCCCTATTTCATCTTGGCCGACGAACCGACGGGCAACCTCGACTCGGTGACGACGGGCGAAATCCTGAGCCTGCTCGAACGGCTGAACCAGGCCGGGAAGACGATCATCATGGTCACGCACGAACAAGAGGTGGCCGAAAACGCCAAGCGCATCATCCGCCTCAAAGACGGCCTCCTCCAATCCGACGAACGCCTGCGGTAGCCGGCCAGCAGATTTTCTTACCGCAGAGGACTCAGAGGGCGCAGAGGATGAGATTGAATGAGATAAGTGGGCAGATCGTCGACCCTGCGATGAAGGTGCATACGGCGCTTGGGCCGGGCCTCCTTGAATCGGTCTATGAAGCATGTTTGGCCCATGAGCTCCGACGAAGAGGTTTGGTCATCGAGACGGAGGTTCCGCTGCCTGTGACTTATGAGGGGATCAAGATCGAGTGCGGCTATCGCCTAGACCTGTTGGTCGAGAACCAGGTGATAGTCGAACTCAAGTCGGTGGCCGATTTAGGCCCAATCCACCAGGCTCAACTTTTGAGTTACCTGAAGCTCAGCGGCAAAAAGCTCGGCCTTCTGATCAATTTCAACGTCATTCATCTCAAGGACGGGATCAAGAGGTTGGCGAACGGCCTCTAGCTTCCTCTCTGTGTCCTCCGCGTACTCTGCGGTTCAGAATCACTATGCTAGCTGGATTGCGAACGTGGCGGATGGGGGTGAAGAGCTTGCTCTTGCATCCCTTGCGCTCGCTGCTCACGGTGCTCGGCATCTTCATCGGCGTGGCCAGCGTGATCTGGCTGTTGGCCATCGGCGAAGGCATTTCCACCAAGGCCCGCGAGCAGATCGAGAGCCTGGGGGCCGACAACATCATCGTTCGCTCGATCAAACCGGTGAACAGTTCGAGCCAGACCGGCTTCATCCTCGAATACGGCCTCACCCGCCAAGACCACGAGGTGCTCACCGACACCGTGCCCACCATCGAGCGGGCGCTCCCCATTCGCGAAATCCGCCGCCAATTCCTGCGCGGCCGCAACGAGGTCGACGGCCGGCTCGTGGGCTGCACGCCGGAATATGCCCAAGTCATGCATCTGACGCCCGCCCTCGGCCGCTTTCTGGGAGACGCCGACATGACCACGGGCGTCAACGTCTGCGTGTTGGCGGCCGGCACCGCCGAGCGGCTGTTTCCCTTCGAAGACCCGCTCGGCCAGGCGATCCGGGTGGAGGAAGACTACTACACGGTGATCGGCGTGCTGCGACCGCGCAACGCCACGGCCGGCATCGGCGGGTCGCTCGCCGCGCAAGACTTCAGCTCCGACGTCTACGTGCCCATCACCACCCTCTGGAAGCGGATCGGCGACCAGGTGTTCACCCGCCGCCAGGGGAGCCGCGAGGCCGAGCGCGTCGAGCTCACGCAGGTCACGCTCCGCGTCGACGAAGTGGCCCACGTGCCGCAGACGGCCGAAATGGTGAAGGACACGCTCACGGCCCGGCACCGCGATCTCGATTTCGCCGTGGTCGTGCCGCTCGAGCTGCTCGAGCAGGCTCGCAGCACGCGGATGATGTTCATCATGTTCATGGGCGCCATCGCCGCGATCTCGCTGGTCGTCGGAGGCATCGGCATCATGAACATCATGCTGGCCACCGTGACCGAGCGAACCCGCGAGATCGGCATCCGCCGCGCGCTGGGGGCCAAGCGATCCGACATCACCCGCCAGTTCCTGGCCGAAACGATCGTGCTCTCGGTCGTGGGGGGCATGTCCGGCATTTTGGGCGGGCTGACCTGCGGGCCGCTTTCCGACTGGGCGCGGCAGCTCGCCTCGCACCTGGCGCCGCACGCCATGAGCAGCCTGCCCGAGGTCGTGCGCGACGTTCGCCCCGAGGTGGTGCCCTGGTCGATCCCGCTCGCCTTCGGCATCTCGGTGGTGGTGGGCGTGGTCTTCGGGCTCTATCCCGCGCGGCGAGCCGCAATGATGGACCCGATCGAAGCCCTGCGGCACGAGTAGGCGAACAACTGCGCAACAGCGCCGCACGGCGAGCGGCCGGCGTAAGCCGGCTGACCCAACGGTGATCAACAAGACCACGGCGGATTAGTCGGCCAGCTCACGCTGGGCCGCTCGCCGGAACGGTGGTTGAAGGGGCGCCGGGGGTCGAGCGAAGCGAGCCCCCAGCAACCCACGTCGATCAGAGGTGCATCGTTTACAGGCGCATTGCCGTACTGGGGGCTCGCCTTTAAGGGCTCGACCCCAGGCACCCCCTTTTCTAGCTCTGACAACGGGCGAAACTTCCCCGCATGCCCCGCTTCGTCGTCCTCCACCACGAACAACCGCTGGGCGCCACGCGGCCTTCGCACTGGGACCTAATGTTAGAGGTCGGAGGCGCGCTTCGCACCTGGGCAATCGAAACGCCGCCCGAGGCGTGGCGAGCGGGAGAGGCGCTCGCCTTGCCTGACCATCGGCTGGCGTATCTCGACTACGAAGGACCGGTGTCGGGAGACCGCGGCGCAGTGACGCGCTACGACGCCGGCGGCTACTGCGTGGTCCGCGAAGCGCCCGGCCTCTGGACGCTCGATCTGGCAGGCGACCAGCTGCGGGGGCGCTTGTCGCTCGAGCGGGTCGAACTGGGGGAAGCGAGGGAGGCGGCGGCCAACATCTGGCGCTTCGGCTTCGTGGCCGGATCATAGTGCACCAGCCGCATCCACACTTCCTTCTTGAGCAGCACGCTCCCCTCGGTTTTCTCCTGTGGCTCGGTAGGTCGACTGCGGCCGCGGAGCACGATCTCGCCGTCGGCGATCTCCAGGCCGTCGATCTCGATCCAGCGCTCCTTGCCGGCGCGGATCGGCGGCAGATGAACAAGCGCCACCGGATCGCCGTCGTTCTGCCGCCACTCGACCGGCATCTCGAGCTCGCGGACGACGTGCGACACCGCCTCGAGAATCCGCCCCAGCGGCAAAGGCAGGGCGCCTGCGCGGGCCCGCTTGAGCCGCAGCGCCAGCACGTTGGGCTCGCTCATGTAGCAGTCGAACGACACGGAAAGGATCGTGCCCCACGATTCGAGCCGGTACTGGCAGGCGATCGTCGCCTCGCCCGCGGTGATCGCCGTCCGCGGCGCGGCGAAGTTCGCCGGCAAGCTGTGGGCATGGTTCTTCACCAGGTCGATCGCGAGCCAGCCGTTGATTTCCTCCTGGCTGAAGTGGGCCTCCCACACGCTCTGGCGGCGGGCCAGGCTCGAGAGCTCGGCCGCCTCGCGGAGCATCTGATCGCTGGCCTCGGCCTGCTGCTCGGGATCGGCCGCAAGCGCCCGATGATAGAAACTTGGGACGTGCCGCAGGGCGAAGAACGCCCCGCCCCCAGCCAAGGCCGCCAGGGCCGAGACGCCTGCGCCTGCCAACAACAGTCGCCGCAGCCCTTTGCGCACGTTGGAGTTCCGCACCCGGGGAGTCGAAGTTGCCCCCTTGCTTGTGGGGGCTGTAACCCCACCTGCGCCCTGCCTAACGCCATAGGGCGAGGCATCTTAGACGCACGCTCCAAACGGGTCAACGCGAGCCTGGCGAGCTACGCAAGCGCCCGACCCTTGAACTGGCCCGCGTCGCTGGATTAGAACCGGGCACTTCCGCTCCGCCAGGGCGAGCCGCAATCCGCCGCTGGGGGCGGCGGTCCCACCTCTCCCTCCTCCCCGGCGGTGCCCATGCCCAAGGTCCTGGTCCTTCCCTTCATGCTCAATGGGGCGCCGGGCCCCTATCTCGATGCCTTGCGCGGCGCGGGGCTCGACGTGGTGTATCCCCCCAAGGGACGCTTCCTGGGCAAGCCCGAGGAACTGCTCGAGCACCTCGATGGTTGCGAGGCGGCGCTCGCCGGCATGGAGCCTTTCAACGCCAGCGTGCTGGCCGCCTCGAAGCTGCGGGCGATCGGCCGGATGGGCGTGGGCTACGACGCCATCGACATTCCGACGGCCACCGCGCGGAAGATCGCCGTGACGATCACGCCGGGGGCCAACGAGGTGTCGGTCGCCGAGCAGGCGCTGGCCTTGATGCTCGGCGTGATGCGCGGCTTCCCCGAGCGCGACCGCGAAGTGCGCCGCGGAGTATGGAAGCGCGAGAAGCTGCCTCGCCTGGGCGGAAAAACGCTGGGCCTGGTCGGCATGGGCCGCATCGGCAAGGCGGTGGTTCCGCGGGCTCAGGGCTTGGGGCTCAAGGTCATCGCCTACGATCCGTATCCCGATCAAGCATTCGCCGCGGCGATGAACGTGCGGCTGGTGGACCTCGACGAACTCTACGCCACGGCCGACGTGGTGAGCCTGCACCTCCCTTGCACGGCCGAAACGCAGAACATGATCAACGCCCGCACGCTGTCGCAGATGAAGCGCGGGGCGGTGCTGGTGAACACGGCCCGCGGCGGCCTGGTCGACGAAGACGCTCTCTACGCGGCGCTCCGCGAACGGCATCTGCTGGGCGCCGGGCTCGACGTCTTCAAGATCGAGCCTTTGCCGCTCGACAGCCCGCTCCTGCAACTCGACAACGCGCTCCTCTGCTGCCACATGGGCGGGCTCGACGAGGAGTCGGAAGTGGCGATGAGCCGCATGGCCGCCGAGTGCATCGCCCGGCTCTACCGCGGCGACTGGCCGGAGGGGTGCGTGGTGAACGCGGAGATTCGGGACGGGTGGAAGTGGTAACCGGCGCCCATTCCTGCCATTAGCCCCCCGTGAGTCACGGGGGGGAGAGTGGCGCTTGCGGCGTCAAATCAATAGCCCCTTGCGCTCCACCATCCCCGCCAGCCTACAGGTTTCAAGCCACACTTGAAACGCATCCTCGGTTAAGCCGCAAGCAATGGTGCCGGTGGCGAACGACAGTCCGGCCACGTTAGTTGCTCTCGTGAGCAAGATGGCTTTCTTGTTCGGGACGAGTTGACGAAGTCTCGGGTCTTCGCTTGAGCTTCCGACGTGCCATTGTGTGCTGGATGCCGGCCAAGAGAACCAAACGCCCCTTTCTGTCGACACGATGAACTGTCCCGACTCAAGTGCCAAGTGCATCGGCGCTTTACGCAGAATTGCAAACAATATGGGGCTAAAGAGCAATAGCACCACCGCCGAAAGAAGCGCCAGACCTCCGCTGAGTTGCAGCAGGTCAACTAAGCGCATCGGTCCTTCTAGCAGTGCAATCCCGACGAAAAACACTTGGGCGCCGACAAAAAAGATGCCCGCTTGCCTTAGGTACCGCCTGAGAACCCAACGCTTTCCTGCTAGGATGCATTTGCAGTAGCGGTTTTCGCCGGCCAGGACCAGAGGTGCTGCATGTGGCGCGATTTCTGTGATGCAGGCCCGGCAGTAGGGTTGTCCATCCCAGAAGACCAACAAAGGCTGCCTGGCTTCCGAGCAGGCCGCGCACTTGTCACTCATCGCTCTGTACCCGTGTCGGCAACATGTGCCTGAATTAGGCGGTCGAGATTCGGCAAAGCATTCTACTGCCCTCCCCATCACGAAGTTAGGATCGTGAGGGCAACTCGCCGCATGCCGAGGCCCTGCGCGACGTCCCCATAGGACCAAGAGTCGCCGGGAGAAATGGGTCGCGCGGCGCCGTCGCGCGATTGGCCGGTTGCGATTCTTCTCCCCCCCGGCGACTCGCCGGGGGCTAAAGGGCAACGGCTAAAATTTTAGCCGACAGGGCTTGACGGCCGACGCTCTTGGTGGCTAAAAAATTGGCCATCGGGGTCGTACGCCATTTCTCGAGTTCCTAGGACAGCCCATGGCTCAGGCCTTCGAAGAGCCGCTCAGCCGACGCGAGCGGCAGATCATGGACATTGTGTACGCCCTCGGGCAGGCCACCGCCCTCGAGGTAGTGCAGCGGCTCCCCGAGGCCCCCAGCAAAACCGCCGTCCGCACGCTGCTGGGCATTCTCGAAACGAAGGGGCACCTCGAGCACGAGGAACGCGGCGCCGCCTACGTTTATCGTCCCACCCGTCCGCGTGACGACGCCGGCCGCTCGGCCCTTACGCGGGTGCTCAAAACCTTTTTCGACGGCTCGCTCGAGCGGGCCGTGGCCGCGCACCTGGCCGAAGCCGAACGACTCTCCGACGCCGAGCTCAAGCGGCTGGCCAGTCTCATCCAACAAGCCCGCAAACAGGGGAAATGACATGTCCGCGTCCGTCTCTGCCTGGTCGAGTCAACCTGCCAGAAATTCCGGGCATACATAGGCAGAATTTCTTGCGGGGGAACACTCGGAGCCGAAAGGTCTAGCTGTAGTCGCCGAGCGAAAAAAGAAGCCGCTCGAAAGAGCGGCGATTGACGGCGAGGAAATTGAGTGTGTGCGGCTGGCTAGCTCTTCAGACTCACATTCACCCAACCCCAACAGGTTCCCTCCTGAGTCCTGACAGACTTAGCTTTGAGCCCTGCCGAGCGTAGAGCTTTGTTCAGACCCACAAACGAGAGTGCCGCATTGTTGGTTTCGTGGCACCAAGCAACGTAGGTCGCGTAGAGTTCCCTTGCGGCAACCTTACAGTTGGTTGACCTTCTAACGCGACTAGCGAGGAAGTCGCCAATCACACCCGCGCGATTGATTGTGCCTCCACTAACGCTAACAGTGGCGAGCATGTTGTGTTCGCGCAAAATGCGAAGGAGGACCATTCGCGTAATCGGTTTGGCTTCGCCCGCGCCGTTAGTTCCCTTGCGCCCCTTGTAACGCAACGCCGATTCAACCTGAGCGATACTATACCCCTCCTCAATGTGCCTAAAGATGACCTTAAGCGTATCGGCATCGACGCGCACCGTCTTTTTCTCAGCCGCGCGCTTAGAGTAAATCTTGCACGACACGGTATGGCTGAACGCCAACAGGTCTTGCATGGCTTCATTAACCGCATCGATGTTGCTGTCCAATTCGTCGTGGACATAGACCACGCTCACATTGAAGGTGCGGCAGATACGCTCAAAGAAAGCGTGAATCGGCAAACGGCTAAGCCGGTCCTTATAGAGCATGACCACCTTACCCCCACTCAACTCACCCCCCAAAACCCTATCAACCAGCTTATTGAAAGCGGCGCGCCCGTCGAAGTTAATGTGGCTAGCAAGGTCAGAGTAGATTGCCGGGTTGGGGTTGCCGTAGTTGGACCCGCAGAACGCGCGAAGCTCTTCGATTCCGCCCTCCAAGTCTGCCTTGGTTCCGCTGCTCTTTCGGTGGTAGCAGACCACCAACGAGCATTGCCCCTGTTTTTTCCTTTCGTCAACGCTGTCGCGTTCAGTGGCGCTGACCAACCCGAGCTTCAGGCGCAGGCTTGCCACGCTGATTCTGCGCCAACCACTGTTGCCGAGACGAACGCTCTCGACTTCCCCCCGGTTCGTCCACTCGCGCAACGTGTTCGCCCCCACCCCATAGATTCGTTGAGCTTCCCCCACGCTCACGAGTTCGCGTTCAGAGTAGCGACCCGAAGAGGGCGCGGCTACGATTGCCATAGCAGGGCTCCTAGACTCGTTAGGGACCGTGTTAGGGACCGGCGGTAGTTCGAGCTACTACCGGTCCCGTTTCTTGCGCCGACTCACGCTGAGCCGCGCCACACCACACCAATTTGGGCTCCGTCAACCTATGCCTCGGGTAGACAAAAGCTCACAGAACCCACCCAAAACCCACCCTTATTAGAGCGGTTCTAGCTGATACAACCTAATCGCTACGCGATTTAAGTCAATGCCCCATAGGGTTATGGCTTCTTACGCTCAGCGTATCTATCAAATGCGTAGCAACACTTACGCAATCGCCTCTGTATTTAAAGCATCTTGATAAGGTTAGGGGGGTTTTAAAACGGTAGCAGGGACTCCTCGCCTCTACCCACAAACCGCACGGCTTCATCACAAAAAATCGCCGCCCCACAAAAACGAGATTATACACCCAAACCTAGTCGGTAAGTATGACTCGGGTTGAGTGCTACACCCTAATAGCTTAGGGCTCACACGATTCACTAAAGGAGAAACAAAATGAGAGCGATTCCGCCATTGACTCTAGAACAGATTGAACGTTTTTGGTCGAAAGTAAAGATAAGCACGAAAGATGAGTGCTGGGAATGGGAGGGCAGGTTGAATGGCAACGGATACGGCACCTTCTCCGTTAAGAATGCGGACTACTTATCACACCGCATTGCCTACCGACTATTTCACCCCGAATGGGACAATACCGGAATGATGTGTCATCGCTGTGCTAATCGCAAATGCTGTCACCCCGCGCATCTATACCCCGGAACCAACTCTGACAACCAACAAGACATAATCCGAACGAACCTGTTTGAGTATGCGAGGAGCCTAGGACTGGACCCGGACAAAGAATATTCCGAGTAGCGCAAACAAAAACGCTAAGGTTGTTAGCCCTAGCGTTAGTGTTGACGGAGAGGAAATTGTAAGGCGATGCCTTTATGGCTCAGCCCGGAAGCCGCAACACAAAGATGGAATCGCTAACGACCGCAGGAGCCGAAAGGGTAAAGACGTGATAGGGCGCGGCGGGAACACAATCGCAAACGCAATCGGATTCCCAAGGGTCACAGTAGCAGCAGTAGCAACAGGGCATTTTTTTCCTTCCGTCAACTCTTTTGCCCCAGCACATACATTGTGCCCCTGCCTTTGGAACTAAAGCCTCCTTTGGCCAACAGCCCCTCGTTTAGAAACTGCGCGAGGAACGCATTGAAAATCGGTC
>JBGAPH010000066.1:0-33437 GCA_044221365.1 Pirellulales bacterium
GATCATCGTGAGTCCCTTCCATGGCCGGTGAGATTCCAAAGATCTGGTCATGGGAGCGGACTCGCTTTCTCCGCAAGACCAGTTTCCAACGCTAGCACCCGAAAAGCGCAACTTCAAAACTTGCGCTGCGGGTTAGTGTGGCACAACCCTAAAATCCGTGCGTGACGCAGCACTAGTGTCGCCAACACGAGAAGCGTTACGGCCCGCCCACCACCGCGTACTCCGCCGCCGAACCCTCGGGTCGCTCCACGATCACGCGCAGCGCCGGCGCCTTGGCGTCGTGCGGCAGACGCAGCAGCAGCGAATGCCGGCCGCGTTCGAGCGACACGCGGTTCTGCTTGCTCGGCTCGAGGAACTTGCCGTCGACCCAGGCATCGGCCGCCAAGCCCTGCGGCTCCGCCACGATCTGCACTTCGCCGGGCTGCGTCACTTCGATGTCTGCACGCAGATAGCGCGGTTTGTCGGCCACGGCCGGCAGGTCGGCTAGGGGAAGCCAACCGTCGACCTTGCCATAGGCTGGCTGCCAACTCTCGTCGCCGAAGGAGAGCGCGAGCCCCAGGGTGTCAGGCGAAGGACGGGCGAGCAGCATCTCGTCGGGCACGCTCTTGAGCACGCGCCAGCGCTGCACCGTGGGCCGCGAACGCATCGCCAGGTCGCCGGGGCGGCCAAGCTCGACCAAGAACCGCACCAGGTCCAAAAATTCGTCGTGCGTCAGTAGGCTAGGCAGCCCCTTGGGCATGAGCGACTTGCCTTCGATCTCCTCATCGATCTCGTCGACGGGAATGGCGATCCGCTGCCCCGTGGCGTCCTTGAGCAGCACCCGCTGATCATCGCGATCGACCACGATTCCCTGAAACACCTTGCCGTCGGCGGTCACGATGTTGCGGGTGAGATACAGCTCCTTGATCGAGAGATCGGGGTTGAGCACCGCGTTGAGCAGATAGTCGACGGGCGAGGTGGCGCCCACCGCGCTCAGCTCGGGCCCGACATCGCCCCCTGCGCCGCTCACGGAGTGGCACTTCATGCAGCTCACCTCGGCGCGGCGGAAGATCAGCTCGCCGCGGGCAGCGTCTCCCTTGGCCATGACCTCTTCGCCGAGCCGCTGCAGTTGATCGCCGCTGAGTTCAATGGGTTCGGCGTTGATGCCGGCTGCTTGGCTAAGCGCCGCCACGAGCGCCGCGTCGCTCCGCCCCGAGGCGTAGACCCCTCGTAGGGCGAGCCGGGCCGCGTCTTGCCGCAGGTTGGCGGCCACGATTGCGGCGGCCAGTCGGTCGGCGCCCCCTTGCCGCTGAAAGAAGGGCCGCAGCAGGCCGGGGGTGTCGAACGCCGGATCGCCGGCGGCCAGCAGCGCCGTGGCCTCTTGCGCCGCGCGGTCGAGGTCGAGATCCGCGAGCGCCGAGACGCCGAGCGACTTCAGACGCGCGTCGTCGCTGCCGAGCAGTCCATCGACCGTCTTGCGTACCGGGCCCTCGCCCAGGCGCACGAGCGCCTTGAGCGCGTCTGCCCGCAGGTCGTCAGGGGTCTTCGGCGAGCGCACGAACTCGTCGAGGGCCGGGGCAAGTGATTCCACGTTCCACAGCCCGGCCAACCGCACCGCCTGCCGCTGGACCGCCGGAGTTTGCTCGGCCGACAGCAGCGAGGCCAGCCCCGCGAGATCGCCGGCGGGTTTTTCCTTGCGGTTCTCGGCGGCGCCAGCCAGTCCTTCGAGGGCCACGAGCCGCGCTTCGGGGCCGAAGCCGTGGGGGGCGATCGACTGTGCGAAGAGGTAGCCGAGTTCGTCGGCGTTGCCGCGCTCGCAGGCCAGCTTGACGACCGAGGCTTGCCGCTCCGGGGGGAGCTTGCCGCTTTGCAGCAGCCGGATCATCGACGCCGCGCCCTGGGCCTGCGCATCGGCCGTGAGCCCCCCGAGGCAGAGCGTCGCCAAAATCAGCAGCCGGCCGATCGCACAACGAAGTTCGACGAAATCGCGCCGTGGCGACGCACTGGGCATCGTCCGGTTCTCCTCAAAAGACGGGCGGTGGGGACTGTTCCGGAAGGTGGGAGGGCCGGCCGAGGGGCCGATCACGCCGCCGCCTGCGTAGAACGAGCGAGGGCTGTTGATCCCGGGGCTTGCTCGACCCATCTTATCTGAACACGCGAGGCGGGCCCCTTCAAGGCGCGCGTGGGCTGGCTCGAGTCGAGCTTGCCAAGAATCGCCCCGAATGGTCGAATAGCCGGATTGAGCCAAGTCGTTGCCTCCCTTGGAGATTGTCGGCCCGTGAGCCTTGCCGAACCTGTGGCCGCCCCCGCGCCGGCCGCCCCGCCTGAGCTGGTGGTCGACCTGAGAGACCCCGCCCTGGCCGCCTTCTTGGCCTGGCTATGGCCCGGCAGCGGCCACCTCTACCAGCGCCGCTGGGGCAAGGGTCTGCTGTTCATGGTCTGCATCCTGGGCACGTTCTTCTACGGTCTGTTCATTGGCGATGGCCGCGTGGTCTATGCCTCGTGGCGCGACGGCGACCGCCGCTTGCCGTACCTCTGTCAAGTGGGCGTGGGGCTGCCGGCCTTGCCGGCCTTGGTGCAGGCGTATCGGGTGAAGCATGGCCGCTATCCGCTCTGGAACGGCGTGATGGCGCCTCCCAAGCTGATCGCCCCCGAGCGGCTCGATCCCGAGGACAAGGCCCCCGAAACGCTGGCCGATCTGAACTTGATGCAGGGGCACCGTTTCGAAATCGGCACGCTGTTCACCATGATCGCGGGGCTGCTGAACGTGCTGGCGATCTACGACGCCTACGGCGGCCCGGTGGTGCTGGAGGAAGAGGAACCGCGCCGCCGCAAACCCGATCCCGCGCCCGGCGAAGGGGCGAAGCCGCCCCCGACCTAGCGCGCCGCTCAGTTGGTCCGCGAGAGCGGACCCTACGTAGGGTCCGCTGTGCGGACCAATCGGAGGCGGTGGTTCGTAAGTGGAAAACCGTGAGTCGCGCATGCTCGTCGCCCAGCTCAATCAATTCTGGTACGCCTTGCCGCTGGTCGTATCGATCAGCCTGGTCTACGCGGCGACGCGCCACGAACACATGGGCCCCATTCTGCTGCACGCCGCGCGCGTGGGGGCCTGGATCATCGGCTTTATGGCCGTAGTGTTCGTGCTGCTGTTCTGGATGAACCGGCAGGTTTAGGGGCGACTGCGTTTGTCTGCGTCTGCAGATCTTCAGGCCGGACCTGCTCAAAACGCTCGAGCGCGTCTGGCGATGTGCGCCGTTCATTTGGCGTCGAGCGAATCTATGTAGTCGCAGACAAACTCCGACAGACTTCCCGCCAGCAACCGCGTCCAGGCGTCCGGATTCTCGCCGCCCGAGTGGCGGCGCTCATGCTCGAAAAGATACACTTCTGGCGCGAAGCGATCCCCAGCGCGTCGAAAACCGATGCTGTCGCCGTCGCAGGCGTGCGAGTACTGGGAGATCGCCAGCACAGGCGTCGTCGCTGGTCCAGGGAACCACCAAACTCCGGAGGTCAGCGAGCTCGCAGATTCTGGCGAGCACAATTGAATCTGAGCTTCGCCCGGAAGGTGGAAGTCGCCGATTGCCCCACATAGTCGTCCGGAAGAGCGGCGACGCCCAGCTCTCGCGCCAGGGCAGCGATTCTCTCGGCCGCCACCGGGTGAAATGTGCGATGGGCCGGATACTCCACGAACAGGTCGTCGGTGTAAGGAATGCCCAGATACTCGCACAATTCCGTGGCGTCGAAGTTCTCGGCGTCATATTGCTCAAAGCAGTACACCTGATTCGAGCAGATGCGGTCGCCGATGCTGCGAACTTTTGCGATCGCTGTTGCAAGCGAAGTGGTCATAGGAATCCGCCGATGAGGTGTGTTGGCAAGCGGTCAGCCATAATGCTGCGGGAACAGCAAGCCTCTCACAAAGTGCCTCAAGGAGCCATCCCCACCTCGCCATCCGGCCAGTAATCGCGAAAGTCGTCCGGATTGTGGTTGATCAGTCGGCCGTCGCGAAACTGAAGGATGAGTCCGACGCCCTTTGTCTCGGGATATCGGACGAACCGATCCCCGTCGGCGTAGCCGTCGGGATGATCCTTTGGGTACCTCCGAACCACGCGGATGATCGACGCTGCTTCAGCATCAGGCAACGTCCGCCCGGGACCCAAGATCGCGTCGACCGATTGTTGGGGCTCGCCAGGCGCGATCTGCCGGTGCATCGAGAATCGGATCATCTGGGGACGGTGATGCGTCCACAGATACCACTTCCCACCGAAAACCAACGCCACGGACGCACTGAGGCCGAGCAACGCGAGTACGAGACGATTCATCCGCCGCCCTCCGTTTTGCCCGATTATATCGCGCCGCCCGTTCTAAGAACCTTCCGTCCCCGCCACCTGCTCCTCCTGCACTGGGTAATTCCGCCAAGCCACCGAATAATGCTCCTCGAACCACGCCTGAATATCGGGCTCGACCTCGCGGTCGTAGTCAGGCGAAGCGTGGTGCGTGCGGCCGGCGGCGCTCGTGCGTAGTTCGCCTTGCTCCACGAGCACCTGGCCCCCTTTGATCACGTAGCGCGGCAGCTCGAACATCGCCTGGCGGTCGGCGCTGGGGGTGTAGATCGTGATGTCGGCGTCGGCCCCAAGGCCCAGGTGCCCCTTGTGCGCCAGGCCCAGCATGCGCGCGGGGCCCGCGCGGGTGATGATGGCGATCTCGCCCAGTGTGTATTCGCGGTGCATGTCCCCCAGTTCCGATTGCTCGCGGACCTGCGGATGGACCTGGGCCAGCGTTTCGCGGCGAAACTCGCGGTCCATCAGCAGCCGCACGATCTGAGGGTAGGCCAGGAACGAGCCGCCGTTGGGATGGTCGGTGCTCATGGCGATCTTCCACGGGTCCGCTACCCGCAGATACCACTCGAGGCCGATCGCCCACTGCCAGGCATGCACCAAGCTCGTGTTGCGGTACTCGATGGGCGCGATGCCGCAGCCCGACTCGAGCTCGGTGTCGCTCGAGAACCACTTCGTCTTGTAGATGTTCGACAGGTAATACCCCAGCGGACCATCGCCGGTCATGCTGGTCGTCTTGCCGAACAGGACCTGGCCCACGTCGACCGTGAGGTTGTCGTGGCTGTTCACATAGTCGGCCAGCGGCGCCACCTGCGACCCGAACGTCGTCTCGTCGGCATCGCCGCCGGCGTAGCTATGAAACTGAATGTGCGTGAGATGCCCACGGCGCCCTTCGAGCGCCTGCATCGTCTCGAGCGTTGTCCGCCAGTTGCCTGGCATCCCCAGGTTGTTGGCGTGGATATGCACCGGGTGGGGCAGGGCTAACTCGTCGACCGCCTGCGATACGCCGGAGATGATCTGCCGGGGCGTAACGCCGAAGTGATCGATGCGGTCGTCGAGCCCGTGAACGTTGCCCCCTTGGCGGCACTTCCACATCTCCACGCCGCCGGGGTTCACCAGCTTGATGGCGTAGCCCTTGGTCGCGCCGAGCAGCCAACCGAGAAACGCCCGCACTTTGGCCGGCTCGCGCTCCGCGAGCGAGCGAAGCACGTAGTGGTTGTTGCCGGCGAGCACGTAGAAGCCTTTGTCGAGGCAGGGCGTGTCGGCGAATTCTTCGTGAACGTGGTGGGCGAACAGCGGCGGGATCGCAGCGTCGAAGGCCGTGGTGTAGCCCAGGCCGGCGTACTTGTAGCCCGTGGCGAACGTGCTGGGCACGCTGCCGAGCGTGCCGGAGTGGAACTCGCCGCGGCGGACGACCGGATCGCCTTCGCGCTTCTCTTCGGGGCGCAGCTTGCGAGCGGTGTTGACCTTGGGCCCGGCGATGTGGCAATGGATGTCGATCCCGCCAGGCATGACCACGAGCCCCGTGGCGTCGAGCTTGCGCGCCGGGCGAACGCGGGGGTCCCTCGGCGGGGCGACGATGCGGCCGCCGGAGATCCAGAGATCGCCCACCTCGCCGTCGCGGCCGTTGGCCGGGTCGTAGATCTGACCGCCGGCGATCAGGAAGTAGTCGGCAGTCATGGCGAACCGGCGGGCAGGCTACTCATCCTCGGCCAGGTCGGCCTCGGTGATCATCGAGAAGCCCTTGTCGGCCAGCACGTCCATGCCGGACTCGATGTTGTCGACCATCAGGGCAACCGCCGGCACGCCGCGCGGACGGACCAGGAGCGGATAGGCCTGGATGATGTTGACCTCGGCCTGCAAGAGCGCGGTGCAGACGCGCAGCAGCGGCTGCGGGCCCGCCGGCAGTTCGACGCCGATCAGATCGGTTTCGATGAGCGCGAGCCCGGCGCGCTCCAGGATTTCGCGGCCTTGCTCGGGGTGGCTGAGCAGAAACCGCACGAAGGCGCACTCGGCCGAGTCGACGATCGAGAGGGCCACGATCTTGACCTTGCTCCCCTCGAAGCGGCGGATGACCTCGAGCAACTGGCCGACCCGGTTCTCCATGAAGACGGTGAACTGGCGGATCGAGGGGTAGTTGCGCCCCCGCATCGTGGCATAACCCGTGCCGGCGCCTTCACCAATGCTCATGCTCGTGCCTTCGCGAACGGGCCCCGCAGCCGGGGGCGGCGAATTGTCTCGGCTGCCGGAGTTCGGCAGCGGGAATCTGGCGAAACCTCAGGCAATATAGGACCTTCCGTGCGGAGGCGTCAAACGCACAGCGCCGGTCGGCTGGGTAGAAACAAAAACAGTCCGGGTGACCCTTGCGGGCCAGCACCGGACTGAATCCCCCCTGGGATAGCGCAGTCGCGAACCGCAGGTGCGCGGCGCGCGGGTATGTGTCGTTAGTTCCGTTCCTCGCTGGCGGCCGAGAGGCCCGCGGCCAGGCGGGCAGCGGTGCGAAGCGACTTTCGCGCCAGCAGCTTGCGGGCCATGGCCAAGGAGCTGGCCCGTCGGAGGTCGGCCGTTTTCTCACCCGGCATGTCGCTGGCCGCAGCAGGCTGGCGGCCGGATTCGTGAGGAAGCGAAAGAGCCAAAGGGGCAACCGTTCTGTGTGTCGGCAGTCTTGGCAAACCAGGCAGCCCCGCGGGCCGGCCGTGCGGCGGCGGGTGACGGCACTCGTAAGTGCAAGTCAGCCGCGACACTAGGAATATCGGCCAGTCCTACGGCCGACTTTGGCAAAGTTTGCCGATCCCGCCAACCCTGCCGATCGCGCGGACTGCTCTCACCAAACTCGCCCCTTCCGTTTATAAAGTGCGCGGAATCTACCGATTCTAGGAGCGGTAGCGACGGATCGCTGCCTGCGCCTGGCTTTCCAAGCCCTGGTTGTTTGGCAAGGCCACCCTACGAAGAAAGGATGCTTCGCGATGGGTTATCTCGCCCGGCTTGCGCTCGGCGTGTTCCGCTCTCCCATTCTCTGGGGGCTGCTGGCCGCGTTCGGCTGCTATTCCTTGGCCCGCGCCAGCGGCGCCGATCACCCGCTGCTTTCACGCTATGTGGCAGGACACTGGGCGCTGCAGGCAGTCGTGGCGGCGTTCTTCGTGGCTGCCACGGCGCTCGTGCTCAAGACGCTCGAGCTGCTCGGCCAGGCTAGTCTGCTCGACAACCCGGTGCTGGGCGAGCCGACCGAAGGCGGCCAGCCAATCTCCGACGTGCGGCTGCTGCTCGCGCGGATCGCCGAGCTGCCGCGAGCCTGGAAAGACTCGTATCTGCTGGGGCGGTTTCACGCGGCGCTCTCGTTCGTCGACCGCAAGCAGTCGATCGACGGGCTGGACGAAGAGCTCCGGCGGCTCGCGGAACGCGACGCCGCGCGGATGCATGCCAGCTATGGCCTGTTGCGCACGCTGCTGTGGGCCCTGCCGCTGCTGGGCGCCTTAGGCGCCGTGGTTCAGCTTCCGGCCGCGATGAACACCGGGGCCGAGGACGTTTCAGCGGCCGGAGTCGGCTTCGCGTTCGACGCCTTGGCGTTGTCGCTGGGGCTGTCGGTCGCCCTGCTCGTTGCCCAGCATTTGCTGGCGCAGGCCGAAGCTGCACTGCTGCGCGGCGTCGACGAACACGCGGCCCGCGAGCTCGTAGGCCGCTTCCAGGATTCCGGCTCCGGGGCCAATCCGCTGGCGGGCGCCGTCCGCCGGATGGCCGAAACCATGGTGCGGGCCAGCGAGCGGCTCGTGGTGCAACAAACCGAGCTCTGGAAGGCCACCGTCGACGCGGCGCACCAGCAGTGGACCACCGTCGCCAGCTCCTCCGGCAAACAACTCGAGGCGACACTGGCCGCGGCGCTCGACCGCAGCCTCTCGGCACATGCCTCGCGGTTGGCAGCCCAGGAGCGGGCGGCCGGCGAGATGCAGCGGACCCACTGGGAGCAGGTGCAGCACGCATTGATCCGCGCTGCGGATACGATGAACGGCGCTCAGCTCGAGATCGCGCGGCAGAACGAATCGCTGGTCAAGCTGGCCGGCGCCACGGCGCAGCTCGAACAGCTCGAGAGCGCGCTCAACCGCAACCTGAACACGTTGGCCGGGGCCACGCACTTCGAAGAAACCGTGATGAGCCTGTCGGCGGCCATTCATTTGATCACCGGCCGCATGTCGCAGGACGCCGATGGGCGGCCCGCCGAAACGGCGACCCGGAGGCCGGGCCAAGCCGCATGAGCCGACGCCGCGCACGGGACAATCAGGGGACCGCGGTCACTCTGTTCCAGTTTCTCGACGTGCTGCTCTGCACGATGGGGGCCTTGATCCTGCTCCTGGTCGTGATTGCGCATCGCGCCTCGAAGCAGGCCGCGGAGGAAGTCGCCGACCAGAAAGGCGCCGTGCAGAGCGTGGTCGACGAACTCGAGTGGCGGGCGTCGGTGCTCGAGGGCTCCCGCGAGCCCACCCGTGCGGCGTTCGAACGGGCGCGGAACGAGGTCGCCTACCTCGAGGCCCGCATCCGCGAGCTCGAGGCGCAGCTCGCCCAGCGGCAGCAGGCTGCCGAGGAGCTCATGAATTCGGTCGGCCGCACGCAGCAAGACCGCTCGCAGGTGGAAGCCGAGCTCGCGCGGATGCAGCAGGAATTGCTGCTCGCCCGCCAACGGCTGGAGGAAGAGCGCAAGGCCGCCGCCGCGCGCCCCAAGTCGTTCGCCATCGTGCCGTACCAAGGCAAGCACGGCACCCGCCGCCGCCCGGTGTACTTCGAATGCGACGGCGAATCGGTGGTGCTGCAGCCCGAGGGCGTACGCTTCGAAGCCGAAGACTTTCAGGCCTTGGGGCCGGGCAATCCGCTCTCAGCCGCCATGCGGGCCACCCGGCAATACATCGTCACGCAGCAGGGGACGGCCGACGATCCGAGCTTCGATCCCTATCCGCTGCTGTTGGTGCGGCCCAGCGGAATTCCGGCTTACTATGTGGCGCGTGCCGCGCTGGAATCTTATGGCGGCGATTTCGGCTATGAGTTGATCGACGAGGACTGGAAGTTGGCGCTTCCGCCGCCGGACCCTCAGTTGGCCGACGCGCAGCGCTCAGCGGCGAACGAAGCCCGCCAGCGGTTCCGCGTCTTGGCTTTGGCCGCCCCCAAGCTCTATGGCCGCAACAGCGGCGGCTACGGTGGCGGCGGATTTGAAGACGCCGCGGGGTTCGACGAAGCCCGCCGCCGCGTGGGCGCAGGGCTCGGCGGCAACTCGCCCTACCCCGGCGGAGGCTATGGCGGAAGCGAAGGGACGGGCGAAGAGGGCTACGGCGGCGCAGGCACGTCTCCCTCGGGCCGTCCCGCCAATTGGGCGATGCGCGGACGTGGTCAGGGCTCAGGCCGCGGACCAGGGGCCAGCCGTGGCCAGGGTCGCTGGTCGAGCCACGACGAAGCCGATCTGCTGGCCGAAGGCGCTGGATCCGGCGGTGACATGCCCGGCAGCGAAGCCAGCGGCGCACTGCCACACGGTTTCGGCAACACCGCCGGTCAAGGCTTCGGCACCGAAGAAGGCAAGGACGGCGCCTACAGTGGAACTGACACCCAGGGGGACGGCACGGGGGCGGCTGGCAACTTCGATCCCCAGGCGACGCCTGGCCCGGGCGGCGCCGCGGGGCCGGGCGGGGAGGGCCCCGAGTTCGGCGGCGACTACGCGGCCGGCAGCGGCCCGGCCGGATCCGAAGAGGGAGCGCCCACCGGAGGCACGGAGGCCGGGCAAGGCATGTCGGCGGTAGCCGGCGGCTCGGCAAGCGACGCGAGCGGAGCTGCGCAGTCGAACGCCGCCGGCAGCGCGGCGTCGGCCGGCAGCGGCCAACCGCCGGCGGCCGGGGGCTCGCCGAGCTCGATGTTCTCGTTCGGAAACGCTCCCCCAGGGGCCGAAGGAGGCAAGCCGGCCCAAGGCGTGCAAGGCCCGCGCGGCGACCGCGCGCGGCGCTCCGGCGGCGGCGGAGACAGCTTGGAGAAAACGCGCGGCGAGAACTGGGCGATGCGGCAGCAACCGGCCGTCAACGTGCCGGTCGGCCGCCCCGTGCGGATCGAGTGCCGCTCGGACCGACTGACGATCCGCCCGGAGAAGCGCGGCGTCGAGCCAATCGTCGTCCCGCTCGAAGGCGGAACTGCCGGCTCGGTCGACCAACTCGTGGCCGCGGTGTGGGAAGAAGTCGACTCGTGGGGCTTCGCCGGCAATGGCTTTTCCTGGCGGCCCGAGTTGCGGCTCGAGGTGTTTCCCGGCGGCGAAGGACGTTATGAGGATCTCAAGGCGCTGATGGTCGGCAGCGGTCTCGAGGTGCGGTCCGTCCGCGCTCCGACACAGGCTAACGGCCGGCCAAGCCGCAAACGCTAACCCGATCCGCTCTGAACCGTTTTGACCGAACTCGGACCAGGCTATGGCTCGCAGACCCGTCCAAGAATCCGAAGCCGCCGGACACGACTCCTTCTTGGACGTCGTGACCAACATGGTGGGCATCATGGTCATTCTGGTCATGGTGTGCGGCATGAAGATTCAGCAGAGCGTGCGCTCGCCCAAGGTCGACGTGGCCGCGGTTGAAAACGCGAAGGCCAAAACGGCCACGATCGAGGCCCAGTTGATGGACATGACGGCGCAGACCAAGCAGTTCGAGGCCGAGGCCGCGCTCCGCCGCCAGCAGCACGACGAACTGGCGACGCTGGTCGCAGCGGTCGAGGCCGAAATCTCGGGCTCGCGGGATACGGGCGCCAGCGCCGAGCAGGCCGACCTGGCGATGCGTACGCAGTTGGCCTCGGCGCGGCTCGAGCTAGAGCGGCTGGAGAACGAGCGGCGGATCGTGGCTGCGGCCGCAGGGCCGACGATCGAGATCGTCAACCTGCCGACGCCGCTGAGTTCGGTAGTCATCGGCAAGGAGGCGCACTTTGTGCTCAGCAAAGGGCGGATCGCCTTCATTCCGCTCGATGCTTTGCTCGAGAAGTTCAAATCGCAGGCCACCGCGCAGGCGCGGGCTTTTGCCGGTCGGAGCGAGCTGAGCGACGCCGTAGGTCCCGAGGGCGGGTTCCGTTTGCGCTACACGCTGGAACGCCGCGAATTGTCGGGCAGCATGGGCCGCAGCGGCTACGAAATCCGCCTCAACCACTGGAAGCTGCTGCCGACGCGGAGCGACTTGGGCGAAACGCTGCCCGTGGCGCTCGGCGAAAACTCCGACTTCCGCTTTCAGCTTTCTCGGCTGTCTCCACAGCGGGTGACCATCACCTGCTGGGTCTACCCCGACAGCTTTGCCGAGTTCCGCGAAATCAAAAAAGAGCTGTTCCGCCTGGGCTACGATTCGGGGGCGCGGCCGATGCCTGCTGGAATGCCGGTGAGCGGCTCGCCGAGCGGCAGCCGATCTTCAGCGCAATAGGCCAAGCCGCATGTTTGGGAGCGCTGACCGCGCAGAACTTCGTGCGTGGCCGAAGGTCTGCCGGTTACGCAGCCCGGCGCCGCCGCGCGGCTTCGTCTGCGGAGCTGGGAACAGCCATCGGCGAGGCGGCCGTGCGGCAGGCGGCGAGAATCTCGGCGAGCTGTCGCTCGACGTGCAGGCGCTCACGCAGGTAGCGCTTCACCTGTTGCGCCCGCCGCCAGAGGTAGTTGGGGCGGAGGTGATAGGTGAGCGCGTTGTAGCGTTCCAGCGCCGCCATTGTTTGGCCGAAGCTCGTCGGATCGACGAAGTCGCTGAATTTGTCGGTGCGGCGCACGAGGAACATCAGGTTGGGGTCGTCCGCAGCTCCGAAGCGCCGCTCGACCGCGAAGCCGCAGCGCTCCACCATCATTGCCAGCGTGGCCGGCGTGAAGTTGTGGATGTGGGCAAAATGGAAGCAGCGGCCCGGCGGCGCAAACGGCGCGCCGAGATTCGGGCACTCGATATACAGGCGGCCTTCGGGGCGCAGCAGCCCGCGGATGTAGTCGAGCGCCTGGCGCGGCGAGCGGAAGTGCTCGATCACATGGACCAAGAGGACCACGTCCCAACGCTCGTCCCGCGGCAAATCGAACAGCCAGCCCGACTGCAGATCGGCGCCCAGCGTGTCGCGCGAGTAGTGGCTGAACGCGGTGTGCGGCTCGAGGCCGCGGGCTTCGTGGCCGTGCAGCTCGAACTGCTTGACCGTGGCCCCCAACCCGGCGCCCACTTCGAGCAGCCGATCTTCGGGCGCCACGTAGGGCTGCAACCGTGAGAAGAGCCGCCGGCCCACGTTCCAAGCGCGAATCACGCGGCGGGGCGAGGGAGTCTCCTCGCCATGATAGTCCTGCCGGTATTCTTCGCGATAGAAGTGTTCGAGCTGAGAATCGCTGGGAATATGGACGTGCGACACCAGGCCGCAGTCGCGGCAGATGCAGGTGTCGAGGGGCCGGCCCCGCCGGTCGGTCTGTTCCAGCAGCGCGAACTTCTGGCCGCGGCAGAGGTCGCAGGGCTGCTGGCGGCAGCTTGCCGCGGACGACTCTGCGAACCGATCCATCATTGCCAGACTCCACGAGGCCCCGAGCGGATTTTGAGCGGGGCCGAAGGATAGCGAAGCCCGCCGCTGCCGGCAACCCGAGCGCGGCTGCGACTCAGATAGCGGAACTCCTGTTCGAGCGTCGAGCGCCGCGAGACTGCGTATTCGTCTTGACCCCCGCCGGCTTCCTCGCCAAACTTCCCACCCCAAACCCGACCGCCGACGCTCTGGGGGCCTGCGTTCCGCCGGACCGCGCCCTGGCCGAGCAAGGATGCTCCGACCTGTGGGTGGCTAGCCGACCGTGCGTCTCTTTACCCGGCACGTCTTCTTCGAGCTGATCAAGGTCTTCCTGGTCGTCCTGACCATGATGACCATGCCGCTCATGATCGTGCTGCTGAGCCAAGAGGCTCTTTCTCAGGGGCTGGGAGTCGGGCAGATCGTGCTCCTGCTCCCCTACGTGCTGCCGATGGCGCTGCGGTTCGCCGTGCCAGGCACGATCCTCTTCGCCGCTTGCACGGTGTACGGCCGCATGTCGGCCGGCAACGAAGTGGTGGCGCTTAAGAGCCTGGGCATCTCGCCGATGGCGGTCCTCTGGCCCAGCTATTTGCTGGCGTTCTTGCTGAGCCTTGGTTCGGTGTGGGTGAACGACCTGGCGGTCTCCTGGGGCCGCATCGGCGTGCAACGGGTGATCGTGAGCTCGTTCGAAGAGATCGCCTACGGCATGCTCAGGAAGAACAAGGCCTACAGCACCAAGAAGTTCGAGATCGTCGTCAAGGACGTGCGGGGCAGGAGGCTGATTCAGCCCATCATCACGCTCAAGGCCAGCGAAGACAGTCAGAAGATGACGTTTATCGCCCGCGAGGCTTCGCTCGAGGCGGACGCCGCCAAGGGTACGCTCACCTTGCTGCTCGAGGACACGTCGCTCGAAATCGGCGACAAAGTGGTGGGCTACTGGCCAAACGCCTTGTCCCCCACGATTCCGCTCAGCGACGGCGCCCGCAAGACCGAGGCCTCGGTGAGCCCCTCGAATCTGGCGCTGTGGCAAATCCCCGCGGAGCGTACGCTGCAGGCGGAACAGATCGTGCGGTTCGACCAGGAGCTCGCGGCCGACGCCACGTATCAACTGCTCACTGGCGATTTCACGGCTCTCTCGGGCCCCACCTGGCAAAAGAACGAAGACATTCGCAAGGGGCTCAACGTCCGCTGGCATCGCCTCAAGACCGAGCCGCACCGCCGCTGGGCCAACGGGTTTAGCTGCCTGTGCTTCGTGGCGATCGGCGCGCCAACGGCCGTGTGGCTGCGGCGGTCCGACGTCCTCGGCAGTTTCTTCGTCTGTTTCCTGCCGATCCTGGGAATCTACTATCCCCTGCTCATCTTTGGCGTCGATCAGGCCAAGGGGGGCGCCATGCCGCCGCACGCCGTGTGGCTGGGCAATCTGATCCTGCTGCTCGCCGGAGTCTGGGTCACCCGCAAGGTGCTGCGGTACTAGCACTGCGAGCAGGGGATCGCAGAGTCCAAACCGCTCTAGGTCCTGCCGGCCGGCAGCGGCTACAATCGGGCCCTTCGCTTCCCCGGAAAGGATTCTAGGAAACGATCCATGGTCCAGCGCACGCTCTTGGCGGTCTTGGCAGTTCTCGCGCTCCTTGTGGGGAGCCGCGAAGTGCGCTCGCAGGCGCCGGCCCGCGCCCCGGCCGGCCAACGACCGCCGCTCCGCGTCGCCCAGGCGCCCGCCCAGCGTCAGGCCGCTCCGGCGGCAGCCCCCGCGGTTCCGCAGGCCCCCTTCCAACTCACACCGCAAGAAGACGCCGAGCTCCAGCAACTGCTCGTCGACTGGCAAAACGCCGGCAAGAACGTGAAGACGTTCAAGTGCACGTTCACGCTCTACCAATACGACAAGACCTTTGGACCGAAGGACCGCTCGAAGGAAAACCCCAACGGCGCCTGGCGCGAGGGCCAAGGACAGCTCAAATACTCGAAGCCCGACCGCGGGATGTTTCAGGTCGAAACCGTCAAGACCTGGAGTGCCGAGAAAAACGAATGGGGCGCCGCCGAGCCGGGCGAGCACTGGGTATGCGACGGCAAATCGCTCTACGAACTCGACGCGCGCCAGAGCGAGATGAGGGTGCGGCCGCTGCCAGCTCACCTGCAAGGACAGGGCATCGCCAACGGACCGTTGCCGTTCCTCTTTGGCGCCGACGCGCAGCAGTTGCAGCAGCGTTTCTGGATGCGAATCATCACTCCCCCTGCGGCAGCAAACACGCAGATCTGGCTCCAAGCTTATCCGCGCTGGGCCCAGGATGCAGCCAATTACCAGCGGGCAGAGCTGATCCTGAGCCGCGGTGAGCTGAAACCCATTGCGCTCCGCGTCGTTCAGCTCAACGATAGCCCCTGGACTTACCAGTTCAACGCGATCAAGACCAATGACATCTGGGCGACGATCAAGCGCGATTTCGCCGCTCCGATGACGCCTCTCGGCTGGAAAAAGGTGGTGATCAATCCCGGCCAACCCGGCCCCGGCGCCCCGCCGGCCCAGGCCCAGTTGCCGGCTGCCGGCCAGAAGCGGTAGTTTCTTTCCCCCCGGCCCCGGCCGCCCTATACTCAACGGGCCGCGCAGGGGCGCTTGCTTCCTCTTGCTTCGCGCGGCGCGAGGCCGTGAGGAGCAGAGCACGTGAAGTTGGCGCCAGGACGATCGTGGGCTCGAGCCGCCGCGCTCCTGGCATGCGCCCCGCTATTGCTCTGCCGCGCGGCCTTGGGGCAGCCCTTTCCGGTCGAGGTCCTCGTCCCCGACGGTGTCAACGAAGCCGCGCTCAACGACGCTGTCCGCGTCGACGAGGCCGACTCCACCGTCCGCTCCGACCTCGCCCAGGCCGACGAGTTGGCGGCCGCCGGCCAGTTCGGCGCCGCACTCGAACGCTACCGGCTTGCCCGCCAGGCGGCCGGGAAACGGCTGACGGCTGTCGACGACGGGCGGCGCTTTCTTCCTGTCGGCGAACTCGTCTCGCTGCGGCTGGCAGCGTGGCCCGCGGAGGGCCTGGCCCTTGCCCGCCAACAGTTCGATCCGCTCGCCCGGCCTCTCTTGGCCCAAGGCTTGGCCGAACGCGACCCGGCGCTCCTCGAGCGGATCGTGCAGGAGTACTTCGTGGCGAGCGTGGCCGACGAAGCGCTGCTCGCACTAGGAGACATCGCTCTCGAACAGGGCCGCCCCGCCGCGGCCCGCGCCTACTGGCAGCGCATTGCGCGCACCCCGGACGACCCAGGCGATGGCTTTGCCACGTACCCAGGCCCGGATGTCGACCTGGCAGGCGTCGCCGCGCGCCGCGCGCTCGCCTCGCTCTTTGCCGGCGATCGCGAACAGGCCCGCCGCGACATCGACGCCCTCGCCGCGCGGTTCCCCACGGCCATGGGCACGCTGGGCGGCCGCAAGGGCGCCTATCGCGCGCTGCTCGAAGACCTGTTCACCGCCTCGGCCCAGTGGCCCGCCCTGGCTACGCGCGTGGGTTGGCCGACGTTCGCCGGCGACGACGCACGCAACGCCGCCGCGCCCGCCCCGCTCGAGATCGGCGCGCTCGCTTGGGAACCCATTCCCCTGGCGACCGACGGCCCGCCGCGCCCCGCGAACGCGCCGCTTCTCCCCGGCCGGCGGCAAGGGGAGTTTGCCGCGGCGCCCTGCTCGACGTTCCCGATCTGGGCGCGGCTCGGCGGGCGCGACTTGCTGTTCTTTAGCGACGAGCGCTCGGTCTTCGCCGTCGATGCAGCCACCGGCCAGTCGGCCTGGTCCCCCGAGGGCGCGTTCGGGCCCGTCCACACGATTCCTTGGAAGCCCGCCATGGGGCGGAGGCGGTTGTTCGGCACGCCCCGGCACACGCTCACCGCCGCCGGTGGATTGTTGCTCGCGCGGCTCGGCGCGGTGGGCACGTATGCCCGAGGCGGCCAGGCCGGCGTGTCGCCGAGCTATCTCGCCTGCCTCGACCTCAACGCCGAAGGGCGGTTGCTCTGGCGCGTGCCGGCGGCGGAGAAGCAGGAGGCGTTTCATCGCGACGGCTGGAGCTTCGATGGCCCGCCGGTCTGCGACGCCGAGTGTGCCTACGTCGCCCTGCGGCGCACCGACATTCGCGCCCAGGCCTTCGTCGAGTGTTACGAGCTCGCCACCGGGCAGCGGCGCTGGCAAACGTTCGTCTGCGCCGCCGATACTCCTGGCCAAGGAATGTACGAAGAGGCCGCCTGCAATCTGCTCTCGCTGGCCGAAGGTCGGTTGTTCTTCAACACGAATCAAGGAGTCGTCGCCAACCTGGCCACTGCCGACGGCCGCGTGCTGTGGGCTTCGCGCTATCCGCGGGCCGCTGGGGCGGTGGCAAATCCGCCGCCGGCCCACTTTGGCCGCTCGCCCAATCCGTGCGTACTGCACCGGGGCCGGCTGTTCGTCGCCCCTTCTGATGCAACGCAAGTGTTCGCCTTTGAGCAATCCGGCGGGCGGCTGCTGTGGCAGAGCGACGACCAGCGGGTCGGCGACGTGCGCTACTTGCTCGGCGCCTACGGCGACTGGCTGATCGCGTCGGGGGATCGACTGCACTGGCTGGCCACGGCGAGCGGCCGCCGCGAGCGGTCGTTCCCCGACGGTCCGGGACGACTGGGGTGCGGCCGAGGATTGATCGCTGCCGGCCGGGTCTACTGGCCCACCCGCGGCGACACCGACGAGATCCGCGTGTTCGACTTGCAAACCGGCCGCCAGGAGCGCGTAGTAGACCTGAGTTCCGACCGCGGCGGCCAGGCGGGCAACCTGCTGGCCGTGGGAGACCGCACCGTGATCGCTGCGCACGACGCCCTGTACTGTTTCTCTTCCCAGGGACATCCGCCACCGAAAGTTGATTCGCGCCGCACCGCGCTGGCGCCTACCGAGGACGAGCCCGTGGCGAGGTAGCCGCCTGTTCGCTGGGGTATTTTTGTCCGCCTGCTTCGAGGAACCGCATGCCGCTTGATCCCGCTTCCGGCGAGCCCGACTGGGGCGACCAACACGTGCAGGCAATCAGCCGCCTGCACGCCGCGTGCGAAGGCCTGCGCAGCGAACTGAGCAAGGCGATCGTGGGCCAGGAGCAGGTGATCGAGCAACTGCTGATCGCGCTCTTTGCCCGCGGGCATTGCGTGCTCGTGGGCGTGCCGGGGTTGGCCAAGACGCTGCTCATCCGCAGCCTGGCCGATTCTCTCTCGCTGCGTTTCAGCCGCATCCAGTTCACGCCCGACCTGATGCCGGCCGACATCACGGGCACCGACGTGATGCAGGAAGACAAATCGACCGGTGCACGGTCGTTTCGCTTCTTGCCGGGGCCGATCTTCGCCAACGTCGTGCTCGCCGACGAGGTGAACCGCACGCCTCCCAAGACCCAGGCGGCCCTGCTCGAAGCGATGCAGGAGCACCAGGTGACCGTCGGCGGCAAGCTCCATCGGCTCGAGGAGCCGTTCTTCGTGCTGGCCACGCAGAATCCCATCGAGCAGGAAGGCACCTACCCGCTCCCCGAAGCCCAGCTCGACCGCTTCATGTTCCAGGTGCTGGTCGACTACCCCGGAGAAGACGAAGAGCTCGAGATCGTGCGCCGCACGACGACCGAGCGGTCAATCGAAGTGCTGCCGCGGCTCGGGGCCGAGGAAATCTTGGGGCTGGCCAAAATCGTGAGGCTCGTGCCCGTGGCCGAACACGTGCTCCGGTACGCGCTACGGATCACGCGGCTTTCGCGGCGCGACGCGGCGGGGGCGCCCGACTTCGTGCGGCAGTACATCACCTGGGGCGCCGGGCCGCGGGCCAGCCAGTACTTGGTTCTGGGAGCTAAAGCCCGGGCGGCGCTGCAAGGCCGGCACCACGTGAGCCGCGACGACATTCGGGCCGTGGCCGCTCCGGTGCTGCGGCACCGCCTGGTCACCAACTTCAACGCCGAGGCCGATGGGCTGCGGGCCGACGATCTCGTCCGCCGGCTCCTCGATTGGGTCGATCAACACGACGACGCGCAGGCAAGCGATGGCCAGTCCGAGCTACTTCGATCCCCACGCGCTCGCTAGGCTCTCGGGCCTCGAACTCCGCGCGCGGCGGTTGGTCGAGGGCTATGTGGCCGGCATGCACCGTAGCCCGTTTCACGGGTTCAGCGTGGAATTCAGCCAGCACCGCGAATACGCGCAGGGCGACGACCTGCGCTACGTCGACTGGAAGGTGTTCGGCCGCAGCGACAAGCTGTACCTGAAGCAGTTCGAGGAAGAGACGAACCTGATCGTCTACTTCGCACTCGACGCCAGCGAGAGCATGAGCTTTCGCGGTCCTGACGCAGCGATGTCGAAGCTCGACTACGCCAAGTGCGTGGTGGCCGCGTTCACTTGGCTCGCGCTGCGGCAACGAGACAGTGCCTCGCTGGCTGTATTCGCGGAACGCGTGGAGCGGCTCACGCGTCCGAGCGGCAGCTTCGCGGCGTGGGAGGAGCTCGTTCACTGCCTGGAACAGACGTCGCCCCACGCGCCCACCAAGGCGGGCGACGCGCTGGGGGAACTGGCCGAGCGGTTCCGACGCCGGGGCCTGGTGGTCGTGCTCAGCGATTTGTTCGACGAGCCCGAGAGCCTGCTCACGGGCCTGCGCCACTGCCGCCACGCCGGGCACGACGTAATCGTGTTCCAGGTGCTCGACGCCGCAGAGCTCGACTTCCCCTTTACCCGGCCCACGCTCTTCTTGGGCCTCGAGGGACTGCCCGATCTGCAAACCGATCCCGGCGACATTCGCGCCGGCTACTTGCAAGCCCTGGCCGACCACCGGCAAACGCTGCAAGCGGGGCTGCGCAATCAGCAGGCCGATTATCACCTGCTCCGCACCGACGAGCCGCTCGACCGCGCACTCAGCCTGTACCTGGCCACTCGGATGCAGCGCACATGATCCTGGCCTTCGGGTTCGGCAACATCTGGATGCTCGGCTGGCTGGCGGCCGCTGCCGCGCCGATCATCATCCACCTGTGGAACCGCCGCCACTACCGCGAGCAGCCGTGGGCCGCTACGCGATTCCTGCTGCAAGCCCTGAAAACGCAGTCGCGCCGACTGCGGATCGAGCAGTGGCTGCTGCTCGCGCTGCGGGTGGCGGCGATCGCCGCGGTAATGTTCGCAGCAGCTCAGCCCTTTGCCACGGCCCCCGACCGGCGGACGGCTGCCGATCCGGTGCATCGCATCTACGTGCTCGATCGATCCTTCTCGATGGCCTATCGGCCGGCCGCCGAAACGCTCTTCGACCATGCCCGCCAGCGCGTTCGCGCCGCTGTGGAGGGCGGCCCTGCGGGGGATGGCGCGAGCCTGGTCGTGATGGGGGGCCCGGCGGAAGCGGTGATCGGCGCGCCGACGTTCGAGCCGCAGCGGTTTCTCGAGGAACTCGATCGCGTTGCGCTCGGCGATGGCGTGGCGCGGCTGGGCGATGCCTTGCAGATCGTGGAGAACGTGATCGCGCGGGCGGAGCAGACCGCGCCGGCGCTCACGCGGCGCGAAGTGGTGTTCGTGTCGGACTTCACACAGCCCACTTGGCAGCCGGCTCAGGCCGCCGAGACCGCCGAGATCGACCGCGCGCTGCAGGATTTGGCTGGCCGCGCAGAATTGCAGGTAATCGACGTCGGGCAGATGCAGGCCGTTAACCTGGCCGTCACCGAGCTGCGTCCGCTCGACCCCTTGTTTTCGATCCGCACGCCGGCGGAGTTCGAAGTCGAAGTGCGGGCGTATGGGGGCGAACCTCGTGCGGCCGAACTCACCGCGGTTGTCGACGGCCGCACGGTGCGCTCCGGACGCGTGCAGGTGTCCCCTGGCCGGCCGGCGCGCTGGACCTTCGCCCACCGGTTCGATGCGCCCGGCGAGCATACGGTTGAAGTCCGCGTGGCCGACGAGCGGCTCACGCCCGACGATCGCCGCTGGAGCGTCGTGGAGGTGCGCGATCAAATCCGCGTGCTCGGCGTCACCTCGGCCCCCGACGCTGAGAGCGACAGCCTGATGGTGGCCCTCGACCCCACGCAGACCGGCACAGGCCTGGTGTCGCTCACCGTGGCCTCCGAAGCCGACTGGGCCGCGCAGTCGCTCGAGCGGTTCGCCTGCCTGGTGTTCAGCAACGTCGATCAGTTCTCGCCGGCCGAAGCCCGCCGGCTGGCTAACTACTTGGGGCAGGGCGGCTGCATTGTGTTCGTACTGGGCGATCGCGTGCGGCTCGATCGGTACAACGAGGTCCTGCTCGGCGGCGCGGACCGCACGCGGCTGCTGCCGATGAAGCTGGCCGGCGTGGCCGAGCCCGGCGACTACAAGCTCGACCCGTTGGGCTACCGGCACCCGCTGCTCGCCGCCTTCCGGGGCCAAGAAAAGGCCGGCTTGCTCACGGCGGCCGTGTCGCGCTACGTACGGCTCGAAGCCGTGCCGGGTGGCGGCGCCGACGTGGCGCTCGGTCTCACGAATGGTGATCCGGCGATCGTCACCGAACTCTTGGGCGGGGGCCGCGTGATCTTGCTGGCGACACCTACATCGGCCGCCGTCGATCCGGAAACAGGCTTACCCTGGAACACGCTGCCGGCGTCGCCGGCCATGGTGCCGCTCGTGCAGGAATTGCTACGCGTGGCGCTCGCCAGCGGCGAGACCAGCGAGCTGATCGTCGGGCGGTCGCTGGCTGGGCGGAACGCTGGCGGCGTCGACGTTCGCCTGCCGGACGGAGGGCAGCGCGCCGTCGAGGCAGCGCCTGGCACGGGGGGCGCGTGGTCGCTCGCCGCCGAACGCGCCGGGATTTACGAAGTGACGCCGCGCGGCGGCGCTATGCGGCGTTACGCGGTCAACGTCGATCCGCGGGAGAGCGACCTGACGCGGATTTCGACCGAACGCCTGCCATCGTCGGTCGCCGCGGCGAACCCCGAGGCCTCGACCTCGGTGGCGCTCGGCGCGGCCACCACGACGCAGCGGCCGCTCGAGCGGGCCTGCCTGTTCTTGGGGCTCGCGTTGCTCGTCGTCGAAGGGTGCTACGCCTGGTGGCTGGGGAGGCGCCGATGACTCCGCAACCAACCACGCCGCCGGCCAGCGCGCTCGCGAGCGAAGGCGTCTCGTGGGATCTGGCTTTCACCTGGCCCGCGCCCCCCTGGTTCGTCGTCGTCACCGTGTTCGGCCTGCTGGCCCTCATCGCCTGGCTCTATGCGCACGAGGCGGGGCGCGTTCGCCCGCCGCTGCGGGCAGCGATGGCCGTGCTGCGGTTGGCGGCGCTCGCGGTGTTGGCCGTCATGCTCAGCGGCGTTTCGCTGGCCCGCTATCGGACCGGGCAGCCGGCGCTCGCGCTCGTGGTCGACCGCTCGGCCAGCATGGCCACGGTGGATGCCGCGGCGGGCAAGGCCGCTGCCGCCGCTACGGACAAGTCAGGCCCCACGCGGCTCGAGCTCGTGCAAAAGCATCTCAGCGCCTCGCGCGGCGCCGTGCTACGGCAGCTTCGCCAGGGGCGGGCGCTGGTCGAGTATGCACTCGCGGAACAGGCCACTTGGCTGCCCGATTCAAAAGGGGACAACGCGCTCGCCAAGCTCGAGCCGACCGGCGCGGCCACGCGCCTGGGCGACGGCGTGCAAAACGTGCTCGACGACCTCCGCGGCCGCTCCCCCACCGCGATCGTGCTCTTCACCGACGGCGTGAATACGGCCGGCCAGCCGCTGGCCGCCGCCGCCCAAGCGGCGCAGGAACGCGGCGTGCCCTTGTTCTTGGTCGGCGTGGGAGACGACACGCCGCCTGAAGACCTCGAACTGGCGGAGGTGCTGGCCGACGAGGCGGTGTTCACCGGCGACGTGGTGAACTTTCAGGTGGAGCTCCGCCACACGGGGCTCGCCGGTCGCAGCATCGAAGTTCGCCTCCGCCGCAGCGATAGCGAGGAGCCGCTCGCCAAGACCACGGCCACCCTGGGCGAGGAAGCTCTGCAGAGCGTGCTCCTCTCGTATCGCCCTGAGTCCACCGGCCGGTATGCCTTCGTGCTCGAAGCCGTGCCTGTGGAGGGGGAGGAGAACGTCGACAACAACCGCCGCCCGGTCGAGGTTGACGTGCGCGACGACCGCGTGAAGGTGCTTTACGTGCAGGGGCCGCCGAGCTTCGAGTATCGTTTTCTGAAGGCGCTGCTCGAGCGCGACGAACGCTTCGAACTGGCCTGCGTGCTCCAGGAGGCCGATCCTGAGGCGCTGTCGCAGGACCGGGCGATGCTCCCCTCGTTTCCGCTCGCGCCCGAAGACCTGCAGGCCTTCGACGTGATCGTTTGGGGCGATGTCGATCCCGCCCGCCTGCCGCCCGGCGCGCTCGATCAGGTCCGCGAGTTGGTGGTCGAGCGCGGGAGGGGGCTCGTGTTTTCGTCGGGGCCTCGGCACACGCCCATGGCCTACGCCGATACCGTTTTCGAGCCCCTCTCGCCGCTGCCGCTCGCGACCGCGCAGGTCCCCTCGCCTGAGGACCAGATCAAGGACCCGGCCGCCATGGCGGCCGGCGAGCAGCTTGCAGCGGCGCCCTTCTTGGCGTTGGCCGCTCCGGCCGGCAACGCCGCGGCGCTGCAGGCGCTGCCGCCGGTTTATTGGCGGGTCGAATCGCGCGAAGTCCGGCCGGCCACGCGCGTCTTCGCGCGGTTCGCACAGGCCAAGGAGGCCGGCAACACACCGGCGATCGCCGCGCAATACGTGGGCGCGGGCGAGGTCGTGCTCATCGCCACCGACGAGATCTGGCGCTGGCGCCGCGAGCAACACGAGGCGGAGTATGCCCGCTTCTGGGTGCAGTTGCTCCGCTACCTCGCGCGGGCGAAGCTGCGCTCGGGCGATGGCGGCGTGGAACTCACGGCCGACCGCGACCGCTATCTTCCGGGCGAGCCAGTCTGGCTGCGGGCCCGCTTCCGCGATCCGGAACTGGCCCCGGCGAGCGATCAGCTCAACGTCGACGTGGTGCTGCCGGACGGACGCTCGGAGGCAGTGACGCTCAACCGCCGCGGCAGCGACCGTGGCGCCTTCGGGGCGGCGCTGCGGTTTGAGTTGCCCGGCGCGTACCGCGCGCAGCTCGAATCCGACGAGCGGCCCGCGACCGCGGAGTTCGCAATTGAGCCCCCCTTGAGCGAGGCGGACCGCACGACCGCCGACTTCCGCGTTCTGGCCGAGGCCGCGGCCCTCTCGGGCGGGCGCTTCTATCGCTTGGAAGAAGCCGGCCGGCTGCCGCGCGATCTGCCGGAGGCGCGCTCGGCGCCGATCGAACCGCTTCCGCCAGCGCCCCTCTGGAACCGCTGGCCGCTGCTCTTGGCGTTCGTGCTGCTGCTGTCTGGGGAGTGGTTGTTGCGGAAGCAGCAGGGGTTGGTGTGAGGGGCGTGGGTGCTAGCTGGCAAAACCCGCACAGCCGGCAAATTCGGCTCAATTCCCCAAACGTGGGATTCGATGTTAGGGGAAAACGCCGGCGCGCGCTGTCGCTAGTGCTCGTGCGGCAGCGCCTTTGACGTTCGATCCGCGCTCTTTCGGCCGCCTTCGGCCTCCATCGACATGAACCTGCGACCTTGGCTTTCGGGCATCGTTTGCCTTGCACTCGGCGGCTGCGCCACGATGAAGGAGTCGGACACGGCCCGCACCGGCATCGAGCAACTGCTGATCTCGAGCGCCGCCGATCAGGCGCTGGCCAAGGTCGACTTCCAGCCCATCGCCCGGGCCAAGGTGTTCCTCGATCCGCAGTATCTCGACTGCGTCGACAAGAACTACATCCTGGTCGCCCTGCACCAGCGGTTGCTCGGCAACGGCTGCACGCTCGTGGGCAAGGCCGAGGAGGCCGACGTGGTGCTCGAGGTAGCCAGCGGCGGCGTGGGGACCGACCGCAACGAGCTGTTCGTCGGCATTCCCGAAATCCCGCTCGCGCCCCCCTCGCCGATCGCGGTCCCCAAGCTCGCCTTCTACACCCGCACCCGCGCGATGGGCACGGCCAAGCTAGCGATCGTGGCCTACGACGCCAAGTCGAAAGCCCCGCTGATCAACACGGGCTATGCGCTCGCCCGCGCCGACCACAAGAACTGGACGGTGCTCGGCGTGGGAGGCATCCAAGGGGGCAGCGTGCCGCAGGAGATCGCCACGGCCACCGGCGAAACCGACGGCATTCACGTGCCGACGGCCGTTGCGCATCGCCCCGCAGCGACCGCAGCGCCCCTCCGCTAGCGATGGCGGCGCGACCGGCGGGTTACGAGCGAGTCGTCGGTTCCCAGAGCATCGTATCGCGCATCGCGCCGAAGGCGGCTTCCACGGAACGCGTGACGGGGCGGAAGCCCCCCGAAACCGGCTCGACCCATTCTGGCGCCGTGGGCGGCTCGAGATTGAGGACCGAGATGCTCAAGGGGCCGAGCGCCGCCAGGTGAGTCATCGCGGCATCCGTGAGCAGATCCCGGTTCGGCCCGGCCTCGGCAGGAGCGTTTGAGGCGCCCTGGGCAGCCCCCGGAAGCCCACGCAGGGCGAGCTGCGGCCCCGCTTGTTCCAGCCGCTGGGGAAGCCACAGGGCAACCCCCGCCACGGCCGCCGCCAGGGCAGCCGGCAGCGGATAGCGCGACCAGCGGCTGCGCGAAGCAGAGCCCGCGGGCCTGACGACAGCCAAGCGGCGACGCGGCCCGGCGAAACAAAGAACCAAGCGCTCGTAGGCGGCGGCTTGCGCCTGGCAGGCGGGGCAGCCGGCCAGGTGCTGGCTGAGTTCCCGATCCACGGCGAACGGACGCCGGGCGTCGAGCAGGCTTTGCAGGCGTTCTTCAGCTCGTCGGCAATGCATCGCGCACCTCCTCGACCACGCCGCGCTCGTGCAGCCGATCGACGATCCCGCGCCGGGCGCGGTGAACCCAAGTTTTTACCGTCCCCAGCGGCACCCCCAACCGCAGGGCGATGTCGTGGTAGCTCAACTCCTGCTCGTGAAAGAGCAGAAAGGCCTGCTGGTGCTCGGGTCTCAGTTCCGCCAGCGCCAAGGCCACCTCTTCGGCCAGTTCGTCGCAGCGGGTGTCGGCCGGCGACCAGTCGACCACTTCGGTCAGGTTCGGCTGGGGAAACCGTTTGCGGCGGGAGAGGAGCGTGCGGCAGCGGTTGCCGGCGATCGCGAGCAGCCAGGGGACGAACGGGCGCCCCTCGTCCCAGCGGCCCAGGCTGCGGATCGCCCGCGAAAAGCTCTCTTGGACCATGTCTTCGGCGTCCTGCCGATGCCCCAGCATGCGATAGCAGAGGGCAAAGACACGGCCGCGAAACCGCTCGACCAAATCGTTGATGGCGTCCGTCTCGCCGCCACGGCAGCGGACGACCAAGGACTGAATCTCATCGGCCAAGGGTGCGTTCTCCGGTTCCGGGGGCCCTCACCCCAGTTCTACCCCGGTCAGGCCCCACGGGATTCAGTCAACGGACGCAAAAACCGCTCGGCGTGCCGGCTACTCGGCGGCCCGGCGAACGATGTCGCGCAGTTCGCGCAAACCCACGTCTTCCAAACGTTTGCCGCGCTTTTCGAGCTGCTCGTTCACCTTGATCGCGGTCTCTTGCATGCGGGTATGCGTGTCTTGGGAGCCGCCGAAGAGCACGAAGTTCGGACCCCGCGTGAGCCGCTTCTGCTCGTCCTCGGCGTCGAACGCCAAACCCAAGAGCGCGGCCGACTTTGCCTGCCCTGTCGCTTCTTGCGAACGCTTAGCGGCTTTCAAGGAATTCGTCTCCCGCGATGAATGCTTGGTGACTCCCCAGGCATGTTATACAGGGGCCCAGGGCGCAGCAAGCAACCGGTCGACGCCAGCTTCGAGCAGGAAGCGGCAGGGGCTTGCGAACTGGGTAAGATTCGCCCGCGGGCTAACGGCGGCCGAAGAGGCGCCGCAACGTGTCGGCCGCGGCATCCCGGCTGTTGGCCGTGGAGTTCTTCGGCAGCTTGCCTTGGTGCGGCGGAGGCACGGCATCCTTGTCCGCCGCCTCGGCCTCTACCTTGGGTTCCGGCGGTGGCGGAACGTACACCGAAGGAGCTTGCCGCGGCTTCGCAGGCGCCGCAACCTCAGCGGGGGCTGCGGGCGCAGTTCCCGCCATGCGGTTGTAGACCGAAGAGCCGGGTTTCTCCTCCGGAGGCGCTGTGGGAGCGGGAGGAGGCGCCGGCGCAGCCGCCTGAGGGAGCACGATCGGCCCGCGGACCGCGACTGTGTCCGTCGACGAGGCCGAGATCGGAACCGTGGCCGGCGAAACTTGCTGCTGAGGGGCAGGGGCGACGGCCGCCCCGGGTGCGACGGCCATCGGTGCAGCAGAACTACCCGAGGCGACCGTCAAGCTAGGCGAAACCCGACCGGTGTCGCCGGAAAACTGCCCCGTGTCGCTCGTGGCCTGAGAAGCGGGCGGACTGGGAACGGCCGGCGCGGTGTCGCCAAGCCACTGGTCGACCGGCAGACTCGTCCCTGAAGCCGATTGAGCCACTCGGGCCACGGCCTCTTTCAGGTCGCGCACCGGAGGACGCTTGGCACCCCCCACGCTGGTGGAAAGCAGAATCTCGAATTCGAGAGGGCCAACCCGCAAGCGGTCGCCGTTCTTGAGCGGCGCCTCGCGGCGAACGCGCTCGCCGTTCACGAAGGTGCCGTTCTTGCTGCCGAAGTCATTGATCCAGACCTGAGAGTCTTCAACGACGATGGCGCAATGATCCCGGCTGATGAGATCGCTTTGCGGCCGGAGGTGGCATTCCTCGGCCCGGCCAATGAAGAACTTCTTCACCGGCAACAGGATCTCCTGCCCGGCATTCGTGCCTTCAAGGACTCGAAGTTTCACTTCCATATCTTCGGCGCCGCTCCGCAGGCGAGAAACACGACCTGAAATGATGGCGGATGGGGAGAAACCGACCTCCCGCGAAGCTGGCTTGGGATCTTGTTGAGGCTCCTCTCAGTGGCTCGATCAGGCGCTGCGGTGAATCTCGGACCGGCTGGAAGCGATTGGGCTGTCTGGCAAGGACGAAGAAAATGAACGAAAAGAGTAGGGAGGGGGAGAACTCCCCCGCCCGAACCTACGCCAACTGCGCCATCGCGTTCCCTGGCCCTGCGGCCAGCCAATATTCGTATTCCTTATATCGGCTGGGATCGCCCGGGACTCCCGGAACAGCCATGATCCTAGCAACCTGACCGCCGCGCGTCAAAAAGATTCAGGGAACTGGGCCCAGGCTACTTCTTTTTTTTCTTGACCGGGGCCTTCTTCGCCTTCTTGGCCGGCTTGGCGGCGGCTGCGGCGGGCTTGGCCGCCGACTTCTTCTTGCCGCCGAACGCCTGCTCCCAACCCTCGCTGAACTTCTTGGTTGCTCCGACGCGCAAAATGCTCACAATTCCCTCTGCAAATGCTGATGCCAGAATCGCCCGGGCGAAGCCTCGACCGCGGGCGTGAATGCCCTCTCCCTTGTTTGTTATCGAAAGCGCTAGCAGGGGTCAAGCGGTCGCGCGTGCTTCGTTCCTCGTGAAACTCGCGGCACCGCGCCTCACAATCCCAGTTCGCGGAAAGGTTTTTGCTCACCCTTGGCTAAGAAGGCGTCTTCCTCCGCTTCCGTCGCATTTCCGGTCTCCTCCGAGCAGGCGGGGGCCACGCTGGCCGCGCTCCTCCGCGGCCGCGACGCGGGGCTCTCCTGGTCTCAGGCTCAACAGCTCGTGCGCAGTCGGCGCGTGCTCGTGAACGGCAACCTGTGCCTCGACGCCGGCCGCCGCCTCGCCGCGGGCGAGGTGATCAAGCTCCTGCCGCACTCGGCGGCGCCGCTCCCCACCGACCGCGACGTGCGAATCCGCCACGCCGATCCGCAGCTCGTCGTCGTCGAGAAGCCCTCCGGCATGACCTCGACCCGTCACAGCGAGGAACAGGATTGGCCGTCGCGCCGCAAGCAGGTTCAGCCGACTCTCGACGAGCTGCTGCCGCGCATCCTGGCGAAGTTCGAGCGGCGGACCGGCCCCGACCAGGCACGGCCGGTCAAGGCAGTGCATCGGCTCGATCGAGAAACGAGCGGCCTGATGGTGTTTGCCCGCACGTTCAAGGCGGAGCAGATCCTGCAGCAGCAATTCAAGGCCCACACCATCGAGCGGCGCTATCGGGCGGTCGTGCAAGGTCATCCGGCGGCGCAGACGATCGAGAGCTTCCTCGTGCGCGACCGGGGAGACGGGCGCCGGGGAAGCGGGCCCGAAGACCAAGGAGGGCAACGCGCAGTGACCCACGTGCGGCCGCTCGAACGGCTGGGGGATTACTCGCTGATCGAATGTCAGCTCGAAACGGGCCGCACCCACCAGATCCGCATCCACCTGGCCGAGCAGGGGCATCCGGTCTGTGGCGACAAGGTCTACGCGCAGCCGTTTCGCGGCAAGCCGCGCCCGGACTCGAGCGGGGCGCCGCGGCTCGCGCTGCACGCGGCGGTGCTTGGCTTCACCCATCCGGCCAGTGGCGAGGCGGTGCGATGGGAAATGCCGCTCCCGAAGGACCTGGCGGACTTCGTCAAACGGCTGCGAAAGCAGGCGCAGCCCGAGGGAGAAGGGTCCCCGTGATGAACGGGGATCAGAATTAGCCCCCGGCGAGTCGCCGGGGGGAGACGCGCCATCTACAGCGCATCTCCCATCAACGGCCGCAGCACGTTTCGCGAAACCCGCAGCGATTGCTTGCGTAGCTCGTCGTTGTGGCAATAGGAGTCGTCCTCTACTTCCACGCACACCGGGCCGCCGTAGCCGGCGTCGGTGAGCGCCGAGAAGAAGGAGTTCCAGTTCACGTCTCCCAAGCCGGGGATCTTGGGGGTGCACCAGCCGGGGGGCAGGCTGAATACGCCGCGTTGGTCGAGCCGGCGGCGGTCGATCCGCATGTCCTTGGCGTGCAGGTGAAACAGCTTATGCTTGAACTCCGTGATCGGTGCGATGGGATCCATCATCTGCATCACGAAATGCGAGGGATCGTAGTTGAGCCCGAAGTGGTCCGAGGGGATCGCCTCGAACATCTGCCGCCAAATCTCGGGCGAGCGGGCCAGGTTTTTGCCGCCGGGCCATTCGTCGCGCGAGAAGAGCATCGGGCAGTTTTCGATGCCGATGTACACGCCCCGCTCTTCGGCAAAGCGGATGAGCCCCGGCCACACCTCGCGGAAGCGGGCGAAATTGTGGTCGAAGGGCTGGGTGTAGTCGTTGCCGATGAACGTGTTGACATTCTTGAGCCCGAGCTTGGGCGCCGCTTCGATCACCCGCTTGAACTGGGCGATCGCCACCTCCCCTTCCTCGCGGTTCGGCGAGAGGATGTTGGGGTAGTAGCCCAGCGCCGAGAACTTGACCCCGTACTTCTCGCATTTGCCGCGGGCATCGTCGGCGGCCGACTGCGGAAAGTCGGCCAGATCGAGGTGGGTGACGCCGCCATACTTGCGGTCGGAGCCCCCTTGCGGCCAGCACATCACCTCGATGCAGTCATAGCGCTCGGCTTGGGCGAACGCCAGCACTTGCTCGAGGCTCCAGTTCGGAAAGATGGCCGTAACGAAACCGAGCTGCATAACTGCACCGAGGGCTGGGTAGCGAGACGAAGATCCACAAGCCTCATTAGCCCCCGTGAGTCACCGGGGGGACGAAGGCCAAAGACCGCGCACGACTTCACGGCCGCGCCAACGATCCCCCCCTGGCGACTCGTCGGGGGCTAAAGGCGGGCTCCAGCGGCGCCTACTTCTTCTTGGCTTCGGCGTAGCGGCGGGCGACTTCGGGCCAGTTGACGATTTCCCAGAAGGCCGTGATGTAGTCGGGCCGGCGGTTCTGGTACTTGAGGTAGTAGGCGTGCTCCCACACGTCGAGGCCTAGAATGGGAGTCTTGCCTTCCATGAGCGGGCTGTCTTGGTTCGGCAGGCTTTCGACGACCAGCTTGCCATCCTTGCCGACGCTCAGCCAAGCCCAGCCGCTGCCGAAACGTGTGGTGGCGGCCTTAGAGAAGGCTTCTTTGAAAGCGGCGAAGCCCCCCAGGTCGCTGGTGATGGCCGCCGCCAGTTCCCCCTTCGGTTCACCGCCGCCGCTCGGCGAAAGGATCGTCCAGAACAGCGTGTGGTTGGCGTGGCCGCCGCCGTTGTTCCGCACCACGGTGCGAATGTCTTCCGGCACCTTCGAGAGGTCGCTGATCAGCGACTCCACGCTCTGCTCGCCCAAGTGCGTGAGCTCGATGGCCTTGTTCAGGTTGGTGATGTAAGCCTGATGATGCTTATCGTGGTGAATTTCCATCGTCTTGGCGTCGATGGTGGGTTCCAGCGCGTCGAACTTATAGGGCAACGGCGGCAGGGTGTAGGCCATGATTCACCTCGTTCTTCGCGCGAAACGGCTCCCCGCCTGGAGAGGGACTGAGCCTTCGCGACCGTGTTTTTGGGCGGAAATGTCGACTGTCCGGGCAGTCTAGCGAATCGCGCGCCGGCTGACAATTGGCCGGAGGCAGGCTGCCGCTCCTGCGGGCGCGCGCCATTTTCCAAGTGTCCGTTGCGGGTAGCCAAGGAGCGCGGGCAAGCGCTACGATAGGTTGCCGGCCAAACCAACAGCAGCGGCGGCGCGCAGACTAACTTGCAACCGCGCCCCCATTTTACAGAAAGACAGGTGAACGCGTGTCGGAATTGACCATTCGGGTGCGGCCCAATGGGCCGCTCGTGATCGAAGGCCCCGTCAAGGTGGTCGACCAACACGGCAATCCGTTTCCGCTCAACCCGGCCAAGCCGGTGGTAGCGCTCTGCCGCTGCGGCCAATCGAGCAACCGCCCCTTCTGCGACGGCACACACAACCGCTGCGGCTTTCAATCTGTGGAAATCGCACCGACGCCCGACGCGTAGGGTGGGGCGAACGAAGTGAGCCCCACCGCAGTCGAGCGCATTCACCGAGAACCGGTGGGGCTCGCCAAGCCTCGCCTCACCCTACATGTTGGTCACGTCGTCGAGCCCCAGCGGGCCGATCAACTCGTCGAGGGCGGCCGTGAGTTCGCCCGCGTGGTCGAGGCTCTCGCCGTAGATCCGGCACAGGCGGTGGCTGCCGGGGAGTTGCCGGTAGAGCTGATCGTCCTCGAGCGGCCGCACCAGGTCGCGCGCCGGATCATAAAGGAAGTTCTGCCCGGCGGCCGGGCCGCGCGTCCCCGGACGGTGGATGGTGCGCGGAAGGTCAATGCGTAGCGGCAGTTCGCGCAAGTGCGCCGGCAAGCTCTCGCGCAACGCCTGCTCGACGAACGCCTTCCGCGAAAACAGGCTCGTCCGTTCGCTGGGACCGGCGGCGAACACTAGGTTTCGCTGGCAGACCATCTTCCAGTGGACGTCGCGGTTCAGGAGTTGCCGCCACCGCTCGCCGAGCTCCCGCCGTCGCGGGTCTTCCGACTGCGGCCAGCGGGCCACGTCGACCAAGAGCGACCACTCGGTGAACCGCTGGTACTCGCTCAGCCGCTCGAGAGGGTTGCCGGGGAACAGCAGCTCCTTGCCGGCGGCGAACAGGTCGGCCAGCGTCAGGTCGATCGCCCGCACCGTGCGGTGGAAGTAGACCGAGCGAAACATCTCGGCCCGCACCCCCATGAACCGGATCAAGGCGTCGAGCCCGCGGGCATGGATCGTCAGTCCGCTGGGGCTAAAGAAGCTGTACTGCAGCAGCCGCTCGAGATCAAAAGCCCGGGCGCTAAAGCCCGACATGAAGGCGTCGCGGAGGACGAAGTCCATGTTGTCGACCGTGTAGAGCCCGCAGAACAGGCTGCGCAGGAAGCAGAGCCAGCGGGGCGTCTCGTGGTCGTCGCCGCCCTGCGGGCGGGCGATGAGCAGGGCGACGTGAGCGGGGTCGAGCGTTTCGTCGGCCGCCAGCTCACCGTGCGGCGTGCGCCGCACGCGGCGCAAGAGCGGCCCCAATTCGTCGACGATGATCGCGCGGCCCAGCGTTTCGTGCGTCAGGCCAAACTGGGCTAGGAAATGCTCGTCGAAGAAGTGGCCGAAGGGCCCGTGCCCTACGTCGTGCAGCAGGCCCGCCATCCGCAGGAGCGCCTCGACGTAGGCGGGGCTCGGCACGTCGGGGCAGGCCTCGCACAGGCTGCCGTAAAGAGCGGTCGCCGCCCGGCCAGCTAGGTGCATGACCCCCAGCACGTGCTGAAAGCGGGTGTGCTCGGCCGAGGGGTAAACCCACCAGGCGGTTTGAAGCTGGTGGATTTGCCGGAGCCGCTGCACCCAGGGGTGGTCGATGAGCTGGCGCTCGGAAACTTCGCCCTCGGCCAGTCCCGTGTTCGACACGAACGGAATGTAGCCGTGGATCGGATCGTGGCTCAGGCTGGTGCGGGCGAGGTCGGGCATGGGGCGATTATGGGAATCTGGGGGTGGGCCGTCTATGCGGGACCGCTGCAGTGCCCCGCATGCCGGATGTAGGGGCGATAGCGGTTGCGGCCGACTCTGCTCATGCCGGGCTTTAGGCGGGGCGATAAGCAACAGACCGGCGGGCGGGGAGCATTTGCCGCTTGGCGGTAGAACCCCCCCGGCGACTCGCCGGGGGCTAAGAAGCATGACCGCGATTGGTTTGCATTAGCCCCCCGTGAGTCACGGGGGGGCCGCGGCGGACTTCCCCAGCCACGACGAGCCAGCATTCCCCCGAGCATCTTCGACGAACCCCGAGATTCGACGGCAAACCGTGGCCAGTTCGCCGGCCCCTTTCCCCCGGGAATCCCCCTCGGGTAAGCT
>JBGAPH010000067.1:0-33224 GCA_044221365.1 Pirellulales bacterium
GCGGGAACACCCACCCACGAAATCTCGAACATGCCGAGCGAGGGGAGGCCCGCCTGCGTCGTCATCAGGCCGTTGACCACCAGGTTGGTGCTCGTGCCGATGAGGGTGCAGGTGCCCCCCAGGATCGCCGCGTAGCTGAGCGGGATCATCAGCTTCGAAGGGGGGACGCGGAACTTAGCGGCCCATTCGTTGACCGCCGGGATTAGCATCGCCACCAGCGGCGTGTTGTTCATGAAGGCGCTCAGCACCGTCGCCGGTCCCACCACCCGCGTCACCGCCCCCAGCGTGCTCTTCGGGCGGCCGAAGAGCTTCTCGGCCACCCAGTTCACCGCGCCGGTGTCGCGCACGCCGGCCCCCACCACGAACAGAATGCCCACGGTGATCATGCCTTCGTTGGCAAAGCCGTCGAGGGCCTGGCGGGTGTCGAGCACGCCTGTGACCAAGAGCAGCCCCAGGGCAGCCAGCAGCACCAAATCAGGCCCCAGGTGCGTAAAGGCCAGCAGCCAGAACACCATGCCGACAACAGCGATCGTAAACCACGCGGACGGGCTCAAAGTCGGACGCCTAAGGCTTGGGGATTGCGGTGGCGGAAAGGGAGCGTGGTGGGGCGGGGCGGTTCGAGGTCGCGCCAGGTTTGTGCGGCGAGCCGGTGGAGGGGGTTTGGCGGATCGGCCAGGGCCCACTACAACGGCTAGGGCCCGGCCCGACTGGTCTGCAAAGCGCTGTAAGCAACGTCGGCATTCGGGGAACGGCCACTGTAAGCCCCCAAGTCAGCGGCGGCAAGTTGGGCAGAATAGCCAAGCCGGTCGGGCGACCTATCCTTTCCCAAACCTCTCGCTGAAAAAAGCCTTCCCACACCCCCAGCTTCCCTCTCGCCCAGAGTTTGCATGGACTGGCTGAAGCAACTGTTCAACTTGTTCCTCCACCTCGATCAGCACCTCAATCAGGTGATCCGGGACTACGGCGCCTGGACCTACCTGATCCTGGTGACGATCATCTTCTGCGAAACCGGGTTGGTGGTGACGCCCTTTCTGCCGGGCGACTCGCTGCTGTTCGCCGCGGGGACGTTTGCCGCCAGCGGCTCGCTCGATGTTCGCTGGCTGCTCGGGCTGCTTACGCTGGCCGCCATCGGCGGCGACGCCTTGAACTACGCGATCGGCCACTTCGTCGGCCCGCGCGTCCTCACCGGCCGCACTCGCTGGCTCAAGCGCGAATACCTGGAGCGCACCGAGCGGTTCTTCGCCCGCTACGGCGGCAAGGCGATCATCTTGGCCCGCTTCCTGCCGATCATCCGCACGGTGGCGCCGTTCCTGGCCGGCGTGGGGAGCATGAACTACTTGCAATTCGCCCTCTACAACGTGGTGGGGGCGGTGGTCTGGGTGTTCGCCTTCGTCCTCGGGGGCTACTTTTTCGGCAGCTTCCCCTTTGTGCAGAAGAATTTTCCCCTGGTCATCGTCGCCATCATCGTGATCTCGGTGCTGCCAGGGGTGATCGAATGGTGGCGGGCACGGCGGGAAGCGCGGGCCGAGGCCGCCGCGGAGCGCGAGCGCACCCTAGCGGAGTGAGATTGGTCCGCGAGAGCGGACCCTACTTCGGGTCCACTGTGCGGACCAACGAGAGCCGGAAAACTCTATGATGACGCCTGACTCCACCCAGCGCTTCACCGACCGCGTGGCCGACTACGTCCGCTATCGGCCAGGCTACCCCGCCGCGCTGCTCGAAACGTTGCAGCGCGAGACGGGGCTGACGGCCGCGTCGACCGTCGCCGACATCGGTTCCGGCACCGGCATCTCGACCGAACTCTTGCTGCGAGCCGGTTGCACGGTGTGGGCCGTCGAACCGAACGCCGCCATGCGGCAGGCGGCCGAACGATGGCTGGCCGGCAGGCCGGGCTTTCACTGTCAAGCAGGCACGGCAGAGGCTACGGGGCTCGCCGCACAGAGTGTCGATCTGGTGACGGCGGCCCAGGCATTCCATTGGTTCGAAGTGCCGGCCGCGCGGCGCGAGTTCTTGCGCATTCTGCGGCCGCCCCACCGCGTGGCGCTCTTCTGGAACGCCCGGCTCAGCGACGACTCGCCCTTCGCCGCCGCCTACGAGCAGCTCCTCGAGCGCTTCGGCGCCGACTACGCCGCGATCCGACACGACGGCCGCGAGCAGCGGTTGGCCGGCGAACTCTCGAGCCAGCCTTGGCGGCGGTTCGAATTCCCCAACGCCCAGCGGCTCGACTTCCGCGGCTTGCGCGGCCGGCTCCTCTCGTCGTCTTATGTCCCGGCGGCCGACCATCCGGCCCGCGGCCCCATGCTGGCCGATCTCGAACACCTGTTCGACGCCTTCGCCGACCAAGGGCACGTGACCATGAGCTACCGCACCGAGCTCTACCTGGGCACGCTCTCGGGGCAGGGGTAAAGGCCAGGCAAATGGCCTATAATTCGGCAGCGCATTAGGATCGTCGTTTGTCTGATTCTTGGGCTGCCGCGTGACCGTTCACGAGCTCTACCATGTACCGGGTCTCGATTGTCCGGAAGAGCTTGCGCTGATCGAGCGCGGGCTGCGGCGGCTGAGCGGCGTGGGCACGGTGTCGGCCGACTACGTGGGGCGCACGTTGCGCGTCGAGTTCGACCCCGCGCTCGTCGAATCGGCCACGGTCGTTCGCACGCTCGAGGAGACCGGCTTTCCCGGCCAGCCGGCGCTGACCGTCGTCGCGCCGCTCGAAACCGGCGCGCCCCCGATTCGCCGCAGCCTCGTGATCGCCGCGGGGCTCTTGGCCGCCGCGTTCGTTGCCTGGGGCTTCGAATCGTGGCGTTACGGCGTGTGGCTTTCCGGTGGGCTGGCGATCGCGTCGACACTGGTCGCCGGACTGCCGGTGGCCCGGGCCGGCTGGCGGTCGCTCCGGCAGGGCGCGTTCGACATGAACGTGCTCGTGACCGTGGCCGCCGCGGGGGCCATCGCCATTGGCTACACCTTCGAAGCGGCCACGGCGATGCTGCTCTTTGACTTTTCCCTCTGGCTCGAGAGCGCAAGCCTGGGTCGCGCGCGACAGGCGATTCAAAGCCTGCTCGCGCTCGAGCCGCCGATCGCCCATCGCTTCGAAGCCGCCGGCATGCGCGACGTCGCGGCCGATGCGCTGCGCCCCGGAGATCGTGTGCTGGTGAAGCCCGGCGAGCGGATCGCTGCCGACGGCGCGGTCGCCGCGGGCGCCTCAACGGTCGACGAGGCGATGCTTACGGGGGAGAGTCTGCCCGTGGATAAGTCGGCCGGCGACCGAGTCTTCGCCGGCACGCTCAATGGTTCGGGCTCGCTCGAAGTGATCGTCGAGCGGCTCGCCGCCGAAAGCACGCTTGCGCACATCGCGCGGCTCGTGCAGCAGGCCCAGGCAAGCCGATCACCGACGCAGCGGTTCGTCGATCGGTTTGCCCGCGTCTATACGCCGGTGGTCATGGTTTTGGCCCTGCTCGTGGCCGTGGTTCCGCCTCTGGCCGTAGGTTGGGGCCTGCCTTGGGCGAGCGAGCTCTTCGGCGCGGCGGACTGGATCAATTGGATCCACCGCGGCCTCGTGCTGCTGGTGACCGCCTGCCCCTGCGCGCTTGTGATCTCCACGCCCGTGACGATCGTGTGCGGGCTGCACCGCGCCGCGCGGCTCGGCATGGTGGTGAAAGGGGGCGAGCATTTGGAGAACGCTGCCCGGCTCGACACGATCGTCTTCGACAAGACCGGCACGCTGACGACCGGCAAGTTCCGCGTCGAACGCATCGACCCCGCGCCGGGGCATACGCCCGAGCAAGTGCTGGCGGTGGCCGCCGCGCTCGAGGCGCAGAGCGAACACCCGTTGGCCGCCGGCATCGTGCAAGCTGCCCAGGAGCGCGGCTTGGCCCTGCCGGCGGCGAGCGAGTTTCAAGCCCGCCGCGGACTGGGGATCGAGGGCACGATCGACGGGCGGCGCTACCGTGTCGGCAGCGCAGCGTTGCACCACGGGAACGGCCAACAGAATGTGGTAGCAATTTCGAACGAAGCCGGCCTGACCGCCGCGATCCTGGCCGACGAGGCAGGGCCCCTGGGTACGCTCTGGCTGGGTGACGCCGTGCGGCCCGAAGCGGCTGCGGCCTTGCGGCAGTTGCAGGGGCTCGGAGTCGAGAAGCTGTTGATGATGACGGGCGATGCGGCCCCGGCGGCCGAGCGCGTAGCCGCGGCCGCGGGCATCACGCGCGTCGAAGCGGGGCTGTTGCCCGAGGACAAGATTCGCCGCGTGCAGGAGCTCGTCGCGTCGGGCGCCCGCCTGGCCATGATCGGCGACGGCGTGAACGACGCCCCCGCCCTGGCGGCGGCCACACTCGGCGTCGCGCTCGGCGCTCAGGCGAGCGCCACCGCGCTCGAAACGGCCGACGTGGTGATCATGGCCGCGAACCTCGAGCGCGTGCCGGCGCTCGTTTCGCTGGGGCGCCAGGTGCGGCGAATTCTGGCGCAAAACATCGCGCTCTCGCTGGGGCTCAAGCTCATCGTGCTGCTGCTGGCGACCGCCGGGATGGCCAGCATGTGGCTGGCGGTGCTGGCCGACGTGGGGACGAGCCTGGTGGTGATCGGCAACGGGATGCGGCTGGTGCGGGCTACAGCTCGATTCACAGCCTCTGGTCCCGACTGAAAAAGGGCTCAGCGGTGAGCGTTCGCTTAAGATTCTCCCTTCGCGCGCTGCTCGTTGTCCTAACTGTGGTTGGGGTTGGGCTGGGGTTTGTTGCGCGAAGGCGATCTGAAGACCGAAGGCAAGCCCGCCTTGTCCAGGAGGTTTTCGAACTAGTAGACCAGGACGGCAGTTTTATTAGCAGTGTCGAATCGGGTGAACCGGCCGTAGAGCTGTGGATTTGGGGCCGCAAAACGACGCCAGCGACGGCGCGCAGGATCTCCGATGCAAAGCGAATCTGTTGGCTATGGGTGCATGGGAAGCATTCCGAGCCGGTTCACCGGGCACTAGCGAGCGAGTTCCACGCGATCGAGCCGCCAGATGGGACTGGCACTTGGTGGTACAGGAAAGGGCTCGAGAGCCGCTACCTAGGGCCGATCCTCGTGGGAGGCCCTGAACCAAACTAGACGCTGCGGGCAGCGTACGAACTGGTCCCGTGAGAAACGCCTTCGGCGCGTGGCATGTAGTTCGACCGTGGACTTGTCGGATAGCCGACTCGCGAGTTTCGTGCGTCTCGCCGCGTCCTAGGCCGTCTGCCGCTCCGACACCTCGCGCACCACCTCCCCCACCTGGTCCTGCGGCGCCTCGCGGGCCAGATCTGCTTGCGCGACCATGCCGCAGACGCGGCCGTCGTCATCGACGATGACCATCCGCCGCAGCTTCGAGTCTTCCATGATGTGCATCACCTCGCACAAGCTCGTGGCGCGGTGGGCGGTGGCGACCGGCGTCGACATGCAGTCGCGCACCTTTACTTCGGCGGTGTTGCGCCCCTCGGCCACCACGCGGACGGCGATGTCGCGGTCGGTGATCACGCCCACCGGACGCCGCATCACGCCGTCGTCGACCACGGGGATCGCCCCGCAATCATGCTCGCGCATCAGCCGGGCGGCCTCGCTGAGATTCGAGTCGGCCGTACACCAGGCGACCGCAGTGGACATGATCTCGCCGATCTCGCGATGCATGTCTTCCTCGTGCCCTCGGCCTGGGAGCAACCCGCGCACACGGTCGCCGAGCTTCTCGCCGAAGTTGCGGCCCAGATCGCGGAGCGGACCGGCGGAGAGGTCGTCGAACGCCCCTTGCTTGGCCGCCCAGTAGAGGCCGCTGCCACCAACCACGGCGGGCCAGAACGCCCGGCCAAGCGCCAGCTTGCCGAGCACGGCGTAGCTGCCGAGCTTGAACGCGGCCTGCGCGGCCGGCGGCCACGATTCCTCGTCCGTCGCGGCTGAGTAGAGCGGAGATTCGTCGGCCGCGGCATGGGCAGCCTCGACCGGGCACGGTTGGCCCGACATCTCGCGCGACACGCGGTCGATCCCCGCCTCGGCCTCGCGCTTAAGAACCGTGGCCGATTCCGACAATTCTTGCAGGCAATTCCGCACCTTGGCGGCGACTTGCTCGCGGCGCGCTTCGCCGCGTACCGGATCGTAGAAGTACATTGCGGTGGCCCCAGCGCCCAACCCCGTCAGCAATGCTCTGAACATGCCCATGATTCCTTGACTCCGGCTCCAAGAAGGTTGGCCGTGCGGTCGCGCTGGATCGCGCGCTCGACGCGGGTGGGGGTCCTAGCCCTAGCCAAGCATAGCAGGGCATTGCTTGCACTAGAGCAAGGGCCGTGCCAGAGCCCTTTGCAACCGGCCGTCACCGGTGTGCATCCAACCGTGCAGAGAGCGTTTGACACAGGGTACACCGCTCTTATAATTCGCCGTTACTCAAGTTTGTTCGCAAGCGCCGCTCAGTTCAGGCTTTAGGCTTCGGCCGGCGGCTGCCGAACCTTTCGTTTCAGGTAGGAGAATCGTCGATGGCCGGACATGTTGCGGAATTCAGTGACAGCACCTTCCAAGCCGAAGTCTTGAAGTCGGAAGTGCCGGTGTTGGTCGACTTTTGGGCCCCCTGGTGCGGCCCCTGCCGGATGATCGCCCCGATGGTCGAGGAGCTCGCGGTCGAGAACCAAGGCGGCCTCAAGGTCGGCAAGGTGAACATCGACGACAACCCCGAAGCCGCCCAGAACTACGGCGTGAGCAGCATTCCCACGCTCGTGATCTTCAAGGGAGGCCGCGAGGTTACGCGCTTCGTGGGCGTGAAGCCCAAGAGCGTGTATCAGGAGCACATCGACCAGGCCAAGGCCTAATCGCCACGCGGGCCGCGGTTGAGAAACTCGAGAGACCTGTGGGGACGAGCCGACTGCTCGCCCCACAGGCAAGCTGAGCAGCCGTGACCGCTTCCAGCGATTCGCCGTCGGCCCGCGACTTCCGCCCCACGGCCTCCTGGCCCCTGCTCCGCCAGCGGGCCGAGTTGCTCCGCGCGTTGCGGGCGTTCTTCGATTCACGGGGCTTTCTCGAAGTCGAAACCCCGTGCCTCTCGGCCGACACGGTCATCGAGCGGCATCTGCAACCCTGGGTAGCCTGCGGCGCAAACGATGCGGCGTTTGGATCTCCCGCAGGGTGGGTCAAGCCCGTAGGGTGGGTCGAGCAAAGCGCAGACCCACCGTCCCAGGCGGTTGCCAGCTCGTCCGCGCTTCTAAGCTCGAGCGCTAAGCAATCGGTCCGCACAGCGGACCCAACCTGGCGGTGGCTGCAAACATCGCCGGAGTTCGCCATGAAACGGCTGCTCGCCGCGGGTGGCGAGGCCCTCTACCAAGTAGCGCGGGCATTTCGCGCCGGCGAACTCGGACGGCTGCACAACCCCGAGTTCACCATGGTCGAGTGGTATCGTACGGGGGACGACCTGGCGGCCGGCATGCAACTGCTCGACGAGCTGTCGCAAGCCCTCCTCGGCCGCGGCCCGGCCGAACAACTGAGCTACGCGGGCGCGTTCGCCCGCCACGTGGGGCTCGATCCGCACACAGCGCCGGCCGCAGAGTTGCGCGCGGCGGCCGAGCAACGGCGGCTGGCGATCCCGCCAGGGCTCGATCCGGAGGATCGCGATCTGTGGCTCAACTTGCTGCTCGCCGAGCTCGTGGAGCCGCAACTGGGGCGCGGCTGTCCGTCGTTGCTGTATGACTACCCGGCGAGCCAGGCGGCGCTCGCCAAGGTGCGGCCGGGACCGCCGGCGGTCGCGGAGCGTTTCGAGCTCTACGTCGAAGGAGTCGAGCTGGCCAACGGCTACCACGAGCTGCTCGACGCCGACACACTGCGGGCACGCAACCGCACGGTGAACGCCGCCCGGGCCGCCGACGGCCTGCCGACGCTGCCGGAAGAGAGCCGTTTGCTGGCGGCGATGGACCACGGCCTGCCGCCGTGCGCCGGCGTGGCCCTCGGCTTCGACCGGCTGGCGATGCTGGCCCTGGGGGCCAGCTCGGTCGCCGAGGTCATGGCATTTGGGGGGGAGCGGGCTTAGAACCCTCCGACGCCCGCGGGGCTCGGCTCTCTTCCAACAACCGCTCTACCGGCGGCCGAACTCGATGGGCGCTCGTCGTCGTCTGAAACGCCTGCGCGAGCGTGAGCAGGTCTTCCTCGCCGAACAACCGCCCGGTGATCGTGATCGTGTCCGGCTGCCCGTTCTTGCCGTCCGGCTTCTCGCCGATGGGCAACACGACCGTCGGGTGCCCCGTCATGTTCGTGAGCACCAAATCGTCGCCGCCGACGTAGGCGTCGAAGCCCTCGAGAGCTTTTTCCATCTTGTGCATGGCCAACGTGCGCACACGTTGTGCCCGCAGATAGTCGACGGCCGGGAGGAAGCGGGCTTTGCGAAAGGTCGTGGCCCAGTGGCCGATTCCCTCGCGAACGCCGCGGCGGGTGAGGTCGTCGAAAACGGTGGCCGCTTCGGCGTCGAGCAGGATCGGCAGCGCGTCGATCGGCAGCCCGGCGGGGAGTTGAAACGGCGCGAGCTGCACGCCGAGCTTGCGCAGAGCGACGAGCTCGGGGCGCGCATCGAACGCTTGCTCGGTTTCGACGTAGCCGACGCGCAGCTCACGCAGCGGCCGCCGCGCCGGCCAATGAAACGGCCGCTCGACGGCCGCCGGGTCGAGTCCGTCCGCCCCATGGATCGCCCCGAGCACCAGTGCACAGTCCTCGGCGGTCCGGGCAATCGGCCCCAGCTTGTCCATGCTCCAGGCCAAGGTCATGCAGCCCTGGCGGCTGACGCGGCCGAACGTGGGGCGGAGGCCCGTGACGCTGCAGCGTCGGCAGGGCGAGACGATGCTGCCGAGCGTTTCGCTGCCGATGGCGAAGGGAACCAAGCCTGCCGCCACCGCCGCGGCCGAACCCGCCGACGAGCCGCTGGAACCTTGCTCCGGGTTCCAAGGGTTGCGGGTCATCCCGCCGTACCACTGATCCCCTAGGGCCAGGGCGCCGAGCGTGAGCTTGGCGACGAGCACCGCGCCAGCCGCATCAAGCCGCTGGGCAACGCTCGCCTTCTCGTCAAGGGTTTGCTCGCGATACTCGCCGGCGCCCCAGGCGGTCTTGTAGCCAGGGTACGCGATCAGGTCCTTCGCGCCCCAGGGAATGCCGTGCAGCGGTCCGCGGTCTTTGCCGGCGGCCAGTTCGGCGTCTGCCTGCGCGGCCTGTCGCAGAGCGAGTTCCTCGGTGAGCGTCGCAACGCAATTGAGCAGCGGATCGAAACGTTGCAGCCGGGCCAAGGCAAGCTTGGCCAGTTCAACGCTGCTCACCTGGCGTGAGCGCAACAGCGCGCCCAACTCCGCCACGCTGCAAAACGCCAGCCCCTCGTCGTCGGCCGGGCGCTGAAAGCCGACGAGCGGCGCCGCCTTGACGGCGCCCCGCTCCTCGGGGCGGCACACGTGCTGGGGCGGCGCGGCGAAAAAGGTGACCGCCGGCGGCACGCCGTGCGGCACGTCGACCTTACGCAGCTCGGCGACGGCCTTAAAGTCTTCGTTGAGCGCGTCGGCCACCGATTTCCGCTGCTCATCGTCAAGCGTGATGCCGGCGATCCACTCGGCCTGCCGGATCGAATCGGGGGAAACTGCCGAGTCGTCGGCTGCCTGAGCGGCCAGGGCTCGCTGAAAGGTGGCCGTGCCAACGCCGAGGGCGGTGAGCCTCCCCAGGGCGCGGCGGCGCGTATAGGTGCGATCAGCGGTCATGAACCAATTTCCTGGTCGAAATCACGGCGCTCGTGTGGGCCCGCACGATTCTCACGCCCCGGCCACCCAAACTCCACCCGATTCTTATCCCTTCCTCACCCCCTCTTCACGCGATGCTAGCATTCGCTCTCTAGACTGGCCCCCGTTGCAGATGGTGGGAGCGGTCGTCCAGCCAGGTCCCGTCCGCAACGGGAAGGGAAAGATCGACCTCGACGATAAGTGCCTCCGTCCCTTCTCGTGGGACCTGCGCTCTGCCTTACCCAGCCGCCTCCCACCATCTGCTCTTTCAACCGCCCAAGGGGGGAGCCCATGTTGGTGTTGACCCGCAAGCGCGAAGAGTCGGTCGTCGTCGACGGCCAGATCGTTGTCACGGTGCTCGAAATCGGCCGCGGCCGCGTGCGGCTAGGCATCCAGGCCCCGCGCGACGTCTCGGTCTTCCGCGGCGAAGTGCATGCCCGGATGCTCGCCGAGCCCGAGGTCCAAGAACTGGAACTCGAAATCGCCTAGGCGTTCGAGGCGGCGCCCACCCAGCGCAACCCCACGCGTCCGCGAGGGAAGAGGCTGCTAACGAACCGCGCAGACCGCTTGCCGACGCGTTTACGTCGTGGCGCGTCTAGAGTCACAAAGTATTGCAGTCATGAGACATGCAATGCGCAGAACGCCCACCAAGGCACTGCCCATTCTCAGCGCGGAGCGCTAGGCAGGTCGTTGACACCCCGTACCCACCCGTTTACATTGAATCACGGTGTTCCAGGAGGGCGAACTGTGGTCTAAGCGAGTGGTTTTCGGGTGGCTGCCAAGGCGTGGGAAGGCGTATTCTCTGCAGCCACCGACCGCCGGGTCGAGCAGTTCACCGAGAGCATTAGCTTCGACCGCCGCCTCTACCGGCACGACATCCTGGGCTCCACCGCCCATGCCCGCATGCTGGCCGATGTCGGCCTGCTCACCCCGGCCGAGGCCGAGGAAATCGCCGCCCATCTCGCGGCGATTGGCCAAGAGATCGATCAGGGGCGCTTCGAGTTCCGCACCGAGCTCGAAGACATTCACATGCACATCGAGCAGGCGCTGATCGCCCGCTCCGGCGACCTGGGACGCAAGCTGCACACAGGCCGCAGCCGCAACGATCAGGTGTCGACCGACTTGCGGCTGTGGGTCCGCGACGCGATCGATCAGATCGACCGCCGCCTCGTCGACCTGCAGCAGGCCTTCGTCGACCGCTGCAAGGTTGATCAGGGCGTCGTTGTCCCGGCCTACACCCACCTGCGGCGGGCCCAGCCGGTGCTGGCCAACCACGTGTGGCTGGCCTGGTGCGAAAAGCTCGAGCGCGACCGGGGGCGATTGGCCGACTGCCGCAAGCGCGTCAACGTGCTGAGTCTGGGCGCGGCGGCGCTCGCCGGCACGAGCCTGCCGATCGACCGCCACAACGTGGCCGAGCGGTTGGGCTTCGACGGCGTGGCGGCCAACAGCATCGACGTTTCGAGCGACCGCGATTTCGTGCTCGAGTTCGTCTTCTGCCTGAGCCTGGTGGCCGAACACCTGAGCGCTTGGGCCGAGGAGTGGATTCTCTGGTCGACCACGGAGTTCGGCTTCCTTGCCCTGCCGCAGTCGTTTTGCACCGGCTCGTCGATCATGCCGCAGAAAGTGAACCCCGACGTGCTCGAGCTCGTCCGCGGCAAGACCGGGCGGGTGATCGGCAGCCTCACGGCCCTGCTCGTGCTGGTGAAGGGCTTGCCGCTGGCCTATAACCGCGACCTGCAAGAAGACAAGCCGCCGCTGTTCGACGCCTTCGACACGGTGAGCGCCTGCCTGGAGCTGGCCGCTCCGCTGGTGGCCGGGGCGAGCTTGAACGTCGCGGCGATCACCGCCGACTTGGACCGCGGCTACCTCGATGCAACCACGCTGATGGAGCGGCTCGTTCGCAACGGCCTGCCGCTACGAACGGCCCACGGCGTCGTTGGCCGCCTAGTGCGCACGGCGATGGAGCGCGGCGTGGCGCTGGCGGAACTCAGCGACGAGGAGCTGAAGCAGGCCGACCCGGGTCTCACGGCGGACGTCCGCGAAGTGCTCGGGGCCGAACGGGCCGTGCAGGCCTTTCGCAGTTATGGATCGACCGCGCCGGCCGAGGTGGCCCGCCAGGTCGCCCTTTGGCAACGGAAGCTCGCTGAAGCCAATCCCTAGCTCAACTTCCGCCGCTCCCCACGCGCCGCCAGCCATGAACCGCATTGCGAACTTCCTCGTGCTCACGGCCCTGTGCCTGGGCATTTCCATGCACGCGTCCGACCTCTGGGCACAAGCCTCGGGGCTGCGCCCGTATAAGCCGGCCAGCAAGGATCGGGCGAAGGCCGAGGCCGCCAAAGCCAAGGCGGACGGCGACACGAGGACGAAAGCTGACTCGGACGAGGCCAAGGCCGAGCCCACGAAGGCAGCCGACGGCAAGACCGATGACAAGGCAGCCCCGCCCCCGCCGGCGCCGCCGGAAACCGATCCGCTGGTGCTTGCCGTGCTGGCGTCGAACCCACAGTCTCCGGTCGAACTGGTGCAAGCCGCCAGTGTGCTCGTGTCGCGGCGGCGAGCGCCACTGGCCAAGCCGCTGGTGGAGCGGCTCGTCGCTGCGCAGCTTACGCCCGAGCAACTCAGGGCCCTCGCCCGCCGCTTCGGCCCCGGCACGATCCTGCAACTCGGACTCGCGCCGGAGTTGGCCCCTGCCGGCCGCCAATTTGCCGACGCCGTGGACGCCGCCCTGCAGGCAGGCGCCGCCGATCCGGCCCGCGTCGGCCGCCTCGTCGACCAACTTGCCGCCGCCACGCTCGACGAGCGGAGAGCGGCGGCGTTTCAATTACGCGGCATCGGGCCTGCCGCGGCAGCGCCGCTCGTGAAGATCTTGGCCGATCCAGCGCAAGCAGCACGGCATCCCCTCGTACGCGAGGCGCTCGTGGCGATGGGAGACCAGATGATCCCTCCCTTGGTCGGCGCCCTCGACGCGCGGAACGCCGCGCTCTCGACGCAGCTCATCGACGTGCTCGGGCAGCTTGCTCCCGGTGAAGCGGGGCCGTATGTGCTCGGCGCAGCCGCCGACGCAGGGGCCCCCGCAACGCAGGCGGCAGCGCTCGAGGCGCTGGAACGCTGGAAGGGGAACTCCGTGACGCCGGACGAAGCCCGCGAGGCGCTCGAGCACGAAGTGCAGCTCTGGTTTGACGAGAATCGCTTGCCGCCGGCAAACGTCAACGGCTTGGTCACCGTGTGGCGGTGGGACCCGTCGGTCGGGGCCGCAGCGCCGCTCGAGGCAACTCCCCGGCAGTCCGCCGATCTTAGGGCCGCCAGGCTCACCGCCGACCTCGCGGCCGCCGATCCGTCTCCCGAGAACCGGCTCAAGGCCCTTGTCGCCGGACTCCAAGTCTACGCTCCGGGCCCGATGCTCGACCAAACGCCTGCCGAAGAACTCGACGCAGCCCTGGCGCTAGCCTTGAAAACAGGGCGCTGGACGGCTGGCGCCGCACTGGCCGATGCCCTCGGTCGCTCGGGCTGGCAGGGCGCGGTCGCCGGCCGCAGCGGCGAGCCGGCGCCTTTGGCGCTGGCCGCGCGGACCTCGGACCGGGCTCTCAACCGTGCGGCGATCGGGGCGGTGCTGGCGATCGACCCGCGGGATCCCTTCACCGGCGCGGGTGCGGTGAGCGAAACTTTGCGTTTCCTGGCCACCGGCCGCGGCGATCGAATCGCCGTGGTGGCCCACCCCCGGCTCGACGACGGTCGCAACCTGGGCGCCTGGCTGGCTGCCCGAGGGTATCAGCCGATCATCATCGCGACCGGCGCCGAGGCGTATCAGGCGGCCGTGGCGTCGGCCGACGTGGAGCTCGTGCTGCTGCACTCGGCCCTGTCGAAGCCGTGCGCCTGCGATGTCATCAAGAATCTCCGCCGCGACCGGCGGACGGCCACCGTGCCAATCGGGCTCATGCAACTCCCGCCGACCAATCGCTCGCCGCTCGACGAGTTCGAGCGCGATCCCTACACCATCGCCGGCATCGTGCCCGTGGAAGAGCCGATCTTTGGCCGGTTTCTCGAGCGGCTGCTGATCAAGGCCGGCGCTGGCGTTTCTCCGCCGGACGTGCGGCGCGAGCAGGGGGACTTTGCGGTCGCGGGGCTCGCGCGGCTCGTCGAATCGCCGCGCCCGTGGTTCGATCTGCGTTCGGCCGAAGGGGCTTTGCTCGCCCGGCTCGATCAAGGGGAGCCCGGCCCGGCCACGATCGGGGCCCTGGGATTGCTCGGCACGCCGCAGGCGCAGCGGCGGCTGGTCGAACTGGTGGCCAACTCGCTTGCACCCGCCGAAGAACGGCAGCAAGCGCTCGACGCGTTCATGGAAAGCATCCGCCGCCATGGGATCTTGCTGGAGGCCCGCGAGATCGAGCAGGAGTATGTCCGGTACAACGCCAGCGATGAAGCGGCGCCTGGGGAACGGCGAATCTTGGCTGCTCTGCTCGAAGCGCTCGAAGCGCCGCGGGCAGCGGCGGCCGCAGCGGCGAATGGGAATTAGTCGTGCGGGGCGGTCGTAGGGAAACGCAAACGACGATGGCGCAATTGGCATTTCCAAGAAGGCGCGGCGATCGGCAGGCGGGCCGGCTGCGCGCGGAGGATTCGCGCCGATGACGCCCCCCTTTCGTTCGCTCGATACGCCCCAATCGGGGCCGCCGATCGCCGGCATCATCGGCTCGAGCCCGGCCATGGAAAAGGTCTACCGCACCACGCGGCAGGTCGCCCGCTCCCATGCCTCGGTGCTCCTACTCGGAGAAACCGGCACGGGCAAGGAGCTCATCGCCAAGGCGGTGCATCAGCTCAGCCTGCGGGCGAGCGGCCCCTTCGTGCGCGTGAACTGCGGCGCCCTCACCGAGAGCTTGCTCGAGAGCGAGCTGTTTGGCCACGTGCGCGGTTCGTTCACCGGGGCCGTGAACAATCGCACGGGCCGCTTCGAAGCCGCCCACACCGGCACGATCTTCCTCGACGAGATCAACAGCACCACCCCCAAGCTGCAGGTCAAGCTGCTCCGCGTGCTGCAGGAGCGGGAGTTCGAGCGTGTGGGGGACACAGCCACCATCCGCGTCGACACCCGCGTGATCGCCGCCAGCAACACCGACCTCATGGAAGAGGTCGACGGCGAGCGGTTCCGCGAAGACCTTTACTACCGTCTGAACGTGGTGCCGATCAACATTCCCCCGCTGCGCGAGCGGCGCGAGGACGTGCCGGACTTGGTCGCCCACTTCCTTAACATCTACAATGAGGAAAACGACCGCTACGTGGCCCACATCGACCGCCGCGCCCTCGAAGCCCTGCAGTCGTACCATTGGCCCGGCAACGTCCGCGAGCTGCAGAACTACATCGAGCGGGCGGTGGTGATGGCCACCGGCGACGAGTTGACCACCGATCTCTTGCCCGAGGCGGTGCTCGGCACGGAGAAGCCGCGCCCCAGCAAGGGGCGCACGATGGACCTCGAGTCGCTCACGTTCGAGCTCGTGCAGCAAGGGGTAACCGGGGCCGGGCCGCAGGAGGACAACCTGTACACGAAGATCGTCAACCGCGTAGAGCGGGAGCTGATCGTGCAGGTGATGAACGACTGCGACAACGTGCAGATCAAGGCCGCCGCCCGCCTGGGCATCAACCGCAATACGCTGCGGAAGAAGCTGCATGAGTACGGGCTGGAATCGGCGTAGTTTTACCGCGGAGGACACAGAGGACGCAGAGAAGACCAACCGATTTGGCGGTCCTTTGCGTCCTCTGTGTCCTCCGCGGTGAAAAATCTGTCTTGATCCCATGGCAGGCTGCCGACCAGGGCTTCCGCCGTAGCGTACAAACAGGTAAGGATAGGGCTCGGGCATGCCCTGCCCGGCCCCCTGCTAGCTAAGCCGAGAGCCGTTTTTCATGCTGCAGCTCACCAACGTCCGCAAGGCCTTTCGCGAGCCCGATGGTTCGCCGCTGCCGATCCTCGACCTCGAGCGGTTCGCCGTGGCGGCAGGCGAGCAGATGGTGCTCGTTGGGCCGAGCGGCTCCGGCAAAACGACCTTGCTGCACATCATCGCCGGCATCCTCAAGGCCGACGAAGGCGTGGTGCAGATCGCCGGCACCGACATCAGCCGCCTGAGCGAACCGGCGCGCGATCGCTTTCGCGCCCAGCACCTGGGCTACGTGTTCCAGACGTTCAACTTGCTGCCGGGCTTCTCGGCGCTCGAGAACGTGCTGCTCGGCATGTCGTTTTCGGATCGCCCGGCCGACGCCGCGCGAGCCCGCCGGCTGCTGGAGCGGGTAGGACTGGGCGCCCGGCTTTCGCACCGGCCATCGGCCCTGTCGGTCGGGGAGCAGCAGCGGGTGGCGGTTGCCCGGGCGCTGGCCAACAAGCCCAAGCTCGTGCTGGCCGACGAGCCGACGGCCAGCGTCGACGCCAAGCACCAGCAACAAGTAATCGATCTGCTTCGAGAAACCTGCCGAGAGGATCAAGTGTCGCTCGTGCTCGTCACGCACACGGCCGACGTTTCGGGGCAGTTCCAGCGCGTCGAGCGGCTCGACCAACTCAACCGCGTGCTGACCGCGGCTTAGATTTACCACGGAGACACGGAGGCACGGAGATGTTGCTGAGAGCATTGGCGGGCTCGAAAAAACTGGGCAGGAATCGCCTAGATCCTTTGCCTGCTTCGTGTCTTGACGTCTTCGTGGTTCGTCGTCCTCTCCGTGCCTCCGTGTCTCCGTGGTTGGAAAGGGCGCCGCGATGAGCTTGTGGAAGATTGCCTGGCGGAGCATTCAGCAGCGGTCGCTGGCCTCGGCGCTGACGGCGCTCTCGATGGCGCTGGGGGTGATGCTCGTGGTGGCGGTGCTCGTCATCGCGAGCGTGGTGACCGACTCGTTCAAGCGCAGTTCGTCGCTGGGCTACAACGTGATCGTCGGGGCCAAAGGGAGCCCGCTGCAGCTCGTGCTCAACACGGTGTTCCACCTCAGCCGGCCGATCGAGAACATCCCTTGGTCGTACTACAAGGAATTCCGCGAAGGACAGTTCAAGCCCTACGTGGCCCAGGCCATTCCGGTTTGCATGGGGGACTTCTACGGCCAGTTCCGCGTCGTCGGAGTGCCCGCGGAGATGTTCGACGACTACACCTACGACTACAACACCGGCAGCAAGTACCGGTTCGCCGAGGGGCGGAATTTCGAACCGGCCCACTTCTTCGAAGGGGTGATCGGCTCGGCGGTGGCCCGCAGCACCGGGCTCGGCGTCGGCGACAAGTTCCAGCCGACCCACGGCGCCGACGACGGCCATGCGCATGATCCATTCACGGTGGTCGGCATCCTCGCCCCCACCGGCACGCCGACCGACCGGGCGCTGTTCATCAACATCGAAGGGTTCTACCTGCTCGACGACCACGCCAAGCCGGAAACGCCCAAGCTGCCTGTGCCCGGCGAAACGCCCGCCACCACCGAGCCAGCGGCACCCGCTCCCAAGGCCGAGGCCCACGATCACGCGCACGATCATGACCATGACCATGACCACGATCATGCCCACGCCCATCACCACGATCCCTTGCCGGAATCGCAGCGTGAGGTGACAGCGATCCTCGTGCGCACGACCAACGACCTGGTGACGCCGGCGCTGGTGAACACGATCAACGAGGGCCAAATGGCTCAGGCGGTGCTCCCCGTGCGGGAGATCACCTCGCTGTTCCGCGTGTTCGTCGACCCCCTGCAATGGGTGTTCCTGGGGCTCACGGTGCTCATCGTCGTCGTGGCCGGAATCAGCATCCTGGTCAGCATTTACAACTCGATGAGCGAGCGGCGGCACGAGATCGCGGTGATGCGGGCCCTGGGCGCGAGCCGGCGGACGGTGATGAACGTAGTACTGCTGGAGTCGATCCTGCTGTCGCTCGGGGGCGGGCTGGCCGGCTGGGTGTTGGGGCACGCCCTGTTCGCCGTCTTCACCCCGATGATCACCGCCTACACGGGGGTGGTCGCGCCGGCTTTCCAGGTCGATGTGAAAGAGCTAATCTTGATTCCTGGGTTGATCGTGCTGGCCTCGCTCGTCGGCTACCTGCCGGCCCTGGCCGCCTACCGCACCGACGTGGGCAAGGCGCTCAGCGAAACGCCGTGATTCCCCCCCGGCGACTCGCCGGGGCTAACGTGTGATTCGCCGCCCTTAGCCGTAGGGTGGGTCAAGCGAAGCGCAGACCCACCGCCCCCCAATTCCGAGGAGAAGCTTTCAAAGCGATGACGAATCTACGACGTTTGGCGGGCATGGCGGCGGTGACCCTCGGCATCCTGGGCGCCTGGAGCGGACTGCGCGCCTGCCCCTTCTGCAGCGCCGTGCAGATGACCTTCAGCGAAGAGATCGACAAGTCCGACGCCGTGGTCCTGGCCAAGCTCATCGAGGCGCCTCCCAAGGTCGACCTGCTCGACGGCGGCCCGAGCGAGCCGGCAAGCCCCGCTTCGAGCAAGACCACGTTCGAGATCTCGCAGGTGATCAAGGGGGCCGATCTGCTCAAGGGGGCGAAGACGCTCGAGACCGTCTACTTTGGCGAAGCTCCCCGCGACACGACCTTTCTGATCACCGGCATCGACCCCACGAACCTGGCCTGGTCGACGCCGATTCAGCTCTCCGAGCGGGCGGTCGAGTACATCGGCAAGCTGCCGGCGCTCGCCGGCAAGCCGCAAACCGAGCGGCTGGCGTTCTTTCTCGACCACCTGGAAGACAAAGACGAGTTGCTCGCCCGCGACTCGTACGACGAATTCGCCAAGACGCCCTTCCCCGAGGTCAAGGTCGTCAAAGACCACATGCCGCACGAGAAGCTCGTGGCCTGGGTGCAGGACGCCAACATTCCGGCCAGCCGCCGACGGCTGTACCTCACGATGCTAGGCATCAGCGGCACGCCCGAAGACGTTCCGCTGCTCGAAGGGATGCTCAAGAGCAACGACCGCCAGGTCAAGCAAGGGCTCGACGCGGCAATCAACGCCTACCTGATGCTCAAGGGCCCCGACGGCATGCAGCTCGTCGAAGAGGAGTTCCTCAAGAACAAGAAGGCCGAGTACACCGACACCTACGCCGCGATCGTGGCCCTGCGGGTGCATGGGCAAGAGGTGAACACTCTCCCCCGCGAGCAGCTTCTGGCCGGCCTGCGCCATATTCTCGACCGCCCCGACCTGGCCGATCTGGTGATCCCCGACCTGGCCCGCTGGCAAGACTGGACGGTCACCGACCGGCTGGTCGAGCTGTTCAAGACGGCCGACGAAAAGTCGAGCTGGGTGCGGGTGCCGGTGATCAACTTCCTGCAAGCGTCGCCTGAGCCCAAGGCCAAGGAATACCTGGCGCAGCTCGAGAAGATCGATCCTGACGCGGTGAAGCGGGCGAACAGCTTCTTCCCCGTGGGGGCGATCCCGGCGGGGGACGACGGCAAGGTCCCGCCGCCGGCCGTGGCCGAGACGCCGAAGACAGATGCCCCGGCGGAAGCAAAGCCGGCAGAACCGGCTGCCACGGCCAAGACCGCCGAACCAGCCGCGGAGGAGGAAAAGAATCCAGCCCCGGCCGCGGTGACCCAGGCCGAGCCGACTGCCCCGCCCACGCCTTCGGCCAGTCAGACGCCTACCGATTCGGCGGCTGGGTCTCCCCTGCCGCCCGCCGCAGTCGCGGCCACGGCCGCTCCCCCATCCACTTCTGCGACGCCGCCAAATACGACGGTCGCCCAACGGCCAGCCTCGCCCACGCCGGGGCCCGTCGCCCAGACTTCGGCCTTGCCGGTCGACCGCGGCACCACCATGTGGGTCATCGCGGCGCCCCTGGCCGCTGGCTTGGGGCTGTTGTTCGTCTTTTGGCTGATCCTCAAGGGGGCCGGTGCGCGGATGCCCGGATAGTGCCGGCGCAACGCCTAAGTGGCCGAGCTAAATCGCTTTGCCGGCCGTAGGAAGGCGAGGCGGTAGCCCCGTGCCGGCGGCCGACTAGAATAGACGGCAGGTGAAGGTTGGGCGGGCGCGGCGGGCCGTGTTTCGCCCCGTCGAGCGTATCGACCAGTTCTCCGAGCAATCTATGAGCACCGACGTCTACGAGCCTGCGGGCGACGGCCTCGAGGCTGCGGAGTATCAACCGTACAAAGCGCTCAGTTCGACGGCCGTCGTCAGCCTCGTGCTCGGGGTCCTCGGACTGCTGAACTTCCTCAGCCCCACGTTCGGGCTCCTCTCGCTCGTCGGCGCGTTGCTGGGCGCCTATGCCCTGCGTTCGATCGGCGAGCGGAGCAGCGAGCTCACCGGCGCTGGCATCGCGCGGGTCGGGATGCTCGTGTCGCTGGTGACGCTGGTCGGCGGCTGGGGCTACCACGGCTACGTCTACGCCACCGAGGTGCCTGAAGGCTACCGCCGGATCAGCTACGCTGAGTTGCAGCCCCCCGACGCCGCCCCCCCAGGCACGATTCCCGCCTCCGCTCGCGAGCTCGACGGCCAGCGGGTGTTCATCAAGGGCTATATTTACCCAGGCCTGCAAACACGCGGCATCCGCCAGTTCGTCCTCGTGCGCGACCAGGGGGATTGCTGCTTCGGCGGCAACCCCAAGCTCACCGACCGCATTCAGGTGCAGCTCGCGGATCCGCTGACCATCGACTTTCACGACGGGCTGTTCCGCTTGGCAGGCACGTTCCACGTGGGCGTAGGTCAGGCGAGCGAAGGACTGGGGCACGCGCTGTATCACCTCGACGCTGATCACGTGCGTTGAGCAGCGCGACGGTCAGGGAAGAACCACGGTGAGAAGGGATCGGCCATTGGCACGCCAAAGTTGCCCGACGAACGAACAGACGCGAACGCCGCGCATGCTGGCCCTCTCGGTTGCCGGCTGCGCAAGCGCTCTGTGGCTCGGCTTGGCGGGATGCGCGGAGCCGGTCTCCTCGAGCCCTGCCGGCAGGAAGTCTTCAGCAACGGGCGTGGCGGTCGCTGCGGCGGCGCATGGTGAGAAGCAATCGCCCGCCAAGGAGGAACCGACCGAGGCCACGAGCCCTGCGGCAGTCGATGCAGCGGCTCCCACCCAAGACCCTGCGACGGCTGCAGCCAAGGGCTCTTCGGCCATCATCCCGACGCAGGCCGCTCAACCGAACACCACGCGCCCCAGCCGCGGCGCAGTCGCCGGCCGCACCCGCGACATCACGTTCGACGACCTCAAGTTCGAGATGGAGAAGGGGGGCCAGTTCAAGCGTTCGATGCTCACCCCGGCCATCGAAGCGCTCGAAGGGCAGCACGTGCGGCTGCGCGGGTTCATCCTGCCCAGCTTTCAGCAGACCGGCATCAAGCAGTTCGTGCTCGTGCGCGACAACATGGAGTGCTGCTTCGGCCCCGGCGCGGCGCTCTACGACTGCGTCTACGTCGAAATGGCCCCTGGCCAGACGGCCGACTACACGATCTACCCCGTGGCCGTAGAAGGGGTGTTTCATATCAAGGAATGGGTCGGCCCCGACGGCAAGCACCTGGCCATTTATTCGATGGAAGGGCAGCAAGCCAAGTAGGGTCCGCTCGCGGGCCAATTCACGCACGTCGGCAATCGCATAACGCATCGTTCTCGCCGCCCCCAACGGTTTGGCATTGATCCGCACAGCGGACCCTACTTTATGTCCCCTCCGTCGCCAGGTTGGTGTGAAGTCGATCTGGCCGGTCACACGGCCGATGTCTTCGAACCTGCGCAGCGAAACCCGCACGGCTACGTGGCCATCTATCTGCACGGCGTGCACCTGAACCGCCTGGTCGACCAGCCGGCCTTCGTCGCCGAGCTCGAGCGACACGGCCTCCCGGTTGTTTGCCCTCGGACGGCGCGGAGCTGGTGGACCGACAAGCTGTGTGCCGAGTTCGATCCCGAGATTACGGCCGAGCGGTATCTGCTCGACCGTGTCGTTCCCTGGATCGCCGAGCGGTGGAACGCCGCCCCGCCGCAGATCGCGCTCTTCGGCACGAGCATGGGAGGGCAGGGCGCGCTGCGGTTTTCCTTCAAGCACCCAAACAAATTCCCGATCGCGGCGGCCATCAGCCCGGCGATCGACTACCACCTGCGGATGCGCGAGGGAGACGAAACTCTGCCGCTCATGTACCGCGACGCCGAACAGGCACGGCAAGACACCGCCACACTCCACGTCCACCCGCTCAACTGGCCGCGGAACCTCTGGTTCTGCTGCGACCCGGTCGACTACCGCTGGCACGAAAGCGCCGACCGGCTGCGGATGAAGCTCTCGGCCCTCGGCATCCCGCACGAGTGCGACCTGCAAACGAGCGGCGGCGGCCACGGCTTCGAGTTCTACAACCGCATGGCGCCGCGGGCGCTCGGCTTTATCGCCGAACGGCTCGAGCGCGAGCGGCTGAGGGTCGTCTAGCGCCTCGCGAGCGACTCGCAAGACCACGCCTCATGCCCGCCGATACCGTAGCGGCGGGTTCGACTCGCGGCCCAAGTCCTCGAAGTTGTCGACCGCCAGCCGGCCGCGCTCGTAGAGATACTCCACGTGGGCGCCCACTTCTTCGAAGGCCAACAGCACGTCGAAGCCGCGGGCCCGCCGGAACATCGACTGCGCGAGCTGGGCGATCGTTTGCGGCCCTTCCGCCAGGTCGAGCAGCTCGAGCACGCGGTCGAGCCGCCGCAGATGGCTTTGGCGGATTTCCTCGATCCGTTTGGGCAGGTCTTCGATCGGCCCCTCGTGCCCGCCGAGCGTGAGGTCGAAGCTGCCCCAGCGTCGGAGCTTTTCGAGCGCTTCGAAGTAATGCCCCAGGCCCATGTACGGCGTAATGCTCTCAGGCGATTGGTGCGGCGTGATCCGCTCGAGCACGTGGTCGGCCGACAGCAGCACGTTGCCCACCGCGATGCACACTTGCCCCGAGCAGTGCCCCGGCGTGTGCAGGAACCGCAGGCCATCGAGTTCGAGCCCATCGACGAGCGTGATGTCGACCGGCACGTTCACCACGTGCCGCTTCGAGTACTGGAACATCGCCACCATCTGCGCTTGCAGCTCCGGGCCAACGCCGGAGCGGGCCAAGAACACGTCGAACGCCTGCGTGGCCACCGTTACGCGTTCGGCGTAGTTGGTCAGGATGCGGCGGTCGAGTTCGTGGATGGCCACGCGGGCGCCCGTTTCCTTCACCAGCCGCGCAAGCCCGCCGAAGTGGTCGATGTGGCCGTGGGTGATGATGATCCGCTGGATGTCGGCCAGGTCGAACGCCTCGCCGTGGTCGCTGCGCACGGCGGCCAGCCCCGCGCGAAGCTGATCGTCGCTGTGGCCATAGCCGCTGCCGGTGTCGACGAGCGTCAGCGGCCCCGCGCCGAACAGTAGATAGGCGTGGGCGATGAAGCCGGGAAAAGCCTCGCAGGAGATGCGGTAGATGCGCACGCCTGTCGACGCCTCGAAACGCATCACCGGCGGCACGTCAGCCATTGCGATCTCCAGGGCGCGAAAGGTTGCTGCTTCGCCATTGTATCGCTTGCGGGCGGCAACTCGACCCTGCGACAATCGGGCGCTCTGGGCGATCAGGTCCAGGTCAAAGGCTTGACGACCGCCAACTCGATCTGGCTCACCTCGGCTCCGGTCAGGGCGGCCGGGCTGGGACTCTACGAACTGGATGGCTTCGGAGAAAACGCAGGGAACAGAAGCGCCAGCCAGGGGCAGGCTACGTTCCACGCTCGAGGAGATCAATCGGAATGCCCAGTCGCTCGAGTTCGGCTTCGCCGTCGGGAAAGGTTTGGCAGTATACCGCCCGGCGGCGAGCAAACTCATTCGCCTGCTTGCGCCGATCAGTCGGATACTCGCTCCGCTGGATCTCCGTCACAAATGCGCGCAGCGCATCTAACAAGAGTTGCCGCGCGCCTGCGACTTGCCCCGCCTCGTGCCAGATCTGGAAGAGCAGCATCAGCTCCTCGCTCCTGCGCCAGTCCTCCAGGCCGGACTTCAGCTTCAAAAAAAGATGTTCGGCAAGATCCCGCCGGCCGATCTTGAAGGCGGCCGTCCCCAAATGGCCATACCCCCAATTGTGATCCCAATGGGGCTCGAGCGACGCGATCAAGCCTTCGATCTCGGCAGTGCGGCCGAGGGCCAAGAGCGCATCGACGTAGTCGCTGAAATGCGACAACAGCACTCCGTCATGCAGATCTTCGCTGGGCGGCTGGCTTAGGTCGGCCAACTGCAGGAAACGATCATAGACCTCCACGAGGGTTTGCGCTCGGTCTTCGCCCCTCACCGCGGCCAGCGCGTCGACATAGCTTTCGAAATGCCGCGACAGCAAATCGTTCATCCCCAGCAAGAGCGCTTTTCGGCTGCCGTCCGCTTGAACCGCCTCGTTGAACAGCCGCTCGTACGCGGCAATGGTCTGCTGGGGATCACGTTTGGGCGGCGCCTCCGGCGCATAGGGCTCGCGGTGCTCGTGAACGCCGAACCCCAATAGTTGCCGGCCCACATGGATCTTCAGCACGGTGTCCCCCGTGCCTGGCGGCATTTCCGCTGCCGAGTACCAACGGGTGTGGGGACCGTCGAGAACGACCCACCCCTCGGCGCCATCGAGAACGGCCCGAGCCAGCGCTACCCGCCGGGCAGGGTAGCGGAGCCGATGCGAAAACGTAGCGACCTTTTCGATCTCGCTCTCTTGAAAAGCTGCCCCGTGCCATTGATCCCACAGACTCTCATAGGGCGCCGGATCGGTGATTCTCGTCTCTTCGATCAGTTTCTCGTGCTGCTGCTCCCAATAGCAGTGGATTGCGTACACGTCCTCGGGCGGCCGCCGGTGCATCCGCGAGCTCAAGAAGGACCAGGTAACGCCGCCAACCAGTCCACAACCTTCATCGTCCTTCTCGAGACCCGATTCATCGCGCGAAAGAAATCGGATCAGCCAGAAGGTCTTGGACGCGTACTCGGGGGGCCAAGCGAGTTCGCGCTGGTCGATGATCTCCAATTCATCCGGCAGCTTGCCCAATTCGTTGGGGTGGGCAAGCCAGGCGGCGAACTCGGCTTTCGCCTGAAACGCCGGGTCTTGGGCTTCCGCGGGAACCAGGTCCACCCGGCCGAGCTCCTCCAAGACGTGGCGGGCCCGCTCGGATTGGCCCAGTTTCAGACAGAGTCGCACCAAGACCTGCAAACCTGATTCGCGCCCCAACTTTGCCGCGGCGCGCGCGGCCTCCAATTGCACCCCCGGGTCGGAATGGTTTTGGGCCCGGCGCAGCAGGTCGGTTCGTTGGGGCTCGCCGAGGAACCGCAAAGCGCCCGTCGCGCTGTGGGCATAGCTGAAGTGTGCGGGGCAGGGATCCTCGAGCCATGCCTGGAGCCGCGCGCAACCCACCGAGGAATCGAACGGATGCACCTGGAGGTGTCCGGCCTCGGCGGCGGCGTTCGCGCTGTCGAGCACAGCCACGCCCAAGAAGCCCGGCGGCGGCGGATTGGTAAGCTCCCCGAACAGATAGGCCGCCTGCGGGTGGCCGGCGGAAAACGCCTGCAAGACCGGATGCCACCAATAGGTTTCAGGGGAGAGCGGGATGCGGGCAGCGGCGACGATCGTTTCCGCGCCTGCGCGGGAACCGTACGTCGCCAGCACCTTGAGCACACGGAGCAAGATGTCCTCCGGATCGTCATCGACGGCGCCGCCCTCGTCGTCCTCTGGCTCATCTTCCGTGGCTTCGTTCTCTTCGTCGGGCCCGCCCTCGATCAAGGGAAGGGCTTGCTCGAAATGTTCGATGAGCAGCGGAATCCCAGATTTCAAGAGCATCGCGAACGCCGGCGCATCCACCCCCTCGACATCGAGGAATAGACCGGCAAGCGCATCGAGCGACGACCAGCGCCGAGCGTGCGCCGAACTCGGCCCCAGCAGTTCCTGCAACGCGGCGCAGATTGCCCTCGCGTCGCGCCGGGAACGCACCGGATACTCGCCCAACTGGTCGAGTTCTTCCGACAGGTTCCCGCTCTTCAGGCCGCGTCGCAGCGCACGTTGGAGAGGCGTCGAGAACACGTGCGGGTCGCCACACTATGAAAGGACTGCCGCCTTCAGCCCGAGCTCGTCGCCGCCCGAGCCCCTACGAAAGACCCTCACTCCCAGCCCCTCTCCCACGGGAAGAGGGGGTGCAATTAGGAGGCGACGGCCACCGTCACCGCTTCCACGCGGCTCTCGGCCAGCGCCGTGTCGAGCGCCAGGTTCATCGTCACACTCCAGCGCCCTTCGCGGTCGGGCTGCACCTGCCAGTGCGGGACGACGACGACTGATTGATGCACCAGTTCGAAGCCCCCTTCCGACTGGCTCACCGTTTGGATCGGGAAGGTCCAGATGCTCGAGGGACGCGAGAGGGCAAGCCGCACGTCGATGCCGAGCCACTCGTCGACCAGGCCTAGCTCCGTGGCGTCGTGCAGGTCCAGGTGCGTGCCCAACTGCCCATAATGGCGCCCTTGGCCGTTGTGGAAGTAGCGGTCGTCGGCGCCGGAGGGCAAGCCGGCGAAGTTGAACTCCGCGGCGAAGTGCAACGTGCGGTCGGTGGGCAGACCTTCGAGCAGATAGGCGATCTCGAGCGTGCTGCTGCCGGCCTCGAGCGTGATGCCCTTGGTGAGCCGCACCGGGGCGCCGTCGACGTGTCCCTCGCGGGTCATTTGCACTTGAATGCGGCCGGGGGAGCGGCGGACGCGGGCTTCGTAAACGCCGTCGAGGAAGTCGCCGTGCTCCACTGCCTCGCCGCGCGACAAGGCCTCGAGGCTCACATCGGCGTCGTAGAAGTGGTCGAGCAGGCTCTTGCGCGGGTAGGGATCGTACTGCAGGCGTTGCTCGAGCCCCGCCTGCTTGAAGACGATGCGTTCGTGGATGCTAGCCACGTTGTCGCCGCCGCCGCCGGCGCCTTGCAGCACCTTGCGGTGGTAGGCCTCAGGCCGGCGGGCCAGCGTGGCGAGCAGGTTGTGGCAGATCGAGCGGACGTCGAGTTCGTAGATCTGACCGCCCAGCGCCGGGGCGACCAAGGCCACGAGGCGATCGGAGGCCAGTTGCACCTCTTGCCGGGAGTCGAGGTTGAAGTCGGCCGCGGTGGCCTCGATCCACGTTTCCGGACGCCCGGCCAACCGCTCGAGCAGGTTCTCGGCCGCGATCAAATGCCGGTACACGGCGTTGCGCAGATGGGGCAGGTAGATGCCGCCAAAGGCGCCGTGCCAGTAGGTGCAGTTGCACTGGGCACGATAAAGCTCTTGGCGGGCGCGGTCGAGCAGCCCCTGTTTGCCGTTTACGTCGCCGAACTCGCGCAGCCGGCGGCTGACCGAGAGCATGCGGGTGTACATCTCGTCGGCTTCGGGATACTTCACCTTGAAGTTCCGCCAGAAGCCGCCGCGGACGAACCGCGAAACCCGCGGCCAGCGCGGGTCGTGCTCCAGGTCGTGGCGCACGTCCTCATACTCCACGAGCTGTGCCGGCGGCAGGGCCCATTCGGTCATCTCGCGGTAGCTGCCTTCGGGCAGGTAGATCTTGCCCTGGGTGGGCACGTTATCGAAGGCGTCGGCGAGCGTGGTGGTAGAGAGCCAGCTCTCGTTGGCGGCTAGGGCGTCGAAGAAGCGGCTGAGCCAGCCGTCGTCGTAGACGTGGCGCTTGGTGTCGGGCCAGGTGCCGAACTTCTCACCGTCGTCGCCGAACACCATCACCGCGCCGGGATGTTCGTCGGCCACGCGGCGGAGATAATCGATCGTTTCGTGCGGGTCGCGGAACGGAATGAGATACCGGAGCCGCTCGCTGCCGGGGAAGACGCTGAGCAGGCGGCCTTCGTCCTCGGTCAGATAGTGGCCCGTGAGCTGCCCTTCGACGAGGCCGGCGTTCTTGAAGTGGAAGTCGTCGAGCACCGTGTATTCGATGCCGGCGGCCGCGATGTCGCGGGCGAGGCTTTGCTCCCAGACGCGCTCGGGAATCCACATGCCGCGGACCCGGCCGCCCAGCCGCGACTCGAGCCAGTGCGTGTAGGTTTGGATCTGCCCGACGCGGTCGGCCGTGGGGAGCATCGTCAGGATCGGTTCGTAGAACGCGCCGCCCACGATCTCGATCCGGCCTTCGGCGACCAGCCGCGCGAGCCGGTCGAGGTACTCCGGCCGCCGGTGGGCGAACCACTCCATCAGCGGACCACTGGTGTGCAGCGAAATCCGCAGATTGGGATAGCGCTCGAACACGTCGAGGAACGGCCGGTAGCTGTCCTCATAGGCTTGCTCGATCACGCCGTCGAAGTTGCCGACGGGCTGGTGGTTGTGCAACGCCAGGACGAAACGGAGCACCTGCGACATACGACGCTCGAATTCACTCAGAGAAAGCGATGGGGAATGCGGGCCGGGGGAAGCTGCTCGAGCGCTCGCCGCGGGACCGAGCCCGGCGAGAACCCTCCAAACATAGAATGCGTTTGCGAAGACCGCGCACCATATGTGCGAACTCCAAGCCAGGGCGAGCTAGGTCGCCCTTTCGACAGCATCCTTGCCCTGCTGCGCAGCCTTCGTGGCTTGCGCAGATGTCGACATCTTGGTCAGCGGGCTGTCGGTCAACGGGGTGGAGGGACGGAATGAAACCACGCTCGCGCTGCGCAGCCGGGCGGCAGCCTCTTCGGGCGGAACGGCGTTGATGAAGCACCCGGTCCCCCATTCGAAGCCCGCCACGTTGGTCAGTCGCGGCATGATTTCAATGTGCCAGTGATAGTGTCTAAGTTGTTGTGTGTCAAACGGAGCCGTGTGAATGATAGAGTTGTATGCCGGCTGGTCGAGAGCGGTTTCCAGCCTCGCTAGCACTTCGTGCATCACCTGAGCCAATTGGTCGGTCGTGGGCCGCGGCAACTCGTCGAAGTGGCTCCCGTGCTGCCTGGGGACCACCCAGATCTCGTAGGGAAACCGGCTGGCAAACGGGCAAAACGCGGCAAACTCGGGGGTTTCGAGCACCATCCGGGTCCCCAGGGCCGCCTCCTGCCGTAGAAGGTCGCAATAGACGCAGCGCCCTTCACGCTCGAAGTACTGCGCGGCGCCAGACACTTCCTCCGCCACGCTTCCCGGGACCCACGGCGTCGCCACGAGTTGGCTGTGGGCATGCTCGAGCGACGCCCCCGCAGCCGGGCCGACGTTTTTGAAAACCAATCCGTAGGCCAGCCGCCGGTCGCGCCGCAACTCGGCCAGCCGCTCGCGATAGGCCCAATGCACTTCCGCCAACTCGCCAACCTCGAGGTCGGCCGTATTTCGTACGTGTCGTGGCGTTTCGAGAATCACCTCGTGAACGCCGAAGCCGGGCTGCTGCTCGCAGAGCCCGTTCGCGCCGCCCGACGGCTCGCAGGCGGCCCCAGCCTCGAGGGCCGGGAACTTGTTCGGCACCACCCGGACGCGCCAGCCGGGCCCGTTCGCCGCCGCCCCCTCCGCCCGGTAGGCGAGCACCTCGGGGGGCGTCTCCCGCTCGTTCCCTTCGCAGAACGGACAGTCAGCCGTCGACCGCTCCGCAGGAGGAGCGGCAAAGTCATTGGGCCGCTCCGCGCGCCCCTTCGCCACCACCACCCAGCGGCCGACGATCGGATCCTTGCGCAGCTCGGACATTTAGTTTCGTTTGCGAATTCCCGCCGAGCAGCTCAGGCCGTCGCGAGCGCGCGGGCGCGGGCCCGCGTGCGTCCATAGAGCTCGACATACTGCCGGGCGCTCGAGTTCCAAGACCAGTCCTGGTGCATTCCCGTGTCGAGCAGTTGCGCCCAGACCTCGGGATGGTGCAGATACAGGTCGCATGTCCGCCGCAGGGTTTCGGAAAGAGCCAGCGTGCTGTAGTCGTGGAAGCTGAAGCCGTTGGCGGTGCGCGCGGCCAGGGTTTGCTCGGTCGCGTTGGTGATCGTGTCGGCCAGGCCGCCGGTGGCCCGCACCAAAGGCACGGCGCCGTACTTGAGGCTGTAGAGTTGGTTCAGCCCGCAGGGCTCGAAGCGGCTGGGCATGAGGAAGATGTCGGCCCCGGCTTCGATCCGCCGCGCGAGCGGATCGGAGAACTCGAGCCGCGCGGCCACCTTGCGGGGGAAGCGGCGGGCGAGCGTGCTCAGCAACTCGTGGTAGTGCGGTTCCCCGGCGCCGAGAATCGCCCACTGCACATCGGAGCCGGCGGCCCATTCCTGCATCGCCGCCAGCACGAGGTCGATCCCCTTCTGGTCAACGAGCCGACCGACGAAACCGATCAGCGGCGTCTTCGGATCAACGGCCAGGCCCAACTCTTCCTGGAGGGCTTGCTTGCACTTGCCTTTGCCCGGCTGCACGTGTTCGGCGTCGTAGTTCGCCGGCAGGTGGCGGTCGGTCGCGGGGTTCCATTCGCCGTAGTCGACGCCGTTGATGATGCCGCTCAACACGTCGCGCCGCAGGTGGAGCACGCCTTCGAGGCCGCAGCCCAAGGGCGCGCTTTGAATCTCTTCCGCATAGCGGGGGCTCACCGTATTCACGGCGTCGGCGAACACCAGGCCCGTCTTCAGCAGGTTGAGCTTGCCGAAGAACTCCATCTGGTGCCAGTTGAAGTACTTCCAGTCGAGTCCGGTGAGCAGCATGTCCCAGTGCCAGAACTGGCCCTGGTACGAAATGTTGTGAATCGTGAGCAGCGACGCCAGCCGTTCGTAGCCGGCGCGGTCGCGCCCCTCGATCTTCAGGTAGGCCGGCACGAGCCCTGTCTGCCAGTCGTTCAGATGCACCACGTCGGGCCAGAGCGACAGCGCCTCGATCGCCTCGACCACGGCGCGGGAGAAGAAAACGAACCGCTCGCAGTTGTCGTCGTAGTCGTGGCCCCCTTCGCCGTAGAGGCCGTCGCGATCGAAGTAGCTCGGCTGATCGACGAAGTAGACCGGCACGTTCGTGCCCGGCAACTCGCCGCGCAGAAAGCGGCCGCTGGCTTGCTTGCGGCCGATGGGGACGGTGATGCCGACGCCCGTGTCTTCGATCGCCGCCCCGCTGGCCAGCGCACGGCGGTAGCCCGGCATGATGAGGGCCACTTCGTGCCCTAGCCGCGCAAGTTCGCCCGGCAGGGCGCCGCAGACGTCGGCCAGACCGCCGGTCTTGGCAAACGGCGTCGCTTCGCTGGTGGCGATCAGAATCTTCACAGTTGTCCGCTCCTTGCTGCCACGCGCATTCCGCGGCGAACGTCGCCCGATTCTCGTGGGCGCGGCCGCCGCCCCTGCCGACGCTACGGCCGCTGCAACCCTTAGGGCACGTCTCACCCTAACCTAGCAAAACACCCCCCGACGGGAAACCGCCGCGGACGCCGCCCAGACCACCCGCCCTCCAGCCTGCCAGGGTTTCCATACCCTTACGATCGGGCGGATTTGCCCAGTCGATTGAACTTTCCGACGGGCCCGCGTCACAAAAGAGGAGGCAGCACAACGGGTGCTGCGGATCGCAGGGCATGCAGCGCTTCGAGCAGGAGGGTAGGATGAAGATTGCTCCAGCTTCGCCCGCCTGAGGTGACTTGCATGTCTGATCGCCAACGCACGGATGTCGACCGATCGCGGCGTGCCTCGGCTCTGCCCGTCGAGGCTCGGGCGGCCAGCGAGTTGTACTTCGCGCGGATCCACCGGGCGGCGCTCGTCCTCACCGGCAACCCCTGGGACGCTGACGACCTGGCCCAGGAAACTTTCCTGGTCATGGCGGCCCAGGGCGACCGGTTCGAAGGGCGAAGCGGCCTGTATACCTGGCTCTACGGCATCCTGCTCAACCTCGAGCGCCGTGAGCGGCGCAAGCGAGGTTTGCGGCAGCGGGTGTGGCAAGGGCTCGTGCGCTTGGTGGGGGCCGACGAGGTGAGTTCGCCCGCCGATCGCAGTCTTGAGGTCGCCGAATGGCGCCGCAGCCTCTGGGCGGAGGTCGCCCACTTGCCCGACGGCCAACGGCAGGCCCTCGTGCTGCGCTTCAGCGAACAACTGAAGTACGAAGAAATCGCCGAGGCGCTGGGCTGCCCTGTCGGCACCGTAAAGTCGCGCATCTTCCATGGCCTGGCCGCGCTGCGCGGGCGGCTGGGCGAAGCATGGCGCGAAGAAACCCTCCCACTCCCCGAACCGTCGAGCTGCAAGCACCATGCAGTTTGAACCCCGTTTGTTCACCGCAGAGCAGGCGCCGCCTGCCGGCCCCGAGCCGCGTCTGACGGCCGAGCTGCCGGACGAGTTGGCGGCGCTTGCCGAGCAGCTCCGGGACGACAGCGCGCGATTGGCCGAGCGCTATCCGCCGCCCCGGCCTCGTACCCGTTCGCGCCGCTGGACTTGGGCGGCCGCGGTGGCGGCCGCCTCGTTCACCACGGGCGTCGGGGCAGCAGCTTGGTGGACGTCGCGTCCAAGCGCACGGCAGCTCGCCACAGACGCCAAGACAGAAACGGTTGCGTCGACAACGGCGCCGGCCGATGGAAACACGATGGCGCCTCCGCTCAAGGTCGTGCGGTTCGAAGAGCCGTCGCTCGAGGCCTCACGCACGCAGGCGACGGGCAGCCTGGTCGGCGCGGGACCGCGAACCTTGCCGCGTCCGGGCCGTCTGCCGGTGCGCGACGAGGCCGCGCTGCTGCGGCGGCAAGTGGCGGCGTTCGAATTGGTGATCGAGCGCTTGCAGAGCGAGCTGCGCGAGCGAGCCGATAGGCAGTCGGAGACCGACGCCGTGGTGGCGGAGCTGCGCCGCGAGATCGAGGAACTCCGCCAACGGCTCGACGAACCGCGCTAAGGCGCGCGTCGAGCTAGACGCTTCGGCCTACCAGCGCAATCGCGCGGCGTTGCCCGACAGTCCGCTGTGCACGCCGATCAGCAGCGTGACGGCCAAGGCCAGGCCCAGGCCGAACGAGGCGGCCATCTGCGTGGTCGCGCTCCCAAGGCTCGTGGCCGTAGCCTCATCGAGTGAAGCGATCGACGTCTCGATCGCGGTCGAATCGGCCAGCGCGCTCGTGCCGGCCGCCAGGATCTGAGCCCCTCCCACGAGCGCGATGACGAGCAACAACGCTGCGGCCACCAGCGTGGCCGCTTGCTGTGCCCAGCGGACCCGGCGGAGCGCGGCCGTGGCCTGGGCTTCCGACCGCCGTGCCCGCGCGAGGATTTCGTTGGCCAGCCGCGGGTTGCCCGCGGGCAAGGGCCGAGACTGCAGCGCGGCCGCGAGCAGCGGATCGAACGCGTCGTCAACGGGCAGGCGGTTCATGGGGCGATACCCTCTCGCTGCAACACGGGCTTCAGTTTCTCGCGGGCACGAAACAACAGTGTTTTGACCGTGCCGACGGGGCACTCGAGCGCGGCGGCCACTTCCTCGAGCGGCATCTGCTGCCGGTAGTATAAATCGACCGCGGCCGCTTGGCGCGGCTCGAGCCGGGCCACGGCCCTCCACAGTCGCTCCTGTTGCTCGAGCAGTTCGAGGGCGCCGCCGGGCTCGACGTGGTTCGCGGCAGGCTCCTCGGCCAGGTCCACAGGCGCGCGGGCGCGGGCCTGTTGCCGGACACGGCCGATCGTTCGCCAGGCGATGCGATGGATCCAGGTGCCGAGCTTCGACCGGCCGTCGAAGGTCGGCAGGCTTTGGTAGACCTGCCAGAAGACTTCGGCGGCCGCGGCGTCGATGT
>JBGAPH010000068.1:0-31952 GCA_044221365.1 Pirellulales bacterium
GACGTCAGTTCGACGTAACGTACCTTCGATCTCATTGGACCAGTCCTCCCGTTGTGGCTCTGCGAAGGGCGAAACTCCAAAATCCATCCAGCGTAACCCACAATGGCCATCGTGAGCGACTGGTCCAACCATTTTGTCTACGAATACTCAGTCCTGCAGCCCTGCCAGCTCGCAGAGGTTCGCGTTGGCCACCGGTTGCGGGCAACTCCAAACCAGGAAGAACAGCGCCTCGCGTACCCAGCGCCCGGTGGGATGACCTTCGACGAAGCCGGCGCCCTTGGCAGCCACGGAGGGCCGCTGCGTACCCGCAGCACGAGGCCAGCCAGCCGCGCGGCGCAGCTTTCCAGCCGCGCAGGCGGCTTGCCCCTCGGCCATCGCCAAGAGGTCGGCGAGCACCTGGTCGTGCTCGCCGCGGAATTGCTCGGCGGCATCACGCAGCTCGCCGCGGATGGCTGCCTGGCCTTCGAGCCATTCGAGCGCCGCGCCGGCCAGGCCGATCGCCAGCGTTGAGGTTTGCAGACCGCCGGTCCCGCGGCTGCGGGCGGTCGCCAGCACGTTCTCGTCGGGACCGGCTAGCAACCACTCGCGGTCGATCTCGACCCCGGCGCACTCGAGCGGCCCGGTGTGGCTCGAGGACAGGGCCACCAGCCGCGGCGGCGGAGGCGTCGATACGCCCGGCAGATCGGTGGGTAAGGCCAGCAGCACCTGGCGGCTGTCTTCGAGCGTGGCCCCCACCACGACGATATTGGGCGTAATTCGGCCACGGTGACCCCGCGTTGTACCTGGTCGAGGACGATCTGGCGCGCGTTACGGCCCGCAGCCGCCGACAGCCCCAGGCGTCGGCGGCTCGTCGTGAGGTGCGAGATGCCGACCGTGGCGAGCTGCTCGCCGCTGGCGAGCCGCTGGAGCAACCGCTCCTGGGCGAGAGAGTTGCCCCCCGCAATGCGCTCGCAGGCGCCTGATCGCTGCGTGATGATGAAGGTGGTGGTGAGGCAAGCGGCACTCAGCTTCAGGTAGCCGCGCACGACGTCGGCGTCGCTCCACTCGAAGCCGCCATGCTCGCGAGGGAGAAACCAGCGGAAGACCCCCGCCTGGCCGCAGCGGGCCAGTTGTTCGGCCGGCCAGTGTCCCGAGGCGTCGAGCCCGGCGGCGCGTTCGGCGAGCCAGGCGCACAGAGCATCGAGCGCCGGAGCTTCGGGGGTGTCGGAAATTTGCATAGGGGCTTTGTCGTGGGCTTTCTGGCAGGCAGTTGCCCTCAGACTAGCCGGGCGGCTACAATGCCGCAAATCGCCCCTCTCCGGCGGGACTCGTCGGGGGTAGGACGAGGTCGACCGCCGGTTCCCAGCCCTGCGGTTGGACGCGCTTTGCAGCCCGCGCCCCCACGTGTCGCTGCACTTGGCCTCATCACCGCCTCTCCCACCGGCCGCGGCTCGCGCTTGGATTTGTGCGAGCCGACTGATCGTGCTTATTTGCTTCGAGGGTCTTCGCGAGACCGCTCGGAAAGGGTAAGTTCGCGCCGATGCTCGCAAAGGTTCGTGTGCTAGGGTTTTCGATCCCCCGGCTAGCGAAACGGAATTGCCGAGTTTTTCGGCCCGAGTTTGACGAATCCGGTGAGTTTGATGACTAGCGCGGGTCCAGGTTTGCCGATGGGTAGCAATGCGCGTCTCCCTCTGCGAGGGTCGCACGCCGCAAGGCCCGCCCGGCCGACCCCCGGTCCCGCCCGTTCCGTCCCCCCGACAGGTGTCGAACATGGCGCAGATTGAAATGCCGACCTCCTCCTCCGGATCCGCCAACCACGGCGCCGACGCAATCGAGCTCTCGCCCCAGACCCTCTACGACAAGTGCCTGGCGCTCGCCCGCAACGTCTGGTGGAGCTGGCAGCCCGAGGTCGTCAATCTGTTTCGCGATCTCGACCCCATTCGCTGGCGGCAACTCGATCACAACCCCATCGCGCTCCTGGCCGAATTCACGCCCGAGCGCCTCGAGATGCGGGCCGGCGAGCTCGTGCTCTACAGCCGCATCAATCAGGCCTACCGCCGCCTCAAGGAATACCTGAGCTCCACGCACACCTGGGGCACCACGCACGCCGGCGTGCTCGGCTTCAAGCCCGTGGCCTATTTCTCGGCCGAGTTCGGCATGCACGAATCGATCCCGATCTACTCGGGCGGCTTGGGCGTCCTCTCGGGCGACCACATCAAGAGTGCGAGCGACCTGGGCGTGCCGCTGTTGGCGATTGGCTTGTTCTACGACCAGGGCTACTTCAAGCAGCATCTGGATCTCGACGGCTACCAGCGGGAGGAGTATCTCGACACGAAGGTCGAGGATCTGCCGATGGAGCCGGCCCGCAGCAAAGACGGCCGCCCGATCACCGTGGAGATTCATACCCGCACCGGGGCCCTGCAAGCCAAGGTCTGGCTGATGAAGGTCGGCCGCGTCGACCTGTACCTGCTCGACTGCGACGTCGAGGGCAACCGCCCCGAGGACCGCAAGCTCACCAGCCGGCTCTACGGCGGCGACCACCGCACCCGCATCCGCCAGGAGTTGGTGCTGGGCGTCGGCGGCGTGCGGGCCCTCAAGGCCCTGGGCATTACGCCGGGCGTCTACCACCTGAACGAAGGGCACAGCGTGTTCGCCACGCTCGAGGCCATTCGCGAACGGATGCAGGACGACGGCATGACGTTCGACACCGCGCTCCGCGAGGTCGCGCAGCACACGGTCTTCACCACGCACACCCCCGTGCCCGCCGGCCACGATCGCTTCGACGCGGGCTTGATCGACGAACACTTGGGCCCCTTGCGCGAGCAGCTCGGCATTTCGCACGACCAGCTCATGGGGCTGGGGCGCGTGGAGCCGCAGAACCACGGCGAGACGTTTTGCATGACGGTGCTCGGCCTCAAGCTCTCGCGGCGGGCCAACGCCGTGAGCGCGTTGCACGGCCACGTCAGTCGCCGCATGTGGGCCCACCTCTGGCCTTGGCGCGTGGAAGAAGAGATTCCCATCGGCCACATCACCAACGGCGTCCATCTGCCGACCTGGCTGGCTTGGCAGATGCAGCAGCTCTACGATCGCTACTTCCCGTTCGGCTGGGCCAACCGCACGAGCGAGCCCGAAACCTGGCAGGGGATCCACGCGGTCGACCCCGGCGAGCTCTGGGAAACGCATTACGCGCTTAAGAACCTGCTGCTGTCGTTCGTGCGCCGCCGCGTGAGCCGGCAGTGCCGCCGCCGCGGCGAGAGCGACGAGGCTGTAGAAGCAGCGCGGAACGTGCTCGACCCGAACGTGCTGACGATCGGCTTCGCACGGCGCTTCGCGACTTACAAGCGGGCCGATCTGCTGATGGTCGATCTCGACCGCTTGTCGCGGATGATCAATGATCCCGACCGGCCCGTGCAGTTCATCTTCGCCGGCAAGGCCCACCCCGCCGACGAGCCTGGCAAGCAGCTCATCAAGCGGCTGGCCAACCTTCGGCACGACGAACGGTTCGCGGGCAAAGTTGTGTTCGTCGAAGACTACGACATCAACGTCGCCCGCCACCTGACGCAGGGGGTCGACGTGTGGCTCAACAACCCGCGGCGTCCGCTCGAAGCCAGCGGCACGAGCGGCGAGAAGGTGCTGCTCAACGGCGGCCTGAACCTCTCGGTGCTCGACGGCTGGTGGGCCGAGGCCTTCGACGGCCAGAACGGCTTTGCCATCGGTCGCGGCCACTCGCACGTTTCGGATGACATCGGCGACCGCCGTGACGGCGACGACCTCTACCGAGTGCTCGAAGAAGAGGTGATCCCGCTGTTCTACGACCGCGACATCGACGGCCTGCCGCGGCACTGGATCAAGCGGATGATGAACTCGATCGGCTCCATGGCCTGGCGGTTCAGCGCTCACCGCATGGTGATCGACTACGTCAAGGCCGGCTACCTGACCGCCGCCGGCGGGCAGAGCTGCGACATGAGCGTGCGGTAAACGCCGCGAGCCGGGTTCGGCGGACTAGAACGCGGGGCGGAGCAAGCGTACTTGCTCCGCCCCGTTTGTTTGTGGGTGTCGTTCAACGAGCGAGAGCTAGCGCACCCGCCGCCGCCCCAGCAGCCCCACGCCTGCCAGGCCCACAAGAGCCAGCGCGATCGTGCTGGGCTCCGGCACCGGGCTGAAGGCCAGCCCCACCAGGTTCGGGCTGCCGCCGTAGGGACCCACGAGCGTCAGGTTGCCGGTGCCGGTGTTCAGCGTGTACAGGCTCGACGTCCCGCTGTCGGCCAGGAACATCACGTCGTCTTCCGGGCGGGAAGCGATGTCGAAGGCGAACTGCGTCGCCAGCCCAGCCACGAGCGAGCCGTTGCCGTTCGACGTGTTGATCTGAATGAGCTGGTTCGTGGCGTCGGAAACGCCAAACAGCTTGCCCGTCTGATCGAAGGCCAAGGCGTACACGTTGTCGAAGAGGATGCGGCCCACGAAGGTGGTGTTGCCGGTCGCCGGATCGATTTCGTACAGCGCTTCGAACGGAGCGCCGAAGCCGACCGACGTGTTGCCGAACAGCTTGCCGGTGACCACGTCGAAGGCGAGCGACACGATGTCGTCGGGGCTGTTCATGGTGGCCGCCAACTTGGCGGCGCCGGACAGCGGGTCGATTTCAAGCAACTCATTCGATGCGATCCGCACGCCCCACATCGTGGCGGTGGCCGCCCGGGTGTCGCTGGTCAGATCGCCGATGCCGTCGAAACCGGTCGGGCCGACTGCACTCGCCGCCCCGTTGGTTTGGTTCATCTGGTAGAGGGGCGTGGCGCCCGGGTAGTCGACCGAGAACAGCTCCGAGGCTTGCCCGGCCTCGGTCCAAAGCAGCAGCCCTACCAGGGGCAACAGGCGGCAGAAGTATGCTTTCATGGAGGTTCGCCATGGTTGAGAGAAGAAGCGCGAGGACTGCAGCGCAGTATGTTCGGCAGAAATCGATTTTCAGCGCGGAGTCTTAGAGAGACGGCCTCTTTTTCCTTGACTCGGGCCGGAGGAAAACGGTCCTGCCACCTGTCCGGTGTGACCGCTGACGCGAACCCTACGGAATCACCCGGTCCGGTCGGCTGCTTTCGAGAAGATGGCGGCCGGCGCGGCGAACCGTTGCCCTTTCTTCCCCCACTGCCAATGGGTACGATTGCTGGAATCGCCGATTTCTTGCCTGCATCAGGCTTTGCGCCTTTAGCCGGCGGGGGGCGGCCGAGGGGCTCCTGCTTGCCACGCAGTTCTTTGGGACGGTTCATGTCGCTCGCCACCTCGACCCCTCTCGCCGCCGACCGTTCAGAGGAGTCCCGCCCCGCCGCGGTGCTGCTGATCGACGACGACCGGTCGGTTCATCTGCTGGTGGGCCGAGCGCTTGAAGACACGGGCCTGCGGCTCTCGGCGGTGACGACCGCCGAAGAGGGGCTGGCGGTTCTCGAAAAACTCCAGCCCGAAGTCGTGCTGCTCGACATCGTCCTTCCCGAAATCAACGGGCTCGAGTTGTTCCGCAAGCTGCGGGCCCTCGATTCCCGCGTGCCCGTGGTGTTCATCACAGCCGGCGGCACGAGCGACACCGCGATCGAGGCGATGAAGCTGGGCGCCTACGACTACCTGCTCAAGCCGCTCGACCTGGCCAAGGTCCGCGAACTGGTGGAGCGGGCGGTCGAAAACCAGCGGCTCATGCGCACGCCGGTGGAAGTGCCGCGGCCCGACGTCACCGAACTCTCAGGCGACCGGCTGGTGGGGCGCAGCACGGCCATGCAGGAGGTCTACAAGGCCATCGGCCGCGTGGCGCCGCAAGACGTCACGGTGCTCATCCGCGGTGAAAGCGGCACCGGCAAGGAGCTCGTCGCCCGCGCCATCTATCACCACAGCAAACGCTCGGGCGGCCCGTTCCTGGCCGTCAACTGCGCGGCGATCCCCGAACAACTCCTGGAGAGCGAGCTCTTCGGCCACGAGAAGGGCGCCTTCACCAGCGCCGAGCGGCGGCGGATCGGCAAGTTCGAACAATGCTCCGGGGGCTCGATCTTTCTCGACGAAGTGGGCGACATGTCGCCCATGGTGCAAAGCAAAATGCTCCGCCTGCTGCAGGAGCAGCGCTTCGAGCGCGTGGGGGGCAACGAAACGATTCAAACCGACGTGCGGATCATCACGGCCACCAACCGCGACCTCGAGAAGATGGTCGCCGAGGGGGACTTCCGCGAGGACCTGTACTACCGGCTCAACGGCTTCACGATCACGCTCCCTCCGCTGCGAGCGCGCGGCGAGGATTTGCCGCTCTTGATTTATCACTTTCTCGAACGGCTGCGGCGAGAGTTTGGCAAGGACATTCAAGGGCTTTCCTCGACCGCCCTGCAAACCCTGCTCAATTACAACTGGCCCGGCAACGTTCGCGAGCTGCAAAGTGTCCTCCGGCAGGCCCTGTTGCAGACGACCGAGTCGATCATCTTTCCCGAGGCGCTGCCCCGGTTGGTGGCTGAGGGCGCTTCTCCCGTAGCAGCCGCCGCCACCGCAGCGCCTGCAGCGGAAGCGGGCGGCGAGCTCCAAGCCTACGTCGAGCAGCGGCTGCGCGAGGGCTCCCAGGCCCTGCACGCCGAAACGGTCGACATGATGGAGCGCTACCTGCTCACCCGCGTCCTTCGGCAAACCGAGGGCAACCAATCCGAGGCCGCCCGCATTCTGGGCATTACCCGCGGCAGCCTACGGAACAAGATCCGCGCGCTCGGGATTAGCATCGGCCAGGTGGTGACGGTCGACGACGGCGGCGACGGCGACGAATAGTAGGAGCGTCCCGGCCTCAAATTGTACGGCGGGTCACTGCCGTACGCAGCGCATGGCGATCAGCGTTTGATCGTCGGCCGGCCGGGCTTGGCCGCGGAAGTCGGCTAGGTCTTGGCGGATGCGGTCGATGGCGTCGGCGGCGCTCCGCGTGTCGCACTCGAGCAGCAGCCGGTCGAGCCGCTCGACGCCGAAGAGCTGCCGCTCGGCTTCGGCCCCGGGGGCCATCGCCTCGGTGGCGCCGTCGGTGTAAAGCAGCAGCAGATCGCCCGGTTCGAGCTGCGTGGTGATCTCGGTGTAGGACTGGCCGGGGAACAGACCGAGCGGCAGTCCCCCTTCTTCGTCGAGCGACAAGACGCTCGCGCCGCGGGCGAGCCGGGGCGGGTTGTGCCCGGCGGTGGCGTACTTCAGGGTGCGAGCCTGGGGATCGAGCACGGCGTAGAACGCGGTGACGAACGCGCCGTCGCGCGTGTAGGCCCGGCAAAGCCGCTCGTTCAGGTACTCGAGCAGCGCCGCCGGCGGAGTGTGGGCGCCGGGCTTGGCGTGGGCGATGGCGTGGGTAATGGCCATCAGCACGGCCGCAGGCGTGCCGTGCCCCGAAATGTCGGCGATGAAGAGGCCCCAGCCACCGTCGTTCAAGGGAAAGAAGTCGTAGTAGTCGCCGCCGGCGCGGGCGCTCGTCTGGTAGTCGGCGGCTAGGTCGAAGCCTGGGATCTGGGGCAGTTCGCTCGGCAACAGCGAGCGCTGGATGTCGCCGACCACCTTGAGTTCGCGGTCGAGTTCGGCGAGCGTGGCGCTCAGTTGGTTGCGAAGCACCAGGTTCTGCGTGCCCCGGCCAAAGAGTCCGCCTTGCCAATGGAGCGTGGGGACCATCTCGTGGTCGATTTCCTCCCCCGGCGGCAACAGCATCATCGAGGCATTGAGCGATTCGCCGTTGTCGTACTGCGGCAACGCCACGAGCGCCTGGAAGCCCTGCAGATAGAAATAGGCCGGATCGTCCGGCGAGAGCCGCGCCGGCAAATCCTCGATGAGCACGGGCTCGTTGCCGTAGAGTATTTCGCCGAGCAACCCGCCCGACACCTTGGGCAGCTTGTCGCGTTCGGTCCAGGGGTTGACCTGTTCGGTGAACCGAGACGACCGCGTAATGAGATAGAAGGGCGGCTCCACGTTGCGCCGCGAGACCGACACGAAGTCGTCGATGGCCACGAGCTGGCCGATGCCGTCCCAGTAGATGCCGATCAACTCCTCTGGATCGGTTACCCCCGAAATGGCCTTCATCGTGGCGTCGATGATCGCCAACTCTTCCTGCCAAGGACGACGAGCACGGGGCATGCGAACTTCCTCGATACATTTGCACCGCGGGGGACACGGAGGACGCAGAGAAGAACGACCTGCTCTCTCTGCGTTCCTCTGTGTACTCTGCGGTAAATCTCTTTCTGAGTCTCCGCGCCTCCGCGTCTCCGCGGTTCGTCTATTCCGTCGTCTTCCGCGCCAGGTCCACGCACACCAGTTCCTCATCGTTCCGCACGAACACGCAGCGGTTGGCGAAGGCCGGGTGCGACCAGCAGACGCCGCCGCGCTGGTCGAGTTGGCCCCGCGTCGGGTCGATGATCTTCGTGCGGCTCAGCTCCTGGTAACCCTGGGGCGTGAGCCGGGCGATGATGAGTTCGCCCCGCTCGTTGAACAGCCAGTCTTCGTTCCCGTGCTGCACGAAGTGAATCGTGCTCCAGCGGGCCTTGGGCGTGGCCGTCAGGTCCTCCCAAACGCGATCTCCGTTGCGGGCGTCGAGGCAGCGGAGCTCGCCGTAGCTGTCGACTCCGTAGACGTAGCCCCCGCGAAGCACAGGCGTGCTGATGATCGAGTGCAGGGCGTCGGTGTTGCGCTCGTCCTGTCCGGCGCGCTTCCATTCCTCCAGGGCCTCGATCTTGTCGCGGGGTGCGGTCAGCATCAGCGAACCCTCGTAGAACGAGGTGACGAAGAGCCGCTCGCCGTCGATCACCGGGGTGGCGACGCCAATCACCATGTTCTTGGGCGGGAACGGCCGGTGCCAGTGAACTTCGCCGGTCTTAGGATCGAGGCCGGCGACGCTCTCGCCGGTGAGCGCCACGAGCACGGGTTGTCCCGCCTGCCGAATGATGATGGGGGCGGAGTAGCAAGCCTGGTCGTCGAGAGCGCGCCAGCGTTCGCTGCCGGAGTGCTTGTCGAGGGCGACGAGGCAGGCGCCGCCAGAGCCGCCGATTTGCACGATCACCAGGTCTTCGTAAACGAGCGGCGACGCCGAAATGCCCCAGATGGGCATGCGAATCTGGTAGTCGGCGTTGAGGTCGCGCTCCCAATGCACGCCGCCGGTCGCGGCGTCAAAGCATTTGAGATGCCCCATCGTGCCCAGGGCGTAGGCCCGCCCCTGGTCGACCGACACGGCTGCCCGCGGCCCGGCGCTGTAGCCAATCCCCACGTAAGGGCAATCGTATTCGTGAGACCAGAGAGGTTTCCCGGTCTGTTCGTCGAAACAGTGGACGCGTTCGACCTGCTTGGGTTCGACGAGCCGGTCGGTAACGAAAACCCTCCCCTCGGCGACGCTGGGGCTGCTGTAGCCGCTGCCGACCTTCGCCCGCCACTTGGGCTCGAGCCGCGGGGCGCTGAACCGCTCGACGATGCCTTCCTCGCGCCACCGGCCGTCACGGTGCGGGCCGCGCCACTGCGGCCAGTCGTCGGCGCGGGCTGAGAGGCCGAGGCCAGAACTGATCGCGAGGCAAAAGAGAATGCAGCAAGCCCGTCGAGCCGAAGCAAAGCGCATGGAAAGTCACCCTAAGAGAACCGGTGGGCCCGGCGGGCCGCTCGACCTGTTATCGAACCTGGGCGCGGACTGGGCAAGGGCATCGGCCCTTCCTGGGTGAGTTGCCGAGCATCCGGCTCCCTCTCCCTGTGGGAGAGGGCTGGGGTGAGGGTCGGTAGCGTATGGGTCACCCGTGGTCGCTGAGCTCGCTGTCCGAACGGCGAGCGCAACACCTCGCGCGCCACAGCAGCCCTGGCCGTCCCTCACCCCCGGCCCCTCTCCCACAGGGAGAGGGGAGTCGGGTTAGATTCCGAAGATTCGGTCGCGCTCGGCGCGGTTCCAGGCGAGCTTTTGAGCCGGCGTCATCCGCGCAAAGTCGGGCTTGCCGCCGGGCGTGGTGGGAAACGCGGCGGTTGGCGCCGCTGCTTCACCGGCCGGCTTGGCATCGCCGCAGGCTTTCGTCTTTCCGCCGCAACCGCAGCCACAGTCTTTCTTCATGGGATCGGCCTTGGTGATCGGGCCCAGGGTGTTGGGGACGGACGGATCTTTTGCCGCGGAAACTGCGCTGGGCAAGGCTGGCACGGTCGCCGAACTCGAGCCGCCGTAGCTCATGACGCCGGTCCGCAACTCCAGGTCTTCGGCCAACGAGCGTTGCGGACGAATCTTCAGCTTCTGGAGCACGCCGTGGTAGGCGCGGACCGCCTCCTCAGGCTCGAGCTGACCATCAGCAATCAGCCGCAGGAACTCGACGAAGGCCAACTGGCACTCTGCTCCGTTGATCTTGCGGCCGAAGAGCGCTGCCCGCGCGCCGTACTTCTTGGCTTCGCCCAGCAACTTGAAGGCGTCGTAGGTGGTGCCGGCGCCGCCGCCGAGGATGCCGACCACCAAGTGCGGATCGTAGGCGACGAGCTCTTCCATCGCCCGCGGCCCATGGTAAACCATCTTCAGGAACACCGGCCGCCCGGCCTGCGCCACGCCGGCGAGCGTGCGGGCGACGTGGTCGTTGATGAAGCCGGGAATCTGCTCGGCCGAGAGGCCTGCCGGCGAGTTGGGGTCGAACAGCTCGAGGAAGTGCCGAAAACCCTTGCGTTCGGCCTCTTCACGAAACCGGCGATATTCCTCGAGCGACCGCAGATCGTCTTCGAGCCGATTATTGAACGTGACGCTGTAGAGGCCCAAGTTGGCCCCCAGCACCCGTTCGTTGGGCTGGCAATCGATGTGGCCGCACTGAATGTGGTCGACGAGCGCCGAGCGAAACGGCTGGGCCGGCGACTCGAGGTACTTGCCGCCGCGGACGACGAAGACATCGGTCGTGTCGTTGGCCCGGGCCGCCGGCGTGATCGCACTGTGCGCGAAGCGGCGCTCGGCGATCGTCAGCACATCGTTGGTGCTGGCCGACATGAGCATGATGTCGACCAGGCCTTGGTCGATGATCTGGCGAATCTGCTCGCGATACTCCGCCAGCGTGCGAAAGCGTGTCTCGCCTGCGTGCGCTTCCGGCGACTTGCCGGGCGCGCCGATGCCAAACGCCATGTCGGCGTCCTTGGCGTCGGCCAAAATAAACTCGCGCGAGCCGCTTGGATCGGCATGAATCGCGGCAAGCTTGCGGTCGAGGGACTTTTGCATCGTTGGAGCTTTGACTAACCGCCGAGACGCGGAGGCGCGGAGACAATCTTTTTTGAACCACGAAGGCACAAAGACACAATGAGAAGAGATGGTTCATGCATTTCTTGGTGTCTTCGTGCCTTTGTGGTTCAAATCTCTCTCTTTCTCTGCGTCTCGGCGTCTCGGCGGTTCGTAAATCCCTCGCTACTTGCCTTTGATCCGCTCGAGGACCGTGTCGACGGTTTGTCGCAGGACTTGGCCGCTTTTGCGGAGGGCTTGCACTTCCTTCGGCCAGAGCTCGATCTCGTGCGTCGTGAGGGCGCCCGCGCGGCCGACGACGGTCGGCACCGAGAGAGCCACGTCGCGAATGCCGTAGCAGCCGCGCTGGACGGTCGAAACCGGCAGCAACCGGCGGCGGTCGAGGGCAATCGTTTCGATGACTTCTTGAATCGCCACGCCCACGGCGAAGCCAGCGCCCCCCTTCTTGCCGATCACCTCGGCGCCGGAACCCTTGGTGCGGGTGAAGATCTCGCTCGCCGCGTTCGCGTTCCAGCCTGCGAATTTCTCGAGCGGCAGGCCGCCGACCGTGGCGCTCGACCAGATGGGAACCATGCTGTCGCCGTGTTCGCCGAGAATCAGGGCTGATACCTGCGTCGGCGGTGCGCCGAGCCGTTGGGCGATCAGTGCCCGGAAGCGGATCGTGTCGAGCTGCGTGCCGAGGCCGATGACTTGCGTGGTCGGCAGGTCGAGCCGCTGGGCGGCCAGATAGGTGAGCACGTCAACCGGGTTCGACACCACGACGACGACCGCGTTCTTCTTGATCCCGGCCGACTGCATTTGGCCGAGGATGCCGAGGAACAGATCGACGTTGCGGTTGATCAAATCGAGACGGCTCTCGTCGGGCTTGCGCCGCAGGCCCGCGGTGATGCAGACCACGTCGCTGGTGGCCACGTGCTCGTAGCCGCCGGAGGTGATGACCTGATCGGCCAGCAGCGGCGCGCCGTGCAGCAAGTCGAGGGCTTGGCCGGCGGCCATGTCGGCGTTGGCGTCGATGAGAGCAAGCTCGCGCACGATGCGGCCGGCCTGCAGCGCAAACGCGGTGCAAGAACCAACCAATCCGCCGCCGCCGATAATGGTGACTTTCATGGGACTCGCCAGGGCTCTAGTTCACCACGGAGACACGGAATGCTCAGAGGAGATCTCTTACCGCAGAGGACACAGAGGACGCGGAGCAGTACAAAGTCATTTCTCTGCGTACTCTGTGTCCTCCGCGGTGCAAACTCTCTGTCTTCTCCGTGTCTCAATGTCTCCGTGGTGGAGAGGGTCTTAGTTGTTAGCTCAATCGATCCGCGAGAGCGGACCCTACTTCGCCGCCAGGGCGGCCATTACGCGTTCGGTGATGGCTTGCACCAGGGCTTCTTGATCGGCGCTGATCGCCGACTTGCTGCCGTTGGCCGAGGTGGCCGACGCCGACTGTGCGGCGGCCTTGCCCATCGGGGGCGGGGCGTCGAAGGCGCGGCGTTCGACGCCGGACTTGTCCCAGGTCGAGCGGAAAATGTCGTTGCCGCAGATGTCGCAGTCTTCCATGCCGGGCGCGAGCCGGGCATCGGTGAAGCCGAACCGCTGCTTGAGGTCCAACAGGCCCCGCGTTTCCTTTTCGGTGAAGTAGTTCACCTTGCCCAGGTCACGCGAGAGCATGAGGATGCGGCAGTAGGCGTCGAGGATCTCGGTCCACCAGTAGGCCCGCTCGACCGACACGTCGTAGCTCACCGTGCCGTGGTTGGCCAGGATGATGATGTTCGTCTTCGGTACGAACGGCAGCACCGTGTCGGCAAAGGCCTGACCGCCGGGCGTTTCGTACTTGGTGATGGGCACATCGCCGAGGAACACCTCGACTTCGGGCAGCACGCACTGCGGAATCGGCTCGCGGGCGACCGCGAACGCCGTGGCGTGCGGCGGGTGGCAGTGGACCACGCTGCGAATGTCAGGGCGGGCCTTCATGATGGCCAGGTGCAGCAAGATCTCGCTGGACCGCTTGCGCTTGCCGGAAAGCTGCTTGCCGTCCATGTCCACCGTGCAGAGGTCGTCCGGCTTCATGAAGCCCTTGGAGACCATGGTGGGCGAGCAGAGGACTTCCTTGTCCGAGAGGCGGAAGCTGATGTTGCCGTCGTTGGCGGCGGCGAACCCCTTGTTGTAGATCCGGCGGCCGATCTCGCAGATTTCCTGCTTGAGCTGATAGACGTTGTTCATGAAAGTCCTTATTTCGCCGGGGAGAGAGTCTGTTTCACCACGGAGACACGGAGGCACGGAGAGGATTTGTGAACCACAAAGACACTAAGGCACAAGAATCAATTCTCCTCTTCTTTGTGTCTTCGTGCCTTTGTGGTTCAGTGCTTCTGTCCTCTCCGTGTCTCTGCGTCTCGGCGGTTTAATGTGCTGTTAGTCGAGTTCGATTTCGTCGAGCAGGGCGGCGCAGTAGGCGTCGACCGGTTTCTTTTCGGGGTGAAACGGCTGGGCCGCTTCGCCCCCTTCGCTAAAGGCGATCCGCACGCCCGGCGAGGCGCCGAGGTCGTCGTAGACCACCAGTTCTTCGGCCAAGGCCGCTTCGCCCTGCAAGTTCTTGAGCGCCAGCGGCACGGCCAGCACATAGCGCGCGCCAGCCAGGCTGGGATGCCAAGCCGCCAGCGTCACCGTGCCGATCACTTCGCCGATTCTCATGATGTTTTCACCACGGAGACACGGAGAAGAATTGCCGCAACCACAAAGACAAGAAGACACCAAGTTGGGCATTTGCAGATTCTTAGTGACTTTGTGCCTTTTTGGTTCATTCTCTCTGCATTTCTCCGTGTCTCTGTGTCTCCGTGGTTCAATTAGCTTGGGTCTTGGATGCCGATTACGCTCCAGCGGACGGGCGTTGTATCGCTCTTTAGTAGCTCCCGCGTGGCGCGGCCGTCGCTGGTCAGGATCACCGTGTCTCCGCGGCCGGCGCCGATTGTGTCGACCGAAAGCACCGGGTCGCCGTCGGGCGAGCGGCCGTCGGCGCCGAGGAACTGCACCACGAGCAGTTTCTGGCCGCCGAGCGAAGCATGCTTCGCCGTCGCCCGCGCCGTTCCGACTACCAATCCCGCTTGCATCTCGGTTTTTTTCACCACGGAGACACGGAGGCACGGAGAGAAGAGCTTTTCGCCGCAGAGGACACGGAGGACGCGGAGCAGAACAAATTCAATTCCTCTGCGTCCTCTGTGTCCTTTGCGGTAAATCTATGCTCGATTTCTCTCTGCTCTCTCCGTGCCTCCGTGTCTCCGTGGTTAAATGTCTTTGGTTCGTCTTATTTGCCCAAGATCCGCAAATCGTCGATCAGCGAGCAGCGGCGTTCGCGGGTGAAGGTGAGCGGCGTCGTCACGCCTTCGCCCGTCGGCGTGGCGATCGAGAACGACAGGTAGCCTTCTCCGCCCAGGCCCAGCGACGCCATGCAGGGCCCGTTCTTCACGAACAAGGTCGTGTCGAGAGCCCGGCCCATCTTGGTCATGTTCCGCACGTTGTTCGAATGGATGATTGCCGTGTGCCGGAAGCCGTGTTCGTAGAACTTGGCCTTGGCGATCCCCTCGTCCACGTCGCGCACGCGCACGAAGGGAACGAAGGGCATCATCTGCTCCACCGGCACGAACGGGTTGTGCTCGTCAGTTTCGCCGAACAGCAGCTCGACGTCGGCCAACACGCTGCGGCCGGCCGCCTTGGCCAGCACCGCCGCGTCTTTGCCGAGCAGGTCCTTGCAGGGCACGATGTGCTTGTGCTCCCCTTCGCCCGTGCTCACCATGGCCGCCTTGGTCAGCGCATCGACCTCGCGGGCATTCAGCCGCGCGGCCCCAGCCCGGTCCATCGCCGCGAGCATCGCGTCGAAGACCTCGTCGACCACGAACACTTCCTTCTCGGCGATGCACAGCAGGTTGTTGTCATACGAGGCGCCCTGGATGATCGAGCGGGCCGCGCGGTCGAGGTCGGCCGTCTCGTCGACCACCACCGGCGGATTGCCGGGGCCGGCGACGATCGCCCGCTTGCTCGACTTCATGGCCGCCCGCGCCACGGCCGGACCGCCGGTGACGCAGATCAACTTGATGCCGCGGTGATTGAACAGGGCATCGGCCGTTTCCAAGGTGGGCTCGGCCAGCACGCAAATCAGGTTGTCGATGCCCAGGTCGCGGTAGATCGCCTCGTTGAAGCGCCGCACCCCTTCGACCGCCACCTTCTTGCCTGAGGGATGCGGGTTCACCACCAGCGTGTTGCCGCTGGCGATCATGCTCACGGCGTTGCCCGTGATGGTGGGCAGCGAGTGCGTGACAGGCGTGATCGCGCCGATGACGCCGAACGGGGCGTGCTCAATCACGGCCAGGCCATGGTCGCCACTGAACACTTCGCTCCGCATGAACTCGACGCCTGGGGTCCGCTCGCCCAGGGTCTTGAGCTTCTCGATCTTGTGCGGCAGGCGGCCGATCTTGGTCTCTTCCATCTCCATCGTGCCGAGCTCGACGCATTGGTCGATCGAGATGCGGCGGATGTGGTCGATGATCCGCTTGCGGTCTTCCATCGTCCGCTCCGAGAGTTCCTCGAAGGCGGTGGTGGCCGCGCTCACGGCGTCATCCACGTTGTCGAAGATGCCGAAGCGGCCGCGATGACTGCGGCCATTGGTCGCCGGGCGGCCCATTTCGGTGAGCACCTGGCGGACGACCGAGCGGATGAGATCTTCAGTGGCTTGCATAGGGAGGGCTCTCGTAGGGTCCGCTCTCGCGGACCAAAGGGAGGCGGTGGGTATTTCGTTATTGGCTGGGTTGCGGCTGGAATCTGGTCCGCGAGAGCGGACCCTACTCGCGGTGGTAAACGCTTTCGGCGTCCACGCGCACCGTGTCGACGATCCCAATGATCACCGTGTCGACCGGCAGGTTCTTGGTTTCCAGGGTCAGGCGGGCGCTCGAGCCTTGGGTGATCAGCACGAAATCGCCTTCGCCGGCGCCCAGGGCGTCGACGGCGATGAACGTGCGGCCCGTCGACTCGAAGCTGCGCCGCGACTTGGGCTCTAACCGATACGGTTCGACGACGAGCAGCTTGTGGCCGACCATCGTCGCCACTTTCTGCGTCGCCACGACCGACCCGGTGACTCGCGCCAGGAACATCGCGTTAACTCTCCAGGAGCTGTTTGGCCTGCCGCGCCACGATCAGCTCCTCGTTGGTGGGCACGATCCAAAGCTGCACGCCGCTGCCGGCCGCATCGATCCGGCATTCGCCCTTGGCCGCGGCGTTGGCCGCCGGATCGAGCACGATTCCCAGCTCATCCAGCCCCGCGAGCACCGCGGTGCGGATTTGCTTGCCGTTCTCGCCGATGCCGCCTGTGAACACGATCGCCTCGACGCCCCCCAGCTCGATGAGCATGCTGCCCAAGTGCTGGCGAATGCCTGAGGTGAAGACATTGAGGGCCAGCTGGGCCCGCTCGTTGCCTTCGGCGGCGGCTTCCTCGAGGTCGCGCACGTCGCCGCTGACGCCACTGAGGCCCAACAGACCGCTCTTTTCGGCCAGCTCGTCGAGCAACTGTTCGAGCGTCTTGCCGGTCGCCCGCATCAACACGGGCAGTGCGAAGGGGTCGAAATCGCCTACGCGGTTGTTGTGCGCCAGTCCCGTCTGCGGGCTCATGCCCATCGTCGTGGCCACGCTCTGGCCGGCGCGAATCGCACACAGCGAATTCGAGCCGCCTAAGTGGCACGAGATGATGCGGGCATCCTTGCGATCGAGCAACTCCGCCATCCGCGTGGCGATGTAGCGGTGGCTCGCGCCGTGGAAACCCCACCGCTGCACGTGGTGCTCCGTCGCCCACTCGTAAGGCACGGGGTAATAACGCAGACGGTCGGGGATCGTGGCGTGAAAGCCGGTTTCGAACGCTGCCACGAGCGGCTTGTCGGGCAGCTTTTCGCTGAGCAGCCGCATCGCCTTGATGTAAGGCGGGTTGTGCGCCGGCGCCACGTCGCTCATTTCTTCCATGGCCAAGAGCACGTCGGGCGTGACGCGTTGCACTCCGCTCACGCGGCCGCCATGCACCGCCTTGAAACCAATGGCCGCCACCTCGCTCGCCTCACGCAGACACCCTCGCTCGGGATCGGTGAGTTGTTGAAGACAGCGTTCCACCGCGGCCGCGTGATCGGGAACGTTGGCCACGATGTCGAGCCGCAACTCACCAATCTGGACAAAGCAACGGCTTTCGACCGAGCCAATCCGCTCGATCCCCCCGCGCGCAAGCTCCCGTTCGTCGGCCATGTCGAACAGCCGATACTTGAAACTTGTCGAGCCGAGGTTCGCGACCAGGATCTTCATGAAGCGTTGCGTAGGGTCCGCTGTGCGGATCAAAGGGGGCGACGGTTCAACAAGGAGAAGGCGCTGCTTCGCCGAACGCGGCTAACGTTGGTCCGCAGAGCGGACCCTACGCTAGCTCAGGTAGGCGGCGACCAAACCTTCCGAGGGGCGCGGAATCACGTGACTCGACACGAGCTCGCCCACCTGCGTGGCGGCCGCGGCGCCGGCTTCCACAGCCGCCCGCACGCTGCCGACGTCGCCCTGGACCACGGTGGTCACGTAGGCGCCGCCGATGGCGATCTTCTTGACGATCTGCACGTTCGCGGCCTTGGCCATCGCGTCGGTCGCTTCGACGAGGGCCACCAGGCCCTTGGTTTCCAACAGTCCGATTGCTTGCATGGGAGACACTTCTTTTGGAGCGAATGAGTTTCGTGGATTGGGTCGTTGACGAGCAGCAAACGCTAGCCAACGTTGGCCGCTTGCTTCTTTGTTTTCACATCCGGCAGGACGACGCTGAGGTCTTCGTGCGGACGGGGAATGACCTGCACGGCGAGGACCTCGCCAATGCGGCCCGCGGCGGTGGCGCCCGCGTCGACGGCGGCCTTGACCGCAGCCACGTCGCCCGTCACGAAGCCGGTCACCAGGCCGCTGCCGACCTTGTCCCAGCCGAGGAATTGCACGTTCGCCGCCTTCATCATCGCGTCGGTCGCCTCGACCAGGGCGATGAAGCCCTTGGTTTCGATCATGCCGAGCGCCTCGAGTTGCTTAGCCATCAGTCAGTTCTCCAAGTAGTCGAAATCGAACATCTTTCTCGCCAAGGCGCGAAGCCCGCAAAGCAATCAACCTCTGTCTCTGCTTTGCGATCCTTGCGCCTTGGCGAGAGTCTCTTTGTCTTCTCCGCGTCTCCGCGTCTCCGCGACTCCGCGGTTCAATCCTGCTTGATCAGCTCCATGTGCGTGGCGTGGTCCAGGTCGCAGGCGTTGCCTTCATCGGTGTCGATGTGGACCTCGAGTTTGCTCGTGGCGTCTGCCCGCACCAGGAGATCGCGCATGATCAGTCCGCACGACGAGTCGATCCGCAGGCTCATGCGGTCGCCGTTCTTCACGCCGTAGCGGGCCGCGTCTTCCAGATTCATATGGACGTGCCGCTCGGCGCGGATCACGCCTTCCTTGAGTTCGACCACGCCTGCCGGGCCCACGAGCACGCAGCCCGGAGTGCCGGCAATCTTGCCGCTGGCTCGCACGGGCAGATCGATGCCCATCGAAATGCCGTCGGTGAAGGCGAGCTCCACTTGGCTGGCCGGGCGCGTGGGGCCCAGGATGCGCACGGAGGGAAGCATCCGCTTGCGGGGGCCGACGACCATCACGGTTTCTTCGGCCGCGTAGAAGCCGTCTTGGTAGAGGTCCTTCATTGGCGTGAGCGTGCGGCCCGGGCCGAACAGCGTTTCCACGTCGGCGTCGGTCAGATGACAGTGCCGGGCCGAGACGCTGACGACGAGTTCCGACCTGCCGGCCGCTTTCGCCGACTCGCGATAGACGATCTCACGCACAATGCGTTCGATGGTGGCTCGGTCGAGTGCAGCGGCGGTGGACATCGGCGGTGTGTCTTCGTTGGGTTGGGTCGGTGGGCTCGGCGGTTAGCCCGGCCGCTGGCCGTCGGCAGCGGGGGAGGCCAGGTGCAGGGTCACCCCGGCGGCCCGCAAGCGCGTTTGCCAGGCCGCGTCGAGGCCGTCGTCGACGACCACGTGATGCACGGCGCTCAGCTCGCACAGCAAGGCCAGGCTGGGATGGCCAAACTTGCTCGAGTCGGCCACCACGATCACTTCCTCGGCCGCTCCGAGCATGGCCCGCTCGGTTTCGACCAGCAGCAGATTGTTGTTGTAAAAGCCCCGCTCGGTGATGCCGGAAACGCTCAGCACCGTACGGCGGACATTCAGGCGGGAGATCAGGTCGATCGCGTGCGGACCCAGCGTCACTCCGGTTCGCGGGTAGACGAAGCCGCCGACCAACACGAGGTCGTTGCGGGCGTCGGAGGCGAACAGGTTGGCTACGGGCAAAGAGTTCGTGACGACTTGCAGCGCCCTTCCCGCCAGCAGTTGCGCGACCTCGTAGGTCGTGCTGCCGCCGTCGAGGAGCAGGGTGTCGCCATCGGCGATCAGCTCCACCGCCTGGCGGGCGATCGCCCGCTTTTTGTCCCACTCGGCAGGCTGCCGCTCATCAAAATGAGGGAGCCGCGGAGAGGGGCCGGTGTAGAACACGCCGCCATGGGTGCGCTTGGCCGTGCCGAGCTCTTCGAGGAAATCTAGGTCACGCCGGACCGTCGACTCCGAAACCGACAGTTCGTCGGCCAGTTCAGGCAGCGAGGCAAAGCCCCGCGCCCGAACCAGCTCTTGCAGCTTTTGCCGCCTCTCTTCCACCACGCCGCTGGCTCTCCTCTTCTCTTCCCGGCCCCGTCAGCGGTTCTGACGCTCATAATATGCCATGAACCGTGAAAGAAATCAATCGTCCACTGCGTAAGTTTTGGTCACGAACTTCCACGAGCACTGCCGGAAATTCATCACAACCGCCGACAATCTCCGTATGGCTTTACTGTACAGAGACTTGTGGCGTTCGATGCGGTTGTGGATTTGCGTCGTTCCCCCGGCGGGATGTACGATTGTGCAGAGTCGCTGCGGGCTTCCCGCGCGACCAATCAGGGGAAGGTTCGTCCATGGCTCGAGTCCTTCAACTCAGCAAGACGCTGACCGAGCGGCCCGCCTTGCCGGAGGCCGACTGGGTGGCGATTCGCACCTTTGGCGGGCGGGAAGACATTCCCCTCTGGCTCGAGTTGCGGCGCCGCGCGTTCGCCCTCATGAAGGTAGGCGTGCGCGACTGGGATCAGGACGACTTCCGCCGCGAATTCTTGGCCAAACCGTGGTGGAATCGCGATCACTTGTGGATCGCGGAAACCACGCCCGCCGCGGGCGCCCCGCGCCCCCGTACGGCGATCGGAACCGTCACGCTGGCCTCGCGCGGCGGCGGACCGCAGGGCCAGCCCGTGGTGCACTGGCTCGCCGTGCATCCCGCCTGGCGGCGCAAGGGGGTCGGCCGTATCCTGATGGCGACCCTCGAAGGCTGCGTCTGGGATGCTGGGGGACGAAGAATCGCCCTGGAAACCCACGAGGATTGGCGATCGGCGGCGGAGTTTTACGGTTCGCTCGGCTACGAGGAGGTCCAGCCCAGCTCCGACCTTGCTGGGGCCGGGAGCTAGCAGGGTAGGCGTGGAAGAATTCCGTCACTATTGGTCGAATTCCGCCGCCGACCTCAAGACGCTGCGTGCCCGCTGGATTGCCCCGGTCGATCGGCCGCCGCTGCATGACGCTTGGATCTCGATCCGCGGCGACCGGATCGTCGCACTCGGGCAGGGGACGCCCGACGGCAACGCGATCGATTTGGGCGATACCCTCATCGTGCCGGGGCTCGTCAACGCCCACACGCATCTCGAATTCTCCGACTTAGCTGCGCCGCTGGGAGCGCCAGGGCAACCGCTGCCGCACTGGATTCGCGGAGTGCTCGCTTGGCGGCGGTCGACGCCGGCGAGTGAGTCGGCGATCTCGCGAGGTCTGGCGGAGAGCGCCGCCGCCGGGACGACGCTGCTAGCCGACATCGTGCAGCCGACGGGGCGCGGGGCCTTCCGCACCGAGCCGCCGGTGCCGGTCGTCGCTCTGCTCGAAATGCTGGGCCTCGGGGATGAGCGGCGTCGGCAACTCGAGGCTCTGGCCGCCGAGCACCTTGTTGATCGGAGCCTGGCCGGCGGCGTGTTGCCAGGTCTCTCGCCACATGCGCCTTACTCCACGCATCCCGAGCTCGTGGCCGCGGCCGTGCGGCTGGCGGGTTCGCATCCGGTGGCGATGCACTTGGCCGAATCACGCGAGGAGCTCGAGCTGCTGGCCACCGGCGGCGGCCCGTTCCGCGCGCTGCTCGAGGAACTTGGTGTTTGGCAGTCCGAGGTCTTTGCCGCGCCGCGCCGCCCGCTCGACTACCTCGAGCTGCTGGCCGGCGCTCAGCGGGCACTGGTGATTCACGGCAACTACCTAGCCGACGATGAAATCGGCTTCCTGGCCGCCCGCGCAGATCGCCTGAGCCTGGTCTACTGCCCGCGGACGCATGAGTACTTCCGGCACGAGCCATATCCCCTGGCGGCGCTCGTGCGCGCAGGGGTGTCCCTGGCGGTCGGCACCGACAGCCGCGCGTCGAACCCCGATCTGAGCGTGCTTTCCGAGTTGCGGGCGATCCACCGGCTGCACCCGCAGCTCGACCCGAATACGATCCTCGAGCTCGGCACGCTGGCCGGGGCTCGGGCGCTGGGACTCGCCGCCGACCACGGGAGTTTGACGCCTGGCAAGCTAGCGAATCTTGCGATTGTGCCGCTGCCGAAGGCCGATGCGCGCGACCCCGTGGCGTCGGTGCTTGCAGATTCGCAGCCTGTCGCCGCGGCGATCTCGTGCGGTCGACTGGTGGCAGGCAATTGATCGCGACTCGCTACTCCACGTCCAACGACGCCAAGAACGCGTCGTGCGCCTCGCGCAGGCTCAATTCGTGCTTCTGCGCCTCGTCGATCTCCGTGTGGAGCTTCTCGACCTGGTCCTCCTGCTCGCCAAACTTCTTGACGTACCGGCGGTAGAGGTCTGTGTCGCGGCCAAGTTGGGCCATGTTCTGGCGAATGCGGGCCTGGTCGCGGCCGATCTCCTGGGCGCGGGCTTCGAGTTGCCTGCGCTGCTCGATCGCCTGGTCGATCTCTTGCCGGCGGCGGATCACCTCCTGCAGGGCCTGCTTCACCTCGCTGCTGCTCTGCGGGGAGCTCTCGTAGAGCAGGATGCCGGCATGGTCGAGATCGGAGATCGCCACCTCGCGCCGCAGCGTTTGCTCCTCCTCGAGGGAAAGCTCCTGCGGTTTGCCGGGCGCGGCCACCAACTCGAAGCGATAGAGGCTACGGGTTTTCTCCAGCGGCTGCTGCGGCGCCACGAGCCGCCACCGCGAGTCGATTGGGTATTCGATGAGCAACGTCCGCGGCTCCGCGGCCGAGTTCTTGACCACGAACTTGTGCCGGCGCGTCTGCATTTCCTGCAGGTTGAGCGTGCCTTTCACGATCCGGACTTGCCGCAGCCGTTCGGGTTCGGTCTTGCCTTCGGGCGCGACCTCCACGTCGAGATCGAGGGCATAGCTGATCAGCCGCTCCGTGCCGGGCTGCAGGTCCTCGATCTTGGCATCGCCGGCATAGGCGCCGTCGTCGAAGACGGTGATCGGCCCCTGCATCAGATGCAGGTCGGTAGTGTTCTTGAGCCGCAGTCCGTTGAGCGGATGCTTCGACTGCACACTTTGGTTGTAGATCGAGAGCTTCTTCGCCTCGACCGCCTGATTGACGATCGGCAGCAGGGCCGATTGCTGCCGCGGCAGATCGACCGGTGCGGCGATGACATATTGAAACAGTTCGCCGACGTCGTCGGCTTGGGCGACCGAGGCGACCGATTTATCGACCGCCTCGCGCAGCCGCTCGGCCTCCTGGGGCGTCGCCGGTTCGTCGCTCAGCTCATCGGCATCGTCTGCGGGGCGCCCTGGCCGGCCATAGCCCGCGCCGCCGCCGCCCATGCCGCCCATGCCGCCCATCATGCCGCCACCCATCATGCCGCCCATCCCGACTCCTCCTTGGCCTCGGCTGCGGGCCACCGCGCGATCTCGCCGCCGAAACTCCTCCGCTGCCCGCGACAGATCTTGTCCATAGACCACCGGTCCGAGCGAGGCGTAGAGCTCGGGCTGGACCATGGGCCGCTGCACGTAGAGTGGCTGATAGAGGTCCATGAGGAAGGAGATCGGCCGGCCGCTCACGAGCGTGAGCCGCACGTCGTTCCAATCTTCCTCGGTCGTATTCTCCACGATCGCCCAGCCTTGAAGGAGCGGCTGGCCCTTGTCGTCGAGCACGAGGCGGTAGCTCGTCTTCCAGATCGGAGATTCCTGGTATATATTTTCCAGGGGCGACCAGCAATGGGCGTCTAGACGCCCCCCACGCGGACCTCACGGTCGCCTTGCCCTTTGAATGCGAGCTTCACGCTCTTTTTGTCGGTGGCGTGCCCCAGCGCCAGGATGGCCAAGGCCTGGCGCAGTTCAGCGTCGAGCTTGGGATCGGCCAGCTTGATGCGGCCCACGCTGGCCAGCGGCACGCTTCGCAGGCCGTCGTCGGTGAGCAGCGTGAGGAACTCGCGATCGACTGCGCCGCCGTCGCGCGTCGGCTCGCTGCGCGCTTCCACTCCAACGATCAGGCCGCTCAAGGCGTTCGGCGCTTCGAGCTCGACCTTCTCACCGCGAATCTGGGCCAGCAGTTGCGCGAGCGTGGGGTTGCTGGTCAGGTCGATCGCGAAGGTCTTGAGGGTTTTGGTCACCGGGTCGCGCGAACTGTAGGTGACCGCCGAGATCTTGCCTCCCCCGAGATCCTGCAAGACCATGCTCTTGAGCAGGTCGTTGATGTCCTCGGCGTTGAACTGTAGTTCGAGCTCCGCGTCGCCGGCCACCTTGCCGGAGCGTTCGAAGAAGCCGACGCCGGAGTTGAAGAGCACTGCCTTTTTGAGGGGCACGGCCGAGGACGTAGCGGCGGTTGGCTTGGCGGTCGCCGGGGCGGTCGGCGTCTGGGCAAAGGAGCTTTGCACCGCGAAGCAGGCCAACGTGGAGGCAACGAGCGCGCAGGGCCAACGGAAGCGCAGAGCCATGGGAGAGATCCTGTTCCGTAAGAGAGGTCGACGCGAACGCCGAACCGCCGGCGCCCACGGCATCCCCTCGAATCTAACCGCCGGCGCGGGGCGTGGCGCGGTTTTCGGAGGGTGATTCGCCTGACGTTTTTGTGAGATTGACGCCGTGGCCGCCAAATCGTTGCGGCGAACCAACGCCGGCCGTAAGTTGTCGGAGGGGCGGGCGAACAGATCGTTGGCGAGATCGGCAGCAGATCTCAGGAGGCGTCGAAATGACTCGCGCGAGGGTGGCTTGGGGATCGTCGTTGGTTTTCATTATCGCGCTAAGCAGTTGTCCGTCCGATGGCTTCGCTCAAGCGGAGATCCTGGCCGTGCCGGCGGCCGATGCGCGGGCCGGACGGACGGCCGATCAGGCGCTGTCGCGGCTCGTGGATGTCGACCTGGAGGACGCGACGATCGGCGACCTGGCAAAGTTCGTAGCCGAACGAATTGGTCTGAACGTCGTGATCGACCGCAAGGCGCTCGAAGACGCAGGCATCGACCCCAACGCGCAGGCAGTCACTTTGCGGGTGACCGCCGCGCCCCTCGCGGGCGTGTTCCACCTGGCGCTCGAACAGCAAGACCTGTCGTGGCAAATCCAAGACGGGATGATCCTGATCACCACGCCGGAGCAACAGGAGCAAACCGGGCTCGAGCTGCGGGTGTACCCTGTGGACGACCTGGTGCGCGTCGACGGCGGCGTCGCCAACGATCTGGGGTCGAACCACGACTACGACACGCTGATCGATCTTCTGGTCACCACCGTGGCGCCGGACTCGTGGGACGAGGTTGGCGGCCCAGGGTCGATCTCGCCCATGCCCAACCGCTCGGCGCTGGTCATCGGCCAAACGCGCGACGTGCAGGGGCGAGTCGGCCGGTTGCTCGAGGCTCTGCGGCGCGTGCCGCGGAGTTCCTGGGCGCCGGCCTCAAATCGGACGAGTTTTGCTGTCGGCCGTGGCTCGCGGGCCATTGGGCCGGCCGAATGGGAGGAGGAACTCGGCGACGAGCCCGCGACGCCGGCCGTTGCGCGGCGCTCGGGAGCGCGGCCGCGGTGGCTGACGCCGCGGACCTACGAGTGAAGAACGCGAAGCCCAGAACGGCAATCCCGGTTTGACACCGCTTGGGACCTGGCACGACAATCGGGCCACCGAGCGCGGACCGGCCGCGCGTTCCTGCTCTTAGCCTTAGCGCCCATTCCGCATGACGCACGAATCCCCCGCCTCCTCCCGCCGCTGGCCCTTGCACACGCGGATTCTGATGGGGCTGATCGCGGGCGTCGTGGCGGGGCTGACCGTCAATCTGGCCGTCGGCGGCAGCCATCCCACCGTGCAGGGAATCCTCCGCCACGTGACCGAGCCCATCGGCACGCTGTTCTTGCGGCTGTTGATCATGCTCGTGGTGCCGCTGGTGTTTTCCTCGCTCGTCGTCGGCGTGGCCGGCATCGGCGACATTCGCCAGCTCGGACGCGTGGGGCTCAAGGCCTTCGGTTATACCTTTGTGATCTCGGCCATCTCGGTCGTCATCGGCCTGACGATGGCCAACGTCGTTAAGCCCGGCAAGCGCATCTCCACGGCCACGGCCACCGCGCTCAAGGAGAAGTACGCCGGCAAGGCGCCGGCGCCCGTGGCCGCGAGCGACGCCAAGCCCGACGCGCCGCTCATGCAAGTCGTGAAAACGATCACTCCCAGCAACCCCGTGGCGGCGGCCGCCGCCGATCCGGCCAACATGCTGCACGTCATGTTCTTCGCCCTGCTGGTGGGCGTCGCCGTGACGCTCGTTCCGAACGGCGCTGCGCAGCCGCTGGTCGACGTGCTCCAGGCGCTCTTCGACGTGATGGCGCGGCTCATCGCGCTCATTATGCAAGTGGCGCCGCTGGCGGTATTTTGTCTGCTGTTCAACAACACGGCCCAATTCGGTTTCGAGCTGCTGCTCTCGCTCTCCTGGTTCATCTTTGCGGTGCTGGGGGGCTTGGCGCTGCATATGTTCGGCGTCTACTCGCTCTCGGTGTATTTCCTTTCGAAGATCCATCCGCGGGAATTCTTCCGCCGCATTCGCACGGCCACCGTCACCGCCTTTTCGACCTCGAGCTCCAACGCCACGCTTCCCACCGCCATGAAGGTGACCGAAGAAGACCTGGGCGTGCCGCCGCAGATCGGCAACTTCGTGCTCACCGTGGGCGCCACGGCCAACCAAAACGGCACCGCCCTGTACGAAGGGGTGACCGTGCTGTTCCTGGCTCAGCTCGCTGGCGTCGACCTGACGCTGGGGCAGCAGATCACGGTCGCCTACCTGGCGATCTTGGGGGGCATCGGCACCGCCGGCGTGCCGTCGGGGTCGATTCCATTCATCGTGATGGTGCTGGCCACGATTAATGTGCCGACCGAATTGGTGGCCATTATCCTGGGGGTCGACCGCGTGCTCGACATGTGCCGCACGACGCTCAACGTGGCGGGCGACATCACGGCCGCCACCTACGTCGCCCGCAGCGAAGGCTACCGCCTGGCGACCGACCCGCCGGCGGGTTCGGAACCCTAAGGCTTCGCAGTTGCCGAGCAAGGGGCTCTCGTCGGCCAGCTTACGCTGAGCCGCTCGCCGGATGCGCCGCTCGCCCTAGGCTCGCTTTCGCCCTTTACTTTGCTCTGCAAAGCCGATAACTTTGTATCGCAAAGCTATTTCGGCGTTCCCGGAGCTCAAGCGTCATGCGTTCCTATCTCCCCCGCGCCATGCGGGTGGCCCCGGCCTTGGATTACACCTTCTGGCCATCGCAGATCCGCCGGCGGTCTGCCCTGCTCGTGAACCCCTTCTATCCCAAGGACCCGCATGCCAGCTTTGGCAAGCACGTGCTCACCCCCAGCCTGGCGCTCACGAGCATTGCGGGCAACACGCCGGCGGAGTGGGAAGTGTCTTACTGGGACGAGAACCTGCTGCAAGGGCCGCCCCCCGGCGAGCCCTTTCCCGAAGTGGTGGGCATCACCGTGCATCTCACGTTCGCCAAACGGGCCTATGAGTTGGCCCGCTGGTTTCGTGCCCGCGGGGCCAAGGTGGTGCTTGGCGGTCTGCACGTGCTGTCGTGTCCCGACGAAGCCGCGCCCCATGCCGACGCCCTGGCGATCGGCGAGGGCGTGCAACTCTGGCCGCAAATCCTGCGCGACGTCGAGGCCGGCCGCTTGCAGCCGCGGTATGAGGGGAGCTACCGCACCCCCTATCGCAACGATCCGCCGCCCCGGCGCGAACTGTTGCCCCGCCGTAGTTTCCTCACGACGACCAGTCTGATCGCCACGCGCGGCTGCCACAACCGCTGCGGCTTTTGTTACTTGGCCACCGAGGGGCTGCACATGCCGTATCTGACGCGCGACGTCGAGCAGATCGTGGCCGAGTTCCGCGCCGATGGGCAGCCCTACGCCGTGTTCGTCGACAACAATCTGGGCTCGCGCCCCGAATACCTTCGCAAGCTCTGCCTGGCGCTGCGGCCGCTCGAGAAGATTTGGAGCGCGGCGGTGAGCATCGACGTGACTGACGACGAAGATCTGGTGCGCGAGATGGCGCTGGCCGGCTGCACCGGCGTGTTCGTGGGCTTCGAGTCGCTGGCCAACGAGAACATCGAAGCCGCCGGCAAGAAAAGCCCAAAAACCGAAGACTACGCCCGACGGGTGGAACTGCTGCACCAGCACGGGATTCAAGTAAACGGCAGCTTCGTCCTCGGCTTCGATCACGACGGGCCCGACGTGTTCGCGCGGACGGTCGAATGGATCGAGGCCGCCCGGCTCGAATGCGCCACGTTCCACATCCTCACTCCGTACCCCGGGACGCCGCTGTTTGCCGAGATGGAGGCCGCCGGCCGTCTGCTGCACAAGGACTGGCGCTACTACGACACCTCGAACGTCGTGTTCCGGCCGGCGCGAATGACGCCTGAGGAACTCGCCGACGGCTATGGCTGGTGCTACCGGCGGCTGTTCTCGCACCGCTCGATCTGGCGGCGACGGCCTGCCGATCCGCGGGCCGTGCCGGCCTACCTGGCGATGTCGTACTTGTACAAACGCTCGAACCGTCTCTGGAAGTTCCTCATCCAGCAGCGGCTGACCGCCTGGGCCTGGCGGCCGCTCGTGGAACTCACCCGTCGCCGGCATCTCAAGTTCCGCCAGCGCCTGGCGAGCGAAACCGAGCGCCCGGGCCGTAGATCAGCGGCGGTCGTCAGCGCCGGCGTCTGATTGCTTTGAACCAGGAAGGCACAAAGACACAACGGAATTGCGAGAACAACCTGCCTCATCGTGCCTTCGTGCCTCGCTAGTGGTTAGCCCGGACGATCTCTCTGCCTCTCCGCCGCTCGGGCGGTTCAAGAGTCTGCCCATCGAGTAGAGATCTCGCAGCGAGAAAGCCGGTCTGCCGCGCTCACACACGGCAGCCGGCCGCGGGCAATCGCCCCTGACCGCACCTCAGGAGAAGAGGCGGACCGATCCTCTCTTGAGAGCCCGTAACAGCATGTAAGAACACTTGTTGCGACGAGAGGATGATCGCGTTGTTGGGGCTCGGCGCTCCTCTCAGGGTAGAGCGGACTTGTGAGGCCGGTCGCCTAAGTCCACAATCCCGCTCTTGTCCCAAGTCCCACGGAGCCTCGCTCGCTATGCTGGCCGGTCTCATCACTGCTCGCGGTTGCATCTCACTGGTCGAGACCCCCGAGCCGGTCCTGCCCGACCAGCCCGGGAAGATCGTGTTTCAGCCTGAGATCACCTGCCTGTGCGGCTCCGATCTGCCCTATTTCGACGAGGAGTCCGGCGGCTATCCGCGCGGCTTGGGACACTCGTTGCATGAGATGATTGGCACGGTCGTCGCCACCACGGGGCAGCGGTTCCGGCCGGGGCAGCGCGTGCTCGCGGTGCCCGTGAATCAGGTCGGGCTGTTCGAGCGCTACGTGCTGGGGGAGGAGCGCGCCATCCCCCTCGATCCCAGGCCTGTGCCTGAGGAAGCGATGCTGGCCCAGCCGCTCGGCACCGTGATCTTTGCCCTCAAGAAGCTGGGCGGCCTGCTCGACCAAACGGCCGTCGTCGTGGGGCAGGGACCGATCGGCCACATGTTCAACCTTTGCCTGCGCAACCTGGGCGCCCGCGAGATCGTGGCGGTCGACAAAGTCTCGCCGCGGCTACGGCGTTCGGCGGCGAATGGCGCCACCGCGGTCATCGACGCGAGCCGCGAAGAGCCCGTCGCGGCGGTGCGGCGGGCGCTCGGGGGCGAACTGGCCGACGTCGTGATCGAGGCCGTAGGGCACCGCGATCAGGCGCTCGAACTGTGCGTGCGGCTGTGCCGCAAGGCGGGGCGGTTGCTCTACTTTGGCGTGCCCCCGGAACATCTCGAACGAGTGGGCTGGCGAGAGCTGTTCAAGCAGAATCTGACCGTCCACACGAGCGTCGACCCCGATTTCACCCGCGACTTTCCGCTGGCGATGCGGTGGATCGCGGAGGGGCGCGTCGACGTCAGCCGGCTGATCACCCACCGCTTCGAACTGGCGCAAATCCAACGGGCCTTCGAGGTGTTTCGCGACCGCGAGGAAGGGGCCCTCAAGGTGCTGGTGCGGTTTCCGGCGGCGAATCGACCGTAGCCCGGACTCGTGGCACAGGCTTCCAACCCGTGGCACAGGCTTCCAGCGGCACAGGCTTGCCTTCGTGGCACAGGCTTCCAGCCTGTGCGCGGCCCCGCAGCCTCCGGGGAATTTTTTCCCCACGAGAGTCGTCTAAGGAGCGGGCGTCATTGACCAGAAGGAGGCACGCCATGCGTCGCACGTTCGGATTGCTGACACTTTTCGTGCTCCTCGCCGGATGCAATCAATCGCAGCGCGAGGCGGCCAGAACCAAGCCGCAGCCCGGCGCAGCGTACCGAGTTCAAGACGAAGCGCGGGAGTTGGCCCTCCAAGACGCTCCGGCGAGCCCTGCTGCAGAAGAGGCAATGCTACGCGCGCCGGGGGGCGGCGCCGGTTACGGAAGGGGCGGCGGCCAAACCGTCGGCGACCCCACGGGCCTCGGCCAGGCGAGCGGCGACCGCAAGATCATCTACAACGCGAGCCTGGACCTCGTCGTGTCCGACTTCTCGGCGCTCGAAACCCAACTGCCGGGTCTCGTCCGCGGGGCCCAGGGCTACATCTCCGAGGCGCAGAGCGACCAGCAGCAAGGCGAGCGCACCTCAGGCTCCTGGGTCGTGCGAATTCCCTCAGGCGATTTCGACGGCTTTCTACAGAAAGTGGCCGACCTCGGCGTGGTCGAGGCACGCCGCGTGACGACCGAGGAGGTGACGGAGGAATACGTCGACCTCGAGGCCCGCATCGCCAACAAGCAGAAGATGGAAGAGCGCGTTCTGGAAATCATCAAACAGCGCTCGGGACCCCTGGCCGAGGTGCTGCAGCTCGAGGCGGAGCTGTCCCGCATCCGCGAGGAGATCGAACGGATGCAGGGTCGCCTGCGGCTCTTGTCGAACCAAACGGCCCTGGCCACGGTGCGCATCTCAGCCCGCGAGGAGCACAACTACGTTCCACCGCAGCAACCCACGCTGGCCACGCAACTCCGCGAAACCTGGCGAGGCTCGTGGAACGCGCTCAGCGGCTTGGGCGCCGCGGCGCTCCTGCTGGCGGTCGCGGTCGCCCCTTGGCTGCTCGTCGTCATTCCGGTTGGAGGGCTGACCGCGCTGGTCTGGCGCCGGGTCCTTCGCAATCAAGCGCTCGGCCGGCAGGGAACGGGCTGAGCAGCCAGAAACTCCTGAAAACACAGGCGCTTCGGGAGACGCCGAAATGCGCTGGGCGCTGATCCTTGGACGGCCATCCCGTCCTGGCCAAGATCGCCGACGCCTGACTCGCGCCGCCGCCGATCCGACGGGCGATTCTGGCCTTCGTGTGGTAGGGCTATTACACTATCGAACGGCCCACCAAGTCACGCGCGTGATCCCCATGGACGCAAAGCTGCCCGAAGGCCAGCTTAACCTGGCTCAACTCATTCAGCTCTCTCGAATCATCGAAGAGCAAACGGACCGCAAGACGGTGCGGGGAGCGATTCTGGCCTGGCAAGCGAGGACGCTGCGGACCGCAGGCACGGAGGCCGTGTTGCATTTTCGGTTTCCCCGCGAATGTCTGCCGCCCGCCGAAGCGGACGATTAGGGGGCAACCTCATCCGCGCCGCTGCGCGTGCGGGCCCGTGGCAACAATCATGAGCCGCCCCCCTTGCCGGCTTCTCCCCAGCCGATCTCCGCTCTGCCGCCTGACTTCGCCATGAGCGGCGTTACTCATTGGCTTGTCGAAAAAATGCGAGAGCCGGGAGTCGAACCCGGACCCCTTGCGGGACTGGAACCTAAATCCAGCGCGTCTGCCAATTCCGCCACTCTCGCAAGACGTGTCGCGCGTCCAATGTAGGGCCTGTCACCCCCACGGGCAAGTTGGCCTGGAAAGGCCGTTCCTACGGAGTGGTGTGGGAGTGTCGGAACGAGTCCTGGTGTGGTCGCTGGGTTCGCGCCACGGCGGTTCGTTTCGCTAGTAGAAGGCCGCCTTCCGCGGCGAACTGGCCGGGCGTCGCCAGTCGATTTGCCGTTTTTCGCGCGGCTGGCAGTTGGGAACTAGTGCTGCGTCACGCACGGATTTTAGGGTTGTGCCACACTAACCCGCAGCGCAAGCAAGGGACGTGAGCGTCGCTTGGGCGCGCTGGCCGAAAATGCCGCCCGGCCCGTGCAGGGGTCTGCGAGGCTCGGCCAGGG